>NZ_JBEPPN010000003.1:0-550665 GCF_040547295.1 Gordonia sp. PvP123 | reverse complement strand
GGCTACCGCCCGCTCACGCTGCTCCACCGACAACGAACTACGTGGATGCATACAACTCTCCCCGGGTAGTCGAAACTGATTTTCAGTCCAACTCCTGGGGACCAGTCCACACAGGGTGGTGGATTTGCCGAAAAAGGGTGGGTTTGCGGAGGGTTCACACCGTCCGGTGGATGAGGAGTGGTAGTACCGCGGTCGCGCCCGCCTCACGAAGGGCGGCGGCGGCCAGGGTGATCGGCCAGCCCGAACTGTTGGCGTCGACCACGAGCATGACGTTGCGGCCCGCGACCTCCGGCGGGTCGCCGAGATGGTCCCGCCAGTAGGCGGCCTCGACCGCGCCGGTCGCGTCGGTGGGTGGATCACCCATCCGCACGGGGAAGCTGCCGCCCTCGCGTTTCCCGACCGTCCGCAGGTGGTCGGCCAGGGTCTCGGCGAGCGTGGTGCCGGTCAGACGCAGGGACACGATGAGGTCGGCGCGGACGCCGGTGTCGCGCACCCACGCGGCCAGCGTGGCGACCGCGGCGTCGCCCAGTTCGGCGACCGCACGCTCGTTTCCGTTGCGTGCGGCGGCGAGCACCTCGACCCACTCGGGGGCGTCGGCGTGCGCCAGGACGCGTCCCGGCGCGGCCAGCAGGTCCGCGGGAATCCGTCCGCGACGGCCGAATTCGCCGCCGGGCCACATCTTTCGGGGGTCCAGGGTCTGGGCCTTGCGGCGCAGCGTGGAGGTCACGGTGCGCACGGTCTCGTCGTCGACGGTGTCGGTGAGACCGTCGCTGAGGGCGCGCCGGCAGACCGAGCAGCGCCCGCAGTCCGCGGCCTGCGGGTCGTCGAGCGATTCGGTCAGCAGCCGCATCAGGCAGGTGCGCCCCGCGATGTATGCGCGCATGATGTCGGCCTCGCGCCGGCGCACGGCGAGGATGCCGTCGTAGTGCGCGGCGTCGTAGGTCCAGGGCTTGCCGGTGACGACCCACCCGTCGGGGGTCCGGTCGGTCACGCCGTCCACCGCCAGCTGCTTGAGCATCAACTCGATCCGGGTGCGGCGGAATCGGGTCGCGGCCTCGAGCTGAACCACCGACTGCGGCTCGTCCGCGGACTCGAGCGCGGCGAGCAGATCACGCATCTTGTCCGGGTCGGGAATCGTCGCGGTGGCGAAGTGGTCCCAGATCCGGTCGTCGGTCTGCGACGCCAGCAGCATCACGACGGCATCGTCGAGGGCGCGTCCGGCACGGCCGACCTGCTGGTAGTAGGAGACCGGCGACGGTGGTGACCCGACATGCACCACGAAGCCGAGATCTGGTTTGTCGTAACCCATTCCGAGCGCCGACGTCGCGACCAGCGCCTTGACCTCGTTGCGCAGCAACGCGTCTTCGAGTTCGTGGCGGCGGTCGGCGTCGAGCTGGCCGGTGTAGGCCGCCACCGCGACGGCGTCGCCGTGGACCGCACGGATGGCCTCGACGAGGCGGTCGGCATCGGCGACGGTCAGCACGTACACGATGCCCGATCCCGGCAGCGCCGGCAGCGACTGCGCCACCCACCCGTACCGCTGGACCGGGGACAGTCCGTCGAGAACGTTGAGATGCAGAGACTTTCGCGCCAGCGGCCCGCGGAGGACGAGGGTGGGCTCCCCTGCGGTACCGGCGTCGAGCTGGGCGGCGACGTCCTCGGTGACACGGGCGTTGGCGGTGGCGGTGGTGGCCAGGACCGGTGTCGTCGGGTTGACGGTGCGCAACACGTCGGCGACGCGACGGTAGTCGGGGCGGAAGTCGTGACCCCAGTCGGAGACGGCGTGCGCCTCGTCGATGACGAGTAGTCCCAGGTTGCCGGCGAGGGCATCGAGGACCCGGCGGCCGAATCCCGGGTTCGCGAGCCGCTCCGGCGACACGAGCAGGACGTCGAGGTCGCCCGCGCGCAACTGTGCCTCGATCGTCGACCACTCGTCGACGTTGGACGAGTTGAGCGTCGCCGCCGACAACCCACCGCGGGCGGCGGCCGCGACCTGGTCGCGCATGAGGGACAGCAGCGGCGACACGATGAGGGTCGGCCCACCGCCGCCCGCCCGGATGATCGCGGTCGCCGACCAGTAGACCGCCGATTTGCCCCACCCCGTCGCCTGGACCACCAGGACGCGCGCACCGCGTTCGGTGGGATCGGCGGGGCGGCCGGCCAGCGCGGTCACGGCCCGGAGCTGGTCGTCACGCAGCGCGGCGCCCTCGCCGGCCAGGCTGGTGATGACGCGGTTGGCGGCGGTCAGCTGGTCCGGGGCGAGGGTTGCGGCCATGCGCCCCAATGTAGTGGCGCCCCCGGACACGCCGCGTTCTCCGTCCACACGCCCCGGTCACACCGGGTGTGCGTTCACAGGAACCTGGCAGGTCGTACGCAGAGTGACCCGAGGCTGGGATCCGACAGTGATCCACATGATCCCAGAAGCACCGCCGGGCGCCACGGCGCAGAACTACACACTGACCGACAGTTCCACGCCGAATCCGGTACTCGACATCGTGGTCCCCGTCTACAACGAACAGGCCGACATCGCCGCGTCGGTGCGTCGCCTCGCCGACCACCTGCGCCTCCACGTGCCCTACGCTTCGCGGGTCACCGTCGCCGACAACGCGAGCACCGACGACACGCTCGCCATCGCCGTCGCACTGGCGGGCGAGCTCGACGGCGTGCGGGTCGTCCACCTGGAGCAGAAGGGACGCGGCCGTGCGCTGAGCGCGGTGTGGCAGCACAGTGACGCCGAGATCGTCGCCTACTGCGACGTCGACCTGTCGACCGATCTCAACGCACTCATGCCGCTCATCGCCCCGCTCGTCTCGCGGCATTCCGACATCGCGATCGGGACGCGCCTCAGCCGGTCCGCACGCGTCGTCCGGGGACCCAAGCGCGAGTTCATCTCCCGCTCGTACAACCTGATGCTGCGGACCGCGATGGGCGCCAGGTTCTCCGACGCGCAGTGCGGGTTCAAGGCCATGCGCACCGACATCGCGCGCGAACTGCTGCCGTTCGTCGCCGACACCGGCTGGTTCTTCGACACCGAACTGCTGGTCCTCGCCGAACAGATCGGTCTGCGTATCGCGGAGGTGCCGGTGGACTGGGTCGACGACCCCGACAGCACCGTCGACATCGTGCCGACTGCGATCGCTGACCTCAAAGGCTGTGCGCGCGTGGGTCTCGCACTGGCGATGGGCCGGCTCCCGATCGCGCAGCTGCGTGCGTCCATCGGCCGGGACCGGGCCGCGGGACCGCAGCTCGACGGGGTACCGATGGGGATGGTCGGGCAGCTGGCACGCTTCTGCGTGGTCGGCGTCGCCTCGACGCTGGCCTACGCGGTGCTGTTCCTCGCGCTCCACTCGTTCCTCGGTGCCCAGATCTCGAACGTGGTCGCCCTGGCGATCACCGCCGTCCTCAACACCGCCGCCAATCGGCGGTTCAGCTTCGGCATCCGCGGTCGCGACAACGCCTTGCGCCACCAGCTCTTCGGACTGGGCGTCTTTCTGTTCGGCTGGCTGGTGACCTCGGGGGCGTTGCTGGTGCTCCACACCGCCGCTCCCGACGCGACCAAACACATCGAACTGATGATCCTCGTGACCGCGAACCTGGTGGCCACCCTCACCCGGTTCATCGGTCTCCGCTGGGTGTTCCGCAAGGCGCCGGCTCACCACACGGAGGTCGTCGCATGAGCACCACTCTCGTATCCCCGGCGAATCCGGTTGCGCCCGAGGATGCCTCGGGCGTGCGGCGTCCGGCGTCGGAGAACTCGCGCTTGGAACGCATCTCGCTGACACTGCTGCTGGTCGGCACCACGGTCGCGTACCTGTGGAACCTGTCGATCAACGGATGGGCCAACTCCTTCTACTCGGCGGCCATCCAGGCCGGCTCCCAGTCGTGGAAGGCCTGGTTCTTCGGATCGTCGGACATGGCGAACTCCATCACCGTCGACAAACCGCCTGCCTCACTCTGGATTCCGGGCCTCAGTGCCCGGATCTTCGGGGTCAACCCGTGGTCGATCCTGGTGCCCGAGGCGCTGATGGGCGTCGCCTCGGTGGCGCTGCTCTACCTGATCACCCGGAAGTACCTGGGCCACTGGGCCGGCATCTTCGCGGGGGTGATCCTCGCGGTGACACCGGTTGCGGCGATGATGTTCCGCTTCGACAACCCCGAGGCGCTGCTCATCCTGCTGATGATCGCGGCCGTCTGGTCGATGATGAAGGGGCTCGAGGACGGTCGCTGGCGATGGCTGATCCTGACCGGGGTGTTCGTCGGGTTCGGCTTCCTGACCAAGCAGCTCCAGGTCATGCTGATCGTGCCGCCGCTTGCGGTCACCTACCTCGCCTTCGGTCCACGCGGCTGGTTGCGCCGGGTCGGGCAGCTGTTCGCCGCGCTGGGCGCGATGCTCGTCAGCGCGGGCTGGTGGATTCTGGCGGTCGAGCTGTGGCCCGCGTCGTCGCGGCCGTATATCGGTGGCTCGCAGAACAACTCGATCCTCGAACTGACCCTCGGTTACAACGGCCTCGGCCGGCTCAACGGCAACGAGACCGGTGCCGTCGTCCCCGGCGGTGGTGGAGGCGCCGCGGAGGGCATGGGCGGTCCCGGCGGTGGTGGCGGCGCGTGGGGTGAGACCGGCTGGCTCCGGATGTTCGAACCCGCGCAGGGCGGTCAGATCGCCTGGCTCATCCCGACGGGCCTGATCCTCGCCGCCGTGGCGCTCGTCCTCATCGGAAAGGCCCGGCGCACCGACCCGCGTCGTGCATATCTGGTCGTCTGGGCGCTCTGGCTGCTGGTCACGATGGGTGTCTTCAGCTTCATGGCCGGGATCTTCCACCAGTACTACACCGCGGCACTGGCTCCCGCCGTCGCCGCGGTCGTCGCCGGCGGCGCGGCGGTCTGCTGGTCGCACCGGGACCGGTTGTGGGTGCGGATCGCACTGGGGATCTCCGTCGCGGTCGCCGCGGTCTGGGGCTATGTCCTGCTCGATCGCACGCCCGACTTCGTGCCGTGGCTCCGGTTCGCGGTGCTCGTCGTCGGCCTCGCCGCGGCGGTGACCATGATCTTCGCCCAGCGTCGGGCCATCGCGGCGGCAGCCCTCGTCGGGGCGATCATGGCCGGTCTGGCCGGTCCGGTCGCCTATACCGTCGACACCATCGCGACCGAGAAGAGCGGATCCATCATCTCCGCGGGTCCCCGTGTCGAGGGCGAGTTCGGTCCCGGTGGAGGTGGACCGGGCGGTCCCGGTGGACGCGGAGGCCCGGGTGGACCCGGCGGTCGGGGCATGCCCGGCACGCCCCCGCAGGGCATGGGTGGCCCCGGTGGCCAGGGGCCGACCGGACTGGGCGGTCCGGGCGCGAACGGCACCGACGGCCGCGGGGGCGGCGCCGGGGGACTGCTGCGGGGTTCGACGCCCTCCACGGCCATCGTGAACACGCTCAGCGCCGACGCGGACGACTACACCTGGGTGGCCGCCGCCGTGGGGTCGATGTCGGCCTCCGGATACCAGCTGGAGACCGGCCACTCGGTGATGCCGATCGGCGGCTTCAACGGCAGCGACCCGTCGCCGACCCTGGCGGAATTCCAAGAGCTCGTCGCCGCGAAGAAGATCCACTACTTCGTCGGCGGGGGCATGGGGCCCGGCATGGGTGGTGGGATGGGCGGGAACTCGGCCCAACCGTCGTCGCAGATCAGCACCTGGGTGCAGGAGAACTTCGTCGCCGTCACCGTCGACGGCGTGACCATGTACGACCTCACCCAGCCCACGAGCTGACTGTCGCAGCCCAGCGGACCGCAGTAGGTGTGCCACCCCGACGCCCCTCCGCCCCCTGAGGTGCGAGGAGCGATAGCGACGAGCCTCGAAGGGTCTGGCGACGCATCTCACCAGGACCCTTCGAGGCTCGCTTCGCTCGCACCTCAGGGAGCGGGACGGGTCGTTGCCCGGCATGTTGCTGCTGTTCGGCGTCGTGCCCGTGGGCAAAGCCGTGGGGACCGACCGTTTAGAGTCATGGACGTGCGCGTACTCGTGATCGGCTCGGGCGGCCGCGAACATGCCCTTCTCATCGGTCTGGCGAACGATCCGGCGGTCACCGACCTGCACGTCGCCCCGGGGAACGCCGGCACCTCGTCGATCGCCACGAACCATCCCGTCGACGCCGTCTCCGGCGACGCGGTCGTGGAGCTGGCACGCGAGGTCGGTGCCGACCTCGTGGTCATCGGTCCCGAGGTGCCCCTGGTCCTCGGAGTCGCCGACGCCCTGCGCGCGGCCGGGATCGCGACGTTCGGCCCGAGTGCCGAGGCTGCCCAGATCGAGGGGTCGAAGGCGTTCGCGAAGGACGTCATGAAGGCCGCGGGGGTCACGACCGCCCACGCCGAGATCGTCGACAATCCCGCCCGGCTCGACGCCGCACTCGACCGCTTCGGCCCGACCTGGGTGGTCAAGGACGACGGTCTCGCCGCGGGCAAGGGCGTCGTCGTCACCACAGACCGTGACATCGCCCGCGACCACGCTGCCGAGTGCCTCGAGAGCGGGCACCCGGTGCTGCTGGAGAGCTTCCTCGACGGGCCGGAGGTGTCGCTGTTCTGTCTCGTCGACGGCGAGACCGTGGTGCCGTTGCTGCCCGCGCAGGACCACAAGCGCGTCGGCGACGACGACGCCGGCCCCAACACCGGCGGCATGGGTGCCTACACGCCGCTGCCCTGGCTGCCCGCGGAGATGACCGCGCGCATCGTCGACGAGGTCGTGAAACCCGTTGCTGCCGAGATGGTTCGGCGCGGTATCCCGTTCTCCGGTCTGCTGTACGCCGGCCTGGCGATCGGATCGGACGGACCCGCCGTCGTCGAGTTCAACTGTCGCTTCGGTGATCCGGAGACCCAGGCGGTGCTGGCCCTGCTCGACTCTCCGCTCGGACAGGCGCTGCACGCGACCGCAACCGGGACGCTCGCCGATCTGCCGCCGCTGGAGTGGCGTGACGGTGCCGCGGTCACGGTGGTTGTCGCGGCCGAGAACTACCCCGGCAAGCCGCGCACCGGCGACGTCATCACCGGCGCCGACACCGACGGGGTGCTGCACGCCGGCACCGCGCGCAACGCCGACGGCGCCGTCGTCTCCTCCGGTGGGCGGGTACTCGCGGTGGTGGGTACCGGTGCCGACCTCGCCGAAGCCCGCGAGCAGGCCTACGCGCGGATCGCGGGCATCAAGCTCCCCGGTTCGCACTTCCGCAGCGACATCGGCCGTAACGCCCTCGAGGGCCGGATCAGCATCTGAGTCTCGCTCGCATCGTCCGTTCCCGATCACCCCGAATCGGTTGAGTGCGAACGGAACACGTGAGCGAATCCCGAGTCAGACCGCCAGGTTCCGTCCGAGGAACTCGACCTGCTCGGGAAGGACACTGCGCCAGTACCGGTTGGTGTGTCCGCCGGCCGCGGTCCCGAACGCGGCCGGCGGCCGGAGTCCGGCGGCCCACTGGCGCGTGTAGGTGTAGAACTGGTCGCTCGAGCCGATGTTGATCAGCAGCGGGATCTTCGCGAACTTCGGCTGCGCGCCGAACAGCGAGTTGGCCTGGTAGTCGGCGATGCCGTCGAAGGCGCGCGGCGGGAAGTTGCGCGGGTCGGCCCACATCGCGGGCGAGCTGACGGCCACGGCGGCGACGCGCGGTGCGCCCAGCATCGCGGCCAGGCGCAGCGCACCGTAGCCGCCCATCGACCAGCCGAAGAGTCCGATCCGCTCGGTGGACAGGTTGAGTTTCGGGTCGCTCGCCAGCATCGGCAGGAACTCGTCGAGGACCATCGCGCCGCCATCGGTGCCGTCGGTGCGCCGGTGGTAGTAATTGCGCCCGATGTCGGCGGCCGCCAGAGCGAACGGCGCATTGCCTGCGTCGACGTACTGCTGCATCACGGTCTGCATCTCGAGCTTCGGCCCGAAGATCGATTTCTCGTTGGTGTTCAGCGCGTGCAGTACGACGACGACGGGCAGGGTGCCGGTCACGCCGTTGGGGCGGGCGACGGCCCACCTGGTGTCGCGCCCACCCATCCGCGCGGACCGGAAGCTGCCGGTGACCAGCGGCGGGCCCCCGGTGACCGGGGGTGGGGACGCCTCGACCGGCAGTTCGTCGTCGGCCCGGCCCTCCAGCTTGCGGGGCTGCACGGACGTCGGCGGGGTCGAACCCGAGCATGCGGCGACGCCGAGCGCAGCGGCGCCGAGTCCGGCGGCCAGGACAGCACGACGGCCGACGGGCGAGCGGCCGTTGTCGTCGGGCCTGCTGCGCTCGTCGGTATCGCTGGTCGGTGGTGTCACTCGGGTCATCGAGTCAACAGGGTAGTAGCCGACCCCCGGCTCGCCGCAACGGATCGTCGACCGACGCGCATCGATGTGAGGAATCTCCTCTCAGCTGTGCTGCCAGAAACCGGCGTGCACCTCCCGTGCGGCGTCGAGAGCGAACGGGCCGCGGACGACGATCGGCCGGCTGCCCGCCTCGAAGATCCGGCGGCACGGCATCGCCAGTGTCGGATTCGCCGGGTCGTCGCCGGTCATCTCCCGCAGTTCGTCCTCACCGAGTGCGTAGACGACCGTACCGATCCCGGCCCAGTAGATCGCTCCGGCACACATCGCGCACGGTTCGGTGCTGGTGTAGAGCGTCAGCCCGCCGCGGGTGACGAGGTCGAGGTGCCCGACCGCGCGTACGACGTTGGTCTCGGCGTGCCCGGTCGGGTCACCTGCGGTGTCGACGGTGTTCATGCCCTCGGCCACCACGCTGCCGTCCGGCGCGACCAGGAGCGAACCGAACGGGTGATCGCCGCGCGCGCGGGCCTCGGCGGCCAGCTCGATCGCGCGTCGGAGATGGGTGTCGTCGCGACTGTCGGTGGACATGTCCCCGATGGTCGCATGGGTCGCCGGTGATGCGGGCCCGGTGTGGGATGCGCGGCTCAGTGCTGCCCGACGAGCTCGCAGCTGAAGTCGATCGGCCGCGCGCGCCGGTCGAACTCCACGTGCGCCACCGACTCGCCGTCGGTGACGTCGCAGATGGGCGATCGGCCGCCGTCGGTGCCTGCCCGCCAGCTGATGTGCCATCCGCGCCGCGCGGCCATCCCGTGGATCGCCACCCGATGATCGTTGACCGCAAGAGATCTCATCACGGTCGGCATCTTCGTGGCGAAGTCGGCGAAGCTCGGCTCGGGGAGTGCGACGTCGTCGAGGAGGTACACGGCGAGTTCCCCGTCGTCGAGCCGTCCCGTCCAGTAGGGACTGATCCCGGTGCTCTCGACCGCGGCGGCGGCGACGATGTCGATCGCCTGCGCCCGGCAGTCGATGACCTCGTCGCGAGACAGGTTGGGCGGCAACGGTACCCGAGGCGTCGCGAAGTCGTCGACGCCGAATCGGGCGCCCACGTCCCGCAGCGCCGAGGCGGGGCCGGACGGTTCGCCGCGTGGATGGGCCCACCCCCACACGATCGCGTCCGCCTCGATCACCGCGATCAGGGTGGCGCGCGACCGGACCGAGTCGTGGTGCCCGTCTTGACCGGTGGGGGCGGTGGCGGTGAAGACGACGGCCCGCTCGGCGGGGTCGCAGCGCGCCTCGAAGCTGCCCAGCCGTTCGCGGAGGTGATCGGCGAACGCGACCTGTCGCAGACAGGTGTAGAGCGCCGCGTAATCGGCGACAGCGTGGAGGCCGTCGAACTGCATGCGCTCACGGTAACCGCGGGCCCGGTCGTCGTACCCCGGTGTCCGATGTCCGACTGACGCCCCCGGTCGCGCGTTGTCGGAGGTCAGCGGACTTATACGGGAATCAGACTGTGTGTGCATCGCTTTGGTGAAAGCGATACGGCGGTACCGGCCCTTTGGCAGCATGAACATCCATGATGACCTCGGCGGCGACACCGAAGGGTGTGCGGCGGCGGTCTCGATTGATCGAGGCTGCCGGCGAGCTGTTGCTCGAAGGCGGCTTCGACGCCGTACGTCATCGCGCGGTGGCCGAGCGGGCGCAACTCCCGCTGGCGTCGACGACCTACTATTTCGGCTCCCTCGACGACTTGATGGCCGAGGCCGCCGCCCACCTGTGCGCCCACGACGAGACCGCAGTCTCCGCCCGCTGCAACGCTCTTCCGCGCCGGCATCGCGGGAGCACGGCGACGGCGGCCGCGCTCGCCGACGTCTTCGTCGGCTCCGACACGACACTCCAGCAACTGTCCGCGCGGTACGAGATGATCGCGCTCGCGGCGCGTCACCCCCTTTTGCGCGACGTCGTCGCCGCGCGCGGACAGTCGCTGGCGTTTCATCACTGCGAGGTCCTGGTCAAATCTCACCGCGTCGCCGACCCGGTGCACATCGCGCAACTGATCGGCATCGAGGACGGTGCCATCGTCGGCGCGCTGGCCCAGACCGCGGTCCGGCCCGTCGATGCGGTGCGCGACGCACTGCTCGATGTCGTCGACGTCCTCGCCCCGCGTGAGTGACCGCGACGAACCTCGCGAATAGGCCGCGCCATCGGGGCGACGATGACACGATGGGGCGTCAGGTCACCGACGGGGAAGGGGATCGAGTGTCGGGACGACGCTGGATGGTGAGGATCGGGGTCGCGCTCGGCGCGGCGATGATGAGCACGACCGCGCTCCTGGTGCCGTCGGCACAGGCGGCGCCGGCCGGCCGGGTCGATGCATCGGTCCCGCTTTCCTCGGCGGTCTACGGCACCGGCTGTACGTATCCGCTGACCGTGGCCGTCAACTCATCCGGCTGGGTGGAGTTCTTCGAGGTCAAGGCGGGCTTGCCGCCGCGCTTCGTGGGACGCGACCTGCCCCAGGGTGCGCTTGCCTCCACCACCTGGGTCCCGCAGCGCATCGGTGGCAAATACCTGTACGCGGTGCAGAACGGGAAGGTCTCCCAGCCGACGTTCGTCCGCGTTCGGCAGGGCTACGGGTCGAACGGATCGTGCGTGGCCTTCTGACGCCGACCGACGTCTCACCACAGGCGGCCCGAGCAGGGTTTCGGTCTGACCTCGGTCGCGACCTACACTGGGCGGGTGTCGAAGCCCGTCATCGCCAACGTCCTGGCCAGTCGCTATGCCTCCGCCGATCTCGCCGAGCTGTGGTCGGCGAGCACCAAGATCGAACTCGAACGGCGGCTGTGGATCGCGGTCCTCAAGGCCCAACGTGACCTCGGCATCGACGTACCGTCCGACGCCATCGCCGACTACGAGCGCGTCGTCGACCAGGTCGACCTTGCCTCGATCGCCGAACGTGAACGGGTCACCCGCCACGATGTGAAGGCCCGGATCGAGGAGTTCAACGCCCTCGCCGGTCACGAGCAGATCCACAAGGGCATGACGAGCCGGGACCTCACCGAGAACGTCGAGCAGCTGCAGATCCTGCGTTCGCTCGAACACGTCCATGCGCACGGGGTCGCGGTGCTCGCCCGGATCGTCGCCCTGGCGGCCGACTACTCGTCGACGGTCATGGCCGGACGCAGCCACAACGTCGCCGCCCAGGCCACCACTCTCGGCAAGCGATTCGCCTCGGCCGCCGACGAACTCATGATCGCGCTGACCCGGTTGCGCGAGCTCGTCGATCGCTACCCGCTGCGCGGGATCAAGGGTCCGATGGGTACCTCGCAGGACATGCTCGACCTGCTCGGCGGCGACGCCGCCAAGCTCGCCGACCTCGAGGACCGCGTCGCCACCCATCTCGGGTTCGCGCGCTCGTTCACCTCGGTCGGCCAGATCTACCCCCGTTCGCTCGACCACGACGTGGTGTCGGCCCTCGTGCAGGTGGCCGCGGCGCCCTCGTCGTTGGCCCACACCATCCGGCTGATGGCCGGCCACGAGCTGGTGACCGAGGGCTTCCAGCCCGGCCAGGTCGGCAGCTCGGCGATGCCGCACAAGATGAACACCCGCAGCTGTGAGCGCGTCAACGGACTCGCCGTCGTGCTCCGGGGATACGGCTCGATGGCCGCGGAACTGGCCGGGGCGCAGTGGAACGAGGGTGACGTCTTCTGCTCGGTCGTCCGTCGGGTGGCTCTGCCCGATGCCTTCTTCGCGATCGACGGCCTGATGGAGACCTTCCTGACCGTTCTCGCCGAGTTCGGCGCATACCCGGCGGTGATCGCCAACGAACTCGACCGCTATCTCCCGTTCCTGGCGACCACCAAGGTCCTGATGGCCGCGGTGCGCGCCGGCGTCGGCCGGGAGACCGCACACGAGGCGATCAAGGAGAACGCGGTCGCGGTGGCGCTCGCCATGCGCGAGGAGGGACGCGAACCCGATCTCCTCGACCGGCTGGCCGCCGACGACCGCATCCCGCTCGACCGCGCCCAGCTCGAGGAGTTGCTGGCCGACAAGACCGCCTTCGTGGGTGCCGCCGAGCAGCAGGTCGCCGACGTCATCGCGGCTGCGGAGAAGATCATCGGGCAGTACCCCGACGCCGCAGGCTACTCCCCGGCGCCGATTCTCTAGTAAGTCGGCGCACTCACTCGGGTGCGCCCCCTGTCTTCCCGATCCGAGAGAACCGCACGCCCTCTGGTCCCTGAGGTGTGAGGAGCGCAAGCGACGAGCCACGAAGGGCTTGGTGAGGCACCTCGCGTGGCCCTTCGTGGCTCGCTTCGCTCGCACCTCAGGGACCAGTAGCTGTGCGACTCTGTCGGATCAGGGAGCAGTGGGGCGCTTCTGTCGAGTGCGGGTCACTCGGGGGCGGCGTCGGAGTGGCCGAGATTCCAGTCCGGGAGCGCGGTGTCGCGGACCCGTCGCTTGAGTTCGGGAGCGCCGGGGAAGCCGCCGTCGCGCTTGCGTTCCCAGATCATGGTGCCGTCGACCTCGATGACGAACACGCCGCCGGTGCCGGGGACGAGTGTCACCGAGCCGATCTCGGTGCCGAAGGTGTTCAGCAGTTCCGAGGCCATCCACGACGCCCGCAACAGCCAATTGCACTGTGTGCAGTAGGTGATGGTGATGTGGGGTGCAGTCATCGGTCCAGAATGTCAGAGCCTGCCGCCGCAGGCGCCCCGGTGACCCTCTAGGGTCGAGTCCATGCGTCCTGAACTGCAGACCTACCGTCATCTGGCGTCGGGGAAGGTCCGCGAGATCTACGAGATCGACGCCGACACCCTGCTGCTGGTGGCGTCCGACCGGATCTCGGCCTACGACCACATCCTCAGTCCCGCGATCCCAGATAAGGGGCGCATCCTGACGGCGATGAGCTTCTACTGGTTCGACGAGCTCGGGGTACCCAACCACCTGGCCGGCGGTCCCACCGACGACCGCATCCCGGCACCGGTCGTGGGTCGTTCGATGGTGGTCCGCCGTCTGCCCATGGTGCAGGTCGAATGTGTGGCCCGCGGCTATCTGACCGGGTCGGGCCTGCTCGACTATCAGTCGACCGGATCTGTGTGCGGCGTCGAACTGCCCGCGGGTCTGTCGGAGGCGAGCAAGCTTCCCGAGCCGATCTTCACCCCGGCGACCAAGGCCGAGCAGGGCGAACACGACGAGAACATCAGTTTCGAGCGGGTCGTCGAACAGGAGGGGGAGGAGCTGGCGCAGGCACTGCGGTCGGCAACCCTCGACATCTACGCGCGGGGTGCGGCGGTCGCCGCCGAGCGCGGGATCATCCTCGCCGACACCAAGTTCGAGTTCGGCCGCGGGACCGACGGCCAGCTCGTGCTCGCCGACGAGGTGCTCACCCCCGACTCGTCCCGGTACTGGGAGGCCGCCACCTATGAGGCGGGCAGGGTGCAGCCGAGCTTCGACAAGCAGATCGTGCGGAACTGGCTGACGAGCGCGGAATCCGGATGGGACCGGGCGTCCGACGTCGCGCCGCCGACGCTGCCCGACGACGTCGTGGAGCGTACGAGACAACGGTATATCGATGCCTACGAATGGATTTCGCAGAAGTCCTTCGCCGACTGGCCCGACGCAGAGGTGATCTGATGACCGACGAGAAGCAGGACGCGACCGCTCCGGTGGTGACCCCGCCGGTCGCCAAGAAGGTGCCCGCCGAGCGCACCCACCATGGCGACACCTTCGTCGACGACTACGAATGGTTGCGCGACAAGGATGATCCCGAGGTGATCGCCTACCTCGAGGCACAGAACGCCTTCACCGAATCGCAGACCGCCCAGCTGGCGGACCTGCGCACCCAGATCTTCGGCGAGATCAAGAGTCGTACCAAGGAAACCGACATGTCGGTGCCCAACCGGCGCGGCCGATACTGGTACTACGGGCGAACCCATGAGGGCAAACAGTATTCGACGTCCTGCCGGTGTCCGATCCGGTCCGACGACGACTGGACCCCGCCGGAGGTCGGCGACGACCCGCTGCCCGGCGAGGAGATCCTGCTCGACGCCAACGTCGAGGCAGAGGGCCATGACTTCTTCAGCCTCGGCGCGCTGACCGTCAGCGACGACGGGAACTGGCTCGCCTACAGCATCGACGTCGTCGGAGACGAGCGATACACGCTGCGGGTGAAAGACCTTCGGAGTGGCGAGTTGCTTCCCGACGAGGTGCGCGACACCTCGGGCGGGGCGGTCTGGTCGGCGGACGCCCGGCACGTCTTCTATTCGACGGTCGACGCCGCGTGGCGTCCGGACACGGTGTGGCGCCACGACATCGGCGCCGGAACATCGGACGTCAAGGTCTTCCACGAGCCGGACGAACGGTTCTGGGTCGGGATGGGCACCACGCGGAGTGACAAGTTCCTGGTCATCGGCGTCGGTTCGAAGATCACGTCGGAGAGCTACCTGCTCGCCGCCGACGATCCCACCGGCGAATTCCGCAGCGTCGCACCACGAGTGGAAGGCGTCGAGTACAGCGTCGAGCATGCCGTCATCGACGGTGCCGACTACCTGGTCATCGTCCACAACGGAGTCGGGGCCGGGGAGGACCGCGACGGCGCGAAGGCGGAGAACTTCGCCATCGATCTCGCGCCGGTTGCCGACCCGTCGGACCGGCGACCGCTCATCGCGCACGATCCGCAGCGCCGGATCGAGGACCTCGACGCCTTCGCGGACTACCTGGTCCTGTCCTACCGCCGGGATGCGCTGCCGCGGTTGGCGATCGCCGACCTCAGACAGATCGACGGCATCCCGGCCGAGTCGGACTTCCGGGAGGTCACCTTCGATCAGGAGCTGAGTTCGGCGGGCCTCGGGGCCAACCCGGAATGGCGTGCCCCCAAGCTGCGCATCGGGTACGGCAGTTTCATCGAGCCGGCCGAACTGTTCGAACTCGACGTCGCCTCCGGTGAGCGGACCCTGCTCAAGCGGCAGCCGGTGCTGGGCGGTTACGACCCGGCCGATTACGTCCAGTCCCGGGAGTGGGCCGTCGCCGACGACGGCACCCGGATCCCGCTGTCGGTGGTGCGCCGCAAGGAGACCGACGCCGCCACACCCGCGCCGTTGCTGCTGTACGGCTACGGCTCCTACGAGGCGAGCATCGACCCGTACTTCTCGGTGGCGCGACTGTCGATGCTCGACCGCGGCATGGTGTTCGTCCTGGCCCACATCCGTGGCGGTGGCGAGATGGGTCGCCACTGGTACGAGAACGGCAAGGAGCTCAGCAAGCGCAACACCTTCACCGACTTCGTCGCGGCGGCCCGCCATCTCGTCGACGCCGGGTGGACGACGCCGCAGCAGATGGTCGCCGAGGGCGGGTCCGCGGGTGGGTTGCTGATGGGCGCGGTGGCCAACCTGGCGCCCGAGCTGTTCAACGGGATCCTGGCGTCGGTGCCGTTCGTCGACGCACTCAACTCGATCCTCGATCCGTCGCTGCCCCTCACGGTGATCGAGTGGGACGAATGGGGTGACCCGTTGCACGACCCCGAGGTCTACCGGTACATGAAGACCTACACCCCCTACGAGAACGTCGACGCCAAGCCGTACCCGCCCATCCTCGCGCAGACGTCGCTGAACGACACCCGGGTGCTGTTCACCGAGGCGGCGAAATGGGTTGCGCGGCTCCAGGAGAAGACGACCTCCGACAATCCGGTCCTGCTCAAGACCGAGATGTCGGCCGGTCACGGCGGCGTCAGCGGACGCTACAAGCAGTGGGAAGAGGTCGCGTTCGAGCTGGCGTGGATCCTCCAGCAGTCGGGTGCGCTCGACACCTCCGCTGGTTGAGCTTGTCGAAACCACACAAAGCCCCGTTCGACTTCACGTCGGACGGGGCTTTGTGATGTCAACCAGAGATCAGTGCATCATGATCGGCCCGCGGTCCAAGTCCTCTTCGGTCAGCTGGGAGGCGATCTTCTTGCGGGGCAGGAAGAACGCGGGGATCAGCGTGAGCACGATCAGGACAACCGAGATGGTGAACGTGTTGGAGAACACGTCTGCGGCTGTCTCGAAGAACGACTGCGGCAGCGGGTCCGGCACTCCCGGCGGCAACGGTGCGTCGGAGGTGTTGGCCATGATCGCCAGTCCCGCCTCGGGGCGGCTCGCGAGGCTGCTGGCCAGGATCACCGAGATCACCGCGGTACCGATCGAGGTCGCCGACTGCTGGATCACGTTGAGCAGCGTCGAGCCGTCGGGAACCTGGGAATTCTTCAGGGTGGCCAGGGCCGAGGACATGATCGGCATCATCGTCATGCCCATACCGAGACCCTGCACGAACAGCGACCCGCAGATCAGCCAATACGACGTGTCCGCGCCGAGGAACATGAACGTACTCAGGCCCAGCACGATCAGGACGATGCCGACGAGCACGAACTTGCCCGGCCCCATCTTGTCGGTGAGACGACCGGCGATCGGCATGGTGAGCATGGCGCCGATTCCCTGCGGTGCCAGCAGCAGGCCGGCGGCCAGCGTGGACTCGCCGCGCACGCCGATGAAGTACTGCGGGAACAGCAGCGCCGCACCGAAGAACGCGATCATGAACAGCACCATGGTGACGACCGAGATGCTGAGTGTGCGGTTGGCGAACAACCGCAGGTCGAGCAGCGGGTTCTTCTTGCGCAGGGCGTGGAAGATGAAGGCGCCGATGAGGATCGCGCCGACGATGGTCGGCACGAGGACCGAGGCCGTCACGAAGGTCCGGTGCTCGGCGCTCGAGGAGATGCCGAACAGGAAGAGTGCGAGGCCCGGCGAGAGCAGGAGCAGGCCGACGACGTCGATCGAGGAGCGCTTGGTCTCGGCGTCGTCGCGCAGGACGATCCAGGAGAAGATCAGGGCGCCGATGCCGATCGGGACGTTGATCAGGAAGATCCAGTGCCAGCTGAGCTGCTCGATGAGGACGCCGCCCAGGATCGGGCCCGAGATCGGGCCGAGGAGCATCGGGATACCGAGGACGGCCATGACCGAGCCGACCCGCTCGGGTCCGGCGGCCTTGGTCAGCATCATCATGCCGATGGGCATCAGCATGCCGCCGCCGAGGCCCTGGATCACGCGGAACGCGACGAGCATCCCGATGTTCGGCGCCAGCGCGCACAGCACCGATCCCAGGGTGAACAGGACCAGGGAGACGAGGTAGACCTTCTTGGTGCCGAAACGCGAAGCGGCCCAGCTCGACAGCGGGATCACCGCGGCCAGCGCCAGGGTGTAGCCGGTCGCCGTCCAGGCGGCGCCCGCGGCATCGGTGCCGAATTCCTGCTGGAAGGTGTTCTGCGCGACGGCCACCACGGTGACGTCGAGGATCGACATGATCGCACCGAGCACGACCACGCCGGCGACCATGAGGACGTGTCGGTCCAGCTTGGTGTCCGGTGGGCCCTCGTGCAGGTGGCCACCTGTGGATGAAGTCATTCGGGTGTTCCTATCGGTCGGACGAGAGATGAGCGTGCCGCGGTCACCCGCGGGGTGATCGTCTGTCGGGCTCGATCGACCCGTGCGGGGTCGAGTGAGGCGGTCAGGGGATCAGTGGGTCGATGTCGAGGCGAGGGGTCATGAGGCCTGCCGTCCATCGGAGGGCAGACAGAAATGGTCGACGGCGTCGTCGACGATCGGACGCAGGGCCGTGCAGAGGTTGTCCCGCATGTCTGTCGGCAGGTTGGCGACGAAGTGCCGGATGGTCCCGCGCTTCACGGCCAGGTGGGTCTCGAGGTAGCGCCGCCCCGCGTCGGTGAGGGAGATGCGCTTGACCCGTCGGTCGGATGGGTCCTCGCGACGGTCGACCAGATCGCAGCCGACCAGTTTGTCCACTGTGCGGCCCGCGGCTGCGAGGGACAGCTGTACCTGATCGGCGATGGCGTTCACCGACAACGGGCCGGGCTGGCAGGCGAGTGCGGAGAGGATGCGCAACTGAGAGAACGTGATGTCGGTGGCTGCCAGGCTCTCCAGTGTCTCCGGCCGGCCCAGGTCGATGAGGCGCTCGAGAAAGGCGTTGAGCGCCGTCGATGCAGCGTTCACCGACTCGTCGGCACCGCTGTACGACCTGCAATCTCCGGACACCCGAAGATGCTAACCCGAATGCAACTATTGCAGAAACGCAATTAAGCGTGACCTTGGGCATACGTCACGACGTCCTGTGACCCACGTCTCCGGATGAACCGGCGGGCGCCGTCTAATCTGGCGTCTATGGCCAACATCAAGGACATCCCGGTTTCCGCCCTCGACGGCTCCGACGTCTCGCTGAACGACTTCGGCGGACCGCTTCTCGTTGTGAACGTCGCCAGCAAGTGCGGACTCACCCCGCAGTACGCCGGCCTCGAAGAGCTCGCGAAGACGTACGGCGACAAGGGCCTCACCGTCGTCGGAGTGCCCTGCAACCAGTTCATGGGACAGGAGCCCGGCACCGCCGAGGAGATCGCCACCTTCTGCTCGGCGACCTACGGTGTGACGTTCCCGCTGCTGGAGAAGACCGACGTGAACGGCGACGATCGCCACCCGCTGTACGCCGAACTCACCCGGCACGCCGACGCCGACGGCGAGGCGGGTGACATCCAATGGAATTTCGAGAAGTTTCTCGTCAACGCCGACGGGGAGGTCGTCAACCGCTTCCGTCCGCGCACCGAGCCCACCGACCCGACGGTCATCGCCGCCATCGAATCCGTGCTCTGAGGCGATTTGGCGCACCCGGTAAGCTGACCGGCGTGAACTGATCGGAAATCACCGATCAGGCGACAACCGACCAGCAGACATTTGAGGAGCGGTCCATGGCGCGAGTGGTGGTCGACGTGATGCCCAAAGCCGAGATTCTCGACCCCCAGGGCCAGGCCATCGTCGGCGCCCTGGGCCGGCTCGGGTTCAGCGGTATCGGCGACGTCCGTCAGGGCAAGCGATTCGAACTCGAGGTCGACGACTCGGTGGATGACACGACACTCGAGCGCATCGCCGAAGAACTCCTGACCAACACGGTCATCGAGAACTTCAACGTCTCGCGCGTCGCGGAGTAGAGGACAGCCATGACAGCTCGTATCGGGGTCATCACCTTCCCCGGAACCCTCGACGACGTCGACGCGGCCCGCGCGGTCCGGCTCGCCGGTGCCGAGCCGGTGTCGTTGTGGCACGGCGACGCCGACCTCAAGGGGGTCGACGCGATCATCGTGCCCGGCGGCTTCTCCTACGGCGACTACCTGCGTGCGGGTGCCATCGCGCGGTTCGCGCCGGTCATGGGTTCGGTCGTCGAGGCGGCGGGCAAGGGGATGCCGATCCTCGGCATCTGCAACGGTTTCCAGGTGCTCTGTGAGGCCGGGTTGCTGCCGGGCGCTCTCACCCGCAACGAGGGGCTGCACTTCATCTGTCGCGACGAGTGGCTGCGCGTCGAGTCGAACACCACCGCGTGGACGACCCGCTTCGAGCAGGGCGCGGAGATCCTGATCCCGCTCAAGTCGGGCGAGGGTCGTTACGTGGCCTCGCAGCGCAAGCTCGAGGAGCTCGAAGGGGAGGGCCTGGTCGTGTTCCGGTTCCCGGAGCGCAACCCCAACGGCTCGGCCCTCGAGATCGCCGGGATCTCCAGTCCCAACGGACGGATCGTCGGCCTGATGCCGCACCCCGAGCACGCCACCGAGCCGCTCACCGGTCCGAGCGACGACGGTCTCGGACTCTTCTACTCGGTGATCGACTCGGTTCTCGCCTCGGTGTGAGCGCAGCTTCGCCGATGAGTGCGTCCGCCCGGATCCCGACCAGCGCGACCGCGCGTGGGCTCGGAGAATTCGTCGATGCGTCCCCGTCGCCGTTCCACGTCTGTGCGACGGTGGCTCGGGAACTCGAGAACGCCGGTTACACACGGCTTTTCGAGGACCAGGAGTGGGCGGAAGCCGACCTGAGCGCGCCGTCGGCGCGGCATTACGTGATCCGCGGCGGCTCCATCATCGCGTGGGAGACCGGGCAGGCCGGAGCCTTCCGCATCGTCGGCGGGCACACCGACAGCCCCAACCTGCGGCTCAAGCAGCATCCGGACCGTTCGTCGGCCGGGGTTGCGATGGTCGCGCTCGAGCCCTATGGCGGCGCCTGGCTCAACTCGTGGCTGGACCGCGATCTGGGCCTGTCCGGCCGCCTCGCATACCGGTCGGGAAACTCGGTGGCGCACACGCTGGTTCACGTGACCGAGCCGATCGTGCGGGTGCCCCAGCTCGCGATCCATCTGGCCGAGGATCGCAAGGGCGTCTCGCTCGATCCGCAGCGGCACGTCAACGCCGTGTGGGGGATCGGCGACGAGGTGCCCGACGTCCTGGGCTGGGTGTCGGAGTATGCGGGGATCGATCCCGATGCGCTCCTCGGCTGGGAACTCATGACCCACGACGTGGCACCGTCGGCGATCATCGGTGCCAATGGAAACCTGCTCAGCGCACCCCGATTGGACAACCAGGGCACCTGTTACGCGGGTATGCGGGCCCTGCTCGACGCCGGGTCGTCGACGAATACGAAGATGCTGGTGCTGTTCGACCACGAAGAGGTCGGCAGCGGTTCCGAGCGCGGCGCGGCGTCGGACTTCCTGGGTTCGATCTGTGAGCGAATCGTGCTGGCGCGGGGCGGATCACGTGCGGACTTCCTTCGGACGATGGCGGCGAGCGTCTGCCTGTCCGGGGACATGGCCCACGCGACCCACCCGAACTATCCCGAACGGCACGAACCCGGCCACCGCATCTCGATCGGCGGCGGCCCGGTGCTCAAGGTGAACCAGAATCTGCGCTACGCGTCGGATGCGATGGGCGAAGCCATCTTCGCGCTCGCCTGCGATGCAGCGGGGGTGCCGATGCAGCGGTACGTCCACCGGGCGGATCTGCCGTGCGGCTCGACGATCGGGCCGATCACGGCATCACGCACGGGCCTCACGACGATCGACGTCGGCGCGCCGCAACTCGCGATGCACTCCGCGCGCGAGCTCATGGACGCCGACGACGTGCCGATGTATTCGGCTGCGCTGCAGGCGTTCCTGACACAGGACTGACGGGCGAAGGCTGTACCTGCGGCCTGGCGGCCGTCGTGGTACACGAACGAACCGCCAGCTGGCGCCGAGTTATTCTGCTCCCTGAGGTGCGAGCGGAGCGAGCCACGAAGGGTTCCGCAAGGTATCTCACCAGGCCCTTCGTGGCTCGTCGCTTACGCTCCTCGCACCTCAGGGAGCAGTGGGGGCGTCGGTCACGCTCCTCGCACCTCAGGGAGCAGTGGGGGCGTCGCTATCGCTCCTCGCACCTCAGGGAGCAGTGGGGGCGTCGGTTACGCTCCTCGCACGTCCGGGGTGGCGCGATCAGTATTCGCGGGCGAACCCGAGGACCTTGTTCACGTAGTCCATCGAGTTGTTGTACCGCAGCACGGCAGTCACCAGCGAGGACGAGTCCCGCAGGTCGAGGTCTTCGTCGCACAGGTAGTTCGCGGTGGTCAGCGCGGCGTCGAAGATGTTCTGCGGGTCGGACTTTCCGTCGCCGTTGCCGTCGGCGGCGTACATCTTCCACGTCGACGGCAGGAATTGCATCGGGCCGACCGCGCGGTCATAGACGGGGTCGCCGTCGAGCTCGCCGCGGTCGGTGTCCCCGATGACCTGGTTGCCGGCGAGGGAACCGTCGAGGCGCGGGCCGAAGATCGCGCTGCGCAGCACCCCGTCGGGGTTCACGTTGCCCTGATCGGCGTGATGGGACTCGACGCGACCGATTCCGGCGATGACCTTCCAGTCGATCCCGCAGCGCGGATGAGTGCTCGTGACGGCCTTCGCAGCGGACTCATAGGCGTCGTAGTTGGTCACCGGGACCGCACCGGTCGTCAC
Source organism: Gordonia sp. PvP123 (assembly GCF_040547295.1). NCBI lineage: Bacteria > Bacillati > Actinomycetota > Actinomycetes > Mycobacteriales > Gordoniaceae > Gordonia > Gordonia sp. PvP123. The sequence goes on along the minus strand of NZ_JBEPPN010000003.1, from coordinate 528,575 downwards.
GCTGGCCGGGCGGACCGGTGGCGGCGGGGGAGTCGGAGCGATCGGGTGCGCTCGGACGGCCGGCGTCACCGACGGGGGCGCGGTGGTGGCCTCGGGCGCGGGCTGGGGTGCCGACACCGGCGTCGGCGCCAACGTGTGACCGGAGAGCTCGGCCCCGGCCGTGGCCGCGCCGGCGAGAACGCCCACCGGCAGGAGGGCGGTGGCCCACAACGGTGTGCGTGACCTCTTCCGTGGCTTGGAGTGCTTACCCAAAACTGATCGACCTCGCGTGTACATCTCGTGGTTCGTGCTTGCGGAACCGAGCCGACCGTACACGCGGCCGTGAGCAAAGCGTTACCTTGTCGTGATCAATTCAGGTCTGGACTCGTCGGCACGTTTGTGTCGTTGCAGGTGAGCGATGGGCCGAAAGTCCTCTGTGAGACGGCCCACAGAGATGGTTGACGATGCAACGATCGGGGCAAAAGCGGTCAGTTCGGCCGCAGCACCGACAACGTGCTGCCCTCGCTGACGGCGATGTATCCGTCGACGACCCGGACGAGACCGGGAGACGACAGACCGCGCTCCCAGGCGGCGGTGTTGGCCGGGGTGAGGCCGGTCAGTACTCCCTGATTGACGAGGACCATGGTGGTGCCGCTGGAACCGACGCACCGCGGGTTGGCGAGGATCGGTTGTTGCGGACCGGGCGGCGGCCCGCTGCCGACGTGTGTGCCGTCGGCGAGTGCATACGTCGTGCGCGAACCGTCGAGGCGGCCGAAGTTGACGAGGGAGCCGCACGCGACGGCATTGGCCTTGGACAGTTCGCCGTCGCGGATCTGCCACAGCGCGCCCGGGCGCGCCGGATCGCGGACCTCGTACTGGCCTTCCGCGGCGAACACCCGGTTCGCGGCGTTGAGGACGGGCAGGGTCGACGGCCCCGGCAGCACGCGCAGGCCGTCGGCCTCGGCGACCGGATCGGCGTCGACCCGCCCGTTCACGGTCGCGTAGGTGACGACCTTCTCCTCGCCGTACGCCTGATGGTCGACGGTCACCCCATTCGGGTAGAGCCTGATGGAGCACTGGTCGCAGCCGATGCGGTCCTCCCCGGTGGCCGGGTTGACCAGATGCTGACTGGCGTCGGCGGTCTTGATGATCACAATGTCGCCGGTGACGTCGATGCCGACGATCGGCGCCGCGAACGTCCGCGCCCAGATGCTCTTGCCGGCCGGGGTGTTGAGCGTGACCTGGTGCCCGACCCGGTTGACACGCAGGAAGTTGGTGCCGAGACCCTCGACGGCCTTGGTGTCGAGGTACTCCGCCGTGCGGGTCGGGAGCCCGGCGTCGTCGACGAGGTAGAAACCGTCCTCGAGCGGGGTGCCCAGCTGTACCGCGCAACCGACCTGGCCCGCCTCGTTGACCGCGCAGTCGCCCTGCCCCGCGTTGATCGGGTTGTCCCACAGCAATTTTCCGGTACGGCGGTCCACCATCACGAACGAGCGTCCCAATCCGGACGGGTACGTGATGAGCCACCCCTCGTCGGAGGTATCGGCGATCTCGATGGTGACCTCGCCGGAGTAGTCGGGCAGGTCCTCCTGGCCGACGATCGTCCACGCCGTTCCCGGTTCGCGTTCGTATCCGCGCAGCTCTCCGTACGCGTACTCGCCGTCGTCGGTTCGGGCGTCGCCGCTCGCGAGTACCACGCCGCCGGTCAGGACCAGAGCGGCGCACAGGACGACGACGATGGTCCCGATGCCGAACGGCAGACGCGCGGACAGGGCCCGGACGCGAGAGCGAGAGGACATGGATAAGAGTCAACCATGACGGTGGTGGCCGGTCCGGAGTCGGGAGTCGGACGACGGAGCAGGAAATCCGCCGGTCCGGTCATGGTTTTCCGGCGTGTGACGCGCTGGACTGTTCCCATGGACGTGGTGCGCGACGTGATGGTGACCCTGGCGATCGTGACCACCGGACTCAGCGCCGGTGTGCTGGCGGGATTCGGCTATGCCGTGATCCCCGGTCTGACCCGGGCCGGTGCCGACGTGGCGGTCGCGGGGATGCAGCGGATGAACAGTGCCATCCTCAACCCGATCTTCGCGGTCATCTTCGGCGGCGGCGTGGCGTTCGGGGCTTTGACCGTCTGGGCCGGCTGGGGATCGGGCCTTCGCTGGTGGGCCCTCACCGCGACGATCCTCACCGCACTCGGCGTCATCATCACGATGGCCCTCAACGTCCCCGCCAACGACCGCCTCGACGCTGCCGGTGTGGTTCGCGGTGACGAGGCGGTGCGGATCTGGACGCGATTCACCGCCGTCTGGGTGCCGTGGAACATCGTGCGTTCCGTGCTGACCACCGCCGCCGTGGTGGTGCTGGTCGTCGGGGTGCTCGTGGGGTGACCTTCTGCTGGTTGCGTGGCGACTTTCTGCTGGTTGAGCCGGCCCCGAGCGAAGCCGCCGGGCCGAGCAAGCGACGAAGGAGCGCGTCGAGGTCGAGGCGCTGTGTCGAAGCCACTAGGTGACCTCGACTTGGTGACCTCGACGGGCGCGGCGGCCTCGCTGCGCTCGGTCGACGCTGCTCGGCCAGCGTGGTGGTGTCTTCTGCTGATGGCGCCGTGTCGAAGCCACTCGCCGGAACTCAGAACAACTGCCCGAGGTAGAACTCTGCGCCCTGGTCGTCGGTGCAGCGCGCCGAGATGCCGTACGGTGCGGTGTTCGGTTCGTCGAGCACCGTGCCGCCGGCGGCGCGGACGCGCTCGACCGCGGCGACCACGTCCTCGGTCGTCCACATCGGCACCGCCACCGAGCTCTCTGCGCCACCGGCGAGACCGACCTGCGGCCGGGAGTCGTCCACTTCCCAGCCGTCGTCGATGCGTCCGCCGTGGAATGTCCAGCCGAGCACCGACCCGTAGAACGCGCGGAAGCGTCCGCTGTCGGGCGTCAACACCGTCAGATAGGTCATGGCCCCGGGATCGCGCGGGTGTGTCTGCGGCCGGACGTCGCCGGGCTCGGGGGCGTAGACCGCGAAGCGGACGCCCTGGTCGTCGACGGCGTCGACGACGCGGTGACCGTCGGGACTGGCGCCGAACTCACCCTGTCCGCCTGCCGCGACGATGCGCCCATGGGCCGCGTCGAGGTCGTCGACGGCATACGCGCAGAAGATCGTCGGCGCACCGTCGGTCTCGAAGATGCCGAGTCGGTGGCCCACGTTGGTGACGCGCCTTCCCTCGACGTCGAACTCCCAGCCGAGGACGTCGCCGTAGAAGCGCCGGGCGCGGGCGGCGTCGGGCGTGTTGAGGGACATGTAACCGATGTCGCCCTGGTGGACCGTTTCGGCGGTCGTGATCTTCGACGGTCCGCTCAGCATCCACCGGTGTCCGAACGGATCGACGATGACCGCCGTGCGGGTGCCGTGGGCCTCGTACGGTTCGCGGGTGACCGCGGCCCCGGCGCGGGCGGCCGTCGAGACCGCGTCATCGGTGTCGTCGACGGCGACCATCAGGCTGACCGACACCTGCCCGGGTGCGGGCGCCCGGAGTCCGAGGTCGGGGAACTCGGCGGCGAGATAGATTGCACCCCCGCCCAACTCGAGTTCGACATGACCGATCACGCCGTCCGACATCACGATCGGCTCGCCGCGCAGCCGGGCGCCGAGCGCCTCGACGTACCAGTCGATCGCGGCCTGCGGTTCGGCGACGACGAGATAGGGGAGGGCGCCGGGACGTTCGACGGTCGGTTCCGTCTCGACCCCGGTACCGGCCGACGTGGTCTCGGGTACGTCGAGTTGTGTTGCGGTGGCCATGACGACTCCTTCGGGTAGTGTCACCCCGCGCTCGAGGCGATCACGCAGCGCATCGGCGAAATCGCGGTCGGGACGGACCGGATCGTCGAAGCCCGGGGTGCTCGCCGCGTTCAGGACGTGCAGCGGATCTCGTGTCGCGTCGAAACGCGAGCTGTTCCGGGTACTCATGCGTGACCTCCTCTCCCGCTGGGCTGGGGTTGTGTCTCGGGATAGGCGGCACGGAACGCGCGCTTGGCCCTGGTGAGAAGCGCCTCGGTCGCGCCGACCGTGCGGCCCAGGATCTCCGCGCACTCACCGACGGGGAGATCGTCGACGTAGCGCAGGGTCAGGACCGATCGATGGACCGGCGACAGCTGGCCGAGAGTGTGGTGGGCGACCATCCGGTCGAGTTCGGTGTCCCAGGGGTCGTCGCCGCGTTCGGGTAGGTTGTCGACGGGCTCTGGGGTGCGCTGGGCGCGTCGCCAGTGGTCGGCGAGCTTGTGCCGGGCGATCCCGATCAGCCACGGGGTGGTCGGTTCGGTGTCCCGGCGTCGTCGGACCGAGTCCATCGCGGCCAGAAAGGTCTCCGACGTGACGTCTTCGGCGGTTCGACGATCCGTGCAGCGGCGCACGACGAAGCCGTACACCTCCGGCAGTGCCTGGTCGTAGACGGCCAGCAATCCCTCTGGTCCCCGGGCCGAAGGCACCGATTGGTCGCTGCTCACATCTCTATCGTCGCGGCCCGGCACCGAAATCCGACGCCGGTGGCGGAAATTCTTTCGACCGCTCGACTTCGAGCACCGTCCCGACGGTCAGGGCGAGGCGAGATCGCCGACGGTGAGCTCGGCGATCTGGTCGGCGAGGGCCACCGGTTGATCGAGGGACACGAAGGTCCGCGCGTCGGGAACTTCGATGAACTGCGCGCCGCCGGGGAAGGCCGCGGCCAGCCGGCGTCCGTGCGCCGGGGTGAAGCATCGGTCGTCGCGCCCCCAGACCAGGCGGACCGGGAGGTCGACACCCGACATCCGCGGGGTGATCTCCGCCAGTTCGGCCGGACTGATGCCTCGCAGGAATGCGATGAAGTCGTCGCGGATGCGTTCGTCGGTCTGTAGCGGCTCGAACACCGAGCCGGTGAGTTCGGGGTCGGGATCGTTCAGCAGCAGACCGACCCCCAGTGCCGAATGGCGCAACGCGCGCAGTCGCATCGCGACGGCCAGGGGCTTCAGCAGCCATCGTTCTCTCATCAGCGCGAAGTACAGGCGGAACGGCTGCGGCGGGAAGAGATCGAACGCATCGCAGTTCGTGAACACCAGCCGGCTGACGAATCGTGGGTCGTCGTCGAGGGCGAACTGGGTGATGGCGCCGCCGGAGTCGTTGGCCACGAGGGTGGCGGTGGACAGGTCGAAGCGGGCGACGAACTCACGCAGGAGCCGGCTCATCCCGCGCGGTGACCGGTCCGCTCCGGGCCCGAGCGGAAGGTGATGAGACCCCAGGGGCATGAGGGGGACGAAGCACCTGAATCCGCGTTCGGCGAGCAGGAGTGCGGTCGGTTCCCACAGCCGATGGTCGACGACGGCACCGTGGACGAAGACGACGGGCGGGTGCCCGGAGTCGGCGGGTCCGTAGGTGGCGTACTCGATGACGCCGGACGGCAGCTCGACGGTCAGCAACTCGGAGGCCGGCAGTGCAGTTGTCATGGCGAGGCCCGCTTCTCGTAGACTCGGTAACTTACGAACACTGAGTACGAAAGTTACGTGCAAACTGTATGAAAGTCAATCGTCGTACCCAGGCCGAGCGGACCGCGGCCACCCGCGCGGCGCTCATCGCTGCCGGACGCAAGCTCTTCGGCGAGCGCGGCTTCGCCGACGTCGGGACCCAGGAGATCGTCGCCGAAGCCGGTGTCACGCGCGGTGCGCTCTATCACCAGTTCGACGACAAGAAGGGCCTGTTCGTCGCCGTCTACGACGACGTGGAGCAGTCGATCGTGGCGCGGATCGCGGCGGCCGTGGGGGAGCGCGCCGGCGAGGATCCGCTCGCCGCACTGAAGGCGGGTATGCGCCTCTTCCTGCGGCTGTGCACCGAGCCGGAGGTGCACCGCATCACCCTGGTCGAGGCGCCATCGGTGCTGGGCTGGAGCGAATGGCGCGCGCGCGGTGAGGAATTCGGATTCGCGCTGGTCGAGGGGCTGATCGCGGCGGCGATCGCGACGGGGCAGGCGGTCGAGCAGCCCACCCGCCCGCTGGCCCATGTCGCGATCGGCGCGCTCGACGAGGCGGCGCTCTTCGTCGCCGCGGCCGACGACCGCGAGGCCGCCACCGAGCAGGTCGCCGCGGTCCTCGAGCGGATCGTCGACTCGTTCGCGACCTAGTCTCAGATCTCCGCGCGCACCAGCTCGGCACAGCGTTCGCCGACGAGCATCACGGTGAGGTTCGGGTTAACCGTCGTGTGCTCGGGGAACACCGATGCATCGGCGACCCGCAGGCCCGCAACACCTTTCACACGCAGTTCGGGGTCCAGCGGCGACAGCTCGTCGTCGGGCGGACCCATCCGCACGGTGCCCACCGGGTGGTAGACGGTGTTGTGGGTGCGGGTGATGTAGTCGGCCAGTTCGGCGTCACTCGTGGTGTCGGGGCCCGGATACAACTCGCGCGCAATCCAATTCGCCAGTGGTGCGGCGGCGGCGATCTCGCGAGCCTTCCGCAGGCCGGCGATCATGATCCGCATGTCGTAGCCCTCGACGTCGGTGAAGTACCGGGGGTCCACGCGCGGCTTGTCGCGGAAGTCGCGGGAGCGCAACGCAACCGTGCCCCGTGACCGGGCGTGCGTCACGTTCGGTGTCAGGCAGAAGGTGTTGTCGCTGGTCGGATAACCCTGACGCAGCGTGTGCATGTCGAACGGCACGCTGCCGTAGTGCATCATCAGATCCGGCCGGGTGAGGCCCTCATCGATGGTGGTGAAGATGCCCGCCTCCCACCACTGGGTCGACTCGCGGATCATCGGCTTCGTGGTCTCGAATCCGATCACCCCCTCGGGGTGGTCCTGGAGGTGTTCACCGACCCCCGGTGCGTCGACGAGGGCCTCGATCTCGTGCTCGCGGAGGTCGTCGGCCGGACCGATCCCGGAGAGCATCAACAACTTCGGCGAGTCGATCGCGCCCGCCGAGACGATCACCTCGCGCCGGGCCTCGATCCGTGTCGTGCGACCGAACGCGTTGTCGGTGATGTCGACGCCCACGGCGCGCAGCTCGCTGTCGACCCTCTCGATCACCACCCGCTTGGCCCACGACCCGGTGCGGACGGTGAGATTCGGCCGATCGAGGTGCGGATGCAGGTAGCTGACCGATGACGAGGCGCGTACCCCGTCGGGTCGCCGGTTGATCTGGAAGAAGTTGGCTCCGTTGACGACCGTCGTACCGCTGTTGAACTCGACACGGGGGATCCCGACCGCCTCGCAGGCGTCGAGCACGGCGACGCCGCACGGGTCGTTCGGCGGCACGGTCATCAGGTGGACCGGTCCGTTGCGTCCGTGATGTGCGCCGCGTGCCTCGTTGGTCTCGATCTGCGGATAGAGCCGGTACAGCTCCGCCGAACCCCATCCGGCGCAGCCGAAGTCGCGTTCCCAGGAGTCGAGGTCTTCGCGCGGCGCCCAGAAGGCGATGCAGCTGTTGTGTGAACTGCAGCCGCCCAGCACCTTGGCGCGGGCGTGCCGCATGAAGTCGTTGCCGTTCTCCTGCGGCTCGATGGGATAGTCCCAGTCGTACCCGGATTCGAGGAGTTCCATCCACCGGTCGAGCCGGAGGACCGCGTCGTCGCCGACGTCGGACGGACCGGCCTCCAGCAGGCACACCGAGATCGAGGGGTCCTCGGACAACCGCGACGCCACCACGGCGCCGCCGGAGCCGCCGCCGACGACCACGTAGTCGTACGTCTCGCTCATCGCCGATCCTCCCGGCCGTCTCGGTCCTCGAACCACCCGGTGACCCCCGGTCGGAGGTTCTCGTAGACGTGCTTGGCCTCGCGGTACTCTGCCAGCCCCGACGGTCCGAGTTCCCGGCCGAAGCCGGATTGGCCGTACCCACCCCACTCGGCCTCGGGCAGATACGGTCCGAAGTCGTTGACCCACACCGTGCCGGCCCGGATCCGTCCGGCGATGCGGCGGGCGCGGGCGGCGTCCGCCGACCAGACCGCGCCCGCCAACCCGTAGACGGTGTCGTTGGCCAGGGTCACGGCTTCGTCCTCGGTCGTGAAGGTCTCGACGGTGACCGTGGGTCCGAACGCCTCGTCGTGCACGCAGGCCATCGAACGGTCGGCCCCGTCGATCACGGTGGGCAGATAGAACCATCCGTCGTCGAGGCTGCCCGATCCGTGATCGCCCGTGGCGAAGGCGCCACCGGTTCGGATGACGGCGCCGTCCGCACGGGCCTGCTCGACGTAGGCGTGCACCTTGTCGCGGTGTGCCGCGGAGATGAGCGGACCGGTCTCGGTGCCCTCGGCATAGGGGAGCCCCAGGCGGATGCGTTCCGCGCGGCGGACGAGTTCGTCGAGGAAGCGGTCGTGCGCGGACTCTTCGATGATGAGTCGCGCTCCGGCCGAACAGACCTGACCCGAGTGCAGGAACGCGGCGTTGAGCGCATTGTCGACTGCGGCGGCGAGCAGGTCGTCGGTGGCGCAGGCGTCGGCGAACACGACGTTCGGGTTCTTGCCCCCGAGTTCGAGCGCAACCTTCTTCACCGTCGCCGCCGCCTCGCGGGCGATGACCCGGCCGGTGATCAGTCCACCGGTGAACGAGACGAGGTCGACGTCGGGGTGCGCGGACAGGGGGGCACCCGCCGCGGCCCCCGCGCCCAGCACGAGGTTGCCGACGCCCGCCGGGAGACCGAGATCCTCGAGGACGCGCATCAGCAGGATCGACGTGTGCGGGGTCAGTTCGGCGGGTTTGAGGATGAAGGTGTTGCCCGCGGCGAGCGCCGGTGCGACCTTCCAGGCCGCTTGCAGCAACGGGTAGTTCCACGGGGTGATCAGTCCGCAGACCCCCACCGGCTCGTACACGATGCGGGAGTCGGCATCGGGTGATCCGGTGTCGACCACGCGACCGGCGTCGGTCGCCGCGAGCTTGCCGAAATATCGGAAGCAGTGGCCGATGTCGGTCATGTCGAGGTCGGATTCGTATGGCCGTTTGCCGGTGTCGAGTGTCTCGGCCCGGACGAATTCGTCTCGGCGCTCGTCGATCTGGCCGGCGACGCGGAGGAGAAGATCGCCACGTTCGGCAGCCGGTGTGGCGCTCCAGTCGCCGGCGTCGAAGGCGCGCCGCGCCGCCGCGATCGCGTCCTCGGTGTCGGCCGCCCCGGCCTCGGCAACCACGCCGACGACCGAGTTGTCCGCGGGGCAGCGGATCTCGCGGGTCTGACCGGAGGCGGCGGACCGCCAGCGGCCGTCGATGTAGAGGGTCTCGGTCATCGAGCCGGTGCTCCTTCGGAACTGCTGTCGGGGATGTCCGTGTCGCTGTCGGGCACGCTACCGTCGCCGGCGCCCGGATCGGGTGCGGGCTCGTGGTGGTCGCCGGCGGCATCCCGCAGATGCAGGTAGCCGAGATGGCGTTCGTACTGGTCGAGGATGTCGCCGATGATCTGGTCGCGGGTGTACCCGGTGAGCGAGTAGCCCTGCGACCCCTCGGTGAGATACACCTCGCATCGGAAGTAGCGATCGTCGGATCGCTGGGTCCGCACCGCGTACGTCGGGGTCGGCGCCGAGACCGGCCACACGCAGTACTCGAAACGGGGGACCTCGGCGAGTTCGACGACGAGGCGCGGCGACGGCAACCCCTCGTTCTCGGCCGATTCGTCGACGGTCGCGGTGATCCCTTCGCGACCGAACTGTTCGGCGACCTCGGTCATCGCCGGAACGACGTTGGCTCCGATGAACTTCCGCGTGGCGGCCGGGCCGGGGAAGCGGAGGGTACCGATGAGGCGCTGTCGCCAGCTGCCGTGTTCGGTGGGACCGCGTCCGACGGCGATCACCTTCGGCAACGTGGTCCGGAAGCTGTCGAGTTTCACCGACTCGTTGCGGACGGCGCGGAGCAACGAGATGCCGATGAGCCCGAGCACGAAGGAGAACGGCAGGCCCATGATCACCGTCGCGGCCTGCAGCGTCAGGATGGATCCGTCACCGCCGCCGGCGAACAGCATCGACAGCGTCAGCAGGCCGATCGCCACCGACCAGAAGATGCGAAGGGACCGTGCGCAGTCGGCCATCGGGTCGTCGAGTCGACTGGTGAAGTTGCCCATGACGAGGGAGCCCGAGTCGGCGCTGGTGACGTAGAACAGCAGGCCGGTGATGGTCGCGATACCGATGAGCAGCGTCGAACCGGGATATTGCTCGAGCAACGAATAGAACCCGGCTTCGGGTGTGGAGGCCGTCGTCTCGGCGAAGTCCGCATCGCCGCGGGCAACCTGCAGGGCACTGTTCCCGAAGATGGAGATCCACACCAGGATGAAGCTGAACGGGACCACCAAGACGCCGAAGATGAACTGGCGCAACGTACGTCCGCGCGAGATGCGCGCGAGGAAGAGTCCGACGAACGGCGCCCAGGCCACCCACCAGGCCCAGAAGAACAGGGTCCAACCGTCGACGAAGGCGCGGGCGTCGTTGCCGGGCGGCGGGTTCACCTGGTCCCAGGCGAAGGTGTCGAGCGTCCGGTCGGCGAACGTGGACACATAATCTCCCGCGTTCTGAACGAGCCCGTTGAGCAGGAAGTCGGCGTCTTTGGCGACCGTGATGTAGACGAGCATGCAGATCGCCAGGATCACGTTGATCTCGGAGAGGCGCCGAATGCCCTTGTCCACGCCCGATGTCGCGGACGCGGTCGCGATCACGACCGCCAGGACGATGAGACCGATCTGCGCGGCCTTCCCCTGCTCGATCCCGAAGATCTCGTTCAGCCCGAAGTTGAGCTGGACGACGCCGATGCCCAACGAGGTGGCGATGCCGAAGATGGTGCCGAGGACGGCCGCGACGTCGATCGCGTCGCCCCACCGACCTTCGACGCGTTTGCCGAAGATCGGATACAGCGCCGCTCGGATCGTCAGCGGGAGATTGTGCCGGAAGGCGAAATAGGCGAGCGCACCTCCCATGAGCGCGTACATCGCCCACCCGGTCACCCCGTAGTGGAAGACCGTCCATGTGACCGCCTCGCGCGCCGCCGCGTTGGTCTCGGCGAGTCCGGTCGGCGGGTTGAGGAAATGGGTGACGGGTTCGGCGACGGAGAAGAACATCAGGTCGATGCCGATACCCGCGGCGAACAGCATCGACGTCCAGGTGAAGAGGCTGTACTCCGGACGCGATTCCTCCGGCCCCAGCCGATAGCGCCCGTACTTGCTGAGGCCGAGGAACACCACCAGACCGACGATGGCGGTGGCGAGGACGAAATACCACCAGCCGAACCACCGGGTGATGAAGTCACGGACGTCGTTGATCGTCGACTCGGCCGCCGCCGGTGCCGCCAGCGCCCAGACGGCGAAGGCGACCACGATGACGCCCGAGGCGACGAAGATGGTCAGGTTGACCCGGTGCGACCGGGGTCGAGCGTCGCTCGTCATGGGCTACGACGCTAGTCCGATCACCGACGAATCGGGCGGTTTGGGCGAATCACCCCATGCGGCTGGGCCTCTTCACCCGGCGAAACGCGCGAGCAGTGCGCCGGTCTCGGTGCCCGCACCGAGCCGCGCGATGGTGGCGGCCTCGTCGTCGAGATGATCGGCGAAGGTCCGGCCGAAGGACGCCCGTGCGAGGCGTCGTGCGTGCCCGATCGCGGCCGTGGGCCGGTCGAGCAGGAGCGCGACGACATCGTCGGTGGCACTCTCGAGTTGCTCCGCCTCGACGACCTCGTGGACGAGTCCCCAGTCCAATGCGGTTGCCGCGTCGATCTTCTCGTTCCGCACCAGCATGCGTAGCGCGCGCCCCAATCCGACGGTCCGGGGCAGATTGATCGACACGCCGCAGTCGGGAGAGAGCCCGATCGTGGAATACGCGGCCACGAACGACGTCTTCGGTGTCGCGATCACCACGTCGGCGGCGAGGACGAGACCCAGACCGCCGCCGGCCGCGGTGCCCTGGACCGCGGCCACGACGGGAACCGGCAGGCGGTCGAGCGCGATGAGGGATCGATGAACCGACCCGGCGAGTTCGGCGAGGAACCGTTCCCGGTCGGGCGCGGCGGCCATACCGTGGACGTCGCCACCGCCCGAGAAGAGCCGGCCGGCCGCGGACAGCCGGACGACACGGACGCCGTCGCGTTCGATGCTCTGCACCGCAGCGGCGAGCCCCTCGGCGACGTCCATGTCGAGGGCGTTCGCGGCGTCGGGCCGGTTCAACCGGATGTCGGCGACACCGCGGTCGTCGATGGCGAAGTCGAGGCCGTTGGTCGTCATCGTGCTGCCCCCACCGGTGCGTCGAGTTCGGTTCCGGGAATAGATGTTTCGGCAGCGTCACGCAGCACCGCGTCGACGGCCGCACGCGCCCGGGTGCTGTCGTAGGCCCGCGCGATCTGCATCTTCTCGGCCTCCAGCGAGCCCTCGGCATGGGTGGCCAGAACCGATTGGTAACCGCCCCACTGACCCGCGGTCAGATCGCCGATCAGGTGGATGAGCCGCAGGCGCTCCTCCGCCGGCCTCGCTGCGGCGAAGTACTTCTCCAGGACCGCACGGACTTCGGGGTCATCCCAGTCATGGCCGCCGGGTCCGGTGACCACGAGGCCGCCGGCAAGGTCGAGCAGGGTGGCCGCGGCCTGGTGGAACCCGTGCGCGAAGTGGTACTTCGCCATGTTGACCGCCAGTGGATCGGGAAGATGAATCCCGTTGCCGCCGTTGCGCGCGCGGACCGCGGCCAGCTCGGCGAAACCTCGCACCGTCTCGGCGTAGGTGATCAGTTCGGTCAGCTTGGTCTTCACGTGGCCGGCACCGGCGATGCCGTTGGCCTCCGCGATCCCGATGGCGGCGCCGACCAGCAGATCGAGGATGGGGAGTTTGTAGTTCACCGCGGTGAAGCGGTGGTAGTCGACGAAGGCGAGCGCCAGCGGGCCGGCGAGTTCGGGCTCCCGGTTGAGGAACACGCGCTCCTTCGGTACGCGGACCCGATCGAACACCGTCAGGCTCTCGAGCAGCTTGTGCCTGGACGAGATCGGGTGTTCGAAGGCGTGGTGGTCGCCGTGCAGGTACGGGGACACGTAGAGCGTCAGGCCCTCGGTGTCGACCGGGATCGCGAAGCTCACCGCCCAATCGCGGTCGGCCTCCGACATCGCGCGTGTGGGCAGCACGATGAGTTCGTCGGCGTTGGCGCTGAACGAGGTGTGGACCTTCGCGCCGGACACGGTGATCGAGTCGGCATCCTCGTCGACGATCCGCAGATAGTGATCGGGATCGGGCTGGCGATGCGGGGGGAGTGACCGGTCGCCCTTCACATCGGTCTGGGCCACCGCAAGGGCGACGTCGTTCTCGCAGCAATATCGGTAGAACGCTTGGGCTTTGGCAAGGCTGTCGCCCGACAACGCGCGCAGGAGGGCGAACAGTGCGTCACTGCCCACCTCCTTCAGCACGATCGTCCCGGCGCCCATGCGGGACAGGGTCTCGATGAGGCGACCGCGATTGCTGATGTCCTCCGCGGTGCGCGGCACCCGGTAGAACGCGGTGTAGGGCCCGTCGCCGTCGTCGGCGACAGCGAGATCCGGCTCGGTGCGCGAGATCTCGTAGGCGAGCGACGAATGGGCGATGGCATCGGCGAATTCGTCGAACGCGGTGACGTCGTCGATCCTCTCGCCGCGGTAGACGACGCGCCTGTTGTCGCGGAGGCCCTCTCGATAGGCCTGCGGGTCCCGGATGGCCACAACTGTCCCCTCTCGGTTGTTCACCCGCCGTGAGCGAGCGATCGCTCGGACAAGCATGCCTCGTCACCCGCGGTGGGGTCAAATGTGTCCAGGCTCTGGGCGTGGGCACGGGTGGGCGATCGTGGTGTCGGACTCGTGTGTTCCGGGTGGGCGGCGCCTGTTGTGACGTGGTCATTGATTGCGCATGACCAGATTCGGACGCTAGGCTCGGCGCAGCCGAACAGGGGTGGTCCAGGCCGGGGGGCGGCCGTGCCACCTCGGCGTCAGATGCATCTGGGAAAGCAATTTCCCGCGACGCCACCCTTCGTGCAGTGTTTAGTTAAATCAAACAGACGGCGTGTGAGCCAGGCCGAACGAGTCGGCCCTCGCCTCGCCGTCCCGAACGCTCACACCCTGACAGGTGTGGGCTCCGAAAGGACTCACCGTGACACCGACCCACACCCCCGACGATTCGCTGCAGGGCCGGACCCTGTTGATCTCCGGCGGCAGCCGAGGGATCGGCGAGGCCATCGCGGTGGCGGCCGCGGCGCGCGGCGCCAACATCGCGCTCGTCGCGAAAACCGCTGACCCGCATCCGAAACTCCCCGGAACCATCCACACGGCGGCGGCCGCGATCACCGAGGCCGGCGGACGGGCGCTCCCCATCGTGGGCGACGTCCGGAACGACGACTCGGTGGCCGAGGCCGTCAGCCGCACCGTCGAGCACTTCGGCGGCATCGACATCGTGGTCAACAACGCCAGCGCCCTCGATCTGACGCCTGCCGAGAAGATCGACATGAAGAAATACGACCTGATGCAGGACATCAACGCACGAGGCGCCTTCGCGCTGACGAAGGCGGCGATCCCGCATCTGCGGGCGTCGGAGAATGCGCATGTGCTGACGCTCTCGCCGCCGATCGATCTCGATCCCAAGTGGTTCGCTCAGATCGGCACCGCGTACACGATCTCGAAGTTCTCGATGTCCATGGTCACCATCGGCCTGGCCGCCGAGCTGAAAGCCGATGGCATCGCAGTCAATTCGCTGTGGCCGCGGACCACCATCAACACCGCGGCCGTGCGCAACATCCTGAGCGAGGAGCTCGTCGCCCGGAGTCGGAAGCCGAGCATCATGGCCGACGCCGCGATGAGCATCATCACCAAACCGGCCTGGCTGGCGACCGGGCAGTGCTTCATCGACGATGACGTCCTCGCACGAGACGGTGTCCGTGATTTCGAGCAGTACCGCGTCGTGCCCGGGGACGAGGAACTCGAGCTCGACTTCTGGATGAACTGGAACTGAACCACCACGACGGCGCCGGGGCATCAAGGACGATGACCCGGCGCCGCCGCGTTGTCTTGGTTGCCGGTCGTGGGTGACTATCGAACCGGCTGAGCCTGTGGCTGCGTGTCGTCGACGCCGGCCGAGGCCGGTGAGTCGAACTCGCCGTGATAGCGCTTCTTGACGATGACGTACAGGCAGAGCAACGACGCGGCGGCCAGCAGGGTCAGGAAGAGCCCGACGCGCCAGGCGTTGTCCGGGTTGCCGTTGATGATCGCGACCATCACGAACGGCGCGAACCCGCCGACGATCGCCGAGATCTGGTAACCCAGGGACGCGCCCGAGAAGCGGATCTCCGGTGGGAACAGCTCGGCGAAAAGTGTTCCCTGCGTGCCGGTCTGCAATGCCATCGCCACGACGCCGACGAGAACGGCGACTGCGAAGGGCCAGATGGACGTCGGCGAAGACGACCCGATCAGCAGCCACATCGGGATGGCCCAGATCATCATGGCCGCCGAGCCGATCGCGAAGACCAGTTTGCGGCCGACGCGATCCGACAGCCAGCCGAAGGCCGGAACCAGCGGGACCATCACGACGCAGGAGATCAGAATCCAGGTCAGCACAGTGGATCGCGCGACGTCGAGGTAGGTCGTCACGAACTGCACCGAACCGGTGATCATGATGTAGAAGAAGACGATTCCGATCGTGTTCGCGCCGGCGGCCATCAGGATGGTCCCCGGGTTGCGGCGGATGACGTCGAGCATCGGGGAGCGCTGCACGTCGGGTGTCTGTGCGATCTTGGCCGCGACTGCCTTGAATTCCGGTGTCTCCTCGAGGAACCGATGGATGGCGAACGCGACCGGGAGCATGACCAGGCTGATCCAGAACGGGATTCGCCAGACCCAGGACAGGAACGCGTCCGAACTCGACAGCCCGGTGGCGAGCAGGAACGCGACATTGCCCAGCACCAGGCCGATCGGCACGCCGAGCTGGGCGAAACTGCCGTAGAACCCACGCAGATGTGCCGGTGCGTTCTCGGTGGCGATCAGGACGGCACCTCCCCACTGTCCGCCCACGGCCAGGCCCTGGCAGATGCGGAGGATCACGAGGAGGGTCGGTGCCAACCACACCGTCTGGGTGTTGGGCACGCAGCCGATCAGGAAGGTGGCGACGGCCATCAGGCACACCGCCCCGACCAGAACGGGCTTGCGGCCGTAGCGATCACCCAGTTGGCCCGCGAGAATGCCGCCGATCGGCCGGGCGATGAAGCCGACGGCGACGGTGGCGAAGGAGTTGAGTGCGGACACGACGGTGCTGTCGGTGGCGAAGAACGTCACGTTGAACACCAGCGCAGCCGCGGTGGAGTAGATGAAGAAGTCGTACCACTCGAGCGACGTCGAGATCGCGGCGGCGATCGACGCTCGAGCCGAACGGGGTGCCGGCCGTTCGCCGGTGTGATCTGTGGGCACGGAGATGCTCCTGGCTCAAGGGGGGGGTGCCCGGCCGACGGACTCGAGCCACGGCCGTTCTTCCGGGGGTCGCCGTGAGGTCGTCGAAGGTGCGGCCGTCGGGCCGGAGGGGTGTTCCCGGGCACAGTCCGCGCCGAGTGTCGGTCACGTCCCAGCTCCGGGTAGCTGGAGATTAGCCAACCCCGATCGAAACAGTCAACCCGTACTCTTACGGGTGGAGGTCAGACCTCGAGGAGTACGAGGGCAGTGTCCGTCCACTGCGGCAGATGGGGGTCGCGCCGCGGGTCCCGGTGATCGAAGGCGTAGGCGAGGGCGACCCCGCGCATGCTGGTGAAGAGGATCTCGCGCAACTGCGCGTAGCGCGGGTGGCCGACCAGCTCGGGGCCCCACATCCGGTCGATGCTCGATCGGATCACGCCCCCGAGGTGCCGCTCCACGGGAAGCAGCGCGCCGGCGATCCACTCGTTGGTCCTGGACGCGGTCCAGAGTTCGACCGCGGCCCAGAAATGTGGCTCGTGGAACGACATCCACATCATCTCGACGACGTTCGTGACCCTGGTGGAACCCGTGACGTGACCATCGATCTCGGCCACCGCGCGTGCCGTGGTCGCCGCCACCCGTTCGGCGGCGAGGTGTCGGGCGGCCGCCACGAGCAGGTCCTCCCGGGAGGGGAAGTGATGCAGTAACCGGCCGCGCGAGACGCCCGCCCGTGCCTGGATCGCCGACGTCGTCGCCCCGGCGAAGCCGTGCTCGATCAGGCAGTCGACGGCTGCCTCGAGAATGCGTCGCTGGCTGGTGATGGTCCGCTGTTCGCGGCGAGTGGGCGCCGTCTCGGCAGGTGCTGCCGTGCCGGCCGGTACCTCGGGTGAACTCACCATGCCAATATAGGGGTCAGAGTTGACTTGTTCACGACGCCGGCGGTTGGTATCGCATGATCCCCAGGGCGTAGTCGACGTATTCGGCTGCCAGTTGTTCCGGGGTGAGCCGACCGTCGGGCTGCCACCAGGTCGGCAGGGCCGTGCACATCGTGACGACGGCGCGTGCGGCGTCGTCGGGATGCGGCGGCCGGAAATGTCCGAGGGCACCCGCGGCGTGTACCTGCTCGTCGACCAGCGCTTGTTGACGGTTTCGTCGCCGGCTGACGTTCCGCTGGTTGGACGGTTCGAGCGCTCGCACCTCGCTGGAACCGAGAAATCCGAGCCGGCGGCGGTGCGTGTGGTAGAGCGCGAGGTTCTCCACGAGCGCACAGAACTTCCCGACGGCGTCGTCCTCGCTCGCCGCCGCGGCCGCGGCTCGCCATTCGAGATCCGCCATCGTGCGGTCGAGGATGTCGACCAGGATGAGCTGCTTGCTCGGGTAGTAGTTGTAGATCCCGGGCACCGACATCCCGCACCGCGTGGAGATCCGTCGCATCGTCGTCCCGTGATATCCGACCGCCAGGAACTCCTCGACGGCGGCCAGCAGGATGGGGGAGAAGTCGAGCGGGCCGTACTGCCGCCAATCCCCGTGAACGACGGCCGCGTCCGGTGCGCCGGTCGCCGAACGCCGCGGCACCGTGCCCTCGATGATCTGGGTGACGCCGACTCCGAGAGCTGCCGCGATCGCCTCGAGCCGATCGACGCGCAGGCCCGTTCTCCCGTTCTCGATCTGGCTCAGCGTCGCGGGACTCACGCCGATGGAGGCGGCCAACGACCGTAGACTCACCCCGGCGGCCTCGCGCGCTCGCCGGACCCGCACCCCGGCGGCGGACCGGGCCGTACTGTCGTCGATCGGCTCTCCCCGGGACACGCACCGCAGTCTAGGTTCTCCGGATGGGCCCGGGCGAGGAGATGCGGGCCCGTCGGCGCCGCGTTCGCTCTCGGCGTAGCCGCCCGGGAACACCGCCCCGGCCAGCGCAGTTGTACTGTGCACATCCCCGCCGCATCGGTGGATCCATGCACTCTGCGCAGGCGTTAACTGCAGGTGCACCCGAGACGACCTCTAGAGTGGAAGCAGGCTGGTCGTCGTCTATCCGCACCGGTTGTCCTCCGGGACCTCCGAGGTGGTCTCCGCGGCGGCCGGGGCGCTAGCAATGTGAGGGAGAACAATGTTCGAACGGTTCACCGACCGCGCGCGTCGGGTTGTGGTTCTGGCCCAAGAAGAAGCGCGCATGCTCAACCACAACTACATCGGTACCGAGCACATCCTCCTCGGCCTCATCCACGAGGGCGAGGGCGTGGCCGCCAAGGCGCTCGAGTCGCTCGGGATCTCCCTGGAAGGGGTCCGCAGCCAGGTCGAGGAGATCATCGGCCAGGGCCAGCAGGCACCGTCGGGACACATCCCGTTCACCCCGCGCGCCAAGAAGGTGCTGGAGCTCTCGCTGCGCGAGGCCCTGCAGCTCGGCCACAACTACATCGGTACCGAGCACATCCTGCTCGGCCTGATCCGTGAGGGCGAGGGCGTCGCCGCCCAGGTGCTGGTGAAGCTCGGCGCCGACCTCAACCGGGTCCGCCAGCAGGTCATCCAGCTCCTCAGCGGATACCAGGGCAAGGAGCCGCAGGAGGCGGGCACCGGCGGACGCAGCAGCGAGTCCGGCACCCCGTCGACCTCGCTGGTCCTCGACCAGTTCGGTCGTAACCTGACCGCCGCGGCCTCCGAGGGCAAGCTCGACCCGGTCATCGGCCGGGAGAAGGAAATCGAGCGTGTCATGCAGGTGCTCAGCCGCCGCACCAAGAACAACCCGGTGCTGATCGGTGAGCCCGGCGTCGGCAAGACCGCCGTCGTCGAGGGCCTCGCGCAGGCCATCGTCAACGGCAAGGTCCCCGAGACACTCAAGGACAAGCAGCTCTACACCCTCGACCTCGGTTCGCTGGTCGCGGGCAGCCGCTACCGCGGTGACTTCGAGGAACGCCTCAAGAAGGTGCTCAAGGAGATCAACACCCGCGGCGACATCATCCTGTTCATCGACGAGCTGCACACGCTCGTCGGCGCAGGTGCCGCCGAGGGCGCGATCGACGCCGCCAGCATCCTCAAGCCGAAGCTGGCCCGGGGCGAGCTGCAGACCATCGGTGCGACGACCCTCGACGAGTACCGCAAATACATCGAGAAGGACGCCGCCCTCGAGCGTCGCTTCCAGCCCGTGCAGGTCGGCGAGCCGTCCGTCGAGCACACCATCGAGATCCTCAAGGGTCTGCGCGATCGGTACGAGTCGCACCACCGCGTCTCCATCACCGACGGTGCGCTGGTCGCGGCTGCGACGCTGGCCGATCGCTACATCAACGACCGGTTCCTGCCGGACAAGGCGATTGACCTCATCGACGAGGCCGGTGCGCGGATGCGCATCCGCCGGATGACCGCGCCGCCAGACCTGCGGGAGTTCGACGACCGCATCGCCGATGCCCGCAAGGAGAAGGAAAGCGCGATCGACGCGCAGGACTTCGAGAAGGCCGCCAGCCTCCGCGACAAGGAGAAGCAGCTGGTCGCCGAGCGGGCCGAGCGTGAGAAGCAATGGCGCAGCGGCGACATGGACGTCGTGGCCGAGGTCGACGACGAGCAGATCGCCGAGGTCCTCGGCAACTGGACCGGTATCCCGGTGTTCAAGCTCACCGAGGAGGAGACCACCCGTCTGCTCCGCATGGAGGACGAGCTGCACAAGCGGATCATCGGCCAGGAGGACGCCGTCAAGGCGGTGTCGAAGGCCATCCGTCGTACGCGCGCAGGCCTCAAGGATCCGAAGCGTCCGTCGGGCTCGTTCATCTTCGCCGGCCCGTCCGGCGTCGGTAAGACCGAGCTCTCCAAGGCGCTGGCGAACTTCCTGTTCGGCGAGGACGATGCGCTCATCCAGATCGACATGGGCGAGTTCCACGATCGCTTCACGGCGTCGCGCCTGTTCGGTGCGCCTCCCGGATACGTCGGCTACGAAGAGGGTGGCCAGCTCACCGAGAAGGTGCGCCGTAAGCCGTTCTCGGTGGTGCTGTTCGACGAGATCGAGAAGGCCCACTCGGAGATCTACAACACCCTGTTGCAGGTCCTCGAGGACGGTCGCCTGACCGACGGTCAGGGTCGCACGGTCGACTTCAAGAACACCGTGCTGATCTTCACCTCGAACCTCGGTACCTCGGACATCTCCAAGGCCGTGGGCATGGGCTTCTCGTCGAGCGACGGCACCCAGTCGAACTACGAGCGGATGAAGCAGAAGGTCAACGACGAGCTCAAGAAGCACTTCCGGCCCGAGTTCCTCAACCGCATCGACGACATCGTCGTGTTCCACCAGCTCACGCGTGAGGAGATCATCCAGATGGTCGATCTCATGCTGACGCGCGTGGAGGGTGCGCTGAAGAACAAGGACATGGCGCTCGAGGTCACCGACCGCGCGAAGTCGCTGCTGGCCAAGCGTGGGTTCGATCCGGTGCTCGGTGCGCGTCCGCTGCGTCGTACGATCCAGCGCGAGATCGAGGACCAGCTCTCGGAGAAGATCCTGTTCGGCGACATCGCTCCCGGACAGATCGTGCTGGTCGACGTCGAGAACTGGGACGGCGAGGGCGACGGCGAAGACGCCCGGTTCGTCTTCACCGGCTCGGAGAAGCCGCGCATGGTTCCCGACGCACCGGTCGAGCTCACCAAGGCCGGCGAGGCCGACGCGAGCTGACACCAGGTCCGTCTGAGCTGATCTGACACCACTGACGGCGGCGTCACCCGACAAGGGTGGCGCCGCCGTTGTGGTGATTCCGGGACGGATTGACACAGCCGACGCGGAGTGTCCAGCGCCCGATAGCATCGACCTGTGACGAGCGATACATCAGAGGTCGGGCGCAAGTCCCGGCAGGACCAGCCCACCATCACC
The DNA here is from genome assembly GCF_040547295.1 of Gordonia sp. PvP123. NCBI lineage: Bacteria > Bacillati > Actinomycetota > Actinomycetes > Mycobacteriales > Gordoniaceae > Gordonia > Gordonia sp. PvP123. The sequence goes on along the minus strand of NZ_JBEPPN010000003.1, from coordinate 507,400 downwards.
GTCGAGCGGGACGGCGAGATCGCGATCTTCCGGCTCAACCGGCCCGACCGGCTCAACGCCTTCACCCTGCAGATGGGTGAGGAGCTGCGAGCTGCGTTCGACGACACCGACGCCGATGACTCCGTCCGAGCGGTGGTGATCACCGGCAACGGACGCGCGTTCTGTGCGGGTGCGGATCTCGAGGCGGGCGGGTCGTCGTTCGACGCCTCGTCAGCTGTCGAGTCCGACGAGATTCCCGCGGACGAGGGCGGCAAGCTCACGCTGCGGATGTTCGCATCGCTCAAGCCGATCGTGGTGGCCGTGAACGGGCCGTCGGCCGGTGTCGGCGTCACGATGACGCTGCCCGCCGACGTCCGGATCGCCTCGGAGGATGCGAAGTTCGGCTTCGTCTTCGCGGCGCGAGGCCTCGTACCCGAAGCCGCGTCGAGCTGGTTCCTGCCCCGGCTCGTCGGACTGCCGACCGCACTGCAGTGGACGATCGGCGCCAAAATGGTCCCGGTCGCCGAAGCCCACGAGCACGGACTGGTCCAGCAGGTGGTGCCCAAGGAGCAGGTCCTCGACACCGCGATCGCCGTCGCCCGCGAGATGACCGCGAACAGTGCGCCCGTCTCGGCGGCACTGACCCGGCAGCTGCTCTGGCGGATGGCCGGTGCGCCGAGCCCGCTCGACGCCCACCACGCCGACTCGAAGGCGATCTTCTACCGCGGGCAGTCCGGTGACGTGTACGAAGGCGTCATGTCGTTCCTGGAGAAGCGTCCGGCGACCTACCCCAACACCGTCTCGGACGATCTGCCCGAGATCTTCTGACCATTCAGTCGAGGGTCCCGGCCTGGCTGCCGATCTCGAGTACCACGAAGATCATCACCAGCTGGATGGCGCAGCACCACGCTGCGGCCGGCCACGCCGGGAGTCCTCGGCGCGTCGAGGGTCGACACGGGTGGCGGCGGTGGGGGATTCTCGGCGGTCTCCTCGGTGGGCATCCGCCGAAGATAGCGTCGGACATTCTCCCGCGGGACCGGCTCGCGGTGAAAAAGTCCTGCAAACAGCCCGTGTGAACTGGGTGAACATCCGAACACGCCGGACATAAACGGTGGCAGTGCTCATCGACCGCGGTTATCGTGGCGACAGAGCAGGCCAGACCAACGAGAGGAGGTGACGCAGATGTCGATGGGTGACAAGGCTTTCGCCGGCGAGTGGCGGACGGCCCCATCCGAGCGTCGATGCGGACTGAAATCCGACGGCAGGCCCGGACCGATCACATCACGCGTCACCAGTTCCTGAGGTCATGAACCTCGGTGGTCGGCGCACTCACTCGCCCACGCATCGAGGAGCTGTCATGACCATCTTCGTCACCAATGCCGGACTGCAGATCCTGGCGCGCGTCACCTGGCGTCGTGCTGCCGTCCTGCTGACCACCGAGGTCGCGCGGAACGTCGAGGGCACCCCGCTGGTCCGCGTCGTCCATTCCCCGACGCTGTCGCTGCCCATTCACAAGGTGGTGGCGATCAAGCGAGATGCCTACCGCCCGTTCGCCGGTAAGACGATGGACTCGTATGCGTCGAACGCGACCATCCTGCGCCGTGATCAGTGGATCTGTGCGTACTGCGACGGACCGGCAGACACCGTCGACCACATCGTCCCGGTGTCGCAGGGCGGCCCGAGCACGTTCGGCAATCAGGTCGCGGCATGCAAGTCCTGCAACGGGTTCAAGGCCAACCGGACGCCACGCAAGGCGGGGATGGCCCTGCGGCACGCACCGTTCGTCTACGACCCCTGGGCGGCGGACCAGAAAGAGGTGTGGGAGATGTTCACCCTGCATCCGAAGACCGATTGAGGCTGACGCCGATTCGTTGACGACCCGTGATCAGGTCGGCAGCGGGTCGGCGCCGCGCTCCTTGAGCAGCATCGTCATCACCCCGATCTCGTCGCCCTGGTCGCCGATCATCATGAGCGCCAGGTCTTTTGTCGCGGACCCCGAACGCGCGTCGTTGTAGGCCGCCTGGGCCATCGACATCCCGCCGCGATGGTGCCGGATCATCAACTGCAGGAACAAGATCTCCGCCTCGTCCGGTGGCAGCGTGGAGAGCCGCCCGACCTCGTCGATCGTGGCCATGCCCGGCATCGGCGGACGGGAGTCGTCGGGTCCGGCGCCGTGGTGGGAGTGCCCGCCGGACATCCAGGACATCGGCTCCGTCGCGGTGATCGGCTGGTCGAACCACTGAAGCCAGCCTCGCATGGTCGCGGTCTCGGCGGTCTGCGTGTAGACGATCCGGTCGGCGACACCGCGGATCTGCGGTGTGACCCCGGGTACCGCGCCGATCGCCCGCGACATCAGGATGGCCTGGTCGTGATGCGTCGACATGTCCTGGGCGAACCCGATGTCCGACAGGCTCATCGCGGACGAACCATGGTCGCGTCCCGGCCACACCGCACCGATGACGACGCCCATGGTGACGAGCAGGGCGGCGGTGACGCCGAGGACAGCCGCCCGCACCAGCGGGACGCCGGGCCGACGACTGCTCATCCGATCGAGGAGTTCTGGTCCGGCGGCGGGGTGTACACCGCGGGACTCAGCCGCAACACCTGGAAACCGCCGTCGGAACAGGTGACCCGCAGCTCGTTGCCCCGGAACTCCGGCGGGGACATGCACCAGTCGGTCGACATGTCGCCGCCGACGACCATTCCGCTACGCGGACCGACCATCTCGTTCAACCGGACCTTGCCGTTCGCGATCGACATCCCGAGACTGAGGAATTCGACGGCGGGCACACCCAGCAGCGAACCGACGACGTGCGGCGAGTTGGGTGTCTCCAGCAGGGTGGTGCCGGTACGGGCCGGCGGGTTGTAGTAGGCGATCTCGCGAATCCGGTCGAGGTCGCGGATGTCGAAGACGCGGATGCCCGACGACTCCCAGCCGCATGCCAGGGCGGTGGGATCGTTCGGCCGGTCGACCGCGCAGTAGTGCGGATTGCTGCTGAACAGCGAACCGCCGGTCGACGACCGCAGGTTGGTGTCGAGGTTCTCCGGGAGATTGATCTCGAGTTTGATCTGCGCGGTGTAGCGGGGTTTGTTCACCCTCGTCACGTCGAAGATCTTCACCCCGCCGGAGCCGGCCTCGTCCGCGGTGACGATGTGCGGCCGGCCGCGGTAGGTGATCGGGATCGAATGCTGGTTGAGCTGGCCGTCGGGCCACAGATACGCGGCGACGTGGGGGACCTGGGGGTGCGGCCGTCGGCGCTGGACGTCGCTGATGTCGAGCACGGTCACCCCGGCCATGTTGGACAGGAACATCCGATTGCCGTCCGGCGAGACGCCGAAGCCGTGCCCGAGAAACGAGTGGAGCCCCTGCCAGATGACGCGGGGCGACCGGGGATCGGCGATGTCGATCGCGCTGAGGTGACCGGGGAAGACGCCGGAGGCCCAGTAGGTGCGGCCGTCGGGGGAGAAGCCGCCCTCGTGCGAGGTGAACGGGAGTGGCGTCGACGTGCCCGGTCCCCTGTTGAGGAGTTTGGGGCGGGCGCAGTCGGAGATGTCGTACACGGCGAAGAAGCCGCCGCCCCACAGCAGCGGCACCGAGGTCGCGGCGAGGAGCTTGCGCTCCTTGTTGACCTTCAGGGTCTCCCAGGTGCCGCCGCGCATCGCCGGGTCGGTCAGCGAGCCGACCACTCGCGGTGCGCGGGGGTTCGAGGCGTCGATGACCTGAACGCCCGGCGGGTTCACCCAGTTGTTCCCGGGGAACAGGCTGCCGGTGTAGCTGCAGTTCTCGAAGTTCGCCGACACGATGCCACCGCCCGCGCCGCGCACCCCGCCGAGTCGCGTGATGTTGCAGCGGTAGCCGCGCATGCTGCGTCCGGACAGGCGATCCTCGGCGCTGACGTCACCCTGCAGGCCCGGTTCGGGTTGCGACCCGGGGCCACACTCGGCCTGGGGAACCGAGACCTCGGAGATGTCGGGGAACAGGTGGTTGGCCGCCTGTGCGGGTGCGGCCACCAGCATCGTGGCGAGGAGTGTCGCGCCGGCGGCGAGACACGTGACGGCGCGTGACCGTCGGCGCCATCGCCCTGCCGGGCGGGCCGAAACGTGCGCGTCGAATCGAACTGGCATCATCGCATCCCCCGATCGTGATCTGAGTCACGCTAGCGGGCGAGGTGAGACGACACGGCGGAATCGTCGAATCGGCCCCGACGCAGGCAACCGGCCCGGGATCGCCGGGCCGGCTGTCGCTGGAGGGGATGGAACCCGGTCAGACGGCGTCGCCGCCGTCGATGCTGCCGAAGTCGCCGACCTCGACGTTGCCCTCGTCGTCGACGGCGGTGTCGAAGGTGCCGTCACCGTCGGTGTCGGCGACGGCGATGTCGGTGAGACCGTCGGCGTCGGTGTCGGCTTCGATGACGTCGATCTCGCCGTCGGCGTCGGTGTCGTAGGCGATGGAGTCGGCCTGGCCGTCGCCGTCGGTGTCGAGGATGGCGTCGGTGGTGCCGTCACCGTCGACATCGGTGAGTGCGGCGTCGACGGCTCCGTCGCCGTCGGTGTCGACGAGAACGGCGTCGGCGGGGATCTCGGTGCTCATGGTGGGTCCTTCCACGTGGATCGCTGAGGGTGGTGGAGCGCTGCTGGTGCAGCGCTTCCGGGCGGTTCGTGTACTTGGAGGCGGCACCCGGGGCGAATGTTCCCGAGATGCCAGGAGTCGTTCGATCGGCTGATCCGAGGACCGACTACCGTTTGTCGTACCACTCGACTTCGGAGGTTCACTGTGCAGCAGATCGGCGTCATCGGCGGAGGCACCATGGGTGCGGGCATCGCGGAGGTGTGTGCCAAGGCGGGCAGCGACGTCGTGATCGTTGAGGTCAAGCAGGAGTTCGCCGACGCCGCGCGATCGCGGGTGGAGAAGTCGTTGGCCAAGGCGGTCAGCCGGAACAAGCTCGCCCAGGACGACGCCGACGCCGCGCTCGGGCGTCTGCGGGTGACGACCAAGTACGCCGACCTCGCCGATCGCGAGCTCGTGATCGAGGCGGCCCCCGAGATCGAAGAGCTCAAGCGCGAGATCTTCGCGAACCTCGATCAGGCAACCGGCGCGAACACCATCCTCGCCACGAACACGTCGTCGATCCCGATCATCAGGGTCGCGACGGCGACCAAGACGCCCGAGCGCGTCGTCGGCGTGCACTTCTTCAACCCGGTGCCGGTGATGCCGCTGGTCGAGATCATCTCCACGCTGACGACCGCGCCCGAGACGGCCGACGCCGTGAGCGCATACGTCACCGACACCCTCGGCAAGACCGCGGTCCGCGCGGGCGACCGGTCCGGTTTCATCGTCAACGCCCTGCTCATCCCGTACCTGTGTCAGGCGATCCGGATGTTCGATTCGGGTTACGCCTCGGCCGAGGACATCGACCTCGCGATGAAGGGCGGCTGCGGCTACCCGATGGGCCCGCTGACCCTGCTCGACACCATCGGCCTCGACGTCACGCTGTCCGCCGCGGAGTCGCTGTACGCGGAGTTCGCCGAACCCAACTATGCGCCGCCGGCCCTGCTGCGCCGCATGGTCGACGCCGGCCGCCTCGGACGGAAGACCGGTCGCGGGTTCTACGCCTACTGATCCGGCAGAAGACAGACGCCGAACCCCGGCTCACCTTCGGGTGAGCCGGGGTTCGCTGCATCCGGGACTGTCGACCGATGTGTCGACACGCGCTAAGCTGGCCACGACACAATCAGACAACACTTGTTATCAGAATGGGCGGGGCCATGACGCAGGGCGATCAGCGCATGTCGCGGACGGAGATGGACAACATCGACAGCAGCTTCTTCGCGCGTTCGCTGCTGTCGATGGGGCAGACGATGAGCACGACGAACGTGATCATGCAGCTGGCGAACCCTGCGGTCGGATACGGCGTCGCACACAGCAAGGTCGAGAACGGGCGACTCGATCGTCATCCGGTCAAGCGCGCCCGGACCACCGCGTCGTACCTCGCGGTCGCGATGCTCGGCAACGCCGACGACCGGCGCCGGTACCGGCACGCCGTCAACCGGCAGCACGCACAGGTGCGGTCGGACGAGAACAGTCCGGTCGAGTACAACGCGATGAACACCGACCTGCAGCTGTGGGTCGCGGCGTGTCTGTACTACGGCTGGGAGGACATCTACGAACGGGTGCACGGCCCCCTCCACGGCGCGGATCGCGAGAAGTTCTACCAGCAGGGCAAGGTCTGCGGCACGACGCTGCAGATGCCCGCCGAGGCCTGGCCCGCCACGCGCGACGAGTTCACGGCCTATTGGGACGACCAGGTCTCGCGCATCGAGATCAGTGACGAGATCCGCGACTTCCTGCTCGACATCGCGAACTTCGGCTACGCGCCGACCCGCATCCAAAAGAAGTACGGCCCGGTCAAACTCCGCCGGACCATCGGCTACCTGCCCCAGCCGTTCCGCGACGCTCTCCGTGTCGAGTGGACCGACGAGGACCAGGAATGGTTCGACGGCTACGTCGCCGGGCTGGTGGAGAAGGAGCGTCGCACGCCGCTGTGGGTGTCCCGGTTGGGTTTTCGCCTTCTGCTCGCCGATGTTCGGCTTCGGGTCCGGATGGGACGGCCGCTCGTCTAGGGGAGAGCGGCGCCGCTGCGGCGAGCGGCCAGGAAGGCCAGTGCTCCGGCGACCAGACACGCGACGGCTCCGACCGCGAGACCGACACGCGCGTCGAAGGTCTCGATGATCGCGCCGACGATCGGACCCCCGATCGGCGTCGACCCCATGAACGCCACCGACCACAACGCCATCACCCGCCCCCGCATCCGCGGTTCGGAGTTCAGTTGCAGTGTGGCATTGCCGGTCGACATGAATGTGACACTCAGCCAGCCGACTCCGAAGAGCGCACAGATCGCAGTCGGCAGATTCGGTGCGAGGGCGGTCGCCCCGACCGCGACGCCGAAGCCGAACGCGGCCAGCGTGAGTGGGCGCAGGCCGGTCGTTCCGCGGGCCGCGACCACCAGGCCGCCGACGACCGCACCCACACCCATCGCCGACGTCATGAAGCCCAGTGCCTCGGGCCCGCCGTCGAACACGAAGTCCGCGACGGCCGGAAGGGTGACCGGAAAGTTGTACGTCAACGTCCCGACGAGCGCCATCGTGGCCAGCGGAATCCAGAGTGCGGGGCTGCCGCGGACATATCGGAGACCTTCTCGCAGCTGGCCTTTCGCGCGTGGGATCGGGGTCTCCGTCGTGATCTTCGACGAGTCGAGCGCGAGGAGCGAGGCGACCACGGCGACGAAGCTGACCGCGTTGACGGCGAAGCACAAGCCGGATCCGACGAGGCCGAGGACCACGCCGGCGACGGCCGGACCCACCGCGCGGGCGGCGTTGACCATCACCGAGTTGAGGGTGACCGCGTTGCGTATCAGGTCCTTGCCCACGATCTGATGGATGAACGCCTGGCGTGCCGGCTGTTCGAAGGCGTGCCCGAGCCCGAGCATCACCGCCAATACGCCCACGTGCCAGACCTCCACCACCCCGGTGAGCGTGATGACGGCGAGCGCCGCGGCCAGCAGGCCCATCATCGACTGCAGGGCGATGAGCAGTCGGCGCCGGTCCACGCGATCGGCGATCACCCCGGCGTACGGACCGATGAGCAGGACGGGCAACGCCTGGAGGGCGACGATGAGCCCCAGGACCGATGCCGACCCGCTCAGCGTCAGGACGAGCCAGGCCTGCGCCGTCGCCTGCATCCACGAACCCGTCATCGAGACGGCCATCCCCGCGTAGAACAGCCGGTAGTTGGGGATGCGCAACGACGCGAACATGCTCGTCCGGTCGGACTCGACGGGGGGATGACCGCCCGGCTCACGGTCCCGCGAATCGTCTTCGATCTCGGGAACGCGCTCGTCGGTCATCGACGACCATCGTAGGCGCGCGGCGTGAGCCGCCGGGGTGACGCACCTCCAGTAGGGTCGGCATGATGACTCAGACGGTGATCGTGTCGGGTGGGACGGGCGGCCTCGGGTCGGCGGTCACCCGGAAGTTGCTCGACGACGGCAGGCGCGTGGTGGTTCCCTGGATCGCCGAGTCCGAGTTGTCGAGGCTGCCCGAATCGGACCGGCTGGTCGGTGTTCACGCCGATCTCTTCGACGAGGCGTCGGTGGCCGAGGTCGTGGCGGTCGCGGCCGGTGATGCGTCGGCGCCGGTGACCGCGGTGGTGAATCTGGTGGGCGGTTTCGCGATGGGGGACCGGGTCGACGCCACGCCGGTCGACGAGTTCGAGCGCCTCCTGCGGCTCAACCTGCGGCCGCTGTATCTGCTGTCCGCGGCGGCGATCCCGAAGCTCGTCGAGGCCGGTGGCGGGTCGATCGTCGGGGTGTCGGCGAAGGCGGCGTTCGCACCCTTCTCCGGTGCGGCGGGCTACATCACGTCGAAGGCGGCGGTGTGGGCGTTCATCAGTGCGCTCGCCGCCGAGTACAAGTCCGACGGCGTCCGGGCCAACGCGATCTTGCCGTCGGTGATCGACACCCCGGGGAACCGGGCGAGTCAGCCCGACTCGTCCCGCGCGGGTTGGGTGTCGCCGGAGTCGATCGCGGAAACGATCTCGTTCCTGGTCTCCGATGCCTCCAGCGCGATCACCGGAGCGCAGATCCCGGTGCCCGGCGTCGGCTGAGCCCGGCACGATCGGAGATCAGGCGCACAGTCGACGGAATCAGACGCACAGTCGACGGGGCCTCGACACCGCTGCAGCGCAACCGATCGGGGATCAGTCGCGCGAACGGCCCGGACGGGTGTGCACATAGGCCTCGACGACCGTGCGCATCACGGGTTTGCCCTCGCCGTTGCGCAGCTCCGCCGACGAGGTGACCAGTGCGCGGTCGCGGTCGTCGAATTCGATCGCGTCGATGACGGTCGACCCGGTGAGGGTGTCGCCGGGTCGGACCGGACGCAGGAACTCCACGTCGCCGAGTCGCTTCCCGGCGATCACCCGCCAATTGGTCAGCACGCCGGTGACATTGAGCTTCTGATAGATCGACATCGTGTGCAGCCCACTGGCGATGAGCCCTCGGTAGGGTCCGCGTTTCGCGACGTCCTTGTCCACGTGGAAGTCCTGCGGATCCCATGCGCGAGCGAAGTCGAGGAGTTCCTCTTCGCTGACGACATGCTCGCCGAACTCGAAGATTTGGCCCACGGACAGGTCATCGGCCCACAAGCGGTCCGATGCGTCGCTCACCTCAGGTCTGCCGCGATCTTCGGCCAGGTGGTCTCGAGGTCACGTTCCCAGTAGCCCCACGAGTGCGTGCCGCTCGGCCGGAAGGTGACCTCGTGCGGCACCTTGAGGGCCCGCATGCGCGAGACCATCTGCTTGGTGCACTCGTTGACCGCGGCCTCGATGATGCCGCCGATGACCATCTGGTTGGCCAGCGTCAGCGGATCGCCGGCGACCAGCGGCGCCTCGAGCCGGTCGAACTGGCCGGGCATGCCGGTCCCGCTGGTCATGTAGACCTTGGTGCCGCGCAGCTTGTCCGCGTGGATGTACGGGTCGTTGTCCCGCCAGCCGGCGGAGTTGACCGGTCCCCACATGTTGTTCAGGTTGCCCTGCCCGCGGTCGGCGACGACCATCCGGATGTAGGCCTGTCCGACCGGATCGCTGGTGCGGGCGCATCCGCTGTAGGCGGCGGCCGACCGGTACAGCTTCGGTGCGGCGATCGCGAGATTGAGCACCGAGGTGCCGGCCATCGAGATCCCGGCGATCGCATTGACCCCGGTGGTGTCGAATTCTTTGTCCACCAGCGGTGGGAGTTCCTTGGTGAGGAACGTCGTCCACTTGTTGCGGCCGAGCACCGGATCGTCGTGCTGCCAGTCGGTGTAATACGAGAACGCGCCGCCGATCGGCGTGACGACGTTGACCTCTTTGTCGGCGAAGAACTTCGCGTACTGGGTCTTGGCCGCCCAGGTCGCCGAGTCCTCGCCGCCGCCGGCGCCGTTGAGCAGGTAGAGCGTGGGGCGCGACTTGGTCGTGTCCTTGGGGCGCAGCACGTTGACCGGGATGAGTTTGCGCATCGCCGCCGAGTACACGATGAGGGTCGACTGCTGGGCCGAGTCGTGGACCACGGTGTCGACGCGGGCGCGATCGGGGTCGGGTGTGGGTTCGGCCAGCGCGGCCGGAGCCCATCCGGCGGTCGCGACCGCAACGGCACATCCGGCGACGCACAGTCGTCGCAACCAGGAGGATCGCACCTCTAGCCCCTTCTGTTAACAAAATTCTCAGACGTAACAAAGGTAGCCGAGAACGTCGAGGGCACCCAACCCGAGAAGGCCCTCGTCACCCAGTTGTGACGTCACTTTCGAGGGGGGGAGGTGACTACTTGGCGCGATCTTTGAGCAGCAGTCGGACGGTCAGCTCGAGTCGGTTGGTGACGTCGGTGGCCGACGCCCGACGGGTGAGCCACTGCACGAGGTTCGACATCCACACGTCGGAGAGGACACGGGCGATCGCGAGATCTTCTTCGGTCGGCTCCCCGTTGTCGACGATGGCGCCCGCGAGGAGCCGGTCGATGATCCCGGCGACCTGGTCGACCTCGGCGGTGGCGGACGCATCGGCGAACATGAAGGCGCGCGTCATCGCCTCGGTCAGGAGCGGATCGCGCTGCATGGCGAAGGTGATCATGTCCAGGACATGCCGGAGCCGGTCGATGGCGGTGTCGCCGCGCAGCTGCGAGCGGTCGACCTTGGACTCGACGCGCTCGAACTCGCGGGCCAGCGCGGTGACCAGCAGGTGGACCTTCGACGGGAAATAGCGATACAGCGTGCCGACGGCCACATCGGCCTTGTCGGCGACGGTGCGCATCTGCACGGCGTCGTAACCGCCCTTGGATGCCAGGGCGAGGGTGGCGTCCAGGATGCGGCGGCGACGTTCGCGCTGCGCGGTGGAGCCGGCTTCGGACGAGGCGGCAGGCGCCGCAGCCCCGTTGGGGGCGTCGACCGCGGCGTTGCCGGGTGCAGAACGGGCCATGTGCTCTCGAACATCCTCACGTGTCAAACGGTCTGGCGGGTGGATCGCGGGTGGGTACCCGATCCGAGTACACCCATGGCATATTAGAACAGGTTCTAATTATTCGTCACAACTCGACATACAGGGATTGCCAGTGACAATCGCCACGTCTTCCGAGCAGATCGCGGTGCGCGACAGCATCGCGTCCTGGGCGCGCTCCACCAGTGTGACCGACATCGTCCGTTCCGACATCGACAAGCCCCGCGACCAGTGGACGCAGTTGCTGTCCCAGATCGCCGACCTGGGCGTGTTCGCCGCAGCGGTCCCCGAGACCTCCGACGGCCTCGGGGCGAGTTTCCTCGACGTGGCCGCCATGCTCGAGCAGTGCGGGGTCGACCTCGTCCCCGGCCCGCTGGGTCCGACGGTGTCCGCGGCGATCGCGCTTGCGATCGCCCGCCGCGACGCGCACAAGGGTGGCGCCGACCGGGGCGCCGCGCTGTTGCCGGAGGTGCTCGCCGGATCGGTGCCGGTGGTGACGCCTGCGACGAGTTACGCCGGGGTGGCCCGCGAACTGTCCGGCGGCGACCTCGACCTCGGGCTCGTCGGCGGGTACGTCGAGGGTTGCGCCGTCCTGGTCGAGTTCGGGACCGCCGACCGCGAACGGTCGTGGTGGATCGTCCCGCCGGGTGTCGGCGTCGCCGATGTCGCGCCGCAGACCCCGCTCGACGGCACCGCATCGGTCAGCCGCGTCCGCGTGTCCGAGATCGAGGTCGACGACCTGATCGAACTCGGGGACCCGACGTTCGTCGCCGGCTTGCTGTCGGCGACGCTCGCCGCCTACCAGAGCGGCGTCACCCGGTGGGCCCTCGACACCGCCGTCGAGTACGCGAAGGTCCGCACGCAGTTCGGCGTGCCGATCGGATCGTTCCAGGCGATCAAGCACATCTGTGCGGAGATGTTGTGCCGCAGTGAACGGGTCACCGCGGTCGCATGGGATGTCGCTCGCGCGGTCGACGACGTGCTCGCGGCCGCGCCGGGGGACGAGCTCGTCTCCGCCCGCGAGCAACTCGAGATCAGCAGGCTGGCCGCCGACGTCGTCGTGGGCCGCGATCCGGTCGCCAACACCAAGGACTGCGTCCAGGTTCTCGGCGGGATCGGGTTCACCTTCGAGCACGACGCCCATCTCTATCTCCGTGCGGCGCTCGCCGCGCAGGCGACGCTGGCGAACGCATCGGCGCATGCCGCCGCACTCGCCGGGCTCGGACTGTCGGGGACGCGGCGACGTTTCCGTCTCGACCTGTCGCAGGTCGAGGACCGGCGCGAGGAGGTCCGGGCCACCGTCGCGGCGATCGCCGACGCGGCCCCGGACGAGCGCCGCAGACTCCTCGCCGAGACCGGCTATCTGACCCCGCATTGGCCGGCGCCGCACGGCCTGGGTGCGGACGCGGCGCTGCAATTGCTGATCGACATCGAGCTCGAGTCGGCCGGCATCGAGCGGCCCGATCTGGTGATCGGCGCGTGGGCGATCCCGACGATCCTCGAGCACGGCACCGACGCGCAACGTGAACGGTTCGTCGCGCCGACACTCGCCGGCGACATCGTGTGGTGTCAGTTGTTCTCCGAGCCCGAGGCGGGCTCGGACCTGGCCGCGTTGCGAACCCGAGCCGAGCGGGTCGACGGCGGCTGGCGACTGGACGGGCAGAAGATCTGGACCTCGCAGGCCCACAACGCGCAGTGGGCGATCTGTCTCGCGCGCACCGATCCCGACGCGCCCAAGAACAAGGGCATCACCTATTTCCTCGTCGACATGAGTTCGCCCGGAATCGACATCCGTCCGTTGCGCGAGCTCTCCGGACGGGCCAACTTCAACGAGGTCTTCCTCGACGGCGTCGTCGTGCCCGATGACTGCGTCGTCGGCGACGTGAACGGCGGCTGGCGGCTGGCCCGCACCACCCTCGCGAACGAGCGGGTGGCAATGGGTGGGACCGGTCTGGGCAAGGAGATGGAGGCGCTGCTGTCGCAGGTGCGGTCGATGGACCGGGAGCTGACCGCCGAGGAGCTGTCGGCGCTCGGCACCCAGCTCGCCGACGCGCATGTCGGCCGGGTCCTCGACGCGCGGGCGGCGACGAGGCAACTGGCCGGGCTCGACCCCGGCGCGTTGTCGAGCGTGCGCAAACTGATCGGCGTCGAACATCGCCAATCGGTACCCGATCTCGCGCTGCGGCTCCTGGGGGCCGCCGGCCTGGCGGCGTCCGAGGCATCCGACGCGGTCCTGCAGAACCGGTGCCTGTCCATCGCGGGCGGGACCACCCAGATCCTCCGCACCGCGGCCGCGGAACGCATTCTCGGTTTGCCGCGCTAGCCGACTGCGGCGAAAGTGCCGAAAGCGCAGATAAACGCCGATTCCGACACCCTTGCGCGCGGACTCTGATACAACTAGAACAGGTTCTAGTTCTTGACGGGTTCATGGTGAGGGAGGCACAGGGTGGACTTTGCCCTGGACGGCACGGCGATCGCGGTTCGCGACGTCGCCGAAGACGTGTTCGCGCGGCGACAGCCCGACTGGGAGTCGAGATTCGGTGGGCACGATCCCGAGACGACCGGAGCGACCCGCGGCGGGTTCGAGGCCGACGGCTGGCAGGCCCTCGTGGACGCCGGACTGCTCGCGCTGCCGCTGCCGGCCGCGCTCGACGGTGACGAGGTCGACGAGTCGGGTCTGCTCCCGCTGTTCCGCCGGATGGGACGCGCCGCGGCCGTGACCCCCGCTCTCGGCTCGCTGACCGCGGCGCTCGTGTTCGCGAAGGCGGACCCTCAGACGGGCGAGGGATCGGTGTGGTCGCGGTTCGGGAGCTCGCTCACCGGCGGCAGCTGGGTCTCGATCGCGATCGGCGAGCACGGCGACGCTCTGACCGCCACCCCACGGACGTCCGTCCGCGACGGACGACTGACCGGGACGAAGGTCGGTGTGCTGCACGCCGACGGTGCCTCGCTGTTCCTCGTCGCCGCCGATGCGGGCGTCGTCGCCGTGTCCCCCGACGCCGAGGGGGTCGCCATCGCGCGCACGCCGACCTCGAGCGGCTGGGGCGAGTACACGGTGACCTTCGACGACGTACCCGTCGACGATGCCGACATCGTGGTCCGCGACCTCGCGGTGCTCCGCGACCGGTATCGCCTGGCCCTGTGCGCCTACGCGGACGGCCTGGTCGCCGGCGCCACCCGCCTGACCGCCGACCACGTCTCGACGCGTGAACAGTTCGGCAAACCGATCGCCCTGTTCCAGGCGGTGGGTCAGCAACTGGCGGACATCTACGTCGTCGGCCGGTCGATGGAACTGGCGACCACCGCGGCGGCCTGGCGACTGTCCGAGGGGCTCGACGCCGCAACCGATCTCGCGATCGCCGCCTACTGGCTGGCCGAGGAGATCCCGCCGACCACGCGGACGATGACCCACCTGCACGGCGGCATCGGAGTCGACATCACCTATCCGCTGCACCGCTACTTCTCGCTCACCAAGGACCTGGCGCGCCTGGTGGGCGGAGCGCACGTGCGGCTCGACGAGCTCGCCGACATCACCGACGTCCCCGCCGACGACACCCGTATCGCAGAGGTGCCCGATGTTCATTGACCTGACCCCCGAACAGCGCGCGCTGCGCGCCGAACTGCGCGAGTACTTCGCCGATCTGGTCACCCCCGACGAGGCGGCGGTGATGCTCACCGAACGCCACGGACCGACCTACCGCAAGGTCATCAAGCGGATGGGCGACGACGGCTGGCTGGGCGTCGGCTGGCCGAAGGAGTTCGGCGGCAAAGGCTTCGGCGAGATCGAACAGCAGATCTTCACCAACGAGGCGGTGCGTGCCGACGTCCCGCTGCCGTCGGTGACGCTGCAGACCGTCGGGCCGACCCTCCAGGTGCACGGCACCGACGAGCAGAAGCAGAAGTTCCTGCCCGCGATCCTGGCCGGTGACGTGCACTTCGCGATCGGCTACACCGAGCCCGAGGCCGGCACCGATCTCGCGTCGCTGACCACCACCGCGGTCCGCGACGGCGACCACTACGTGGTCAACGGGCAGAAGATCTTCACCACGGGTGGGCACGACGCCGATTACATCTGGCTCGCTGTTCGCACCGACAAGGACGCGCCGAAGCACAAGGGGATCTCGATCCTCATCGTCGACACGTCCGATCCGGGCTTCACCTGGACGCCGATCATCACCGCCGACGGTGCCCATCACGTCAATGCCACCTACTACCAGGATGTTCGGGTTCCGGTGTCGATGCGCGTCGGCGACGAGGGCGGCGGCTGGAAACTGATCACCACCCAGCTCAATCACGAACGCGTCATGCTGGGCCCGGCCGGCCGGATCGACGGACTCGCCGCGCGGGTGCGTGCCTGGGCGCAGCGGCCAGGTCCGGACGGGACGGTCATCGCGAAGCATCCGGACGTCCGCCGCGCGCTCGCCACCATCGACGCGTACGGCCGTATCAACGAGTTGCTCAACTGGCAGGTGGCCGCGACGGGAGAGGCCATCTCGATGGCCGACGCGGCGGCCACCAAGGTGTTCTCGACCGAACGCATCCAGACCGTCTGCCGGATGGTCGACGAGATCGTCGGGCGCTACGGCGATTTCACCGATCCGGAGACCGCGGCGCTGGTGAACTGGCTCGACGTCCAGCAGAAGCGCCACGTGGTCATCACCTTCGGCGGTGGAGTCAACGAGGTCATGCGCGACATGATCGCGACCGCCGGTCTCGGACTACCGCGAGCCAAGCGATGAGCGCGCCCGAACTCGCCCGCGACGGCGTCACCGGCGACGAGGCGATCCGTGCCGCCGCGCAGGAGATCATCGACGCTGGCCCGAGCGCGCCGGTCACCGGTCGGGACCCGATCAACCAGCCCATGATCAACAACTGGGTCGAGGCGATGGGGGACACGAACCCCGTCTACACCGACGCCGACGCCGCCCGGGACGCCGGACATCCCGGCATCGTCGCGCCGCCCGCGATGGCGCAGGTGTGGACGATGCGCGGCCTCCACGGCGTGCGGACGGCGGATGACCCATTGGGCCGCGCGAGCGAACTCTTCGACGAGGCCGGCTTCACCTCGGTGGTGGCGACCAACTGCGACACCGTCTATCACCGCTACACCCGCCCGGGCGAAGAGGTCGCGCTGTCGGCCGAGCTCGTGGAGGTGGTGGGCCCGAAGAACACCGCCCTCGGTGAGGGCTGGTTCTTCACGACCAAGAACGTCTGGTCGGTCGGGGACGGCAGCGGGACGCGGGAGGTCGTCGCCGAGATGCGGTTCCGCATCCTCAAATTCCGGCCCGCGGCCAGGACCACGGCGACCGAGCAGGCGCCGTTTGCCGACGTACCTGCCGACCTGGACCCGGCGCGATTGCTGAAGCCCAGCGCATCCCGGGACACCGCCTTCTTCTGGGAGGGGGTGGCCGCGCATGAGCTGCGGATCCAGCGTGATGGCCACGGCGTGCTGCGTCACCCGCCCGTGCCCGCGACCTGGAAACCGCGTGCGGCCGACGGCACTGTGCCGCCAACCGATTTCGCGGTGGCCGCCGGGACCGGCACCGTCTACAGCTACGTCGTCCACCGCGCGCCGAAGGTCCCCGGACGGCAGCTGCCGTTCGTGGTGGCGCTCGTCGAACTCGACGAAGGGGTTCGCATGCTCGGCGAACTCCGGGGCGTCGAACCGGACGAGGTGTCGATCGGCATGCGCGTGCGGGCAACCTATCTGGACTTCCCGGCCGACGAGGAGACCGGGGCCGACCCGTGGACACTGCACGCGTGGGAACCGGCCACGACGACGGAAGGGGCTCCGGCATGACGAGCGTTGCAGCTTACCCCGCGGCGGTCGGAACGACGCTGCCGCCGTTGACGATCGAGGCGACGCCGACGTTCGTGGTGGCGACCGCGCTGGCCACGCGCGACTTCCAGGACGTGCACCACGATCGCGATCTCGCACACGCCAAGGGGTCCAAGGACATCTTCGTCAACATCCTCACCGACACCGGACTGGTGGAACGGTTCATCACCGACTGGGCCGGTCCGTCCGCCCGGATCGGCTCGATCGCACTGAAACTCGGCGTCCCCTGGTATGCCTACGACACCGTCACCTTCACCGGCGAGGTCACCGCCGTCGACGACGGGGTGATCACGGTCGCCGTGACCGGCACCAATTCGCTGGGCAAGCACGTCATCTCGACGGTCACACTCACGATCGGCGCGGCCGAGCCCGCCGCCGTGGGTTCGGAGTCGGAGCATCGAGGCCCGGCCGGTCGAGGGGAGGAACTCTGATGGGGTCACTGTCCGGCCAGGCGGTGATCGCCGGAATCGGCGCCACCGAGTTCTCCAAGGATTCCGGTCGCAGCGAGCTGCGGCTCGCCGCGGAGGCGGTGTCGGCGGCGATCGCCGACGCCGGTCTCACACCCGCCGACGTCGACGGTCTCGTCACCTTCACGATGGACACCAACAGCGAGATCTCCGTCGCGCGAGCAGTGGGTATCGGAGACCTGACGTACTTCTCGCGGATCCATTACGGCGGCGGTGCCGCGTGTGCCACGGTCCAGCAGGCCGCGATGGCGGTGGCCACCGGCGTCGCCGACGTCGTGGTGGCCTACCGTGCCTTCAACGAGCGATCCGGTCTGCGCTTCGGACAGGTGAATTCGGCGGTGGCGAACCAGGAGAACTCCTCGGGTACCGAGAACGCCTTCACCTACCCGCACGGTCTGTCCACCCCGGCCGCCTTCGTCGCGATGATCGCGCAACGCTACATGCACGACTTCGGGGCCACCAGCGAGGATTTCGGGCGCATCGCCGTCGTCGACCGCAAGCATGCGGCGGTCAACCCGGACGCGTTCTTCTACGACAAGCCGATCACCCTGGAGGACCACCAGAACTCGCGGTACATCGCCGAACCCCTGCATCTGCTCGACTGCTGCCAGGAGTCCGACGGTGGCGTCGCACTCGTCATCGTGTCCCCGGAACGGGCGAAAGACCTGCCGCACAAGCCCGCCGTGATCGCCGCCGCCGCTGCCGGCAGTGCGGCTGATCAGTACATCATGACCAGCTACTACCGCGATGAGCTCGCCGGTCTGCCGGAGATGGGGCTCGTCGGCCGCCAGCTCTGGTCGCAGTCGGGGCTGCGTCCCGACGACATGGACATGGCGATCCTCTACGACCACTTCACCCCGTACACGCTCCTCCAACTCGAAGAGCTGGGGTTCTGCGGGCGCGGCGAGGCCAAGGACTTCGTCCGCGAACCGGGGGCTCTCGAGGTCGGTGGCCGGTTGCCGTTGAACACGCACGGCGGCCAGCTGGGCGAGGCCTACATCCACGGGATGAACGGGATCGCCGAAGGGGTCCGACAGATCCGCGGGACCTCGGTCAACCAGGTCGAGAGCGCCGAGAAGGTCGTCGTCACGGCCGGGACCGGCGTTCCCACAAGCGGATTGGTGCTGACCGCATGACAGCTGCCGATCCGAGGATTTCAGACGACCCTTCGAGGCTCGTCGCTATCGCTCCTCGCACCTCAGGGAGCAGATGGTCGACCGCTATCGCTCCTCGCACCTCAGGGAGCAGATGGCGAACCCCCACCAACCCACTCCGTATGACCAAGGAGCGCGCACGATGAAGTTCAACCTCGCCGATGTCTTCGAGACCGTCGCCGACTCGGTGCCCGAGCGGATCGCGCTCAGCTACCAGGGCAGGCAGATCAGCTACGCAGAACTCGACACCCTGTCGAACCAGGTGGCACATCTGTTCGCCGGGTCGGGGATCGGTGCGTTCGACAACGTCGCCCTGTTCCTGAAGAACAGCATCGAACACGTGACGAGCCTGTTGGGTCTGCTCAAGGTGCGTGCGGTTCCGGTCAACGTGAACTACCGCTACACCAACGCCGAACTGCAGTACATCTTCGACAACTCCGACTCCCGCGCGATCATCGTCGAACTGCCCGAACACCAGCGCAGTGTCGCCGAACTCCTGGCCGAGATCCCCACCGTGCGCACGGTGTTCGTGATCGGCGAGATCGTCGAGGAGCTGGCGACGGCGGCCGCCGCGCTTCCCGACGGACGCACTGTGGAGATCGTGTCCTTCGCCGACGCCGAGTCCAAGCCGGACGGCCGCGACTTCGAGCCGCGCAACGGCGAGGAGCTGTACCTGCTCTACACCGGCGGCACCACCGGGTACCCGAAGGGTGTCATGTGGCAGCACGACGACTTCTTCCGCAAGCCGCTTTCCGGCGGCAATCCGTACGGGGAGGCCCGTAAAGACCTCGACGAGATCGGCACGGCGGTCAAGGATTTCCCGCCCATCGCCTTCCTGCTCGCGGCGCCGCTCATGCACGGCGCGGCGTCGTACTCGCTGTTCACCTTCTTCACCCTCGGCGGGCGACTGGTCATCCAGCGGGACTTCGATCCCGAGGCCATCGTCACCGAGATCGAGAAGGAGAAGGTGAACATCGTCCTCATCGTCGGCGACGCCATGGGCATGCCACTCGTCGAGGAACTCGAGAAGCGCAAGGACGCCGTCGACCTGTCGTCGATGTTCTCGATCACCTCCGGCGGCGCGATCTGGTCCCAGCACGTGCGCGACCGGATGCTCGCGGTGAAGCCGGATCTGGTGCTGCGCGACAACTTCGGCGCGTCGGAGTCCGGCAACGACGGCGAGATCATGATGGACGACAACGGCAACCTGAAGGTGCCGCCGACCGACCGGATGATGGTGGTCGACGAGCGGCACAACAAGATCGAGCCCGGCTCGGGGGAGGTCGGTTACATCGCGCGCATCGGCAACGTCCCGCTCGGCTACTACAAGGACGAGGAGAAGACCAAGAAGACGTTCCCGACCCTGGCCGATGGCACCCGGATCTCCATCCTGGGCGACATGGGCACCGTGGAGGCCGACGGGTCGATCGTGTTCCTCGGACGCGGTTCACAGTGCATCAACACCGGCGGCGAGAAGGTCTACGCCGAGGAGGTCGAGGCGGTTCTGCACGCGCATCCGGCGATCGCCGACGCTCTCGTCGTCCCGGTTCCCGACGAGAAGTACGGGCAGCGTGTCGCCGCCGTGGTGAAGGTCGCCGACGGCGCCGTCGAACCGTCGCTCGAGACGATCCAGGACCACTGCCGCGAGACCCTGGCCCGCTACAAGGTCCCGCGGACCGTCGTCTTCGTCGACGAGGTCAAGCGCACCCCGGCGGGCAAGGCCGATTACCGCTGGGCGAAGGCCGCCGCCGCGGCCCAGGAGACCGCCCCGGTCTGATCAACCCTCAAGTGCGAGACGCACTCCGAGCCCGATCAACGCGACTCCGCCGATCGCTTCGACGCGACGGCGGAGTCGTGCGTTCTGGAGCCAGCCCGCGATGCGGCCGGCGGCGCCCACCAGCACGGTGAAGTACGCCGCGGTCAGCGCGATGTAGATGGCCCCCAGCCCGAGGGTCGTCCATCCCGTCGAGGACCCGTCCGGCACGAAGCCGGGCAGCAGGCTGATGAACAGGATGCCGATCTTCGGGTTGAGGATGTTGGTGAGCAGTCCGGCGACGAAGCCGGAGAACAGCATTCCGAGTTCACGACCCGCGGCCGGTTTGTCACCGTGTGCCGCGGCGAGATCGGGGCCGGCCCGAAGCAATGCGCGGACCGAACTGATGCCCATCCACACGAGGTAGCAGGCTCCGACGATCTTGAGGATCTCGTAGCCGGTCTCGCTGGCCTGCAGCAAGGCCGACAGTCCCAGCACGGCGGCGGTGACCCAGACCATCAGGCCGCACAGGATCCCGGCGGCGGTACGCAGGGCTTCCCCGCGTCCGCCGCGTACCACCGCGCGCAGGACCACCAGGGTGTCCGGACCCGGCAGCAGCACGATCAGTGTCGCGGTGACAACGAAGGACAACAGCGCGGCGAGCATGGGGTCATGGTAAGAACCGGCGCGCGGATGGGTGCGCCGGGGAGTGGTGCCGACCAGATCACGGATGCGCGAGCACACCCGTCCGGGCAGAACGAGTGCGTTCCCCGAAATCCACCCTAATTCGATGTAGTCCGACTACATTGAAATTCGTTGATCGCGAGCTGACCCGTGATGGGGCATGTCGTGTCGGAGAAGTTCGGCGAAGGGTTGAGCAGATGAAAATGTCTCGGGTGGTGGCATCCGGCGGTGTGGCAGTGGTGATCGTGCCGGTCGCGTTTGCGGCCGGCGGTCCGGCTGCTGCCTCATCGACCCCGAGTGGTGAGGTCGCACCGTGGTCGCATCAGCTGAGCGAGCTCACGTCGTCTCTCGGCGTCGGTGAGCCGGTCGCGTATCGGGGCGGGCGCCTGCAGGTGGTCGAGACGTCGCAGTTGCTCGCTGCGGTCGTCGCGCAGGGCGGGAGTCCCGCCGCCGGCGTCGGGTCACGCAGGTTCGCGACCCGGGTGATGCAGGCGGCGGCGCAGCTGGGTCACCCGGCCGTCGTGCCTGTTTCGAGTCCGTCGGCCACGATGGCGGCCTTCACGCCGCCGTCGGTGACGTCGGTGCCCGCGGCCGTCGTCACCGGGGGCGCAGGTCCCGCGCGAATCCAGTTGTTGTTCACGGTGACCCGCGATCCCGTGACGGGACTGCAGGTGATCGGCCCGAACAGCGTTCTGTGGATCGGCGACGGCGCCGACGGAACCGCCGACAACCCGGACGGCGGCAACGGCGGCCTGCTGTGGGGCGACGGGGGTGACGCCTATGCCGGCGGACGAGGCGGTGACGCAGGGATGTTCGGCTCTGGTGGACACGGTGGAGACGGGGTGATCGGCGTCGCCGACGGTGCCGGCGGCGATGGCGGACGAGGGGGGTGGCTGTTCGGCAACGGCGGACGCGGCGGCGACGGCGCTGATGCCGACGGGATCGTCTACCTCGACGGCGGCTCCGGCGGAGCCGGCGGGCGTGCGGGCACCTTCGGCGACGGCGGTGACGGTGGCCAGGGCGGCGCCGGTGCCCACGGCGGCGACACCATCTCGACATCGCTGCACCTTCCTGAGCTCGACGGCATCACCTACATCGATATCGACGGGCAGGACAGCACCGTCCCCGGTGTCGAAGGCGGGCACGGCGGGTTTGCCTTCTACGGTCCGGGCGGTGTCGGGGGAGCAGGTGGCCCTGGCGCCAACGGCGGCAACGGGGGTACCGGCGGGATCCGGTTCGAGCCGCACCCTGAGACCGGAGAAATCCAAGTGATCGGCTTCCCCGGCGGCAGTGGCGGACGCGGTGGTGACGGGTTGCCCGGTGGCGACGGCGGAGCAGGTGGCGCAGGCGGTGCGGGCGGGGCAGGTGGACTGGTGTTCGGCAACGGCGGCACCGGTGGGGCCGGTGGCACCGGCGGCGACGGAGGTCGCGGCGGTAACGGCGGCAACGGGGGCATCGGCGGGCTCGGCAGCACCGACGACGTGCCCGACGGCCCGGACGGCTACGGCGGAGTCGGCGGCTCGGGCGGCGATGGCGGCAGCGGTGGCGCTTCCGGCAGCGGCGGTGCATCTGGATTCTTCGGTGCGGGCGGTCCCAGCGGCGACCCCGGTCTCAGTGGTACCGGCGGCAGGGGCGGCAACGGAGGCACGGGATTCGGAGGCAGCGCCGCGAGCGGATCACCGGGGTCAGATGGTGCCGGCGGCGACGATTCGGGAGATCTCGGCTCGTCGGCGGAGTCCGCGTCCTCGTCCGACGGCGAATGATCGTGGACATCGTCCGCCGACGCCCGGAGAGGTCGCCGTGGTTGGGGAGGGCTGGTGTGCTCGTCGCCGCGGTGGCGGCGGAAGCCTCATCGGAGGTGGTGGCGGTGGGTCGTCACTGTTGCCCGGCGGCGCGACAGCCCTATGTCAGCTGCAGCACGCCCCACAGCGCGACCACCGCGACGACGAGTGTCGCCGGCACGGTGAGTGCGCCGAGGCGTAGGTAGTCGCGGGAGGTCGGGGCACCCGTGCCCTCCCCGGGGCCGTCGCGATGCATGATGTCACGCCACAGCAGGTTGGCGAGTGACCCGAAGTAGGCGAGGTTGGGTCCGAGGTTGACGCCGAGCAGCATCGCCAGGACCAAGCCGGGTTCGTGGGCGACGAGCGGGATCAGCAGCAGGGTCGCGGGCAGGTTGTTGACCAGGTTGGCGAGGACGGCGGCCAGCGCCGCGACCGCGAGCAGCGCGAGGAGCGAGGACTCGTCCGGGATCAGCCCGCCGATCCAGTCGCCGATCGGGCCGGTTCGCACCGGGAGGATGACGACGCCCAGGACGGCGACGAACCCGAGGAACGGGATGTTCAGGGCGTGCAGCGTGTCCCGCAGGGTGGGCAGCGGGGCGTCGAGCAGCCGCGGCACCGTGAAGGCGGCCGCGCCCACGCCGGCCACCGCGGCCAGCGGGATGCCCAGCGGTTCGGTCACGACGAAGGCGACCAGCAGCAGGCCGAGCATCACCAGCATCAGGGTGGGGCGGGGTGGATCGTCGACCGGAGCCGGATCGCCGACCGTCGAACCGGCTGCGGGCGCGGTGCGCGCGAGCGAGTCGGCGAAGTACATCCGGAAGACCAGGTATTCGACGACGATCGCGGCCACCCACGGGGCCAGCATGACCCCGGTGAAACCGAGGAAGCTCAGTCCGGTCGCGGAGAACGCGAGCAGGTTGGTCAGGTTCGACACGGGCATGAGGGTTGACGCGGTGTTCGCCAGGTGTGCGTTCGCGAACGCGATCGGGGTCACCGGCGCCCCGATCCGCCGTGCGGTGGCGACGGCGACCGGTGTCAGCAAGACGATCGTGGTGTCGAGGCTGAGGACGGCGGTCGTCGTCGCCGCGGCCAGGAAGACGATGCGCAACAGACGATGTGGCGAGGCCCGACTCCAGCGGGCCAGGAGCGAACCGATCCAGGTGAAGACGCCCGCGCGGGCGCAGGCGTCGGCGACCACCAGCATCGCGGCCAGGAAACCGATGGTCGGCGCCATCGTGGTGATCTCGTCAGCGGCCTGCCCGAGGTCGGCCAGGCCGAGCGCGATCAGCAGCGCGGCCACCGGCGCGGCCACGACAACGGCCGGAACACGCTGGGCGACAACGGTCGCGACGATCACCACGAGCAGGGCGGCGACTCCGACCAGGGTGCCGGCGACGCTGTCCGCGGTGAGTACCACCGGGACAGGCTACTCAGTCGCGGGCGTAGGTGTCGTCGCGGTCCTGGTCGGGATCGGACGCGGCCTCGGTCGGTGGCACCTCGACGACGCGACGCGGGGTCAACCAGAGCAGCGCCACCGAGCTCGCGAGCATGATCCCGCCGAGCACGAGCGACGCCTGCTCGAACGGACCGTAGAAGGCCTCCCGGCTGCCCTCGGCGATGGTCTCGGCGAGATCGGCGGCCTGCCCGGAGAGTCGGTCGACGACCACCGTCGCCTCGGCGAGTGATCGCTCGATGAGCGTCCCGGCCTGCTCGGCCTCGGCGACCATGGCCTGCCCCCCAGCGGTGTCGCCGGCGGCGATTCGCTGCTGACCGGCCGCCGCCAGCTGCTCGCGCGCCAATTGCGCGGTCTCGCCGATCCGCGACTGGTATCCCGCCGCGACGATGCTGCCGGCGATCGCGATGCCGATCGCCGCGCCGATCTCACGTGCGGTGTCGTTCACCGCCGAGCCCACCCCCTGGTTGTCGAGTGGGGTGTTGGACATGATGGCCGTGGTCGCCGGAGCCGATGCGAGACCGATGCCCACGGCGATCACCGCGACCACCCCGGCCAGCGTCCAATAGGTCTCGTATCGGAACGAGCCGAGGAGGATCAGCCCGACACCGGACAGCAGGGCGCCGCCGGCGATCACGAACTTGAGCGAATCGAGCCGCACGGCAAGCCAGTTCGCGACCAGGGTGGTGAGGCCCACGCCGGCCACAAAGGGCATCAGGGCCAGGGCGGACTGCAGCGGGGTGTAGTCGAACACCAGCTGGAGCAGCTGCAGCAGCAGGAAGAACATGCCGAACGAGGCGAGGAACTGGACCGCGACCGACAGGGCCCCCGATCCGAAGGCACGGTTGCCGAGGAGCCGCACGTCGAACAGCGGCGACGTCGACCGCAGCTCGACGACGACGAAGGCTCCGGCGAGCAGCACGCCGCCCACGATGCAGATGAGGACGAGGGGATCGGCCCAGCCCCGGTGCGGGGCTTCCAGCAGTCCGAGGACGACGCCGGTGATGGCGAGGACCGAACACAGGGTTCCCGGGATGTCGAAGCGACCGGGGTCGCTGTCCTTCGACGTGCCGATGGTCAGGCAGAGGGCGGCAGCCACGGCCGACGACGCGGCGAAGGTGATGAAGATCGAATGCCACGAGAAGAACTCGAGCAGAAGGCCGGTCACCAGGAAGCCGGCGATGGCACCGCCGCCCGCGATCGCCGACCAGATGCTGATCCCGACCGCGCGTTGACCTTCCGGCATCCCGGAGGTGATGAGGGACAGGGTGGTCGGCATGATCAGGGCCGCGGCAGCACCGGCGAAACACCGGGCCAGGATCAGCTGGGTCGGGCCGTCCACCCAGATCGCCACCAGCGAGGCGAGGCCGAACAGGAGAAGGCCGGCGATCAGCACCTCGCGGCGTCCCAGGCGATCGCCGATCGCGCCCGCCGGGAGCAGGAGCGCCGCCAGCGCCAGGGTGTAACCGTCGACGATCCAGGTCATCTGTCCGGCGTCGGCGCCGGTGTCGATGGCGATGTCGGGCAGGGCCGTGTTGAGGGCCGCCATCGCGGCCACGACCATGCTGACCGACAGACAGGCGACGAGGACGAGCCAGGCAGATCGAGCGTCGAGGCGGATGGCGGACGGTAATCTCATTCGGCGTCCTGCGCTTTCGGGGTCTGCATGCGGCGACACGTGGTCGGCCGGCACCGACACTGTGTTGCGATTTCGTTATCGCGACACGCTATGTGGGCGCCGACGCTACACGAGTAACTTGTGACACATTTATCACTGCAGTATCGATACCGGGCGAACGCGAGACCGCGCCGGTCCCCGTTGGCCCCGGACAACCGAAAGTGGTGACAGGTCATGGCCTCACCCCGAATCGCACGAACCCCCGCCGCTGCTACTCCCGCCGTCGCGACCCCGGTCGCATCGCCCGACGTCGCCCCGCACGGGACCGAGATCTCGCCCGCCCGCGTCCATGTGTGGCGTGTGCTGTCGATGCTCGCCGCACTGATCGGCATCGTCGTGGCCCTCGTGGCCATCGCGTCGTCAGCGGTCTGACCCGACTCCGTCGGAGTGGCGTCCCGGCCGCCGACGACGCGCCTACCGATGCCTAGGCGGCGTGCCGCTCGATGGCGGCACCCAGACGCGGCAGTGCCGCGATCACGTACTTCTTTCCCTTGCCGCGCAGCGAGTTGTACGCCTTCGCGAGTGCGGGCTTGGCCGTCTCCGCCTGCTCGTCGGTGACCGAGAGCAAGGCCTCGGCCGCGGCATCGCTGTTGGCCGAGAGGTGATCGCCGAAGGCGACACCGGCGGGCTTGGAATCCCAGAACGGCGCCAGCGCCTTCAGGAAGTCCTCGGCCATCTGATCGGTGGCGCTGTGCACGACACCGGGCTTCACCTTCTGCACCGCGGAGTAGGCGGTCTTCACAGCAGCGCCGCTCAGACCCGACTGGTCGGCCACCTCGGCGTCGATGACACCGACGAGGTCGGTCACCAATGCACTGCGGTTGTCGGCGAGTAGGGGCGTCAGCGAATCGCTCATGGGCGTCTCCTCGGGGATATGCGACGTGGAACCTGCAGGCCGCCTCGCGGTCCGCGTGTGTAGCGTACTGGTCCCTCGAGACATCGTCTCCGGGCCGCGGCCGAGCCGTCGCGACGGCGGGGCTATCGGCGACGTTCGCAGACCACATTGCCGAGGGCCTTCGCGCCGTCGCGTTCGACGACGGTCGCGGTGGCCAGCAACCGGGAATCGTCCTCCCAGACCTCGACCGCGAGGGTCTCGCCCGGGAACACCACGCCCGCGAACGATGCCGAGTAGTCGGCGACCGCGGCCACGTCGCCGCCGAGGACCTCGTCGACGATCGCTCGACAGACCGTGCCGTAGGTGCACAGGCCGTGCAGGATCGGCCGGGGAAAGCCCGCGCGGGAGGCGAACTCGGGGTCGGAGTGCAACGGATTGCGGTCTCCGCACAACCGGTAGAGCAGTGCCTGCTGGGGGAGCGTCGCCACTGTCAGCCGATGATCGGGAGCGCGGTCGGGATAGTCGACCTTGGCCGACGACCCGCGCTCGCCCCCGAAACCGCCCTCGCCCTTGGCGAAGATGGACGAGCGAGAGGTCCACAGCGTCTGACCCTCGTCGTCGGCGGTCACCGACTCCTGCACGATGACGGCAGCCGAACCCTTGTCCTGGATCTCGGCGATCCGGGTGCGGGTGGTCGCCTTGCCGGCGGCCGGGAGCGGCCGGTACGCGGTCACCTGCTGGCTGCCGTGGACGACCTTCGCGAGGTCGATGTCGATGCCGGGGAACGAGACCTTCGGGGGTTCGGTGGTGTGGAACCCGGCGGCGACCGTGGCGAAGGTGGGCAGCACCTTCGGCGTGGCGTCGTGGATGTACTCGAGCCCGGTGGTGTCCATCGGGTCCGAGGCGGCACCCACCGCGAGGTTGTAGAGGGCGGCGTCCGACGCCGACCATTCGAAGCTCACCTCGGGCAGTTCGGCACCGAGGGCGACGGAGGGATCGATCGGCATGGGTCAGACTCCTGTGGTCGCGGTCGCCTTGGCGGCGATGTCGGAGGCGGCGAGATAACCGAAGACCATCGCGGGTCCGATGGTCGCTCCCGGGCCGGCGTAGGTGTGTCCCATGACCGGCGCGCTGGTGTTGCCCGCCGCGTACAGACCTTCGATGACCGAACCGTCCGCTCGCAGTGCCCGACCCGAGGCATCCGCGTTGATCCCGCCCTTGGTGCCGAGGTCGCCGGGCACCATCTTGACCGCGTAGAACGGGCCCTTGCTGACCTCGCCGAGGCTCGGGTTGGGCTTGTTGGTGATGTCGCCGTAGTAATGGTCGTAACCGCTTGTGCCCCGGCCGAAGTCCTCGTCGACGCCCTTGCGGGCGAAGCCGTTGAACCGCTCGGTGGTCGCGGTGAGCGTGTCGGCCGGGACGCCGATCTTCTCGGCGAGGGCCGCGATGCTGTCGGCCTTCACGACGACGCCCGACTCGAACCACTTCTTGGGCAACGGCTGTCGCGCGTTGATGCCCGCGAAGAGGTAGCGGTTGCGGCAACGCTGATCGAAGACGAGCCACGACGGCACGTTCTCGCCGGGCCCCTCGCCCTGGCCGAACTCCCCGCCGTACATCTGGTGCACCGCTTCGACATACGGCAGGGACTCGTTCATGTAGCGCTGTCCGCGCGTGTTCACCATGAAGGTGCCCGGTACCGCTCGCTCTGACAGCGCGAACCACGGACCGCGCGGCAGCGGGATCGTCGGACCCCACCAGGCGTCGTCCATGAGCGACACCGCGGCGCCGATCTTGAGTCCGGCGTTGATGCCGTCGCCGGTGTTGCTGGGGGCGCCGGTGGTCCACTCGGAACCGATGGGGTCGCGCTGGTACTTCTTGCGCATCTCGTCGTTGTGCTCGAACCCGCCGCAGGCGAGGATCACGCCGTGACGGGCCCGGATCTCGACGCGTTTGCCCTCGGATTCGGCGATCACGCCGACAACGCGGCCGTCTTCGGTGATGAGGTCGGCCAGGCCGGTGTTCAACCGCACCGGGACGCCCGCCTCGCGGACGCCGAGGAGGAGTTCCGCTGCGAGAGCTGCGCCCATGGCGATCAGCTTCTTGCCGCGGCTGCGCGCCCAGAAGAACCGGCTGCCGACCTTTGCCATCCGCAGCGGACCGCGCCAATGCCGCAGGCCGGTGTTCAGCCAGCGGTAGTCCGACTGCAGGACCACCATGTTCAGCGGCGCCTTGGTGTACTGCGGGTGCAGGGTCTTCAGGTCGTCCCCGAGCCGGCGCGCGTCGAACGGGCGCGGCTCGATCGACCGTCCGGCGAGCCGGCCGCCGGGTGCCTCCGGGTAGTAGTCGGAGTAGTTCTTCACCCACTCGAGATCGAGCGGGGAGTGCGCCATCAGGAAGTCCAGCGCCTCGGGGCCGCGGTCGATGTAGGCGTCGATGCGTTCGGCCGGCGCGTGTTCGCCGATGATCGCGTGCACGTACTCGCGCGCCTTGTCGGGGGTGTCGACCACGCCGTCGCGGCGCAGCACCGAGTTGTTGGGGATCCAGACCCCGCCACCCGACCGCGACGTCGAGCCGCCCCAGTACGGCGATTTCTCGATCAGGACCGTCGACAAGCCCTTCTGAGCTGCGGTGATCGCCGCGCTCAGGCCCGCACCGCCGGCCCCGACGACGACGACGTCGAAGGTCTCGGGTCCAGGGGTCTCGGGTTGGGTACTGGTCTGTTCTGGTTCGGTCGAGCCGGCCATTGGGTCCCCTTCGTGCGCGCAGCTGGAACGTGTTCTACCTGAATTAGAACACGTTACAGAAATGGGACGCCAGGGGTGGACCCGTTCCCGTTGACCGTGCACCCGTTCCCGTCGACTGTGCGCACGTTTTCGTCGACTGTGCGTCGGTTTGCCTCGACTGTGCGACGTAGATCATCCAGTGTGCGTTGGGAGGGGCCGGCGGTGATGTCCCGCCCAGCGGACGACGGTATGTCGTCGGGCCGAACCCGCTGATTCGATGACGTGAGCCCTTCCAAGGGGCCGCGCAGAGGCCGTAGTGGATGCGCGAGACTACTCGACAGGAGTTTCATGCCTCCCTCAACCAACCAGATCCGTGATGCTGTTGCCGGGTACATCACAACTGTCAGCACCGGTACGTCGGCCGAGATCGCCGCGTTGTATGCCGAGGATGCGACGCTCGAGGATCCGGTCGGTTCCGAGATCAAAGTCGGTCGAGCGCAGATCGAGAAGTTCTACAGCGCGCTGGACTCCATCGATTCGACCGCGGAGTTGCTGACCGTCCGGTCCGGCGGGTCGACCGCGGCCTTCCACTTCCGCGTCACCTCGCACCTGCCCGACCAGACGGTTGTCGTGGAGCCCATCGATGTCATGACGTTCGATGACGATCTCAAGATCACGAGCATGCGCGCGGTCTGGGCGCCCGAGGACGTCATCGCCAGCCAGCGGTGATGATCCACGCTGGTCCGTTGCCGTGCATCGCCAGTGCCGACGCCAAGTCATGAGAAAGGCAGTTTCGAATGTTCAGTCCTGTTGAAACGCAGACCAGGCCATGAACACGGAAACGGGTTGCTGCCGGCCCAGCCGTCCGGTCAGGGCCCGAAGGTGGCGACCGCGTTGTCGATGACGACTCCCTGAGGCCCGGACACGACGAATCCGTCTGTCGGGGAGTCGGTCACGTCGATGCGAAGCTCGTCGCCCGGGAGGACAACCGACCGGAACCGTCCCGAGAGCGAGGCCAGATCGGCGGGATGAGCGCCGCGGTGCCGCGCCAGTGCCACAACCGAGGTGGAGAGGGTGGCCAGGCCGTGCAGGATCGGACGGTCCTGGCCGATCGCACGTGCGGCCGCCGGGTCGATGTGTATTGCGTGGCGATCTCCGCACAGACGGTAGAGCGCCGCTGCGTTCTCGGCGGTGCGCACCGAGGTTGCGGGCGAGAGCGCTTCGGCGGCAGCACCACTCGGGCCGCGGTCGCCGCCGAAGCCGCCGCAACCCGGGGCGAAGATGGACCACACGGCGGTGAAGTGGTCACAGCTCACGCTGACGTCGAAGATCGCCGCCGAACCCTTGTCCCACACGTTGTCGACTCGTGCGGAAAGCGTCGCCTGACCCGCGGGCGGCAGCTCGTCGTGGACGATGAGCTGCTGGGAGCCGTGAAGCGACGTCCCGACGGGAAACGCTCCCTGTGAGCCGAGCTCGTCCGGGGCCCACTGACCGAGGGTGAGTCCGAAGGTCGGGAGCACGCGGAGCTCCCGCTCGTACACGAGGTCGAGATCATCGGCGCGCGCACCGACAGCCAATGCGAACAAGATCGCGTCGCGTTCGTCCCAGTGCACGGTGCGCGAGCCCAGATCGCGACCTATCCAGTCGACTGCCGAGTGTGTCGAAGTTGTCATCACGGTCCCTTTTCGTTGTCCTGGAGCGCCATTCGCCCACGGTCTCGTCGATTCCCTCAGAAGATCAGGAGCCGCAGATTCTGGGCTACACAGGCCGGTTCGGTCTCACCCTCGATCTCAACCGTCGTGGTGATGATCAGTCGGACGCCCTTCGGTGTTTCCTCGACCGAGGTGAACACCGCGTTCGCGCGGACACGAGCACCCACTCTGACCGGGTTCGGAAACCGAAGGCTGTTGATTCCGTAATTCAGTGTCAGCCTCGGACCTTCGATCGCGAAGATGCCTCCGATCAGCGACGACAGCAACGACATGGTCAGATTGTCGTGTGCAATGGTGGACCCGAATGGGCCCGCCGCGGCCCTGTCCGGATCGACATGATTCCACTGGTGATCGCCGGTCGCGTTCGCGAACGCATCGATGCGTTCCTGCGAAATCTCCAGCCAGGCACTGGAACCGAGTTCTTCGCTTATGGCCGATCTCATCTCATCGAGGCTGGTGAGGGTTCGCATGGGCGGGTCCCCCTTCCGATACCGAGCTGTTGCTGGTCACCTGTCAGCGTGTTTCGAAGAGAGATCAGGGTGGGCCGCGCCCACCGGTCTCGGCAATGTCAGCGCCATCAGCAGCCCTGCTACCGCGACTGCGGCGATGACGAGGTAAACCGTGGTGAATCCGGACGAGTCGTAGAAACTCGCGCCCTCGGCTACCACAGCTATGTGAGAGTTGTTCAGTACCGCGAATACCACCACGGTGATGACGGCAGTGAACACTCCCTGGTTCACCGACATCACGCTCGCCGTTGTCGCCTGGTGTCTGGGTTCGACGAATTCGATGAGGAGATTCGGGACGGATGCGTATCCCATGCCCTGCCCGAATCCGCATAGCCCGGCGCCGATCACGATGGTCAGCAACGAGTGATGGTCGACGGCCAACAATCCGAATCCACACGCGCTGAGCGCGAGTCCGACAACAACAGTGAGGCGCGGACGAAGGCCGCGCGTCACCAGCCAGCCGACGAGTAGACCGCCCACGACGATCGCGATGACGACAGGAAGTTTGTAGATGCCGTAGGTCGTGGTGTCGTAACCCCAGCCATAGCCCAGTTGGAGGGACGGTGGAGTCATGATCAACAGCGGTAGCAACACGCCGGTGAGTCCGGAGACGCCATAAACCACTCCGGCGATCAGCGTCGTCAGCAGCACAGGTCGTCGCGCGAGCACGTATGTGTCGATCAGCGGTTCGGGTAGCACGCGGGAGAAGACGAACCATCCGCACAGAAGGGCGATTCCGCCGAGCAGGAACGCCAGCGTCGAGCCCGATGCCCAACCCCACGAGGGGCCGAAACTCACTGCAACGAGAACGGCCGCGATACCGGCGCCGAGCAGGGCGGCCCCAGTGGTGTCGACCCGAGCGTGCACGCGCACCGGAGATTCCGGGACCAGAAAGCGCACCAGGGCGGCGAACGGCACCATTGCGCACAACATGAACCAGAAGATGCTGCGAAAACCGAAGGTGTCTATCAGCCAACCGGTCAGAAACGGTGCGGGAATCGCTACGAGTCCCAGGCCGCTGGTGACAATACTGATGGCCAGCGGAACGGTGCGGGCCGGGAACACATCGCGGATGATTAGGTAGCTCAGGAACATGCACGGGACGAAGAAGCCGAAGAAGGTACGTCCGGCAACCATCATCGCGTAGTTTGCCGCCATCGCCGAAACCAGCGCGCCCAGCGCGGCGATCGCCACAGAGACAAGCAACATCAATCGTTTGCCATGGAGGTCCGCGAGTTTGGCCACGATGGGCGAGACAACTGCGCCGGCCAGCATGAACGCTGTCACCATCCACGCGGTTTGCGTGGTCTGGAAGCTGCGACTGATGGCGGGTAGCGCTGTCGAGACCATCATGTAAGAAATCGAGCAGACCTCGAGGAGTGCCACGATCGCGGCGAGCCCGAAGCAGACTCGGGGCGACCATCCCGGAGCTCGCCAGGAGTCAACGACTTCGGGTTGAATCTGACTGTTGTTGTCTGAGTGGGGAAGTGACGACACGGATTGGCCCTCTGCTGTTGTCGGATGAGGAGATTGACATCGTGTGAAGTCCACTGCATTCGATCGCGGAGGGCGGTCGGCGTCGAGCGACACTTCCGCTGACCGGGACAGGACTCGACGCCGAAGTCTGCGCTGCGAAAACGTCGTTCGAATTGCTCCCGGTGACCGGACACAGAGGCGGCGGCGAGCGGACCTCCGGAAATAGCGTCCGACGTATGACAAACACATGGACACGACAGGAACTCGAAGAGGCGTATCAGACGTGGTTCGCCACCATCAATCGTGCGGGTTCGGGGGAGGGGAGCTGGCGGGACTTCCTCGACCTGTTCACCGACGATGTCGTCTATCACGAGCAGATGGCGGGGGAACTGAAGGGCAAGGAGGGGATCTGGGCGTGGGCCGAACCGAGCCTCGCGACGTTCCCGGGTTCGCACACCGAAAGCTTCCCGGAGTACTGGCACGTCATCGACGAGACCAACGGGACGATCGTGGCACGGCTCGACAACGTGATGAGCGATCCCGGTGACGGGAGTCGATTCGGAACCCCGCACATCAGCGTCCTCACCTACGCGGGAGACGGGAAGTTCTCGCAACAGCAGGATGTCTACGACGTCACGAGTTTCCTGGATCTGATCAAGGCCTGGGGTCGGCGGGCGATGGAACTCGGCACCTTCGACGACGAACAGCGAGCGTGGTTCGCGCGGGTGTACCCCGAGACCGTCCCTGACTGAAACGGTGCCACGCGACGCGGGGCGGCGGTCGGTGTCCACTGAATGGGACGCGCCCGACCGCCCCGCCGATGAGCACCTAGTGTTCGTCCCGTGCGCATCCCTGTGACCCAGTTCACGGTCTCCGGCGACGAGCCGGGCGGGGTATGGGCGACGCGAATCCAACGTCGAGAGCAGTCGGGGCGGCGGAAGCGGATTACGCCGTAGCGGCCTGCGACGCCCACCGCCGGGAAGCTCGCAGTGACTCTCGCACAACATTTCTCAACAGCCAGACCCACGGAAGGTTCACCGATGACCAGTCCCGTCGATACCGTCGCAGCGGCCGTTGCCGCCGCGGACGCGCCCACCTTCGCGGCCCGCAAGATCTCGACCGGGTACTCCTGGCCGGAATGCCCGCGTTGGCACGAGGGGACCTTCTGGTTCTCCGATATGTACACAGGCACGCTCAAGACCCTCGACGCCGATGGCAACGCGACCGTGGTCATCGATGCGACCGGGCGTGCCGCGGACACCGATGTCCCGATCTGCCTGGGCGGATTCGGGTGGTTGCCGGATGGTCGTCTGATCGTGAACTCCATGCACGAGCAGAAGGTTCTCGTCCACGGCGGTGACGGGTCGGATGACCTCACCGTGTACGCCGACCTCAGCGAGTTCGCGATCAAGGCCGTCAACGACATGGTCGTCGACGCCGATGGTCGGGCCTACATCACCCAACTCGGCTTCGACATCTTCCAAGGGGAGACGCCGATCACCTCGCCGCTGATCGTCGTCGAGCCCGACGGCGCCGTCGCGACACCGGCGGGAATCCCGGAAATGAACTGCGGCAACGGTATCGCGATCAGCGCCGACGGCGCCCGACTCTTCGTGGCCGAGGTGATGGCGCAGAAGATCACCGTGATCGACCGTGCCGCCGACGGATCACTCTCGAAAGCAAGGGATTTCGTCACCTGCCCGTTCATGCCGGACGGGATCGGCCTCGATGAGGAAGGCGGGGTCTGGGTAGCGATGCCGGGTGGCGGACACGTCGCACGGTTCACCGAAAACGGTCTGACCGACGCGGTCCCGATGCCGCTCGAGAGTGGAATTGCGTCCGCATGCCTTCTCGGAGGCCCCGATCGCAGCACCCTCTACATGACGGTCGGGTACGAGGTCTTCGACTTCGAGAAGTCCGCACGTGAGGCTCTCGGCGGAATCTTCGTCGCCGACGTCAAGCACCATGGCGGCCACACGCGGCCCTGACCCGGCCGGACCGGTTGTTCATCTCCTCGTATCGCCCACCTCATCGTTTCGACCCATTTCAAGGACGACAAATGACAGCACAACTCGACTTCACCGATTGCGTCGTGATCGTGACCGGCGCGGGCCGCGGCATCGGCCGCGCACATGCGCTCCTTCTGGCCTCGCGTGGCGCCTCGGTCGTGGTCGGCGACCTCGGCTCGACCACCGACGGCTCCGGGGTGGAATCGGGTGACCCGGCCGCCGACGTCGTCGCGGAGATCGCCGCAGCCGGCGGCAAGGCGGTCGCGGTGAACTCCGACATCACGACCGATGAGGGTGCAACCGCGCTCGTCGACGCCGCGATCTCGAACTTCGGGGGGCTCGACGCCGTGATCAACAACGCGGGAATCGTGCGGGCGGCACCATTCCGTGACGTGCCCGACGAGGAGTACCAGCGCCACCTCGACGTGCACTACCTCGGACCGATGCGGCTGTTGCGCGCCGCGTGGCCGCATCTGCTCGAGTCGCCGGCCCCGCGCGTGGTCAACACGATCTCGCAGGCGATGCTGGGCAACCCCGGCATGTCGCACTACGGCGGGTCGAAGGGTGCGTTGTTCGGCCTCACCCGCAATCTCGCGCTCGAGGGCCTCGAAGCGGGCGTCAAGGTGAATGCCATTGCCCCCGGCGCAGGTACCCGGATGGCCGAAGCCGCCGCCGACACGCTCTCGCCGGAAATCATGGAGTACATGCGAACTCAGCTGCTCCCGGAGCATGTCGCCCCGGTGGCCGCGTTCCTTGTGCACCCGTCGTGCGAGGTGACCGGTGAGGTGTTCAACGTCGCCGGCGGCATCGTGAACCGGCTCGCGCTCGTGAACACCGTGGGCATCCACGATCCCTCGCTCACCGTCGAGACCGTCGCCGAGCAGTGGGAACAGATCATGGCCGTCACCCCCGACGCGATCCCGCAGGTCGTCGCGCCCGCCCAGATGCCGGTCTCCTGACCGTCCGAACAGCCCCGATTTCTGGAGTATCGACATGAGCACAACCGAAGCCACTCCGACGACGAGCACCGAGTATCCGTTCGCCGCCGTACCGCCGAACGAGGCCGCCGCGCGCTATCGGGCGATCGCCGCCGATCGTCCGATGACGAAGATGACGATGCCCTACGGCGGGGACGTCTGGGTCATCCACCGCAACGCAGCTGCCCGCGAGATGCTCGGTGACGGACGGTTCGTCCGCAAGCCGTTCCGTACCGGCGAGCGGGTGGTCCCGTACTTCGTCGAGTTCCCCGACTTCCTGAAGTCGACCCTTCAGTTCGAGGACCCGCCCCACCACACGAAGCTGCGGAAGCTGGTGCAGCGCTCCATCTCCCCGAAGCGGGTCAAGGCCATGCGGGATTCGGCGGTCGAGTACGCCAACCAGCTGATCGATGCGATGATCGACAAGAGGGGCGAGAGCCTCGACCCCGTCAATCTCGTCGCCGAATACGCTGTCGCGCTACCGATCCAGATGATCTCGAACCTGCTCGGGGTACCCCCGGAGGACCGGGCGAAGTTCCAGAAGTGGAGCTCGGCGAGCTTGTCCACCTCGAACATGTCCGAAGACGAGGTCATGTCGAACATGGCCGAGCTCTTCGGCTACATCGTCGAGCTGATCGAGAAACGGCGACAGGACCCGCGCGAGGATCTGATCAGCGACCTCGCCAACGCCCGCGACAAGGACGACAGCCTCACCGACGGTGAAATCCTGCCCATCGCCATGCTGTTGGTGATCGCCGGCTTCGACAACACCGCGAACTTCATCTGCTTGGGCGTACTCACGTTGTTGCGGAACCCCGAGCAGCTGAAGGTCTTCTTGGGCGACCCGGACGGTCTGGCACCCACGACCGTCGAAGAGGTGCTTCGTTTCGGTCGCTTCGCCATCGACGACAAGATCGCCGGGGGAAGCGGTTTGGTTCCGTTCGTCGCCACCGAGGATGTGGAGATCGACGGGCACCTCATCGCCGAAGGCGAGGCCGTCCTGGTCGACCCGGCATCCACCAATCACGACGGGATCGTGATCGAGAGTGATGCGGAGCCCTTCGACGTCACCCGTCCCAACAATCCGCATCTGACCCTGAGTTACGGACTGCACCACTGCCTCGGCGCGCCGCTGGCACGTATGGAGATGCAGGTGGGTCTCGCCGAACTGTTCAAGCGCTTCCCGGAGTTGAGACTTGCCGGCGAGGTCGTCGTCGACGACACCAACCTCACCCAGCCGGTCACCAACCTCCCCGTCACCTGGTAGGAGGACCTCGTGCCCAAGGTGTTCTACACACAACCGGACGGCGCCGAGAAGATCATCGACGCATCGGTTGGTGACTCGGTGATGGCGACAGCAGTCCGTCACGGCGTGAGCGGGATCGTCGGCCAGTGCGGCGGGACGCTGTCGTGCGCGACCTGTCACGTCTATCTCGACCCGACCGAGATGGACAACTTCGCCGCACCGAGTGAGGACGAGGACGACATGCTCGAGTGCACGGCCTCCGACCGGGAGGACAACTCGAGGCTTTCCTGTCAGCTCACCCTGTCCGAGGGCGTCGATGTCCATGTCACCATTCCGGACGAGCAGGTCTGACGTGCGCGTCGGACCCGACCGCCGCACCGGTTCGCAGGCGCCGACCCCGCGCAGCGTGGCGGTGGTCGGTGCCTCGCACGCCGCGGTCCACTTCGCCGATCGGTTGCGCGCTGTCGGGTATACCGGTGACCTCACGCTGATCTCGCACGAGACCCACCTTCCGTACCAGCGTCCGCCGCTGTCCAAGACCATGCTCAAGGGGGAGGCCTCTGCGGATTCGGTGCTGCTGCGCGACCCCTCCTACTACGGCGACAACGGCATCGAGCTCCGCATCGGGACCCATGTCGCCGGGGTCACGCGCACCGATGGGCGGTACGCGCTCGAGATGATTCGCGAGAACTATACGGAGACACTCTCGGTTGACCGACTGGTCCTGGCGACGGGGGCA
Organism: Gordonia sp. PvP123; assembly: GCF_040547295.1. Classification (NCBI taxonomy): domain Bacteria; kingdom Bacillati; phylum Actinomycetota; class Actinomycetes; order Mycobacteriales; family Gordoniaceae; genus Gordonia; species Gordonia sp. PvP123. The sequence continues at coordinate 469,363 of NZ_JBEPPN010000003.1, read as the reverse complement.
CGCGCGCGAACCCTCGACCTGCCGGGGGCGGACCATCCCGACGTCCTGGTACTCCGCGAGATGGACGACGCGCACCGTCTCCTGTCGCGGGTGGCTCAGGGCCCGGTCGCGGTGATCGGCGGAGGTTTCATCGGGCTCGAGGTCGCCGCCACCGCACGGGGTCTCGGTGCCGACGTCACGGTGATCGAGGCAGGCGATCGCCTCCTCGCGCGGGCGGTCGGGCCGTCGACGGCCGAGACCCTGCTGTCCGCCCATCGGGCGATGGCGACCGACGTCGAACTGGGCGCCGTGCCGGTCGAGATCGTCGCCGATGGTGGAGGCCTCGTCGGGGTTCGCCTCGACGACGGGCGGGTGATCCCGGCCGCAACGGTCCTGGTCGGCGTAGGGGCGAGTGCGCGTACCGAGCTCGCCGAAGAGCTGGGTCTCGACACCGACGGGGGTGTCGTCGTCGACGGCAACTGCCTCGCGTCGGATGGAGAGACACTCGCCATCGGCGACTGCACCGTTCACGTCGCCGAGAGCGGTCGGCGATTCCGACTGGAATCGGTGGACAACGCCACAGAGCAGGCGACCATCGCGGCGAATGTGATCGCCGGCACGGAGGTCCCGCCGCGCGGAACGCCGTGGTTCTGGTCGGATCAGGGCGATCAGAAGCTGCAGATCGTAGGGCTCATCGGCGGGCACTCGTCGGTGCTCATCCGGGTCGATCCCGAACGTCCCCGTCGCCGCGTCGCGCTGTACTTCGCCGACGACGCGCTCGTCGCGGCCGAGTGTCTGAACGCGCCCGCCGACTTCGTCGCACTCCGGTCGGCCCTGGCCCGCGGGTTCCGTCCGTCCGCAGCGATGCTCAGCGACATGTCGATACCCCTCAAGAAGCTGCTGGCGCCGGTTCGGGCCTGACCTTCCTCGCTGCCGACCCTGCGCGGCGCCGATTCGCCTCCTGACGTCAGTGCGTCTGAGAGGCGAATCGCGCAGCGACCAGTGCGCCGACCTCGGCCATTGCCAGGCGCGCCCGCGCCACCGACGCGGTCTGCATCGCAAACCCATGTCCGACACCGGGATACCGCAGTTGCGCGACCTGGACTCCCGCATCGCGCAGCCGGTCACCGTACAGCTCGACGCTGTCGCGGATCGGGTCGCCGTGTCCGACGGCGATGATCGCCGCCGGGAGACCGGCCAGGCTCTCGGCGATCGCCGGCGTACCGTACTCGTCGTCCTGCGACGGGTCCTCGCCCAGGTACATGTTCTTCATCCAGTCGATGTCCTCGGCGGTCAGGAACACGCTGTCGCCGAAGTCGCGCATCGACGCGGTGTCGTCGCGGCGTGCGACACCGGGATAGAACATGACCTGCTGCGCGATTCGCGGGCCACCGGTGTTCCGACTGCGCAACGCGGTGGACGCGGCGAGCCCGCCACCGGCGCTGTCGCCGCCGACCCCGATGCGCGACGTGTCCAGGCCGAGGTCTCCTGCTCGGTGGTGGGTCCACTCGAGTGCGGCGTAAGCGTCGTCATTGCCTGCGGGATAACGATGTTCGGGAGCGAGGCGATAGTCCACGTTGATCAACACCGCACCGGTGGCATGGGCCACATCGCGCGCGAGTCGGTCGAACGAGTCGAGCGAACCCATGATCATGCCGCCGCCGTGATACCAGACGAGTGCGGGCGCTCCGACGGCCGGCGCGATGTGGGGGCGGTAGATCCGCAACGGGATCGGCCCGTGTGGCCCGTCGGCGGACGCATCTTCCACCGAAGCCATGTCCGGGCCCGGTGGCCGCACTATCGATTCGAGCATCTCCCGGGTCTTCTCGACGCCGCGCTGCCATGAGGCGGGCGCACCTGCCGCGATCATCCGGTCGACGATCACGGCGACGTCCGGATCCCAGGGCGGGCCGGCGTCGTGCGGTGTACTTGCGGTCATCTCTGGTGTCACCTCGGTCATGTCGTGGAGCACGGTGTCCGGCTATTCCGCGGGCTCTGATGGGGCCGTCACGATTCCGGTAGCTCGCCCGTCGATGTCGGTGATACGGCGCCCAGCATCACACCCGTGCTCGTCTCGCCGCCCTGACGGTGGACGTTCATCAACTCGATCAGACGGTGGTTGTCGCCGGCGACGAGTGCATCGACCATGTCGTCGTGCTCCGCGCACACCTTGCGGCGTACGTCGGCGTCGTACAGATATGCGGCGTGATAGGGCATGGCCAGGTTCCAGAGTCGCCGCAACTCCGCGACGACCAGGGACAGAGGCGACCGCTCGAAGACCGCGAAGTGGAACGTCTGGTTGCGCAGCCGCATCTCGAGGATGTCGGCGGCCTCGGCCGCTTCCGCGACGAGATCGCGGAGTTCGCTGATCTGGTCGAGCGCGGCTTCGTCGAGTCTCGGCAGCACGGCGAGGACCTCCCGCTCGAGAGCGGCTCGCATGAGGTAGATCTGGTCGAACTCCGACTGGTTGAGCCGCGCGACGGTGTAACCGACGTTGTGCTCGTGTTGAACAAGCCCCTCAGAGGTGAGCTGGCGGAGACCCTCACGGATGGGTAGCCGACTGACACCGAGGCGTTCGGCCATCAGCTCCTGCCGGATCGGCTGTCCGGGAAGCAGTTCACCGGTGACGATCATCCGCTCGAGTTCGGCGACGACGCGAGTGGCCGCACGTGACACCGCGGGCTTGCCCGAATCGCCGCCCATCGCAACACCGGTCATGCGTCGCCGAACACCCCCGCAGTGCGCAGCATCGACAACCGCTCGGCGTCGTATCCCATGGCTTCGAGGACCTCACCGGTGTGCGCGCCCCTGGCCGCTGCCGGACGTGGTGACCGGTGACCTGCGTCGCTCAGCGAGATCGGCACTCCGACACCGCGATAGTCGTCGGTCTCGAGGAACAGGCCACGGTGCCGAACCTGTGCCGAGGTGAGGGCTTCGTCGATGGTGTTCACCGAACTGGCGGGCACCCCGGCGGCTTCGAGGCGGACGGCGAGGTCGGCGCGATCGTGCTCGGCGATGCGTTCTCCCAGTGTGGCCGCGAGGATCTCACGGTGGGCGTAGCGGTCCTTGTTGGAGGCGAAGCGGGGATCGTCGGCGAGGTGTCCGATGTCGAGTGTTTCGACCAGAGAACGGAACTGGCGGTCGTTGGCGGCGCTGACGAAGAAGTCGCCGTCGCGGGCGGGAAAGACCTGGTAGGGCACGACGGTGGGGTGGAAGTCCCCGGTGCGCTGCGGGATTTCGCCGCCGGCAATCCAGTTCGCCGCATGGGGATGGAGAAGCGAGATGACCGAGTCGAGCAGGGTCATGTCGACAAGTTGTCCGCGTCCGCTGCGTTCGCGCGCGAAGAGAGCCAGCAGGATGCCGCTCACCGCCATGTTCGCCGCGACGATGTCGACGATGGGAACCCCGACGCGCAGCGGGCTGCCGTCGGGGTAGCCGTTGATGCTCATCAAACCGCCGAACGACTGGAGTACCGCATCGTAGCCTGGAAGCCCGCCCATCGGTCCGTCCACACCGAAGCCGGTGATGCGGCAATACACCAGCCCGGGATGCCGCTCGGCGAGGACCGTCTCGTAATCGAAGCCCCAGCGGGCCATGGTGCCCGCCTTGAAGTTCTCGATCACCACGTCGGCTCCCGCGAGAAGGTCGGCGAGGACCGCGCGTGCCTCATCGGTCCGCAGATCCAGGCAGATGTTCTCTTTGCTGTGGTTCAGGCTGTTGTAGTACGCGCTGCTGGTGTCGTCGTCGACGAACGGCGGCCCCCAGCCACGGGTCTCGTCGCCGCTCGGGGCCTCGACCTTGATCACCTCGGCACCGTGGTCGGCGAGCGTCTGTGCGCAGTAGGGTCCGGCGAGCACCCGGCTCAGATCGAGGACGCGGACGCCGGTCAGTACGCCGTTGCCCGCGGCGGTGTCGGCGGCCCGCCAAGCGGCCCGCGGGTTCACCGCGGGCGTCGGCTCGGGCGCGGTGTCGTCGCCGACCGAAATCGTCGTGCTCACTGCGAAGTCCGTTCTGTCGATGGCGGTTCGATGCCCGAAGTCGTTGCGGTGCCCTTGATCAGGTCCCACGGGTCGGAATCCTCGTCGAGGATCTGTGCGGCGATCACGTCCGCCCACTCTCGCTCGGTGCCGTAGCGGTCGCGCCACGCCCACAACGCGGTGGTCGAGCGTCCGAGCGCGTGCTCGGAGGTGAAGCCGATGGCACCGTGGATCTGATGACCCGCCGCAGCGACCTCGTGGCTGTAGAGCGATGTTACGACTTTCGCGGCCGCAGTGGCAGTTCGCGCGGGTCGCGGATCACTCGACGCCACCGCGGCGGCCCGGCGGCACGCGATCTCCATCATGGTCGTCGATGCGGCCATCGAAGCGAGTCGTTGCTGGATCGCCTGGAACTTGGTCAGCGGCCTGCCGAATTGGGTCCGCTCGGAGGCGTAGTGCACGGTCCGGTCGCGGACCGTTCCGGCAGCCGCCGCCATCGCGGCGGCATACACGAGCGCACCGCGCTGTCTCAGGTCGGCGGCGGTGACCGGGCAGTCCGCAGTGGTCGCCGGGACGGAGTCCAGGGTGACGGTGCCGATCGAGGCGCCCAGGAGGTCGCTCCCTGCGGTCACCGACACGCCGTCCTGGGCCAGCGAGATGGTCGCCACGCTCGCGCCTGAGTTCTCGGTCTCGGGGACAAAGATGACGAGCGATGACGCCGCGGACACGTGCACGACGTCGCGAACGATGCCGGTCACGCGCAGTGGCTCGACGGATTCGTCGACGGCGAATCCGGCGTCGGCCACCCCGATTGTCGCGGTGCCCTGACCGAGTTCATGTCCGGTCGTTCCGGACAACCATGCGGCGAGCATCGCATGTTCGATGAACGGGACGAGTGCGCCGCTCCCGATCACCGTGGACAGCACCGCGATCGCGTCGGAGGTGTCGCATCCGTGGCCGCCGGCCTCGGCCGGGACGTCCACCGCGGTGAAGCCCGCCTCGACCAGGGCGGCCCAGAGTGCGTCCGTCACCCCCCGAGCGGGGGTCTCGGTGTCGATGTCGATGCGGTCCAGCATCGAGCGGGTCGTCGCGGTCAATTCATCGGCCAGGTCGCTCATCGGATCCCCAATCCACGCGCGACGATCCCGCGCAAGATCTCGTTCGTTCCGCCCCGCAGGGTGAAAGCCGGTGTGTGCAGGACACTCTGCGCGAGCAGGCGTTCGAGCGGGGTGCCTCCGTCGCGGCGTGCGATGGTCCCGGAGGAGCTGCGGATCGCATTCACCAGATCACCCTCGAAGGTGGAGCCCAGGTCCTTGACCATCGCGGCGAGGACATCCGGCTTGCCCCCCGCGGACAGCTCGTCGGCCACCTGCAGCGACATTCCGCGCAGTGCCCACGCCACGGCGGTGAGCGTTCCGAGTGTGGTGCGTTGCTCTGGTGTCGCGCCGTGTGCTCGCAGTTGGCCGGCCCAGGCGCGGAGCAGGGGCATCGTGCTCAGGTACCGCTCCGGTCCGGAACGCTCGAAGGCGAGTTCGCCCATGACCTGGGCCCAGCCGCGACCGCGTTCGCCGAGCAGCGCCGACTTGTCGACGACCGCGTCGTGGAAGATGACCTCGTTGAAATGCGCCTGCCCGTCGATGCTCCGGATGGGCCGGATCTCGATCTCCGGGTGGGGGAGGTCCACAACGAGCTGGGACAGCCCCTGTTGTCGGTCCTCGGGGACGCCGTCGGTGCGTGCCAGCAGCACCATCGCATGCGCGAGGTGGGCGCCGGTGGTCCAGACCTTGGTGCCGCTGATTGTCCAGGTGTCACCATTGTCGACGGCGCGTGTGCGAACGGCAGCCAGGTCGGAACCGGCGTCCGGCTCACTCATGCCGATGGCGAAAAAGGTCGTGCCGGAAGCGATCCCGGGCAGGTATCGCCGCTTATGCTCCTCGGTTCCGTTCGCGAGGATGCCCGGTGCCATCTGGCGGTCGGCGATCCAGTGGGCGGCCACGGGAGCGCCGTGTGCGAGCAGCTCCTCGGTGACCACGAAACGTTCGACCGGCGTGCGGCCGTGGCCGCCGTACTCGGTCGGCACGGTCATCCCGACCCACCCACGCTCGCCCAGACGGCTACTGAAGCCGGGGTCGAATCCGGTCATCCAGCTGTCGACATCGGGAACGAAACCGCCACTATCGATCTCGTCGCGGAGGAATGCGCGAATCTCGGACCGGAGTGAGTCGAGGTCGTCGGTGGTCACCGACCGCCGCGGCGAGGAGGTGGCCGTCACCGGTTCGGTCCCCGCGAGGACCAGGCTTGCTGCCCCTTTCGCGACATCGACCACATCTGCACGCCGCGCTCGATCTCCAGGGCCGAAGACCAGCTGACCGCCGGCGGACCCAGTTCGAGCCGGGCGCTGGTCATGATCCGACGTGTCAGCTCGGGATCACGTGCGGCCGGGCCGGTCAGCCCGTCGACGAGCGCGGGCAATTCCTCGGCGGGGACCGCAGCGTGTGCAAGGCCCTTCGCGACCGCCTCGGCGCCGGTGAGGCTCTGTCCGCAGGCGGCCATGGCAATTGTCGTCGACCACCCCACTGCCCGCCCGAGCAGAGACAGATGACCGCCACCGGGATGGATGCTGCGCGCGAGGAATCCACTGTCGAGAATCGCGTCCGGTGTCGTGACGAGAATGTCGGTGGCCATGGCCAGATTCAGTCCGGCACCGACTGCGCCGCCCACCACCACGGAAATGGTCGGCACGGGCAGCGACCCGACCCGCACGAACGCGCCATAGACGGCCGAGGTACGTGAGACCGCCTCTGGCGACGCCGGATCGGACGACGAGGTCGCCAGATCGCGAGTGTCGGCGCCGCTGCAGAAGTACTGGCCCGCAGCATCGACGACCACGGCTCCGATCGTCGGATCGTCGATCACCCGGTCGCAGAACTCATCGATCCCCGTCGCCATGGTGAGACTGATCGCGTTCTTGCGGCGCGGGTTGTTGAGCGTCAGGCGGGCGACGCCATCTGCGAAAGCTGTTACGACAGAGGGATGTTCAGGGTTGCCGACGGCCTCGGAGGCGACTGGATCGGAAGTCATGGCGCCGACTCTACAAGATTGGATACAAAAAGACATCCAATCTCCCGCAACCATCCGCTGGTCGCCCGCTGAATGGGATGAGGCCGGGCAGATGTTGCCTGCGTCACTACTGTCCGGTTTCGGGTACGACGCGAGTACGCACTCCGCCCACCCGCGTTCAGGCCGGACGACGAAACAAGGATTGAGATGAGAAGACTCGACGGAAAAGTTGCCATCGTCACCGGCGCGGGACGAGTGGGCAACATCGGTCTCGCGGTGTGCGAAGCGTTTCTACGCGAGGGGTGCACGGGCGTCGTGGGAACCGACTTCCGCACCGACGACGCCGAACAGATCAACGAGCGGATGAGCGCAGAGTTCGGCGAGGGACGATTCCTGCTCCTGCAACACGATGTCACCTCTGCAGACGGCTGGGCGACGGTCGTCGATGCGACGGTCCAGGCGTTCGGGGTCGTCGACGTTCTCGTCAACAATGCGGGGATCTCGGTCCACGGCGGGGTCGCCGGCAGCAGCCTCGAGGACATCCGCAGGGTGATGGCGGTCAACCACGACGCGCTGCTGCTCGGTATGCAGGCGTGCCTCGAGCAGTTGCTCGCCGCACACGAGCGCTTCGCCGGTGGCGGCGTGATCATCAACAACCTGTCGATGTCCTCGTACATGTCCAATCCGAACAATCTCGCCTATTCGGTGTCGAAAGCCGCCGGACGAATGCTCACACTGTGTGCCGCAGATGAATTGGGGCCGCAGCGGGTCCGCGTCAACTCGGTGCACCCGGGCCTCACCATGACGCCGTTGATCGAAGAGGCGCTCGTCGAGTATGTGGACAGCGGTCTGTGGTCCGATCGGGACGCAGCCGAGGCTGCTATCGCGAGTGCCGCACCACTGAACACGAGCAGCCGGCCCGAGGACACTGCACACGCATTCGTTTATCTCGCCTCCGAGGAAGCTCGCTTCGTCACCGGAGCCTCGCTCTACCACGACGGCGGAATCGGCCGCCGTTACTGATCGGTGGTCACTCTCGCGAGCCTTTCGGTGGGCGAGGGTGGGCCACGTCGAATCTCCTATCGGCCGCAGGACAGTGGCCGGCAAGAAGGGAAATCACATGTTTGATCTCACCGGACGGGTCGCGTTCGTCAGCGGCGCGGGACAGAGCGTTGGCGAAGGGATCGCGAAAGTGCTCGCCAGGCAGGGAGCGTCGGTGATCGTCAACGATCTTCACGCCGACCGCGCGGAGAAGGTCGCCGCCGTGATCGTCGAGGAAGGCAACCGCGCCGTAGCCGCACCCTTCGACGTCGTCGACTACGGCGCCACCGTCGACAGCATCCGTGCCGCCGAAGCCGAGCTCGGCGGGCAGGTGAACATCGTGGTGAACAATGCCGGCGTTGCGGAAGGCCGAATGATCAAGCCTTTCCGTGACCTGGCGCCCGAGGAATGGCGAGCCCCCATCGACCTCAACATCTTCGGCGCGATGAACTGCATCAAGGCCGCGATCGATGGAATGTGCGACGCCGGGTGGGGGCGGATCGTCCAGATCTCGTCCGGCTCGGCGCGCACCGGTCAGAACATCAACCAGACGATGTACGCGACCGGGAAGAGCGGTATCGAGGGGTTCATTCGGCATCTGGCCGCCGAAACCGGCCAGTACGGCATCACCGCCAACATCGTGGCGCTGGGTCATCAGAAGAACCTCGAGGAGAAGATGCCGCCGGAGATGATCGAAACAATCCTGAAGACCATTCCGATCGGCCGGCTGGGTGACCCGATCGAGGTCGGGGCGTTCTGTGCGTACCTCGCCTCCGACGAGGCAGGCGGCATCACCGGCCAGACCCTCGACTTCAACGGTGGGTCGCAGACGCGATGAGCGGCGGCGCGGTCACTCTCTCGCTCACCGCGATCCGGGTCGGCGATCTGACGAGGTCGGTCGAGTTCTACACGAAAGGTTGCGGTTTCGAGATGGAGCGCGAGTTCACCACGCCCTCGTTCACCGCGGCGATCGTCCGCGCCGGCTCGGCGGGCCTCGAACTCATCCTGCCCGCCGACGCCACGGCGTCCGCACCCGCCGATCACAGTGACGCGCTGCGCAAGTTCGTCCTCAACACCGACGACCCGGCGGCGATCATGCGCCAGGCCTGCGGGCTCGGCGGCAGGGTGATCACCGAGGCCACCGAGTATCCCGAGTACGGGATGACGATCGGGGTGATCGCCGACCCGGACGGATACGAACTGGAGTTCGTCGGGCGGGTGCAAACCGCGGCGTGACAAGGACCACTGAGCGGGAACGGAACGGTATGGGTCACCACGCGGCCATTAGCGTGGCCGCTGCCGGTGGTGACCAGGAGCGCGGCCGGCATGAGATCGACATCCGCGCACGCCGGGACGGCCGGCGCGGCGCCAGAACACGGAGTGCGCAATGACTTGGAACAGCAGTTTCGACGTGGTCGTCATCGGTTCGGGCGGGGCCGCACTGGCCGGCGCGCTCGCGGCGACCTCGCGCGGGCTGACGGTGTGTGTGGTGGAGAAGTCGGACCGGTTCGGCGGGACCTCGGCCTACTCGGGCGGCAGTGTGTGGTTGCCCGGCAACCACGTCCTCGCGCGCGACGGCGTCGAGGACTCGGTGGAGAATGGGCTCACTTACTTCCGAGGCACTGTCGGCGAGAGGACCGATCCCGACGTGCAGCGCACGTTCATCGAAACCGGTCCGGTGGTTGCCGAGTTCCTCGAGAACGAGATCGGGATCCCGCTCGAACACCGGCCGTTCCCCGACTACTACGCAGCGCCGGGCCGAAAGGACTACGGGCGGAGCATCTTCGCCAAACCGATCGCCGCCGACGAGGTGGGGGCTCGAGTCCACGACATCCGCCCGATGGTCCCGACCGATCAGTTCGGCATCGAGATGGACCGTACTGTGCTCGACGGTGGGCAGGCCTGGATCGCGCGGATGTTGCTGGCCCTCGACGGATCCGGACGCGCAGAGCTTCACACGGAGACCGCCGCCGAGTCCCTGGTCTCCGACGAGTCAGGACGGGTCACCGGCGTCGTGGTTCGTAGTGCGAACGGCGAACACCGGATTCAGGCGCGTGGCGGAGTCCTGCTCGCGGCCGGCGGCTTCGAACGCAACGCCGAGCTGCGGCGCGATCTTCAGCACATGCCCTCGTCTGAGTGGACCTCCTCGCACCCGGACACGGGATCGGGCGACGCCCTCGCGATGCTCCGGAGTGTCGACGCGGCACTGGATCTGCTCGACCAGTCATGGTGGTGCCCGGCAACCCTCTTCCCGAACGGCCACGCGGTGTTCACGCTCGGCTTGCGCGCGGGGATCATCGTCGACGAGACGGGCAGCCGTTTCGCGAACGAACTGCTCCCGTACGACCAGATGGGCCGCGCGATGCGCGAACGGATGCTGGCCGGAAAGGGTGATGGGTTCTGGTACATCTTCGACGACCGATCCGGCGACGACCTCCCGGCGATCTGTGCGCCGTCCCCGGACCGAGCGGAGATGACCGAGGCCGGCTTGTGGCACACCGCATCATCGATCGACGACCTGGCGTCCGCGATCGGGATCGACGCCGCGGCGCTCACCGCGACCGTGGAGCGCTTCAACCAGCTGGCCGCGCAGGGCAGCGACGACGACTTCCAGCGTGGCGAGGACCCATACGGCCGGTTCTTCCTCGGTGCGCAGACGGCCGACCAGTGCCTGGTCGCCCTCGACGGATCGCGCTTCCACGCGGTCCGGATGGTGCTCGGTGATCTCGGCACGAAGGGCGGGGCGGTGATCACCGGCGACGGTGCGGTGCTCCGGTCCGACGGTAACGGCGTGGTGCCAGGCCTGTATGCGGCCGGAAACTCCACGGCTTCGATCTCGGGGGAGGTCTATCCAGGCCCTGGGACACCGCTCGGTTCCGGGATGGTCATGGCTTACCGTGCCGTCGCGGACATGGCCTCACAACTCGCCGACGCGGGACAGGCAGCCGAACCCGCCTGACGGCGAGACGACCTGCGGTCCGCCTCCGGAACGCATGTTCCACAAAGACTCCGGGCCGTGGCGCGGCAGAATGCGCGCCACGGCCCGGCTTCATGTCCCGCTCAGGTCGATCGACGAACCCGTGTCAGAGGTGACTGCCGCCGTCGATGCGGATCTCGGTGCCGCTGATGAACGCACCGTCGTCGGAGGCCAGCATGGCCACGACGCCGGCGACCTTATCCGGTCCGGCCATGCCGGGGATGGCCGGCGGTTCAGAATTTTCGATCCGGACCACCGGTTGCATCTTCATGAACAGCGATGCGTCGGAGTCCTCCGGCAACCCCGGGGCCGAGGTCATGCCGGACGAGATGCTGCCGGGCGCGACCGAGACGGCGCGGATGCCTTGCTTGGCGAACTCGAGCGCGATGGTGTGCGTCATCGATTGGATGCCGCCCTTGCTGGCCGCATAGGCAGCCATGTAGGGGTGCGCGAAGCTGGCCGAGGTGGAACTGAAATTGACGATCACGCCGCGGCCGCATTCGATCAACGCCGGCAGCGACTCCCGGATCATCAGAAAGGTGCCGGTCAGGTTGATGCGGATGATCTGATCCCACTCGTGCAGCGTGACCTGCTCGGTGTGTCCACTGCGGAGGATCCCGGCGGCGTTCACCAGTACGTCGAGCCCGCCGAGGTGTTCGGTGGCGAAGGCGACGCCGTCCCGTACCGAACCCTCGTCGCCGATGTCGATGGCACGCGAGACGAACTGGTCGGGTTCGGCGACGTCGGCTGCGGCCTGCGCGGTTGCGGCGAGCCCGCCGCTTGAGACGTCGGCCCCGACCACGGTGGCACCCTCGGACAGCAGTCGCAGCGCGGTGGCCCTGCCGATCCCCGAACCCGCGCCCGTGATCAGGACCCGTCGGCCGTCGAATCGATTCATCCGTTCCTCCTTCTCGTCGCCCTGTCCGGTACACGAGGGCTCTGGGCCTCGATCGTGCCCCGGGGGGAGGGTCGCGTCGCCCACGTCTCCCACTCGGTGGGCGGTGACGACAGTGGAGAGCCGCGTATCAGTGATCGGCCAGATCGGCTGCGACACACCGGTCCCAGATCTCGCGCGCTGCGATCCGGACCGGGCCGAGGAGTTTGCGATGATCGATCGCTCCCACCGGACCGCAGATGGAGAGGCCGGCCATGTTGCCGTAGATGTGATCGGGGGGCCCGATCGACACACCGACGCAGGCGATCCCCGGGAAAGCCTCTCCCCGATCGAACGCGCCACCACGATCGCGGATCTGCGCGAGCTCGCTGTCGAATCGCGACGCCGTTGTGATGCTGAGCGCGGTGCGCCGGACGAGTTCACCGTCCTCGTCTGTGTGCAGACCTCGAGGTGAGATGCGTCGCGGCGAGATCTCCGCGTAGGCGAGTACCACTTTCCCGAGCGCAGTCAGGTGTGCTGGGATTCGTTGGCCCACGGCGGTCGGGGTTGGGCCCGACAGTCGCCCGTTGACTTTCGCGAGGTAGACCGTGTCGGCGCCGTCGACGACGCCGAGTTGCATGGTGTACCCCGTCCGGCGCGCGAAGGCGGCCATCACGGGGCGGGCGCCCTGGAGGAGCCGGTTCTGATTCAGCGCCGCTTGACCGAGCTCGTAGGCTTTGACGCCGAGTTCGTAGGTCTGATCCGGCGAACGTGCCAACCATCCGGCGCCGGCGAGTTGTTCGAGCAGACGGTGCACGGACGATCGCGGCAGCTTGGTCCGGGCGGTGACCTGCGCAAGGGTCAAGGGCCCGGTCCCGTTGAAGGCTTCGAGCACCGTCGACACCCTGTCCACCACGGAAATGGGGGCGCCGCCCGTGTGTGTCGTTCTCACCTGACCTCCTTGTGTGACACCGATCACGATACCCTCGCGCAGTCGGCCGCCATCAGGCGCCGCAATACCGCGACACCAACCGTCCCAGTCGACGCGACCTCCTGTCGCCTCGTGCTCCCGGCCAGCGGAACAGGCCCCCGCCGGAGCTGGTCCACCTGCTTATCCTTCGCGGAATGTCCGTGCGGTCGCGGCACGGTTACGCCCGACAGTGCGGCCGCGATCCCGCTCGAGAACGATGAGGAGGCTCATGTCCAGCGATGCGATCGCCGACGCCGAGGTGGTGACGCTGCCGGCAGCCGGAGCGCCCGCCGAAGGAGGTCGTGGTCGACGTGTCCGCGTGGTCGAGGTCATCGACGAGACCGCCGACGCCCGGTCGATCGTGGTGCGTCCCCGGCCCGAGGACGCCGCCGAATTCGACTATGCCCCCGGTCAATTCCTGACGGTTCGGGTACCCGACGCCGGCACCGGCAGTGCGCGGTGTTACTCGCTGGCGAGTTCACCGCACGCTGACACCCACGTGAAGTTCACGGTGAAGCGCATTCTCGGCGGGCACGGCTCGAATTGGATCTGTGACACCGTCGAAGTGGGGGACGAGCTCGAGGTCCTTCCGCCCGCAGGCACCTTCGGTCCGCGCTCGCTGACGGAACCGGTGGTGCTGGTCGCCGGCGGCAGCGGTATCACGCCGGTCATCGCCATTGCCAAGTCGCTGCTCGTCAGCGGATCCGGTCACGTCTTCCTCGTCTACGCGAATCGCGACGAGGAGTCGGTGATCTTCGCTGCTGAACTCCGCTCGCTGACCGAGCGGTTCGCCACGCGACTGACCGTGGTCCACATACTGGAGTCGGTCCAGGGATACCCGACCCGGGAGGGGCTGTCGGCGTTGTTGCGGCCGATGACCGATCGCAACGTCTACGTCTGTGGACCCACCCCGCTGATGGATCTCACCGTGGACGTGTGCGCGGAGGTCGGCTTCCCACACGACCACGTCCACACCGAACGATTCCTGTCGTTGCACGGCAATCCGTTCGACAACCTCGAGTCGCCGGAGACCACCGGCTCCGACGCCGGCGAGGTTGTGTGCACGGTCGAGGTGGAACTCGACGGCGAACGGCGCACCGTTGAATGGACGGCACGGCAGAAACTGCTCGACGCGCTGCTCGCGGCCGGCCTGGACGCGCCCTACTCCTGTCGCGAGGGCGCCTGCAGCGCCTGTGTCTGCGTCCTGAAAACGGGCGAGGTGACCATGGCGCACAACGAGATCCTGGCCGAGGAGGATGTGGCGGAGGGGTACATCCTCGCCTGTCAGGCCGAGCCGGTCAGCGACGCCATCGAGATCGAGTACTGAAACCGGCCGCCCGGGTTCTGAATCGGCTTCCCATTCGATGGGAGACGCACGTCACAAGTGGGCCTTCCGTTGCCAAGCTGAGCACACCGCGATGCAGCGACGGAATGTCGCGAGAATCCGATCAGGAGGCCCAGTGAGTTCCACCACCGAAATCAACGACGAGGTAAGGGTCATCGATGCCGGAGCGCCGCCGGAGCGGTTCGCGCGCGGCTGGCACTGCCTCGGGTTGGTGCGTGACTTCGCCGACGGCCAGCCTCACCAGGTCTCCGCCTTCGGTACCGAACTCGTCGTGTTCGCAGGCGAAGACGGCACGATCAACGTCCTCGACGCGTTCTGCCGGCATATGGGTGGAAACCTGGCGCAGGGCACCATCAAGGGCAACACCATCGCCTGCCCGTTCCACGACTGGCGGTGGCGCGGCGACGGCAAGTGTGCGGCCATCCCGTACGCCAAGCGAGTCCCGCCGATCGCCCGGACCCGGTCGTGGCACACCTCGGAGGTCAGCGGACAGCTGTTCGTCTGGCACGATCCACAGAACAGCAAGCCGCCGGCCGAGCTCGCGATCCCCGAGATCCCGACCTACGGCGATCCGGGGTGGACGGACTGGGTCTGGAACTCGATCGAAGTCACCGGGTCGCACTGTCGGGAGATCGTCGACAACGTCGTGGACATGGCCCATTTCTTCTATGTCCACTACGGGATGCCGACGTACTTCCGAAATGTCTTCGAGGGACACACGGCGACGCAGTCGATGCGGACACGGCCCCGACCGGATGCGGCGGGGGTCAGTCAGAGCACGAACTACAGCACCGAAAGCCAGTCGGACGCGACCTATTACGGTCCGTCGTACATGATCGACAAGCTGTGGAGCGGTGGCCGGGACCACGAGGATGGGCCGAACATCTACCTCATCAACTGTCACTACCCGATCTCGGCGACCTCGTTCCGGCTCCAGTACGGCGTCATCGTAGAGAAGCCCGCCGGGCTCGCCGACGAGCAGGCGGAGCAGATCGCCCAGGCGGTGGCCAAGGGTGTCGCCATCGGCTTCGAGCAGGACGTACACATCTGGAAGAACAAGTCGCGCATCGACAATCCGCTCCTCTGCGAGGAGGACGGTCCGGTCTACCAGCTCCGCCGCTGGTACGAGCAGTTCTATGTCGACGTCGACGACGTGGCCCCGGAGATGGTGAACCGCTTCGAGTACGAGATCGACACCGAGCGCGCGCTGCAGTCGTGGCAGGCAGAGGTCGACGACAACCTCGCGGCCGGGCGCAGCGCGTTCGCACCGAACCTGACGTCCGCCTCGGCCGAGTCGACATCCTGACCGCCTGCGGTCGACAAGATACCCACCAGGAGAACACCATGAGCTACGAAGTCCTCGACAAGATCGTCGACGGAGCTGACGAACTGCGTTCCGGCGCCGAGGAATCGGAGAAACTCGGCCGCCTGTCCGACGATGTCGCCAAGGGCCTCAAGCGGTCCGGGATCATCCGGCTCCTGCAGCGCAAGAAGTACGACGGGTACGAAGCCCACCCGAGAGAATTCGCCG
Organism: Gordonia sp. PvP123; assembly: GCF_040547295.1. Classification (NCBI taxonomy): domain Bacteria; kingdom Bacillati; phylum Actinomycetota; class Actinomycetes; order Mycobacteriales; family Gordoniaceae; genus Gordonia; species Gordonia sp. PvP123. The sequence continues at coordinate 453,609 of NZ_JBEPPN010000003.1, read as the reverse complement.
AGACCGTGATGAAGACGGGGAGCATCTACGGTTCGGCCGGCTGGGTCGGCGGCATCGTCGGAGTCCACCCCTGGCAGTTGGCCTTCGCCGACCCGAAGGTCCAGGACGAGGTCCTCGGCGGCGATTCCGACACCTGGCAGGCGTCTCCGTACATGCCCGGTGGCGTCGCGATCCCGGTCGAGGGTGGGTACCGCATGACCGGCCGGTGGCAGTTCTCGTCGGGAACCGACCACTGTGACTGGATCTTTCTGGGCGCCATGGTGGGTGGTGACGACGGCAAACCCCTGATGCCCCCGACCGGGCTGCACGTCATCCTGCCGCGGTCGGACTACGAGATCATCGACGACTCGTGGGACGTCGTCGGCCTGCGCGGGACCGGCAGCAAGGACATCGTGGTGACCGATGCCTTCATCCCGGACTACCGGGTGATGAAGTCGCAGGAGGTCATCGACGGCACCGCGGCCAAGGAGTACGGCGTCACCGAGACCCTGTACAAGATGCCTTGGTCGACGATGTTCCCACTCGGTATCACCTCGGCGACCATTGGCATCTGCGAGGGTGTGCTCGCCGCCGGAATCGACTACCAACGCGAGCGAGTGAACGCAAGCGGCACCAAGATCAAAGACGACCCCTACGTTCTGCACGCCCTGGGGGAAGCCGCCGCGGAGATCGACGCGGCCCGGCAACAACTGCTGAGCAACGTCGATCGGGTCTGGGACCTGGTCGATTCCGGGCGGGAGGTCGACTTCGAGACCCGGGCAGCGGTGCGACGCAACCAGATCCGGTCGGCCTGGCGTGCCGTCCGGGCGGCCGACGAGGTGTTCGACCGGTCCGGGGGGAACGCACTTCGGATGGACAACCCGCTCCAGCGGTTCTGGCGCGATGCTCACGCAGGTCTGCACCACGCGATCCACGTCACCAGCACCCCGTACCACGCAGCGGCACTGGCCTCGCTCGGCGCCGAGGTCCCGGCGGGTCCGCTGCGGGTGATGATCTGAGCCGGCGAATCCGAGGGAGTACAACGACATGACAGAGATCAGAGGTCTCGGCTATGTACGGGTTCTGGCCACCGACATGGACCGCTGGCGGGAACTCGGCTACGACGTACTCGGTTTCGCGCCGGGTTCGGGCCCCGAAGAGGACGCGCTGCACTTCCGGATGGACGAGCGCCCGTCGCGGATCACCGTCGAGCGCGCGGACGTCAATCGGGTCAGCGCGGTGGGTTGGGAGGTCCGTGACCACCTCTCCCTGCAGCGGTTGATGTCCACGCTCGACGCCGAGGGCATCGAGTACGCGCCGATGTCGCAGGACCTCTGTGACGCCCGCAAGATCGAAGCCGGCATCTCGCTGAAGGATCCGGGCGGCGCGCCGCTGGAGATGTTCCACGGGCCGGCTCTCGATCACAGCCCGGTGATCACGAAATACGGTCAGAAGTTCGTGACGGGCCAGCAGGGTCTGGGGCACGTGGTCATGCCGACCACGAACTTCGACGATTCCTACCTCTTCTACACTGAGACACTGGGTTTCCTTCCGCGCGGCGCTTTTCGGATGCCGTCGCCTCCCGGCGCCGGCCCGTTGCGCATTCGCTTCCTCGGCATCAATCAGCGCCATCACAGCCTCGCGATCATGCCGAGCCTCGAGGGCCGTGATCCCGGTCTGATCCACGTCATGGTGGAGGTCGACGAACTCGACGCCGTCGGGCGCGCCTACGACCAGGTGATGTCGCGCGACTTCCCGGTGTCCTCGACGCTCGGGCGGCACACCAACGACAAGATGGTGTCCTTCTACGTCCGCGTTCCGGGTGGTTGGGACATCGAGTACGGCACCGGCGGGAAGCTCGTCGACGAGAGTTACTACACCGCAGAAGAGATCACCGCCGACAGCTACTGGGGTCATGAGTGGATGTGGGCGCGCGAGGCGAAGGCGGCGGCACGCAGAGCGGCCCAGGACGAGGAAGTGGCCCAGGAGGAGGAAGTGGCATCGTGATGATCAGGGACTTCGATCACGATGTTGTGGTCATCGGCGCGGGACTCTCCGGTCTCTACGCGGTGTACAGGCTCCGCGCACAGGGCCTGACCGTCCACGGCTTCGAGTCCGCCGAGGGCGTGGGCGGGACGTGGTATCACAATCGCTATCCGGGCGCGCGGTGTGACGTCGAGAGCATCGACTATTCGTACTCGTTCGACGACGACCTGCAGCAGGAGTGGACCTGGTCGGAACGATTCGCCACGCAGTCCGAGATCCTCGCGTACCTCGAACACGTCGCCGACCGGTTCGATCTGCGCAAGCACTACGACTTCCTCACCCGGGTCACCTCGACCGTGTACGACGAGGACTCCGCCCGGTGGACGATCTCCACCGACACCGGGCTGACCACGAGGGCGCGCTTCGTCGTCATGGCGACCGGGGTGCTCTCCGCGACCAACCGGCCCGACATCCCCGGACGAGACCTCTTCGAAGGGGAGAGCTACCACACCGGCGAATGGCCGCACCACGAAGTCGTTTTCAACGGTAAACGTGTCGGTGTCATCGGCACCGGGTCGTCGGGTATCCAGTCGATCCCGGTGATCGCCGAGACGGCGGAGCAGGTAGTGGTCTTCCAGCGCAGCCCGAACTATTCGATCCCGGCCGGCAACCGGCCGCTCACCGACGAGATGATCGCGGACGTCAAGGCGAATTACGCCGAGCGCAGGCGGTTGTCCCGGGAGAGTGGCGGAGGCACCCCGAACGCTCCGTACCCGAAGGGCGCGATGGAGGTCGACGAGGCCGAACGCAAGCGCGTCTACGACGAGTGGTGGCATCGCGGCGGATATCTGTTCGCCAAGGCGTTCCCGGACCAGACGATCAGCCGGGAGGCCAACGACACCGCCCGTGAGTACGTGGAGACGAAGATTCGGGAGATCGTCAAGGACCCGGCGGTTGCCGACCTGCTCATCCCCACCGACCACCCCATCGGAACCAAACGGATCGTCACCGACAGCGGCTATTTCGAGACCTACAACCGCGACAACGTGACCCTGGTGAACCTGCGAGCCACCCCGATCGAGGAGATCACCCCCGGCGGGGTGCGTACGACCGAGCAGGAGTACCCGCTCGACATGCTCGTCTACGCCACCGGATTCGACGCGATGACCGGTTCGCTGTCCCGCATCGACATCCGTGGTCGGGCCGGTCGGACCATGGTCGAGGAGTGGTCGGCCGGACCGCGCACCTATCTCGGCCTCGCCGTCAACGGGTTCCCGAACATGTTCTTCGTGACCGGTGCCGGAAGCCCGAGCGTGCTGGCGAACATGGTGCTCGGCGCCGAGCAGCACATCGACTGGATCGCAGCGTGTATCGCCCATGTCGACGAACACAACGCGGCGACGATCGAGGCGGAGAAGGAAGCCGTCGACAGTTGGGTCGCGGAGTGTAACGCCAAGGCTGCCGGGACGCTCTTCCCCACCGCGAACTCGTGGTACATGGGAGCGAACATCGAGGGCAAGCCCCGCGTGTTCATGCCCTACATCGGTGGATTCGGCAACTACGGGAAAATCTGCGCCGAAGTCGCGGAGGCCGGTTACAAGGGCTTCGCGATCTCGTGAGAAGGGGAGGGCTGCAGCATGTCTGAACGGAGAACCGATCTGCACCCCGATGTCGAGGCGATGCTATCGGCGTTGGAGGCCGGGTTCCCGGACGTGACCGAACACGATCCCGCCGAACTGCGTGAGATCATCGTGTCCCGGCGGGCGCCGTTGTCGCGACAACCCGACATGGCGGTCGCCCGTGATATCGCGATCGACGGACCCGAGGGCGGCCGACTCAGAGTGCGGGTCTACGTTCCGCACGGTCCTTCCGACGATCGTCGAGGTGATGGTCGCCCGGTGGTGGTGTTCGCGCATGGCGGTGGCTTCGTGTTCTGCGACCTCGACAGTCACGACGAGCTCTGCCGGGCGATGGCGGCCGAGGTCGACGCCGTCGTGGTGTCGGTCGATTACCGTCTGGCGCCGGAGAACCCGGCGCCGGCAGCGATGGAGGACATGTACCGGGCGATCTGCTGGACGGCCGAGAACATCGCCGGCTATGGCGGAGACCCCGCTCGGATCGCGGTCGCCGGCGACAGCGCCGGCGGAAACCTGGCCGCCACCACGAGCATCGCTGCGCGCGACCGGGGCGGCCCGGCGATCATCGCTCAGGTCCTGCTCTACCCGGTCATCGACGACGACCTCGACACCGAGTCGTATCGACGCTACGGAGTCGGCTACTACAACAGCACGAAAGCGATGCGATGGTACTGGGATCAGTACGCGCCGAACGGGCGTGACAGCGCCCGGATCATTCCCACGCGCGCGGCGTCGCTCGCCGGGCTACCGGCTGCGGTGGTGGCGACGGCCGAACTCGATCCGCCGTGCTCGGCCGGAGAGGACTATGCGCGCCGCCTGCGCGAGTCCGGTGTCCCGGTCATCGAGCACCGGTTCGACGGATTGTTCCACGGGTTCTTGACCTTTCCGCAATTGTCGCTGACACCGCCTGCGCGGGAGAAGGTCTGGCAGATGATGCGCGACGTCCTCGCGCAGACGGTGAACCAACCCTCCCATTGAGTGGACCGGAACGGCCCACCGCCGCGGCACCGGGCCGAGCATAGGGCGAGATGTGAAGTCGAACACAGAAGGTGCGTAGAGGTGGTCATGACACAAGAGGAGGCGGGCCGGCGGTTGACGGGCAAGGTCGCTCTGGTCACCGGCAGCAGTCGCGGGATCGGCCGCGGAATTGCCCGCCGGCTGGCATCGGAAGGTGCGACGGTGGTCGTCACAGCTCGGTCGGCCAAGCCGTCACCGTCGGTGCGCAACGGTGAGAACCACGTGCTCGCCGGGTCGCTGGCCGAGACCGTCCAGGCGATCGAGGAAGCAGGCGGCACCGCCATCGCGATCCCGGCAGACCTGGAGAACCCGGTGGACCGTGACGGCCTCGTCGATGCTGTGGCAGAGGCCGCCGGCGGCATCGACATCCTGGTGAACAATGCGGGGTTCGCCGACTACAGCAGCATCGAGAACATGAGCGAGGAGACCTTCGACCGCACCGTCGAGCACTATCTGAAGGTTCCTTTCCTGCTGTCACAGAGGGCCATACCGCACATGCGGAAGAACGGCGCCGGCTGGATCGTCAACATCGGGTCTTCCACCGGCATGAGCCCGATCCGACCCTTCCGTGAATACAACAAGACCTCCGGCGACGTCATCTACGCCGCGACGAAGGCTGCGCAGCACCGGTTCACCCAGGGGCTTGCCGCGGAACTGCTCGACGACAACATCGCGGTCAACGCGGTCGGTCCGTCGACCGCCATCCGGACGCCCGGCGCGGCGGCACTGCTCCCCGAGGGTTACGAGACCGAACCCGTCGAGTATCTCGCCCAGACCGTGCTGGAGATGTGCACGGCATCGGCGGCCGAACGTACCGGATTGATCGCGTTCAGTCTCCACTATCCGTGGGCAACCGACACTGTCGTCCGCACGCTGGACGGGCGCGACGAGCTGCCGCGCCGCGAGCCGCCGTCGTGGAGCAATCCCAACATCCGCCCCACCGGGCTCTGACACTAGGAGTGAGCACCACGATGGGTGCTGTTGCACAACAGCGGTTCTCGACCGGAACCGCAGTGGTCACCGGAGCGGCCGCGGGAATCGGAGAGGGCCTCGCGCGCCGGCTGGCATCTCTCGGGATGACGGTCGTGGTCGCCGACATCGACGCCGATCGCGCTGCCGCGGTGGCTGCCGACATCTCCTCGGGAGGAGGGCGGGCCGAAGGGCAGGGAGTCGACGTCAGCCGCGCCGATGAGGTCGAGGCACTGGCCGAGTCGGTGTTCGAGCGACACGGCAGCGTCGAACTGCTCATCAACAACGCGGGGATCGAATCGGCGGGTCTGCTGTGGGAGATCGACAAAGCACGGTGGCGACGCCTGATGCAGATCAACGTCGACGGGGTGTTCTACTGCCTCCGGTCCTTCGTACCCCGGATGATCGCGGCAGGATCACCGGCGTGTGTCGCCAACATGTCATCGGTCGGCGGGCTCAATGCGGTTGCGGTGCAGGGTCCTTACATCGTGAGCAAGCATGCAGTGCTCGCGATGACCGAGTGTCTCCACCAGGACCTGTCGATCGTGGGAGCCCCCATCCAGGTCAGTGCGATCATCCCGCACTCGGTCCGCAGTCAGATCTTCCTCGCGGCTCAGCGGGAGGCACCGACCGACAATCCGACCGCCAACGCCGTCTTCGACGCCATGCAGCGCGACAACGTGACCAAGGGGCTCGATCCGCTCGACGCCGCGGAGCACATGATCGAGCAGATCGCCGAAGGCGAGTTCTGGATTCACTCCGACGACGAGATGTGCACGGCCGCGGCGCATCGACGTGGCCGCCAGCTCTTGGACCTTCTCCCACCATCAGACCCACGAGACATGCTCACCCGCATGGGTGTGCCGCTCCCGGAAGGCAAACCATGACCGAGACTATCTCCGCAGGAATTCAATCCGACGGAACCGAATTCGACCGGGCGCGTGTCGATCCGGACGCTCTCCGCCAGATCCTCGCCGAGTGCGACCCGGCGCCGCTGCTCATGTCACTCGTCCATCTCACCGGTGACACCACGCTTCTCGACGAGTTCGGTGCCAGGCTCGAATACTCCCGCCCCGGAACGCACTACGGGACCCCGTCGCCGAATGCGCTGCCCGCCGGCCAGTATCCGCGGGACGTGGCCGACGACATCCGGGCCCGTGCGGTGGAGATCCTCACCGGTTCCGATCTCGCGGCGCAGCTCGACGTGCCCGCACCTGACCTGTTCGCAGTGATGGCCCGGGTGGCCACCTCGCAGGAGGTCGACGAGGAGTTCATCCCTCTGCTGCGTGAACAGGCAGGCTTCGTCACCGACGAGCGGCACGTCCCGGTGACGGTGACGCCGCCGACCGACTTCGAGGTGATCGTCATCGGTGCCGGTATCACCGGTATCAACGCCGCTGTCAAGTTGGGCCAGGCGGGCTTCTCCTACACGGTCTTCGAATCCCGGGACGAGATCGGCGGCACCTGGACCCGGAATACCTACCCGGGCGCGGCCGTCGACACGCCGAGCCACTACTACTCCTATTCGTTCGAACTGAACTCGAACTGGTCCCGGTACTACCCGACGGGCCCCGAATACCAGCAGTACCTGCTCGACGTGGTCGCCAAGCATGAGCTCCGCGAGCACATTCGGCTGGATACCTCGGTGCAGTCCATGACGTGGTCCGAGGAGGATCAGGACTGGGAGGTCGTGACCCGCGACCGCTCCGGCGCCGTCGAGCGTCACCGGGCCAAGGCCGTGATCTCGGCGCTGGGGATGCTGAACTCTGCCAACATTCCCGACGTCCCGGGCCTGGACACATTCGGCGGTCGCGTCGTCCACACCGCCGAGTGGGACGCCGACCTCGATGTCACCGGCAAGCGAGTCATCGTCCTGGGAACCGGTTGCACGTCGGTCCAGGTCGTGGCGAGCATCGTCGACAAGGTGTCGGCCCTCGACGTGGTCGTCCGCACCCCGCACTGGATCGTCCCCGAGCGCACCGTCGTCCACGACGTGCCTCCCGGACAGCGCTGGGCGCTCGAACACCTCCCGTTCTACAACCAGTGGTTCCGCCTGCGTTCCTACTGGTTCGCCTCGGACAACCTCTACCGCTTGCCGCGCGTCGACCCCGAGTGGGCGGCGAGCCACTTCTCCGCGTCCGCCGAGAACGACATGGTCCTGAAGAATGCGCAGAAGTATCTGCGGGACAGCTTCCCGGACCGTCCCGATCTCATCGAGAAGCTGACGCCGGACTTCCGCCCCTACGCAAAGCGGATCGTCAAGGATCCCGGCTTCTACGCAGCACTGAAGCGCGACCATGTCTCGTTGCATCGCGCCTCGTTCGAGCGGGTGACCCCTGACGGTGTGCACACCACCACGGGCGAGTTCATCCCGGCCGATGTGATCATCCTGGCCACCGGTTTCACGCTCGACTTCACGACGAAGATCGACATCGTCGGACGGAACGGTGAGAAGCTCGCCCACGTCTGGAAGGGCGGCGAGGATCCGCGCGCGTACAAGGGCGTCCAGGTGTCCGGCTTCCCGAACCTCTTCGTGACCTCCGGCCCGAACTCGGCACCGAATCACGGAGCCGGACACAACATCACGAGCGAGGAACAGGTCCACTACGTGGTGGAGTGCCTCCAGTATCTGCTGGAGCACGACTACGCCTCCATGGATGTACGGCAGGAGGTGCTCGAGGAGTACAACGTCGAGGTCGACAAAGCCCTCGACGAGACGGTCTGGGTGCACACCGGTGGACCGGTCAACAGCTACTACCGCAACAGCAGCGGACGTGCCATCGTGCCGTGCCCGTGGCGCCTGGTCGACTACTGGACCATGATGCGCGAGCCCAATCCCGCGGACATGACGTTCGTGGCCGATCGAAAGGCTTTGGTGACAGTACGATGACCACCCCGAAGGAAGCAGTGCGGACGGTAGACCTATTGGTCGTGGGCGCAGGCACCGGGCTGGCGGCGGCACTCGCCGCGAACGAGCTCGGGTTGTCGACCCTGGTGGTCGAGAAGTCGGAGTACGTGGGCGGTTCGACCGCACGGTCAGGTGGCGCGTTCTGGATACCCGGTAATCCCGTACTGACGCGTGAGCAGCCCGAAGACACGACCGAGGTTGCGGGTACCTACTTGAGATCGGTTGTCGGAGAATCGGCGCCAGCGGAACGCGGTGCCGCCTTCCTAGATCACGGATCGGCGACGGTCGAGATGCTCTCGCGCACGACACCGATGAAGTTCATGTGGGCAACAGGCTACTCGGACTACCACCCGGAGTTGCCGGGCGGCTCCGCAGTCGGTCGGACATGTGAGTGCAAGCCGTTCGATGCGGCTCAGCTCGGACCCGAACGCGCGCGTTTGCGTCCGGGTCTGATGGAGGCTTCGCTACCCATGCCCGTCACCGGAGCCGACTACAAATGGCTCAATCTGCTGACCAGTGTGCCGCGAAGGGCGTTGTGGCGTGCTGCAAAAGCGCTGTCGATCGGGCTCGGCGGACTCGCTCTCAAGAAGGAGTACGTGGCCGGCGGCCAAGCTCTGGCCGCGGGCCTGTTCGCCGGAGTCGTGCGTGCCGGGATTCCGGTGTGGACCGACACGCCGTTGCTACAGCTGCTCTCCGACGAGGGCCGGGTGACGGGTGCGGTGGTGTCCCACAACGGCGTCGAGACCGTCGTGCACGCGCGCAAGGGTGTTGTCCTCGCCGCCGGTGGATTCGATCACGACATGGAGATGCGCCACAGGTTCCAGTCCGAACAGTTGATCGACGGGATCAGCTTCGGGGCCACGACGAACACCGGCGACGCCATCAAGATCGGCCAGGAGCTCGGAGCCGGCCTCGCGTCGATGGACCAGGCGTGGTGGTTTCCGGCGGTGGCGGCGCCCCCGGGTGGGTCGCCGTCGGTCCTGCTCGCCGAGAGGTCCCTGCCGGGTTCGTTCATCGTGGACGCCTCGGGCCGCCGGTTCATCAACGAAGCCGTGGACTACATGAGTTTCGGTCAGCGCGTGCTCGAACGAGAGCGCGCCGGGGATCCGGTCGGCGAGATGTGGCTCGTCTTCGATCAGAAGTACCGGAACAGCTATGTCATGGCGGGCGGTTTGTTCCCGCGGCAACCGCTGCCCCAGAAGTGGTATGACGAGGGTATCGCGGTCGTCGCGGACGATCCGCGCGATCTGGCGGTGCGTATGGGGGTCGACGAGTCACGCTTCGTGGACACCTTCCATTCGTTCAACGCCGCCGCCGAGGTGGGTGTCGACCACGCGTTCGGCCGGGGTTCGAGTGCATACGATCGGTACTACGGCGACCCGACAGTGACACCGAACCCCAATTTGCGGGCCTTGCATCGTGATTCGCTCTACGCGGTCCGCGTCGTGTTGAGCGATCTGGGAACCTGTGGTGGGTTGCGTGCCGACGACCGCGCCCGGGTTCTACGCGAGGACGGTTCGGTGATCGACGGTCTGTACGCGATCGGCAACTCGGCTGCCAACGCATTCGGCGCCACCTATCCCGGTGCGGGTGCGACGATCGGTCAGGGACTCGTCTACGGGTACATCGCCGCCCTCGCGGCCGCTGGGCGTCTGCCGGAGCCGGCGAAAGCCGCTCACTGACAACTGAACACCGAGAAGGGCCCCGATGACCGGCGGGTTCTAGCGATCCCCGCAACACCCTGGCTTTCAGGGAGTTGCGGGGATCGTGGTTTCTGCAGAGTTGAAGGATCGGTTCTTCGAGGCGCTGGATCGCGAAGGCGGGAGTGTCACGGTTGCCGCTCGTTGTGTGGGTGTCAATCGCAGTACTGCGTCTGGCTGGGTCCGTCGAGCCGGGTTACGCGGGCGTGGCAAGCCGGGGACCTCTGGGCATCCCGGGCGCGCTCGCTATGACCAGTTGCGGGCGAATGGTGTTCGTCGTCGCGACGCCGCCCAGCAGGTGGGCGTCAATATCCGGACTGCGCAGGATTGGGATCAAGGGATACGCAAACGTGCTCACGCGCGCCTTCATCCCGATGGTCGCCGCATCGACTACAAGACCGGTATGACGACGTACGACTCAGCGGGGCAACGGCCGTCGGTGGCCAGGATCGACGCCCAGCTGCATCCTCGGTTCCTGAGCTTGTCTGAGCGTGAACAGATCGCTGATATGCACCGTGGCGGCGACTCGTTGCGCGAGATCGGACGCCGGTTGGGGCGGGCGGCGTCGACGATCAAACGCGAGATCGATGCGTACTCGGTGTCAGGGGTATACCGTCCCTGTCGGGCTCAAACGGCTTGGGCGAGTACGTGTTTACGGCCGAAGGAGTCCAAACTCGTCACCGTTGGGCCGCTTCGGGATTACGTCCGTGACAAACTTGCCCAGCAGTGGTCTCCCGAACAGATCTGTCACGCTTTGATCGTCGAGTTCCCCGATGACAAGGCAATGCGAGTGAGTACCGAGACGATCTACCAGGCGATCTACGTTCAGGCCCGCGGCGGGTTGCGCCGTGAAGTCGCCGACGCGTTGCGCACCGGACGCACACGTCGTAAGCCTCGCCGGTCTCCAGAGCGCCGCGCAGCCCGGTTTGTCGACGAGATGGTGATGATCTCCGATCGGCCGGCTGAGGTCGAGGACCGGGCGGTACCGGGCCACTGGGAGGGTGACCTGATTGTCGGTACCCGTTCGGAATCGGCCATCGTGACGCTGGTCGAACGCACGACTCGCTACGTCCTGCTCGGGCATCTGCCTGGCGGGCATGCAGCCGAGGAGGTTCGCGACGTGCTGATCCCGCTGATCGGTTCTCTACCCGAGCATCTGCGGGGGTCGTTGACCTGGGATCAGGGCTGTGAAATGGCGGCGCACAAGCAGTTCAGCGTCACCACCGGTGTGTCGGTCTACTTCTGCGACCCGCATTCACCATGGCAGCGCGGCTCTAACGAGAACACCAATGGTTTACTGCGCCAATACTTCCCGAAAGGAACCGACTTGTCGGTACACAGCGCCGAGGACCTCGAACTCGTCGCCCACAGACTCAACGGCCGACCACGCAAAACGCTCGACTGGAGAACCCCAGCCGAGCGTCTGCGTGATTTACTTGTGCCAGTCTAACCAACCGGTGTTGCGAGGACCCCTAGAATCCGCCACCAATCATCGGGGCCCTTCTCGGTGTGCAGAGTGTCAGCGCGCGTTGAAGCCCGCGTCGACGGGGAAGGTCACACCGGTGATGTACTTCCCGGCGTCGCTGACCAGGAAGGCGATCGCGTTGGACACGTCGATCGGATCGATGAACGGCACCGGCATGAGGTTGCGGACCGCGTCGAAGTCGGCGTTCGGATCGCTGTAGAACTGTTCGATGATCGGGTTCTGGATCATCGGGGTGGCGACACCCGTGGGGTGGATGGTGTTGACCCGGATGTTCTGCGGGCCCAGCCAATTGGCGTAGTTGCGCATCAGGCCGACCACGCCGTGCTTGGCGGCGGTGTAGGCCGCGTTCACCCCACCCATGCCGCCGGTGCCCTTGAGGCCCTGGCTGGAGCTGGTGATCACGATCGACCCGCCCTGGTTCTCGAGGAGGCTCGGCACAGCTGCCTCGACCGTGTTGTGGACGCCGTTGAGGTTGACGTCGATGACATCGAGGAATGCCTCATGGGTGTTCACGTTGACGCCCAGAGGCATGATGCCCGCGTTCGCGAGCACGATGTCGACGCGCCGGCCGAAGGTCTCCTCGCCGCGTGCGAGTGCCGACGAGACCGCCTCCGGGTCACGGACGTCGCCCTGCGAGGCCACGATCTTGCCGCCGGCGGCCTCGACCTCCTTGATCGTGATGTCCAGATCGTCCGGCGTCGACATCGCGTACTCGACAGTGGAGATCTGCGCGCAGAGGTCGATCGCGATGATGTCGGCGCCCTCGCTCGCGAGTTTGATCGCGTGACTGCGGCCCTGACCTCGTGCAGCGCCGGTGATGAAGGCTACTTTGCCATCGAGCGTTCCCATTGTTTCCTCTCGGTTCCGACCCCGTGATTGCTCAGTGTTGTTTCTGTTCCCCTGGCGGACAGGATGTTCGGCCCCAGGGGACGGTCCTCCGCAGAGGAGGGCTCCGGGTAAAGCTACGAGGGCACGGAGGTCGGGCCAAGACGGGTTCCTGACCAGTGGGACGGGCTCGAGAGTCGAGCGATCTCGGCGGCTCGCCTGTCCGTCCCGGCCAACGGGAATCAGGGCGCGCATGACGATCGCGGGAACTATGGTCGCCATCACAGCGGTGTCGACGAGGAGATGGGTGTGATGGCATCAGTTCCGGATCAGGCGGTACGCACGAACACCGACGGCGGGGCGGGCCTCCCGGAGGTCGACGGGCAGCTCATGCGTCGGGTACTCGGCCACTTCGCGACCGGTGTGGTCGCGGTGACCGGCGTGCACCCGTCAACCGGGGAGCCCACCGGTCTGGCCGCGAATTCGTTCACCTCCGTGTCGCTGCACCCGCCGCTGGTCGCGTTCTGCGTCGCGCAGACGAGCTCATCGTGGCCTCTCGTCCGAGCGTCGGGACGGTTCACCATCAACATCCTCGCGGAGTCGCAAGAGCACATCTGTCGTCAGTTGGCTGCGCGTGGAACCGAGAAGTTCCGCGGCCTGAGCTGGGACCCGTCACCCTCGGGCGCGCCGGTGCTGACCGGGACCCTGGCCTGGATCGAAGCGGAGATCGAGAACGAACACGAGGCGGGCGATCACACGATCGTGGTGGCCAGGGTTCGTCACCTGCACGCCTCCGACCAGGCGCCGCTGCTGTTTTTCCGAGGTCAGTACGGACGCTTGTCCGCGGCACATGCGGGCTGAGGGAGAACAGGGGAACACCGTGACGATGACACCGTTGAACTGCAGGGGTTGCGCCCGGGTCGTACGCGTCGAGAAGTTCAGTGCGGCACACACATCGGTCGAATGGACCTTCGATTCCCGGGAGTGTCCCTTCATCGCCGCGCTGGCGGATTCCGATGTCTTCGGATCGCATTCGCGCCAGTGCGAGCAGCTGCGCCGGACGATAGATCAGGCCGTCGTCGACCACCGACTGACCGAGTCCGTGCTGGAACTACCCACGGCAGAACAGCTCCCGCGGTTGCACTGAGGCCCGGCGTCGTCTTCGACGCGGCTGCAGGGACTGTCCCCGCGTGTGCCGTTGAACGGGAACGGCGTTCGTCGTGCCGACATGACGGTGGCACGCTCGTCTGATGACGATCAACGGCGATACCCGAACCCCAGACCAGACCGCCCCCGCGCTCCTCGAGCTGCCCACCGAACATGGTGTGTTGCGCTACCGCGAGGCTGGCGACGGCCCGCCCCTGGTTCTTCTCCACGGATCGGGCCCCGGAGTCACCGGCTGGCGGAACTTCCGCGGGAACGTCCCCGCGCTCGCGGCCCACTTCCGGACGTTCGTGCTGGAGTTACCGGGATTCGGGGTCAGCGACAGCTTCGGGGCTCCCCATCCGATGATGTCCGCGCAGACCGCGGTCACGGCCTTCCTCGACGGACTGGGTCTCGACCGCGTGCGCATGATCGGCAACTCGATGGGCGGGTTCATCGCCACCGACTTCGCGCTGAACGCGCCGGATCGCGTCGAGCGTCTGGTGACCGTCGGCGGCGCCGGAACCAATCTGTACGGCCCGCAGCCGGGCGAGGGCATCATCCGTCTCAGCGAGTTCGTCGAGAACCCGACCCGCGAATCGCTGGTCGCCTGGCTCAATTCGATGGTCTACGACCGCTCGCTGATCACCGAGGAGATGATCGACGAGAGGTGGGAACAGGCGACGGACCCGGACACGCTGGCCGGCTCGCGCGCCATGTACGGCTCGGCAGCCTTGCAACGAATGTCCGATGCGATGCGGACCTCCGACGCGACACCCGGCTGGGCAAACCTGCGCAAGCTCCAGGTGCCGACCCTGATCACCTGGGGGCGCGACGATCGGGTCAGCCCCGTGGACATGTCGATCATCCCGATGCGGACGCTGCCCCTCGGTGAGGTCCACATCTTCCCCAACTGCGGCCACTGGGTCATGATCGAGCAGCAGAAGGCCTGGGAATCAGCGGTTCTCGCGTTCTTGACGCGCTGATGACTTCGGGCGGAGACAGCAAGCGCCCCACGGGACCTCCCGTGGGGCGCTTGCTCGCCTCGACGTTCTACCGCGCGGAATCCGCCGTACCCGCCAGCTCGGCCGGCGCCACCACCGATTCGTCGGCGACGCAGAAACTGTGGCAGACACGCTCTCTCACGATGCACCGCGGGTTCTCGGGGTCGAAGAACGCATCCACCGACGCCCAGTGGATCGGATGGTCCATGTATTGGCCGAGCAGGCCATCGGCGTCGGCGAACTCCTGTTCCCAGACGTGCGTCCATCGCGCGTCGCCGCCCGCCTCGGTCACATGGCTGAGCTGCCATGCCTGGATCGAGGAGATATACCGGGGCATGCGCAGCAGTGCGCGTTCAAAATCGTCGACCTGCTGATCCGACGCCGTCTCGTCCACGCGCAGGAGCAGAGTGCGGTAGACGAGTCCGCGGCCCGCCCGCTGCCGACGTCCCGAAGTCCCGGGCAGGCGGGTGTTCGCACCGTGATACTCGACCGAGTTGACACGAGCGACCGATGCTCCTGAGGTCGCCCGATCGACGTCGGCGCGGCCCCGCCGCCACTCCTCCTCGGAATCGAACTGTAGGTGGACGACGAGGTCTCCGCCGT
Organism: Gordonia sp. PvP123; assembly: GCF_040547295.1. Lineage (NCBI taxonomy): Bacteria > Bacillati > Actinomycetota > Actinomycetes > Mycobacteriales > Gordoniaceae > Gordonia > Gordonia sp. PvP123. The sequence continues at coordinate 438,352 of NZ_JBEPPN010000003.1, read as the reverse complement.
TGCGGACTCCGGGCAGCGTCGGCGACACGAGCGTCCTGCGCGCACCTGTTGCCGAGGCGGCGGCGGACACGCGCTCGACGATCTCGTCGAGCGCCTGTGGGTCGTGCGGGTCCGTCAGGTGGACAAGTCGGGTGAGCTCATACATCGCAGAGTCCTTCCACGTCGCCGACGTCGGCCGCCATGGATCGTGAACGCTCGACGATCATCGGCGCCTTGTCGGTCCACCACTGTGCGGGAGCGGGGTCGTGCCGGGCGGCGACCATGGTCTGCCACCAATCACGTGGTCCCTGCACCGACCAGGTCGCGGTCACGGTGTTGCTGGCGTCGTCGAGCCATACCGGTGGGCTGACGACAATCCGATCCAAGGTCAACCCCCGGCGCGTGGCGGCAGGTGCGTATTCATCGAGATAGGCATCGACGAAGTCGCGTGCCGCACCGGGTTTGAGGACGACCTGATCGACAACGAAGATGGTTCGGTCGCTCATGGAGGATCACGGTATCGGGTGGGTGAACGACCTGCTGGTCGATCTCCCGGTAGCCGGGAGGTGAGCGGATCGGGCGCAGTGCGCTCCCGGTGGCCGGGAAAGCAGACGACTGATCACGGTCGTCCCGTTGATAGTCTCGCCTGGTGAGCGACGATCCCCATCCGAACCTGCCGGCGACGAGCTGGGCGGTGCTGGGCATGCTGTCGTTCGGCGAGGAATTGACCGGCAACGATCTCAAGAAGTGGGCGGACTGGAGTATCGGCTTCTTCTACTGGAGCCCGTCGGTGAGTCAGGTGTACGCCGAGCTGAAGAAGCTCGAAGACCAGGCGCTGGTCGTGTCGCGCAAGGTGTCCGACGAGGGTGTGCGCGGTCGGCGCGTCTACGGGATCACCGACAGGGGTCTCGAGGCGCTGCGCAGCTGGTCTCGTTCGGCCGACGTCGAGATCCCCGTGCTGAAACACAGTGTGATGCTGCGTCTCTACATGGGACACCTGCAGACGGCTGAAGAACTCAAACGCGTTGTGCGTGCCCACATCGCCAACCTCCGAGAAGCCGCGGACCGGGCTGCGCTGCACGCCGAACACTCCGACGCCGAGCCCGGCTGGGCCTTCTCCCAGATGAGCCTGCGGTGGGCGCAGCGCTACTACCAGTCCGAGATCGAGCTCGCACAGGAGTTGTTGGACGAGATCGACACTGCCGCCGAGCGATTCGAGTCGTCCGCCGACCACGACGATCGGGGACTGCCGATCCCCAGGAATCCCGGCGTGTGGCGTGACGTCCCTGCCGATTCGGGAACCGGCGATTCCGTACACCCCGCCTGACGGGTCACGCCGCGTGGCGGCGCAGTGGTCACCCCTCGGCGAGCACTCGCGCCGCTGTGGGCATTGACCGCATCAGGTTGCGCCGCTGAAGAGTCGGGGTGACCCGGATTCCGTCGCACATGCTGCGCCAGATGGCGCCGGCGGTCAGGCGTACCGGGGTGATCATCGTCGAATCGAACACCAGGTCGCGCAGGGGCCCACACACCGAGACCGCTGTGGTCGCCTCGCCGACCGGTCCGATCGGCGCGGCTATACAACCGAACCCGCTGACGGATTCGTTGCGCTCGAAAGCGATTCCATGCTCGAGTATCAGATCGGCGCCGGGCATCCGGTGCCCGGTGTAGGCGAGCAACGCCCGTCCCAGCGCCGATCGGCGTGCGTCCCGGCGACCCCCGATCCGGGTGGGCACGAGGGGGGCCAACCGGCCGCCGATCTTGTCCAGGTAGACGACATCGTCACCGTCCAGGACGGCCAGATGCACAACCATGCCGGTCGTCCGATAGAGCTGATGCAGGTGTTCGGTCGACGCGGCGTGCACACGGTCCTGGTGAACGGCCAGCGATCCCAGTTCGACGAGCCGGATACCGAGGCTGTAGCTGCGGCCGTCTCGGCTCAGCCACCGCAGGGCGACGAGCCGCTCGAGCATCCGGTGCGCCGAGGATCGCGGCAGGCCGGTCCGGAGCACGATCTCGGCGAGACTCAGCCGGTCCCGGCCGTCGAAGGCGTCGAGGACGAGCGACAACCGATCGAGAATTGCGCTCGGCGCTGACGGGGCGTCGTCGGCGATCTCGTTCGAGATGGACATACCGTCGCTCCTTGTTCCGGGCAGCATCGCCCTGACGTGGCTATTTCTATTAGGAAGTGTGCCACACAGCGTAACCGATGTGAAACAGCTCACGAAAGTCCTGCACAGAATCGGCGCCGGACGCGGCCGGGTTCAGGCCCCCGCGTCGACCACCAGCGGACATCTGGTGCCGGTGAAGATGCTCGCCGCGCACAGGTTGCAGTGGATGCACAGCGAGGTCGTCGCCAGATCCTTCTGGATGCGGTTGATCAGGTCGGGCTCGCGCAACAGTGCGCGCGCCATGGCCACGAACTCGAAGCCGTCGCGCATCGCGGTGGTCATGCCGTCATGATCGGTGACCCCGCCGAGGAGCACGAGAGGCATGGTCAGTGCCTCGCGGAACTGCCGCGCGTGGTCGCGGAAGTAGAGCGGTTGATACGGGTACTGTTTGAAGACGAACCGGCCGAACATCTTCATGCCGAGTTTGACGATGCCCGACTGTGTCTCGGCCATCGCATGGATCGGCACGTCGCCCCGGAAGAGATACATCGGGTCCAGCAGAGACGATCCGCCGGTCAATTCGATCGCGTCGAGATGTCCATCCGCCTCGAGCATCTGGGCGAACCGGAGTGATTCGTCGAGCCACAGCCCGCCCGGTACGCCGTCGGCCATGTTCATCTTGGCGATGACGGCGACCTCCCCGGCGGCCGCCTCGCCGACCTCGGCGACGATGCGGCGGGCGAACTGGGCGCGATTGGACAGCGAGCCACCCCAAGAATCCCTGCGGCGGTTGATGTTCGGGCTGAGAAACGAACTCGCGAGGTAGTTGTGACCGAGATGGATCTCGACCGCGTCGAAGCCGACGTCCTTGGCCATGCGTGCGGCATCCCCGTGTGCCTTGATGACCCGGACGATATCGTCCTCGGTGGCGGCACGGTCGAATCCCATCGCCAGCGGGTTCGGCCGGGCCGACGGTGCGATGGACGGCAGTCCGTTGGACCGCGAGTTGGCCACCGGTCCCGCGTGCCCGATCTGGGCCGACACCTTGGCGCCGGTGGCGTGCACCGCCTCGGTCAGCCGTCGCAGACCCGGCAGCGCCTCCGGCCGCCAGTAGATCTGGTCGCGCTCGGTACGTCCTTCCGGTGCGACGGCGAGGTAGGCGACGGTGGTCATGCCGACACCGCCCCGTCCGACGGCGACGTGGAAGTCGATGAGTTCGTCTGTCACCAGTGCATCGCGGGTGACGCCTTCAAAGGTTGCGGACTTGATGATGCGGTTGCGCATCGACACCGGACCCAGGCGGGCCGGGGCCAGTGGATCCGGTGTGGTCGTCGCGGGAACGGGGGACGCGATGTCGGGCATCGGGATTTCCTTGTGTCGGTTGGACTGGGACTGGGGCTGAGGCCTCACGCGCCGCTCGGGTTCTCCGGGATGCGGATGTCGATCCAGCCGAGCATCGCGTCGACCGCGTCCGCGGAGTCCCCGTTCGCGCCGGAATCGGCCCATTCGGTGAGAGCGGCGAACGCGGCGGCCTGGTACGTCGACGCCAGTGCGCGGCAGATCGCGGGCGGAGCGTGCGGCACTCGCCGGCCGATGAAGGCGGCGAGTTCGTCGATCCAGGGGCGATAGGCGCGGGGTGCCATCGCGAGGAGCTCCGGCTCGTCGGCGATCAGCCGTAACCAGGCCGGATTGACGCGCTGCACGCGGGGGTGATGCGACACCGAACTGACGACGCCGGTGCGGATCGCATCGGCGAGGGAGTCTGCGGCCGAGGTCTTCTCGAGAGCCCCTCGCAGCCGTTCGGTGGCGTATGCGACGCCGATCCAGGCGATGTCGGCCTTGGTGTGGAAGTGGCGCAGCAGCGTTCGCGCGCTCACCCCGGTGGCCTCGGCCAGGTCGGCCCAGCTCGTTTCGGCGAACCCCCGCTCACGCCACAGCTTGAACGCTGCTTCCGCGACGGCTCCCGAGTCGATCACCGACGGCCGCCCGCGGCCGCGCCGGCCGCCCGAGGAGGGCGGCGAGGGCGGATCGTCGAGGGGGAACACCCACCGAGCAGACCATTTTTGTCTTAGTGTGTCAAATATAGGTGGTGGCGCGATGTCGTCGTCATCGAGACGGAGGAACAAGCGATGGGAGAACGAGCGGTGAAGTGTTACGTGGTGACCGGTTCGGCGTCGGGAATGGGCCGTGCTGTCACGGAAAAGCTGCGCGCACAGGGGCATACGGTCATCGGTGTCGACCGCGTCGACGCCGATGTGATCGCGGATCTGTCCACCGCGGATGGGCGGCACACGGCGATCGCCGACGTCTTGGCGGCAGCAGATGGACGGCTCGACGGCGCCGTACTCTCCGCGGGTCTGGGGCCGACGCCCGGCAAAGAACGGCTCCGTCTGATTGCGGAGGTCAACTACCTCGGCGTCGTAGAACTTCTCGAAGGTTGGCGGTCCGCGCTGGCCGCCGCAGATGAGGCGAAAGTCGTGGTGTTCTCGAGCAACTCGAGCACAACCGTCCCCGCGGTGCCCTCGCGTACCCTCGCGGCGTTCGCCGAGCGCGACATCGACAAGGTGTGCCGATCGGTGCGGATCTTCGGCAAGCAGGCCGCGCCCATCGTTTATGCGGGTTCCAAGATCGCGGTCAGTCACTGGGTTCGCCGCGCGGCTGCCACCCGCGACTGGGCGGGTGCCGGCATACGGCTCAACGCACTGGCGCCGGGCGCGATCCTGACCCCCCTTCTCGAGCGGCAGCTGGCGACCCCCACCGAGGCCAAGGCGATCCGGAGTTTCCCGGTTCCGATCGGCGGCTTCGGGGATGCCGCTCAGCTTGCCGACTGGGTGCTGTTCATGGTGTCCGACTCCGCGCAGTTCCTTTGCGGGAGCGTGATTTTCGTGGACGGCGGCTCGGACGCGTACTTCCGGGCCGCGGACTGGCCGCGGGCGGTGCCGGTCCGGCGACTGATCGGTTATGCCCGGCGGTTCCGGGGATTCACGCCGTACCGCTGACACCGGAGGTCGTTCGTTCGGTTCATCAACCGCCCGGTCCGGCCCCCACGGACCGGGGCGACTTTCTGTGCAGGTCAGAGGGTCGTCGGGAGGTGCCGACCGGATTGGGCGACGAATGTCCCGGTCACCGGGAACTGCCGTCTCCGCAACGCCACCGCGTGCGCTCATAATTCACTGCTTGCACCCGGAGGGTGATGCGAATCACGCGGGGGGAGCCGATGTGTGGGATGTCCTATCCGATGCGCGGGCCTCGCAGTTCTGTGAAGGAGTACCTGTTATGAAACTCGGTGGACTGACTCGCCATCGGCGAGCCGTGGCCGGCCTGAGCGCGCTCGCGGTTGTGAGCGTGGTCGGCCTGACGGCATGCGGCACTGACGATTCCTCGAGCAGCAGCGCACCGTCGGCGGCGACGACGTCCCTGCCCGCCGACCCGGCCGACGGCACGCCTGTCAAGATCGGCTTCATCTCCGCCGAGGGCGGTGCCGCGGTCTCACTGCCCGAGTACCGGCAGGGCGCGGAAGCGGCAGTCGAATACGTCAACCAGAACGGCGGGGGCCTGGCCGGGCACCCGGTCGAACTGGTCGTCTGCAAGCAGCAGGAGGAGCCCACCTCGGCCACCAAATGCGCCAACGAGCTGGTGGAGCAGGGTGTTTCAGCCGTGCTGTCACCCGGGACATCCATGGGGCAGGTGATCGTCCCGATCGTCACCGGGGCCAAGATCCCGTACGTGACGCTCAACGCGGTCTCCGCCGCCGAGCTCACCTCACCGGGTGTCTCGGCTCTCTCCGCCGGACTCCCCGGGACGCTCACCGCCACGGCGACGGGCGCGAAGAGTGAGAATCTGAAGAAGGTCACGATCTTCGCCAGCGACGGTGGCGGCATCGGCAACGTGATCCGCCAGATGGGTGATCCGATCTTTCAGGCGATGGGCATCGATCTGAACGTCGTGCCGATCCCGCTGGGCGTGCCGGACCCGACCCCGATGGTCTCGGCCGGACTGTCGGAGAAGCCCGACGGAATCAGCGTCGTGGCGGATGCGGCAACCTGCGCTGCCGTGCTCAAGTCGGTCCAGACCCAGAACCCCACGATCAAGAAGATCCTCAACCCGATCTGCCTGGACCCGAACGTCACCGATGTCGTCGGTCTCGACGCCGTGAAGGGCAACATCGGCATCACCGCGACCGACTACCTCTCCGACGATCCGGATTCGGTCCTCTACCGGAGCGTCTTCGAACAGTACGCACCCGATCTGTCGATCACCGGTGCCGGATCCTCGGGCTACCAGGTTGTTCTCGGCGTAGTCCGTGCTGCCGACGGTATCCAGGGCGAGGTGAACGCAGCCGCCATCGCGGATGCCCTGAAGGCGAGCAAGAACGTCGAGATGCCCGCGGGTGGCGGAGTCACCTTCACCTGCAACGGGTCCGCCTTCCCGCAGATGCCGACACTGTGCGCGAGCCAGACGCTCTACGGCACGATCAACGATCAGGGTGTCCCGGTCGACCTGAAGGCCGCCGGACAGAAGCCGGCCGCGTAAGCGTCTGGGCAGAAGGAAACAACATGACTGACCATCTCTCCTATCTCGTACTCGGCCTCGGCAACGGCGCGGTGTACGCGGCCATCGGGCTCGCACTCGTGATGACCTTCAAGAGCTCCGGCGTCGTGAACTTCGCGACCGGCGCGGTTGCCCTGTACACCGCGTACACCTACGTCCTGCTGAGGACGGGGGAGCTGATGGTCCCGATCCCGGGCCTCCTCAAGTCGATTCACCTCGGTGGACCACTTGGGGTGGTTCCGGCCATGGCGATCGCGCTCGTCATAGCCGCTGTTCTCGGGGTGCTCTGCTACGCCTTGATCTTCCGGCCGATGCGCAATGCCTCGGTGGTGGCCAAGGCGGTGGCCTCGATCGGTCTGATGATCGTCCTGCAGGCGGTCATCGCCCAGCGGGTCGGCACGCAGATCCCGCTGGTTGAACCGATTTTCCCGATGAAGACCATCCCCATCGGCGATGGCGTCGCGCCAACCGACCGTATGTGGCTCGCGGGTTGCGTCGTCGGTCTCGCGATCGTCACCACACTCGCCTTTCGGTACACCAGATTCGGCGTCGCGACCGAGGCGGCGGCCGAATCGGAGAAGGGTGCCTATCTGACCGGACTGTCGCCGGACAAGATCGCGTTCAGCAACTGGGCACTGTCCTCGGTGTTGGCCGGCCTCGGCGGCATCCTCATCGCCCCGCTGGTCTCGCTGAATCCGGTTGCATACACGATGTTCATCGTTCCCGCGCTCGCCGCGACGCTCGTCGGCAACTTCTCGTCCATCTGGCTCACCGTGATCGCCGGGATCGCGATCGGCGCCTTGCAGTCCGAGGCGACCAATCTGCAGAACACCTTCGACTGGATTCCGAAAACTGGTCTCTCCGAAGCGATCCCGCTCATCCTCATCCTCGGCTTCCTGGTGGTGAAGGGGCGGCCGCTACCCGATCGCGGTGCGGTGGTGCGCCAGGCACTGGGCCGGGCGCCCCGTCCGGAGCGGATCGTCCTCCCCGCACTGGTGTCGATCGCATTGGCCGTCATAGCCTTGATGCTGACCACCGGGAGCTATCGGGCGGCCGTGATCACCAGCATCATCTTCGCCGTCGTCGCGTTGTCCCAGGTGGTCGTGACCGGTTATGCCGGGCAGGTGTCGTTGGCCCAGCTGACCCTGGCCGGCGTGGGTGCCTACTCCCTGTCGGTTCTCAACACCCACCTCGGCATCCCGTTCCCGTTCGCGCCCATCATCGCGGCGGTCGTCGCCACCGTGCTCGGTGTCGTCGTCGGTCTGCCGGCCCTGCGCGTCCGCGGCCTACCGCTGACCGTCGTGACGCTCGCGCTCGCGGTGTTCCTGGAGGCGTTCTGGTTCCGGAACCCCTCGCTGAACGGCGGGGTCACCGGCGCGCCCATCGACACCCCGTGGTTCCTCGGGATCGACCTCGGGATCGGTGCCGGGGAGAACTACCCCCGCCTCGCGTTCGGCGTCCTGTGCCTGATCGTGCTCGTTCTCGTCGGGCTCGGTGTGGCCTGGCTGCGACGCAGCACACTGGGGACCGACATGCTGGCCGTCCGCGCCAACGAGCGGTCGGCGGCGGCAACCGGTATCGATGTGTCGCGAACCAAGCTGGCCGCCTTCGGGATCGGCGCGTTCATCGCCGGCCTCGGCGGCTCCCTGCTCGGCTACCAGCAGACCCTCGCCACCGCCGAGTCGTTCACGGTGTTCCTGGGAATCAGTCTGTTCGCGGTCATGTACATCGCCGGCATCACCTCGATCACCGGCGGGATCCTGGCCGGCCTCATGGCACCGGGCGGTCTGCTGTACATCGTCCTCGACCGTGCGGCCGACATCGGGGAGTACTACACGCTGATCAGCGGAATCCTGCTGATCGTCTCGGTGATGGCCAACCCGGACGGTATCGCGAGCCGGCTGCCTCACATTCCCTGGCCGGCGCTGCCCGCGCTGCGGCGGCGGGCCGCCGACGAGGTGTCGGTTGCCGCCGGATCCGCGACCTCAGGTGATGCGGCGCCGTCGATCGACCGCACCGATCCGGTTCTCGCGGTGGCCGGTGTCGGTGTCCGTTACGGCGCGGTGGTCGCCGCCGAGGACGTGTCGTTCGAGGTCTATCCGGGAGAGATCGTCGGACTCATCGGACCGAACGGCGCCGGGAAGACCACGATCATCGATGCGGTGACCGGATTCGCGCCATCCACCGGTGCGGTCACACTAGGGGGCCACGACATCAGCACGCTGCGCCCGCACGTGCGCAGTCGGCACGGGTTGGGTCGGAGTTTCCAGGACGTCGAGCTGTACGACGATCTTTCGGTGGCCGAGAACGTCACCGTCGGCGCGAGCCGGTCCCGTTCGGACGTGCCGGTGGAACGTCGGGTCACGCAGGTGTTGCAGATGGTCGGGCTCGACGAGATGGCCGACGCCGAGGTCGCCACCCTCTCCCAGGGCCGGCGCCAGCTGGTCTCGGTGGCACGAGTTCTCGCGGCATCGCCGAAGGTCGCGCTGCTCGACGAGCCGGCTGCCGGGCTGGACTCCTCGGAGAGCCAGTGGCTGGGCGAACGGCTGCGGATGGCCCGCGACGCCGGGACCTCGATCCTGATGGTCGACCACGACATGGACCTCGTCCTGTCGATCTGCGACCGCGTCGTGGTTCTCGACCTCGGCAAGGTCATCGCGACCGGAACGCCCGAGCAGATCCGCACCGAGGATGCTGTCATCCGTGCCTATCTCGGGATACCAGGTGGCGCGGTGGATGCCGAGCACGAAGCGATCCCGGAGTTGCACGGCGCAACCCAGACCACAAGCACCCAGGAGGTCCTGTCGTGAGCGCGTTGCACTGCACGGGATTGACAACCGGATACACCAAGCAGCGTCCGTGTGTGCGGGACGTCGACCTCACGGTGGAGGCGGGCGAGATCCGGTGCCTGCTCGGTCCGAACGGTGCGGGAAAGACAACTCTGCTGCTGGCTCTGGCGGGGATGCTGCCGCGGTTCGGCGGTGACATCGAGGTCGACGGGACCTCTCTCGCCGGTGGACGTCCACGTGACGCGGTTCGTGCCGGGATGGTCCTCGTGCCGGACGACCGCGCGTTGTTCCGGCAGCTGTCGACTGTGCAGAACCTCCGACTCGCTGTGCGGGAGCGCAGTCGGCGAGCCGCGGCTGTGGACCAGGTCATCGAGTACTTTCCCTCGCTCGAGAAGCGGTTGAAGATCGACGCGGGGCGACTCTCTGGTGGCGAGCAGCAGATGCTCGCGATCGGCCGTGCCATCGTCCAGCGGCCGAAGGTCCTGCTCATCGACGAGCTCAGCATGGGGCTCGCGCCGGTGATCGTCGACGAGATCCTCGAGGTCCTCCGGCGCCTCGCCGCCGACACCGGGATGGCAGTCGTCCTCGTCGAGCAGCATGTGCACCTGGCTCTGAACGTCGCGGACACCGCGGCCGTGGTGGTGCACGGGAACGTGGTCATCGACGACTCGGCGTCGGCCCTGCAGGCCGAACCGGCGCGAATCGAGCGCGCATACATGGGAACCGAGGGCGCGGTGGCGGTCTGACGGTGGCGGCGACGGTCCCGCTGAATGGACTCACCGGCCTACTTCGCGCACAGACGTAGTGGAATCAGCATCGTCACGTCGACCCGGATCCGGTGCAACGGGATGTCGGAATATTAGAACGTGTTCTAGAATTGAGTGATGCGCTTGCGCGCGACTGCGGTGGTGAGCGTTCCCCAGGTGTACGAGAGTGAGGCGAAATGGCGGTTGACCAGGCGATTCGCGAGCAGATCGCTGCCGACCTGGCGCGGGCGGAGGCGTCGGCGACCGCGATCGACCGGCCCACCGACGCCCATCCTGACCTCGATGTGGTCGACGCGTACGAGATCCAGCTGATCAACATCCGCAAGCGACTCGACGCCGGGGCCAAGGTCGCCGGGCACAAGGTCGGCCTGGCCTCCGAGGCCATGCAGAAGATGATGGGCGTCGACGAACCGGACTACGGCCATCTGCTCGACGACATGCAGTACTTCGAACACACCCCGATCGACGCCAAGAAGCTCTGCTTTCCGCGCGTCGAAGTCGAGGTCGGCTTCATCTTGGGCGAGGACCTGCCGGGCGAGGGCTGCACCAACGAAGACGTGATCGACGCGGTGGCCTGGGTGGTGCCCTCGATCGAGTTGATCGACTCCCGGATCAAGGACTGGAAGATCACGCTCTGCGACACGATCGCCGACAATGCGTCGTCGTGTGGGTGGATTCTCGGTCAGCAACGCGTCCCGATCTCCGAGATCGACACCGGTGACATCGAGGCGACGTTGACGCGCAACTCGGAGATCGTCGCGAAGGGCAATTCGTCTGCGGTATTGGGCCATCCGCTGAACGCCGTGAGTTGGCTCGCGCGCAAGGTCGAGGGCTTCGGAGTGCGCCTGCGCAAGGGCGACGTGATCCTCCCGGGCACCGCGACGCGGGCCATCGACATCTCGTCGGGCGATCACTTCGTGGCGGAGTTCGCCGGCCTGGGCAGCGTCACGCTCGACTTCACCTAGACACGAAGTGTCGCTGAATCCCACCAGACACGAACAACTTTTATCGAGTAAGAGGAGGAACCCGTGGCAGCCAAGCTGACCGCAGCGATCATCGGGTCGGGCAACATCGGCACCGACCTGATGTACAAGCTGGAGCGCTCCGAGGTGATCGAGCCCCGCTGGATGGTCGGCATCGATGCCGCCTCCGAGGGTATGAAGCGCGCGGCCGATCATGGCCTGATCACGATGAGCGGTGGCGCCGACGAGCTGCTGGCGTCGTCGGAGCGTCCGGATCTGATTTTCGAGGCGACCTCGGCCTATGTGCACCGCGAGTACGCGCCGAAGTACGAGGAGGCGGGCATCATCGCCGTCGACCTCACCCCGGCCGCTGTCGGCCCCGCCGTGGTGCCGCCGGCCAACCTCCGCGAGCATCTGGATGCGCCGAACACGAACATGATCACGTGCGGTGGGCAGGCGACCATCCCGATGGTGCACGCGGTGAGTTCGATTGTGCCGGTGCCGTATGCCGAGATCGTGGCGTCGGTCGCCTCGGTGTCGGCCGGTCCTGGCACCCGCGCGAACATCGACGAGTTCACCGCGACGACCTCGGCGGGTGTCGAGACGATCGGGGGCGCGCAGCGCGGCAAGGCGATCATCATCCTGAATCCGGCCGACCCGCCGATGATCATGCGTGACACCATCTTCTGCGCCATCCCCGAGGATGCGGACATCGATGCGATCGCCGAGTCGATTCACCGACGGGAGAAAGAGATCCAGGCATACGTGCCGGGTTATCGACTGTTGCAGGACCCCCAGTTCGACCCGCCGAGCGTCCTCAACGGCGGTTTCGCGCGGGTCTCGATCTTCGTCGAGGTCGAAGGCGCGGGGGACTTCCTCCCGCCGTACGCCGGGAATCTGGACATCATGACCGCCGCCGCCACGAAGGTCGGCGAAGAGATCGCAAAGACGAAGTTGGGAGTCCCCGCATGAGCACCAATGTGGTTCTGACACCGCGCGACCCGAAGCTGATGGCTAGCGCGCGCAAGTACTCCGACACCCTCGACATCCGCATCACGGACTCGTCGCTGCGCGACGGCAGCCACCACAAGCGCCATCAGTTCACCGAGGAGGAGGTGCGCGCGATCGTCGGCGCACTCGACGACGCTGGTGTTCCGGTGATCGAGGTGACGCACGGTGACGGTCTCGGCGGGTCGTCGTTCAACTACGGCTTCTCGAAAACGCCTGAGCAACACCTGATCAAGGCGGCGGCAGAGACCGCGACGCGCGCCAAGATCGCGTTCCTGATGCTGCCGGGGCTGGGCACCAAGGACGACATCCGCGCCGCGCAGGACAACGGCGGTCAGATCTGCCGCATCGCCACGCACTGCACCGAGGCCGATGTCTCGATCCAGCACTTCGGACTCGCCCGTGACCTCGGTCTGGAGACCGTCGGCTTCCTGATGATGAGCCACAGCCAGCCGCCGGAGGTCATCGCCAAGCAGGCCCGCATCATGGCCGACGCCGGGTGCCAGTGCGTGTACGTCGTCGACTCCGCAGGTGCTCTTGTCCTGGAGGACGTGACGGTGCGAGTGGAGGCCCTGGTGGCCGAGCTCGGCAACGACGCGCAGGTCGGGTTCCACGGTCACGAGAACCTTGACATCGCGGTTGCCAACTCGGTCAACGCGATTCGTGCCGGTGCACAGCAGATCGACGGGTCGATCCGTCGATTCGGTGCCGGCGCCGGGAACACGCCCACCGAGGCATTCGTCGGCGTGTGCGACAAGCTCGGCATCACCACCGGCGTCGACTTCATGAAGATCGCCGACGCCGCACAGGATGTCGTCCGTCCGGCGATGCCGTCGGAGTGCCTGGTCGACCGGTCGGCGATGATGATGGGCTACGCCGGTTGCTACAGCTCGTTCCTCAAGCACGCCGAGGGTCATGCCGAACGATACGGCGTCTCGGCCGCGGAGATCCTCCTCGAGGCGGGTAGCCGCAAACTGGTCGGCGGCCAGGAGGACCAGCTCATCGACATTGCGCTCGAGCTCAAGAAGAAGCAGGACGCGAATGCCGGGGTCTGAGCTCGCGCCGGCTCATCTTGATCGAGTGAAAGATATTCAGCCAGAACGATACTGACAGCCTCCCACTGTTCGGGATCCCAGCAGCAGATGTGGACCGTTCGATGAGTGAATAACGAGCAACTCATCGAGGAGGTTCACATGACAGATCCCACACTCCGGCCGGTCTCGGCATCTGACGTCGAGTGGTCGCTGGAAGCCGATGTCGTCGTCGCCGGGCTCGGCGTCGCCGGCGCCACAGCAGCGATCGAGGCTGCTCGTGCCGGCGCCGAGGTCGTGGCGCTCGAACGACTCGGTGGCGGAGGGGGAGCCGCCGCCATGTCCGGTGGTTTCATCTACCTCGGCGGCGGCACCGCCCTGCAGAAAACACTGGGATTCGAGGACTCGGTCGAGAACATGAAGGCTTTCATGAAAGCCGCACTCGGACCTGGCGTCGACGAGGCCAAAGTCGATGTCTACTGCGAGGAGAGCGTCGAGCACTACAACTGGCTCGTGGACGCGGGTGTGGTGTTCGACGAATCATTCTGGGGTGAGCCCGGCTGGGAACCGCCCCACGGCGAGGGGTTGATGTTCTCCGGCGGAGAGAACGCCGCGCCGTTCGACGCCACGATTCCGCCCGCGCCCCGTGGCCATCTCCCACGTCGTGCGGCGACCGCGGACAGTGAACAGGCCGGCGGATACATGTTGATGGAACCGTTGCTTGCGCTTGTCGAAGAACTCGGCGTGCGAACGCTTTACGACAATCGCGTCCAATCGCTCGTGATCGACGACGACGAGCGAGTCGTCGGCGTGATCGCCAGGAACTACGGTGCGGATCAGGCCATTCGAGCCCGGCGGGGTGTGGTTCTCGCGACCGGGAGTTTCGCCTACGACAACACGATGCTGCGCGACCACGCGCCGCATATCGAAGGGCGTCCCGCGGCCTCGATCGAGAGTCACGACGGTCGCGCAATCCTGTTGGGTCAAGCACTCGGCGCGGCGACCGCGCACATGGACGCGACCGAGGTGGCAATTTTCTGCGACCCGCAACTGATGGCCCGCGGGATCCTCGTCAACGGGCAGGGTCAGCGTTTCGTCACCGAGGACACCTACCCCGGCCGGATCGGGCAGGCGACGCTGTTGAACCAAGGGGGCGAGGCCTTCGTGATCATCGACGAGGCGTCGTATGAGGAGGCGCTGACCACGGATTCGACGAGTGCGATGATGCGTGCCACCCCGAAATGGGTGTGCGAGAGTGTCAGCGAACTCGAGTCCGAGATCGGCCTGCCGTCTGGGTCCTTGTCCGCGACGATCGATCTGAACAACACGCACGCCGCGAACGGAACCGATCCGTTGTTCGGCAAGAAACCGCAGTGGTTGAAGCCCATCGGGACACCTGTTGCCGCATACGATCTCCGCGGAATGATGGGCGGATTCACGCTCGGCGGGCTCAAGACATCGACCGACTCCGAGGTTCTCCACGTGTCGGGGGCGCCGATACCGGGGTTGTACGCAGCCGGGCGGTGCACGTCTGGCGTGTGTGCCGGTGGTTATGCGAGTGGTGCCAGTCTCGGGGACGGAAGCTTCTTCGGACGACGCGCCGGGATGAGTGCAGCAGCGGGATGATGAACCGATCCCCGCTGGCGTTCTTCTCCTTCGTCCACCTTGAAGACAACACCCCCGAGAACCATCGGAATTACAACCGGTGGCACTTGATGGACCACCGGCCGGAGAACCTTGCGCTCCCCGGGGTGGCTTGGGGAGAACGGTGGTCTCACAAGCCTGATATCGACGGTGCGACCGCGACATTCGGCTCGGTTGACTACGTCGCCATGTACTGGTTCAACAATCCTGTCGAAGAGTCCGTCGCGGAATGGAATCGGCTCGGAGCCGATTCATTCGAGTGGGGGCGCGGGCCGTTGATACCCGGTGTTCAACGACCACTGTTGGGGTTCTTTCGGCCGGTCAAGGGCTACGCGGCACCATCGGCGCTCGTTTCGGCTGAGGCATTGCCGTTTCGTCCGAATCGCGGCGTTCACCTCGCGCTCACCCGATTCGAGGATGCGCGTGGTGCTCTCGCACATGAACACCATGCCGCCGAGGATCGTGACCTGATACCCGAACTGCTCGATCTCGCCGGGGTGGCAGGTGTCTGGACGTTCACCTTCAGTCACCATCAGAACATCACCATGCGTCCTCGGACCGATTCCGATGACCCAGAGGGTTCGATGCGGATTCGGCTTGTGTACATCGATGGTGATCTCGACTCCACAACCGATCGAATACGTCATTCACACAACAAATTCGACGCCGGGCACGGTTTCGACCGAGACGATTCGACGGTGCAGACACTGGCATGTATGTCGCTGGGCGCCATAGTGCCTTTTGCCGATTGGTGACACTTCGACTAGGCCGCCCAACGCCCTGGTGATCCGGGCGAGCGGCGCTGACGGACGAACGACTGTAGGCAAGTGAACAGGAGAACGATGAACATCACGACAACCGACGGGTCGGATGCGCTGGATCCGACACGGTACGGGCCATGGGCGGTCATCGCGGGTGGGTCTGAAGGAGTGGGCGCCTCGTTCGCTCATCAACTCGCCGACGCCGGGATCAATCTCGTGCTCATCGCACGCAAGCCCGGTCCGCTGGAGGAGGCCGCCGCGGCGGTCCGGACGCGCGGGGTCGAGGTGCGAACACTGTCCCTCGATCTGACGGAGTCCAGTTCGATAGGTCAGATCTTCGCTGCGACCGAGGATCTGGACGTCGGATTGCTTGTCTACAACGCCGGCGCGAACAGCTATGGGAGCGAATTCGTCGACGGCGACCTCGGTCGTTTCCAGGACGTGATCGACCTCAACATCACGGCGCAGCTGACGCTGGTCCACTACTTCGGTGCCAAGATGCGTGCGCGGGGTAGTGGCGGTCTGCTGCTGGTCGGCTCGATGAGCGGCTACCTGGGCGGGAAGCATCTGTCGATCTACGGCGCCGTCAAGGCCTTCGGTCGGGTCTTTGCCGAGTCGCTCTGGTTGGAGTTGCGAGACCACGGCGTCGATGTGCTCGAACTCGTGCTCGGCGTCACCCGGACGCCAGCGATGGAACGCGCCGGAATGAATCTCGGTGGGGCAATGAAGGTCAGCGAACCCGACGATGTGGCGCGCGAAGGACTCGCCCACCTCGCCGACGGTCCGGTGTGGGTCGCAGGTGGGAATGCGTCTCGTGTCGAGCAGATCAACGGTCCCGACCGTCGGGGGCTGATCCTCAAACAGCACGAGCGGATGTTGACATTGTTCCCACAGAGGGCGAAGGCCGATACCGAATCCGCTCAGGCCCAGGTCTGAGCGGTGCGAATCGGGATCACCAGCCCGATCGTCACTCAGGTGCCCGGAGTCGCCGGGGAATGGGAGGCGTCAGCGGGAATCGCCGAGCTCGCCGACATCGCCGCGGCGGCCGACCATCTCGGGTTCGAGTACTTGACCTGTAGCGAGCACGTGGCTGTGCCGACCGAAGTGGCGGCCGTCCGAGGGGGGACTTATTGGGATCCGCTGGCCACCTTCGGTTTCATCGCTGCACGGACTCGTCGTATCCGGTTGCTGACGCAGGTTCTGGTGCTCGGCTATCACCATCCGCTCGAGATCGCGAAGCGGTACGGAACCCTCGATGCCATCAGCGGTGGCCGGCTCACGCTGGGCGCCGGAGTGGGTTCTCTGCGTGAGGAGTTCGAGCTACTCGGAGCCGACTTCAGCGGTCGCGGCGAACTCGCCGACGATGCGCTGCGCGCGCTTCGGGTCGCGATGTCGCAATCCGAACCGCGGTACGAGGGAACTCACTACCGTTTCGGCGGAATGCTCATCGATCCCCATGCGGTGCAGAGTGACGTTCCGATCTGGATCGGAGGCCGTACGAAAAGGTCGTTGCGCCGCGCGGTGGAATTGGGCGACGGGTGGGTGCCGTTCGGTCTGAGTCGCTCGCGGCTGCGAGAGATGCTCGACTCGGTCACGTTGCCGAAGAACTTCGAGGTGATCCTGCCGGCAGGCACGATGGATCCGTCCGCAGACCCGGACCGGGCTCGAGCCGGGGTGGCTGCGGCATCGGCCGCCGGTGCCACCGTCGTCGGAGTGACCATCGCGGCCTCCTCCGCCGATCACTACATCGAACAGTTGGCTGCACTGGCCGAATTGCATGATCTGCCGGGTGGCGAGATCTCGAATACGAGGAAAGAGGATTCGCATGACCTCGCATGAGGATCGTTTGTCAGCGATCGAGGCCAGGCTGCGCCTCATGGAGGACGAGCGGGACGTCGCTCGACTAGTGGCCTCGTACGGACCGCTCGTCGACAGCGGAGACGCAGATGCCGTCGCAGCGCTCTGGACGCCCGACGGTGTCTACGACGTCGACGGGTTGTACATGCAGGGACGCGACGACATCGTCGCGATGGTGAGATCCCGCACGCACCAGGGTTTCATCGCTGGTGGATGTGCTCATTTCCAGGGGCCGGTCCACGTGACCGTGAACCGTGACGAGGCGACGGCAGCCGGATATTCGCTGTTGATCCTGTCGCAGGACAGCGGGTTTCGAGTTCATCGTGCGACCGCACATCATTGGCGGTTTGTCCGAACCGCTGAGGGATGGAAGGCGACCCGGCGCACAAGCCGTGCGCTCGACGGGCAGTCCGTCGCCCACGCCCTAATCAACGCCGCGGTGCGCGGCGTCGACATCTGACACCGGCCACACGGCTTCAGCTCAGCTCCGGCTGATATGCGCGAGGAAGTCGCGCGCGGCACCGGCGGTCGGTTGCGGGCCCGAGAGCCAGACCGCGCGGAGCGGCCGGGCGAGATCGACGTCGGCGATCGGGACGTGGGTGAGCCGGTGACCGAGGTCGTCGGCGACCGAGAGGTCACTGAGGACCGCCGGGCCCGCGCCGGCGATCACCGCCGCCCGCACCGACGCCGTCGTGGACAGTTCCAGCACGGGTGGCGCGGCCTCGCGTCCGGGGCCGAGGGTCCTGGTCAGGGCGCGCTCGAGAAACTCTCGGGTGCCCGAGCCCTCCTCACGGGTCACCAATGGGGTGCGGGCGAGATCGGCGGCCGTGACGGGCCGCCGCAGCCGCGTCCACGGATGACCCGGTGGTACGACGAGGATCAGCTCGTCACGCGCGACGGTCCGGCTACGCAGGCCGGTCTGGACGCGGGACCCCTCCACGAAACCGAGTTCGACGTCGCCGGCACGGACCAGGTCGTACACGTGATCGGAGTTGGTCGCCGTGAAGGAGACCTTGGGTGCGGGTTCGTGCTGGGCGGCGAACGTGACGAGCCATCGGGGCAAGAGGTGCTCGGCGACGGTCAGGCTGGCGGCCAGCCGCAGCTGATCACGTCGTTCGAGGCGTAGTGCGGCCAGCCCGGCGTCGAATTCGCCGGCCAGGGTAAGCAGGCGGTCGGCCCATTCGGCGACGAGTCGTCCGGACTGGGTCGGCACCGAACCGCGCGGCGTGCGCGTCAGCAGTGCGACGCCGAGCTGCGTCTCCATGGCGCGGATGCGCGCCGACACCGCCTGCTGTGTGACGCCGAGTTGGGTCGCGGCGGCGTTGAGGCTGCCCGTCCTGACCACCGCCTGCAGGGTCTCGAGGGACGCGAGGTCGGGCATCCGCGGACTCAGCACCATCGCTCGAGGGTACAAGCACCGGTGGTACCGGGGATACAAACGGTGGTTGTATCCTGCCAAGGATTCGGGTCCTACCGGCGCCGTGGGTTTCGCGGGAACGTGATGGACATGACCACGACCACTGC
This sequence comes from Gordonia sp. PvP123, assembly GCF_040547295.1. Classification (NCBI taxonomy): domain Bacteria; kingdom Bacillati; phylum Actinomycetota; class Actinomycetes; order Mycobacteriales; family Gordoniaceae; genus Gordonia; species Gordonia sp. PvP123. The sequence continues at coordinate 419,368 of NZ_JBEPPN010000003.1, read as the reverse complement.
TTCCGCCGGACTCGCAGCGACGGACCGCGGGACCGCAACTGCCCGCGCGGTGGGGCAGCGCCGCGCCTCCTATGTGCCGCCCAATTGGTTTGCCGCGGTGATGGGCACGGGGATCATCGCGATCGCCGCGCACAGCCTCCCCTGGCAGCCCGCGGGCCTGGCACAGGTGGCAACAGTCTTCTGGCTGCTGGCCTGTGCCGTGTTCGGCGTCGTGCTGGTCGCCACGGTCCTGCACTGGGTCCGCGACCCGGAGGTCGCCCGCGGTCATCACGCCCACCGCGTGGTCGCCCACTTCTACGGGGCCGTACCGATGGCGCTCATGACTGTCGGGACCAGCACGATGGTCGTCGGAGCGACGGTGATCGGCCGGGATCTGGCGCTGGGAATCGATCTCGTGTGCTGGGTCGTCGGGACGATCGGCGGGGTCGTCACCGCGGTGGTCATCCCGTACCGGCATCTCATCGTCGGGCGCGCGTCGCTTGGTGAGGCGTTCGGCGGCTGGCTGATGCCGGTCGTCCCCCCGATGGTCTCGGCGTCGGCGGCCGCGGTGCTGAGCGCGCAGTTGCCCGCGGGCTGGGCGTCGCATGTGGTGATGGGGATCGGCTGCGCGATGTTCGTGCTGGCCGCACTCGCCTCGCTCCCCATCATGTGGGTGCTGGCGGCGCGACTGCGCGCCGGTGACGTCGGCGCCGCGCACATGGTCCCCACCTGGTGGATCGTCCTCGGGCCGCTCGGCCAGTCGGTCACCGCCGCGTGCCTGCTCGCGCACGTGGCACCGCAGGTCGTCGCCGCGCCCATGGCTGAGACGTTGCATTCGTTCGCGGTCGGCTATGGCCTCGCCGTGTGGGTGGCGGCCACCCTCTGGATCGCCGTGGCTGCTCGGCTCACCGCGCGGACCCTGAGGTCGGGAATGCCGTTCGCGATGACCTGGTGGGCGTTCACCTTCCCGCTCGGCACCTACGTCACGGGTTCGAGTGCGCTGGCCCTCACCGTCGGCGGAACGGTCTTCGAGGTCGTGGCCGTCGCCGGGTTCGCAGTCCTCGTGGTGGCATGGTGCGTGGTGGGGGTTCGCACGGTCCGCGGGGTGGTGTCGGGAGAACTCCGCCGGGTACCGGGAGCGCCGAAACGGGTGGGTTTGTCGGAAGGGCGGGGCTACGAGATCCCGGCAGTAGCGGGTTGCGGAGTGTGCGCGGGCGGGTGTGCCGTCCGCCAGGTGGGGACCTCGTCGAGGTAGCTCTGCACGGAGGCGGGGAGGACGGCCGAATCGCGTGCCGACATGCGAATCCTGTTCTACGCCGACGATTTCCACGCGGTATGACGGTGAATCATGTCTGTGGAAGTCGCACGCTACAGGGTGCCGTCGGCCATCGCGTTGCGGCGGGATGAACGTTTGACGCCGCCGGTGACCTGCGCGGTAGGACTCGGCGCGCACCGAGTCCTACCGCGGCCGCACCTCACATGCCGGCGGGCGGATGTCCCAGGCAGATCAGGGCGCCCATCGGATCCTTGATCGCGGCCAGCGTCCCGTACGGGGTGTCCTCGCCGGCCATGAGGATCTCCGCGCCCAACGACTCGGCCTGCTTCACCGTGGCAGCGACATCGTCGACGGTGATGTAGACCTGCCAGAACGACGGCACCCCGGCCGGGAAGAGCTTGACCGAATCCATGATCCCCGCGTACGACGCCTCACCGTAGAAGATCTGGCCGTAGCTGTCGGGCCCGACGGCGTCCGGGTCGCCACCGGTGCCGACCTCCTCGATGCGCGCGCCGAGCACGGTCCGGTAGAACTCGACGGACTTGGCGTAGTCCATGCTCTGACACTCGAACCAGTAGGGCGTGCCGTGCTCGCCGAACTCGGTGTATCCCTGATGATTCTTCGGTTGCCAGAACCCGATCGCCGCCCCCGCGGTGTCAAAGGCCATCAACATCGTGCCCTCCTCGCCGATGGCCATCGGCGGCACCATGATCGAGCCCCCGGCCGACTCGACGGCTTTCACCGTGGCGTCGGCATCCTCGGTGTGGAGGTACACCGTCCAGATGTCGGGCGGCCCGGCCCCTTCCATCACCGGGCTCAGGCCGGCCACCCGCTTGCCGTTCTTGTGGAAGTTGCGATAGCCGCCCATCTCCTCGTCGGGGGCCTCGGCCTCCCAGCCGAAGATCGCGCCGTAGAACTCCTCGGCTTTCGCGGTGTCGCTGCTCATCAGGTCGAACCAGATCGGTGCCCCGGAGGGGGCTGCATACTCTGCCATTGCTGGGTCCTCTTTCTGCTCCGCGTGAACTGGTGGACGACTGCCCGTCGACACTTCTGACTGACAGGGTCGCGCAAACTCATCGGTCGCGGACGGCGTTGCGGAGAGTCGACTCATATCCACCGACATCGACTCATGGCACCCTGATCGGGTGACCAAGCATGCAGAGACGATGGAACGACTCCGCGGCCTCGCGTGGCCGACGCTGCTGGCGGGTGGTCTGCTGCTGGTCCTGCTGGCGCAGGTGCAGTGGGGCAGTACCGATGAGGGCGTGGAGCCGTCGATCACGGGGTTGGGACGCGTCACGATCCTGGGCGCCAGCGACGACGATGTCGCGTTCTTCTTCGAGGACAACACCGGCCGCCCGGGCCTGAGCGTGGTGGTGCTCGGTGCCGTGATCGCGTTCGTCGCCGCCCTCGGCTGGTGGCGCCCACGCCTGCGCCCGTCCGCAATCGGCCTGATCGGGCTGGCGTCGGTCATCGTGCTCGTCGTCGGCATCCGCACGCTGAGCGACCCCGCCGAGCATCTGTTCTCCGACCGCGTGTCCGAGGCGCTCGACGCCGACCTCCCCGAGATGCAGGCGGGTTACGGACTGATCGGGACCGTCGCGGTCGCGATCCTGCTCCTGGTCGTCGTCGGATTCTGGGTGCTGAGCACCGTGTGGCCGCGTCCGGGTGCCGGTGCGGGTGCCGCCAACCGAGCGGAGATCAGCCGAACCGACGAATCGTCTTGATGTAGCCCATGTCCTTCAACTTCGTGAAGCCGATGGGGACGCCGTTGGGACAGTACGCGTTGAACACCCGACCGGCGCCCGCGTAGATGCCGACGTGCCCGGCGTCGCGGCCGAAGATGATGATGTCGCCCGGTGCGAGGGCGCGGAACGGGATCGCGTGTCCGACCTTCGCCTGTTGCTGGCTGGTCCGGGGGAGCTGGACGCCGGTCGTGTAGAACGCCCACCGCACCAGCCCGGAGCAGTCCCACGAGTGCGGGCCGACGCCGGCCCACTTGTACGGCTTGCCGATCTGGGTGATCGCCGCCCCGAGTGCGTTGAGGCCGACGGTGGTCGGCACCGGCAGATAGATGGGAACCGAGCCGGAGGAATCCGACGAGCCCGCGGCTGCGGCGCGACCGGTGTCGAGGAGAGGGGAGCCGGCAAGGGGAACACCGACCCACAGCGCGGCAGTGAGTGCGATGGTGCAGGTCACGCGCGTGGTGCGCGTCATCGAAACGGACATGACGACAGCTTGGCCGAGGCGGGTCGGTGTGTCGTCGGTCGTTCTCCAGGTGTGACGAACGTGTGACCGCTGTGATGCTTGAGGCTTGTGTTAACTAATGGTGCTGCGGGGGTGGTTAACTACCGACGCCCCGATCACCAGTAGCCGTCCGGATCCGACGCGGGCGACTCGGCGGGGATGATGCCCTCGCTGACCCCGTGGTCGATACTCGCCGACAACCGGGCGCAGGTCGGCATCATCGCGCCGGGGAGCAGCGGGCCGTTCCCGTCGTCGCCACCGGCGCGCATCTGTTCGAGGCCGAGGCAGCGTTCCCGCGCGTCGGCGTTCCACTGCACGCTGGTGTGAAACGAACTGGTCTTCTTCACCAGCACGCACGCATGGCATGCCCGACACTCGATCTCGCGCATCCCGCCTTGCAGGTAGTGCTCGCGGTCCCGGCGGGTGGCCTCGTGAACCCGGGCGAGCCGGTCCGGATCGTTCTGGAAGTCGGGCGCCTTCGCCCAACGGTCGGAACCCACGCGAACCCCTGCTGCCCGGGTCATCGTCAGACCTCGGCCTTTTCGGCGGAGTCCGAGGCCGCGGATTCGGTCGCCTTCTCGGCCTCTTGGCGACGCAGGTTCTCCTGGATCTCCTCGTTCCAGCTCTCGAGGGCCTTGGAGGTGTCGATCTCGTACTCGAACCGGCCGGTCATCTCGTCGGTGACCTCGGCCTTGTCGACGTAGAACTGGTCGTACCAGCGGCGGAGCTGGTAGACCGGGCCGTCCTCCTCGACGAGCAGGGGATTGTCGATACGGGTCTTGTTCTTCCAGATCTCGACATCCTGCAGGAAGCCCACCTCGACGCCGGCGCTGATCTTCGTCGCCATCTTCGACGCCTGCTCGGCGGTCAGGCCCTCGGGGACCTTCGCCATCACGCCGTACATCAGGACGAAGGAGTTCTCGTCGATGGGGTAGTGGCAGTTGGTGAGGATGGTCTCCACGGCGTATCCGCCGTAGTACTGGATCATCGGATTCAGCATGTACGACGGCCCGTAATACGCTGCGATCGATTCGAGGCGGCTGTCGCCGTAGTTGGTGCCGAGGGTGACATCGGGCCGGCCGTGCGAATTCATGTACTGCGCCGCGATCTCACCCTCGAAGACGTTCTTGAAGTAGTCCGGGAGAGCGAAGTGCACGTAGTAGAAGTGCGCCATGTCGACGACGTTGTCGATGATCTCGCGACAGTTGGACCCTTTGATGACGATGCGGTTCCAGGTCCACGGCGTCCACTCGTCGGACCCGAACTCCTCGAGTTCGGGAATGATGCACTCGTCCGGGGGAGGGTTGCCCTCGGGATCGTTGTAGACGAAGACCTGGCCGTTGCGGACCATCGACGGCCACGAGCGGGTCTTGGCGAGCTTCGGATTGCGCTTGGCGTAGGGCACGCCGGCGCAGCGTCCGTTGCCTTTCCACAGCCAGCCATGGAACGGGCACGCCACGTTGTCGCCGGACAGTCTGCCCTGGGAGAGGTCGCCGCCCATGTGTCGGCAGAAGGCGTCGAGTACGTTGACCTCGCCCTTGGTGTCCACCCACGCCACCAGCTTGGTGCCGAAGATCGTGACCGAGTGGGGCTTGCCGTCGGAGAATTCCTCGAGCAGTCCGAGGCAGTGCCATCCCCGCGCGAAGCGGGTGGGCGGCGCACCCGTGTCGATCTCCCGGATGCCCACGTCCGCCCCGTCGGAGGCGGCGGCTGCGCTCGGCGCACCGGGGCTGCTCGGGGTCATCGTCTCGGGTCCTGAAGACATGTGCCCTCTCCTGTCTGTGGCTCGTGTCGCGTCGAAGAACTGTAGCCAATACTAGAACACGTTTCAGATTTGTCAGCCCGATCGCCTCCTTCGAGGGCGATCGGGCCTGTACATGGGCATAAAGTCGCAGTGCTCGACAGAAATGAGAACGTGTTCTAATCTCGAACTCGATGGTTACAGCGGCCGGCGTGCCGGTCGAGGGAGAGACGAGTAGGAGCAGGCGAGATGCCAGCACAACGGAGCGAAGCCGCCGAGCAGGTCCTGGAGAAGATCAACGTCCTGCTCCCGGAACTCGAGCAGCGCGCGCAGTCGACCGAGGATCTGCGCCGCATCCCCGACGAGACCGTGTCGAGCCTCGAGACCGCAGGCTTCTTCAGGCTGCTGCAGCCCGAGCAGTGGGGTGGCTACGAGGTGGACCCGGTCACCTTCTACGAAGCGGTCCGCCGCATCGCGTCGGCGTGCGGGTCCACCGGGTGGGTCTCCGGCATCATCGGCGTGCACAACTGGCACCTCGCGCTGTTCGATCAGCAGGCACAGGAAGACGTATGGGGTTCGGACACCAACGTCCGCATCTCGTCGTCGTACGCGCCGATGGGTATGGGTGAGGTCGTCGACGGCGGCTACAAGGTCAATGGTTCGTGGGCGTGGTCGTCGGGTTGCGAGACTGCTGACTGGGTCTTTGTCGGGGGTCCGGTCATCAAGAACGGCAAGCCCGTCGACTTCGTCAGCTTCCTGATCCCGCGCGAGGACTACACGATCAAGGACGTGTGGAACGTCGTCGGGCTGCGGGGTACCGGGTCCAACACCATCGAGGTCAAGGACGTGTTCGTGCCTCGGCACCGCATGCTCAGCATGCGCACGATGTCGATGGGGCAGAGTCCGGGCCTGGAGCGGAACACCGCGCCGGTGTACAAGATGCCCTGGGGCACCATCCATCCCAGCACCATCGCGACGCCGATCGTCGGCATGGCGTACGGCGCCTACCGCGCCCACGTCGAGCACCAGGGCAAGCGGGTGCGTGCCGCCTACGCGGGTGAGAAGGCGAAGGAGGATCCGTTCGCGAAGGTCCGGATCGCCGAGGCCGCCAGCGACATCGACGCCGCCTGGCGTCAGCTGTCGGGGAATCTGCAGGCCGAGTACGACCTGATCCTGGCCGGCGAGGAGATCCCCATGGAGCTGCGCCTGTCTGCCCGACGCGACCAGGTGCGTGCGACCGGGCGTGCGATCGCCGCGATCGACCGGCTCTTCGAGAACTCGGGTGCCCACGCGCTGGAGAACGGGACGCCGATCCAGCGCTTCTGGCGCGATGCCCATGCCGGACGCGTGCACGCAGCGAACGACCCCGAACGCGCCTACGTCGCATTCGGCAATGGCGAGTTCGGGATTCCCGTCGGCGACACGATGGTGTGACCCTTCGTGACGCTCGCAAGCTCGCTCCTCAGGGAGCAGGGGCCAAGGCTCGCAAGCTCGCTCCTCAGGGAGCAGGGGCCAAGGCTCGCAAGCTCGCTCCTCAGGGAGGTGGAGGCGCGTCCCCTGCTCCCTGAGGAGCCCGGAGCTTGCGGAGGGCGTCTCGAAGGGCCTGGTCAGCACCGTCGGCAAGAGCACACAACAGGAGTCAGCAGATGAGTGACAGTCCGATCCGCTCGTTGGGATACATGAGGATCGAGGCCACCGACATCGAGGCGTGGCGGACCTACGGCCTCAAGGTCCTCGGCATGATCGAGGGTTCCGGTCTCACCGAGGGCGCCCTGTATCTCCGGATGGACGACTTCCCCGCCCGGCTGGTCATCGTGCCGTCCGAGCACGACCGGCTCGCGAGCGCCGGCTGGGAGGTCGCGAATGCCGCAGAGCTGCAGGATGTCCGGGATCGCCTGGCACGTGCGGGGGTGGTCTTCCGGGAGGGCAAGGACGAGGAGATCGCCGACCGTCGCGTCGCCGAGATGATCGTCTTCGACGATCCGGCGGACAACACCCTCGAGGTCTTCCACGGCGCCGCGCTGGAGCACCGGCGCGTGGTCAGCCCGTATGGGCACCGATTCGTCACCGAGGAACAGGGCCTGGGCCACGTCGTACTGACCTGCTCCGACGACAAGGCCGCGCTCGAGTTCTACCGGGACGTACTGGGATTCAAGCTCCGCGACTCGATGCGGTTGCCTCCGCAGGTGGTCGGCCGCGAAGAGGGCGACGAGGTGCCGTGGCTGCGGTTCCTCGGGTGCAATCCACGTCACCACTCGCTGGCGTTCCTGCCGATCCCGAACAGCACCGGCATCGTGCATCTGATGGTCGAGGTGGAGAACGCCGACGACGTCGGGCTCTGTCTGGACCGGGCGTTGCGCAAGAAGGTGCCGATGTCGGCCACTCTCGGCCGCCACGTCAACGACCTGATGCTGTCCTTCTACATGAAGACGCCCGGCGGCTTCGACGTCGAGTTCGGCTGTGAGGGAAGAACCGTGAAGGACGACGAGTGGATCGCCCGGGAGAGCACCGCCGTGAGTCTGTGGGGGCACGACTTCAGCGTCGGGTTCAAGGGCTGAGATGCCCTCGGACGCCCAGACCCAGCAACCGCGGTCGCCATACGGGTCCGCAGACTTCGATTCCCGCCAGTTCCGGACCGCGATGGGCCAGTTCTGCACCGGGGTCACCGTCATCACCACGCTCGACGACGAGGGCAAGCCGGTCGGTTTCGCCTGCCAGTCCTTTGCCGCGCTGTCGCTCGACCCGCCACTAGTGCTGTTCTGCCCGATGAAGACCTCCCGGAGCTGGAAGGTGATCGAGAAGACGGGCAAGTTCTGCGTGAACGTGCTGTCGAACCGGCAGCAGGACGTCAGCGCGGCGTTCGGCGCCCCAGGAGACGACAAGTTCGCGAACATCACCTGGGACCCGTCGCCGGCCGGCCTTCCGGTCATCCGTCACGGACTCACCTGGGTCGAGTGCGACGTGGACAGCGTCACCGACGGCGGCGACCACCACATCGTCATCGGGCGCGCGCTGACCCTCGGAGAAGTGCTGCAGGACAAGCCGTTGCTGTTCTACCGTGGCGGCTACCTGTCGACCGAACACCCGCGGGTCACGCCCGCACAGGCAGAGCTGGAGAATTTCCTGACATGGACGGGCGGGGACACCTGGCTATGACCGTCGACGACGCGACGAGCACCCATACGACAAGCACCGACACGGCGAGTTCCGCACCACCACTGGTCACGCAGCCGCTCCTGGACGCGATCGCGGAGGCCGAGAGGCTGGTGGCGTCGGCCGACTTCGCCGAGACCGACCAGGACCTCGCCGAGGGCTACGACTACCTCGCGGGCAGCATCGCCGCGATCGTCCAGCTGGTGCGAGCCCGGTCCCTCTCGCACCCGAACTTCGTGACGTCCACCGGGCCGTCGACGAAGATGGGCCTGGACAACCCGGACACGCTCTACTACCACGCCGACGTGGAGCCCACCGGCACCTACCGCGTGCGCGGCCGCCGCGGTAGCACGGCGGATCTGAGCTTTCAGGTGCTGCGCGGGGACTACACCGCGTCGTCGGTGCCGGGCGGCGAGGACGCCTTCGACGACCGCCGACTGACGATCGCCTCCGACGGCTCGTATGAACTGACCTTCGGCCCGCCCATCCCGGACGCGCCGGACGACTACTTCCCGCTCGGCGAGGGCGCCTCGATGCTCGCGGTGCGCGAGGTCTACTCCGACTGGTCCGAACGCAAGGGATCGATCACCATCGAACGGGTGGACACCGTCGGAACCGCGCCGGCGGAGCCGGACCTGGCACGGGTGTCGCGCCGGTACGCGACGGCGGGCAAGATGCTGACGGCCCGCATCAACACCTGGTTCAACTTTCCGAAGTGGTTCTACCTCGACGAGCCGGTCAACACCTTCACCGAGCCGCGGCAGACCCCCGGCGGGCTCAGTACGCAGTTCTCCTCGGTCGGTCATTTCCGGCTGGGTCCGGACGAGGCGATGGTCATCACCATCCCGCGGTCCGACGCCCCGTACCAGGGCTTCCAGCTCGGCAGCATGTGGTACATCTCGCTGGACTACGTCAACCACCAGACCAGCCTGAACTCCGCTCAGGCGCAGGTCGATCCGGACGGCATGATCCGGATGGTGGTGTCGCATCGCGATCCGGGCGTCGCCAACTGGATCGAGACGACGGGTCGGTCGAAGGGCATCCTGCAATTCCGTTGGCAGCGCAGCGATTCGCCGATCGGTCCGGACCTGGGACCGACCGCGCAGGTCGTCGCCTTCGACGACGTGGCCGGCCACCTGCCGCACCTCGACCACAACCGGATCGACGCCGACGGCTGGGCGGAACGTATCGCGGCACGTCAGCGTGCCTTCGCCGAGAGGATGCTGGGATGAGCGCGCAGGGGGGTCTGCTGGCCGACAAGGTGGTCGTGGTCTCGGGCGTCGGTCCGGGACTGGGGCGCTCGATCTGCCTGCGTGCGGCCGCCGAGGGCGCGCGGGTCGTCCTCGCCGCCCGTACGGAATCGCGCCTGAAAGAGGTTGCCGCCGAGATCGACGCGGCCGGCGGGACCAGTCTGGTCGTCCCGGCCGACATCACCGATGACGCCGCCGTCGACAACCTGGTCGCCACCACCGTCGCCGAGTTCGGTCGAGCCGATGTGCTGGTCAACAACGCCTTCGCACTCCCGTCGATGAAGCCGTTGTCCCGCACCGACTTCGACCAGATCGCGAGCAGTATCGACGTCACCGTGCTGGGCACGCTGCGTGTGATCCGCGCGTTCACCGGAGCGCTGGCCGAGGCCGACGGCTCGATCGTGAACATCAACTCGATGGTGATCCGGCACTCCGAACCCCGTTACGGCAGTTACAAGATCGCGAAGTCGGCATTGCTGGCGATGTCGCAGTCGCTGGCCTCCGAGCTCGGCGACAAGGGGATTCGCATCAACTCGGTCGCACCGGGTTACATCTGGGATGACCAGCTGAAGTGGTATTTCGGCGAGGTCGCCAAGAAGTACGGCATCTCACCCGACGACGTCTACGAGCAGACGGCGTCGAAGTCCGACCTCAAGCGATTGCCGGAGCCGGACGAGATCGCCGATGCCGTCGTGTTCCTCGCCTCGCCGATGGCGCGTGCCATCACCGGGCACACCCTGGACGTGAATTGCGGTGAATACCATGACTAGTGCGGCACGGACCGACGTCGGCACGATCGAGGACCTGCATTCCTCGGCGACTCGCGCCACCGGCCTCGACGACTTCGGGGACACCGACTACCTCGAGCCCCTGGGCATCCTGCTCGAGTCGTACCGGTCCGAGGCGGGACTGACCGAGCTGGGCAGCAAGATGTTCCGCTTCTTCCTCAAGGGTGCGCTGGTCGCCCGGCTGCTCAGCGAGGCGTCGTGGAAGGCGAACCCCGGGTACGCCGAGGTCGAGGTGACCCGGCCGATCTTCGTGACCGGCCTGCCCCGCACGGGAACGACTGCGCTGCACCGCCTGCTGGCCGCCGACCCCGCGCATCAGGGCGTCGAGATGTGGCTGGCGGAGTTCCCGCAGCCCCGGCCGCCGCGCGACACCTGGTCCGACAACCCGGTGTACCAGCAGATCCAGGCCGGCTTCGAGCTGCACCACGTCGAGAACCCCGAGTTCATGGGGTTGCACTACATGGACGCGGGCGAGGTCGAGGAGTGCTGGCAGCTGCTCCGGCAGAGCGTCATGTCGATCTCGTACGAGTCACTGGCGCACGTCCCGACCTACTCGCAGTGGCTCAGCCGCCAGGACTGGACGTCGGCGTACCTCCGGCATCGCAAGAACCTGCAGCTGATCGGGCTCAACGATCCCGGGAAACGCTGGGTGCTGAAGAACCCCAGCCATCTCTTCGCGCTCGACGCGCTCATGGCAGCGTATCCGGATGCCCTGGTGATCCAGACGCACCGGCCGCCCAGCACCCTGATCGCGTCGATGTGCAGCCTGGCCGAGCACGCCACCCCGGGATGGTCGACGACGTTCACCGGTGCGCAGGTCGGCCAGGACCAGCTCGAGTTGTGGTCACGCGGACTCCGGGAGTTCTCGGCGGCGCGCAAGCGTTACGACCCCGCCCAGTTCCTGGACATCGACTTCACCGACCTGCGGTCGGACCCGATGGGCACCGTCGAACGCGTCTACGCGGCGCTCGACACCCCGATGTCGGAGGCGGCGCGGGCCGCGGTCACCGCTCTCGACGAGGAGAGCCAGACGGGGGCGCGCAAACCCCAACACCGTTATCAGCTCGCCGATTACGGACTCGACGAGGCGACGGTCGAGGCGGCCTTCGCCGTCTGAACACCCGCGCACGCGACGGCCCTCGTCGACGGCGCGCATGTGGAGCAGGCCAACATTCTCTACATCGGAGTGCTGGCTGTCTCCGTGGGGTCTCTCATCGCGATTGCGGAGTGGGGCCGTCGACATCGGGAACTGCTCGCCGACGACGACGCGACGAACCGGTGGGCGGCGTCGTCGAGCGGAGTCAGCACGCTTCTGATCCTGGCGGTCGCGTTGGTCGTCGCGATCGTGTTCCCGCGCAGCGGAAATCTCCCCCTGGTGCTGCTGGTGCTCACCGACCCGATCGAGCGGACGGTCGCCCGCCGACGCAGCCGGCGGGACTGACCGCGTCAGCGCAGCGAGCGCGCGAGTTCGGCCACGGCGGTGTGCGGCGCGCCGAACATCTGCGAGGTCGCCTGAGCGCGTTTGAAGTACAGCTGGATGTCGTGTTCCCAGGTGATGCCGATCCCGCCGTGCAACTGGATCGCCTCGCCCGCGACACGACGGTAGGCGTCGGAGCAGTATACGTGGGCGGCCAGTGCCAGGTCACCGGCATCGGGATCGTCGGCGGCGATCGCGGCGACGGCGGCCCGGGCGATCGACCGCGCCGTCTCCACCGACACGTACATGTCGGCCATCCGATGTTTGAGTGCCTGAAACGACCCGATGGTGCGGCCGAACTGCTTGCGGGACTTGGTGTAGTCGACGGTGAGGTCGAGGGCTCGCTGGGCGCCCCCGACCTGCTCGGCGGACAGCAGGGCCCACGCGAGCGCGCGGAGGCGGGTCGCGAGATCGTCCGGTGCCGGGATCGCCGTGGATGCGACCTCGTCGAAACGCACCGACGACAGGGCCCGGGTGGGGTCCAGGACGGGCATCGGCGAGACCGACACGCCGTCCGCATCGGCGGCCACCTCGTGCAGGGTCACATGCGTGCCGGGGCCGGCCGCGAGGACGAGGAGCACGTCCGCCGACTCGGCGTCGACGACGAAGTGCGCAGTCCCGGAGAGGAGTCCGGCGTCGGCGCGTACGCCGGGAATCTGCCAGCCGCGTTCGCCGGCCCAGCACACCGCGGCCGTCCGTTCACCGGCGGCCAGGGCGGGGAGCAGTCGCGAGGACGCGTCATCGTCGGCCGCGAGGAGGATCGTGCCGGTGGCCAGCGCGGAACCGAGCGCCGGGACGGGACTCAGTGCGGCGCCCAGTTCCTCGAGTACCGCGGCCGACTCCGCCCACGAGGCCCCGGCGCCGCCGAACTGCTCGGGAATCGCCAGCGCGGCCACGCCGATCTCGGTGCACAGCGTCTGCCACAGGCTCGAGTCGATCCGCCCGGGGGCCGACATGGCGGCGCGGACCGCCGTCGAATCGCCGCGGCGGCGCAGCAGATCCCGCACTGCTTCGGCGAGTGCCTCCCGTTCCTCGGCGCTGATCGCCGGCCTCTCGGTGCCGGTACTGACGGTCACAGCGTCTCCAGGATGCGTTGGCGGTGGACGGCGGGGGAGCCCCAGGCATTGAGCAGCGCCCGGGTCTTGGTGATGTACAGCGAGATGTCGTGTTCGGCGGTGTAGCCGATCGCACCCATCACCTGCAGCGAGCGGCGGGCCGAGAGGTCGGCGGCCTCGGCGGCCGCGACCTTGGCCGCGGACACGTCGCGGGAGACGTCGGTGCCCTCCGGCACCTGTCCGTCGATGCCCAGGGCGGCCGCGTGGACGAGGGGACGGGCCATCTCGAGGGCGATCGCCACGTCCGCCAGATGGTGCTTGACGGCCTGGAAGGACCCGATCGGACGGCCGAACTGCCTGCGCGACTGCGCATATTCCGACGCGATGGACAACATCGCCTGACCGAGACCGAGCAACTGCGCTGCAGTGGCCAGGGCACCCGCGTCGGCTGCGTCGGAGGCATCGACCCCGGTCGCCAGTACGTCCCCGGCGGTGACCCGGGACAAGGTGCGGGTGCCGTCCACCGACGCCTCGGTGCTCTGCACCGTCGCGCGCGAGAGCACGCCGGCGTCGACCAGATACACATCGGCGGAGGCGGTGTCGGCGGCCAGTGGCTGGAGGGGGCCGATCGCGCATGTCGCCAGTCGGCCCTCGGCGAGGTCGCTGAGCGGACCCGACACGTCGGCGTCGTGCAGCAGGATCGGCAACACGGCCACGCTCTCGACGATCGGCCCCGGGGCGCAATGGCGTCCGAGCTGTTCGACGGCGACGACCATCTCCACCGCCCCGGCACTGCTGCCGCCGTGTGATTCATCGATCAGCAGTCCACTGATGCCCGCATCGGCGAGCTGCGAATAGACCTTGGCGACGGCCGCGCGGTCGCCGGCCGCCCAGGCGCGCGTGGCGGTCGGCATGTCGGCCTTGCCCAGCATCGCGTCCACCGTCGAGGCGAGGTCCGTGTGGATGTCGGTGAGTCGGAAGTCCATGGGTATCAGCGATCTCCGCGGGGAAGGCCGAGCAGTCGCTCGGCGATGACGTTGCGTTGGATCTCGTTGGTGCCCGCGTAGATCGGTCCGGACAGCGAGAACAGGTAGCCGTCGGTCCACGCATCGTCGAGTTCGGCTGCGGGACCCTGCAGGTCGAGCGCCGTCTCGTGGGCGGCGATGTCCCACTGGGACCAGAAGACCTTGTTGATCGACGACTCCATGCCGAGCGCGCCGCCGGCCGCGAGGCGGCTCACCGTCTGGTAGGTCGACAGTTCGTAGGCGCGCGACCCGATCCACGCATCCGCCACGCGCGCATCGGTGTTCGCCGTCGGCGGGACGTCATCCCGGTTCGACCGCCAGAGTTCGACGAGGCGGTCGGTGGTGGCCAGGAACCGGCCGGGTGCGCGCAACGACAGGCCGCGCTCGTTGGCGGCGGTGCTCATCGCGACCCGCCACCCGTTGTCCACCTCACCGATGACTCCCGATTCACCCGGATCGGACGGGTCGTCGGGGACGAAGACGTTCTCCAGGAACAGTTCCGCGAACCCGGCCTCGCCGTCGAGCTGTGCGATCGGCCGGACGGTCACGCCCTCGCTCCGCAGGTCGAACATGAAGTAGGTGAGCCCCTTGTGGCGCTGCGCCTGCTTGTCGGTGCGGAACAGGCCGAAGGCCCGATCGGCGAAGCTCGATCGCGAACTCCAGGTCTTCTGCCCGTTCAGCAACCAGCCGCCGTCGGTGCGGACGGCGGTCGACCGCAGCGACGCGAGGTCGCTGCCGGCCTCGGGTTCGCTCCAGGCCTGCCCCCAGATGTCGTCGGCGTTGGCCATCCGCGGCAGGATGCGTTCCAGTTGAGCGGGACTCGCGTGCTCGAACAGCGTGGGTGCGAGGAGGAAGATGCCGTTCTGGCTCACGCGTCCGGGCGCGCCCGACCGGTAGTACTCCTCCTCGAAGATGACCCAGTGCAGCAGCGGCGCATCGCGGCCGCCGTACTCCTCCGGCCAGCTGACGACCGACATCCGGTCGGCGGCCATCGTCCGCTCCCACTCGCGGTGCGCCTCGAATCCCTCGGCGGTGTCCATCGACGGGAGAGGTTCGCGCGGAACATGATCGGCCAGCCAAGCGCGGACCTCGGCGCGGAAGGCGTCGGCGGCGTCGTCGAAGAGCAGGTCCACGTCAGCTCCCCGATCCCGCTGCGGTGCCGGTCGATGCCGACGCCTTCATCGACTTCGCGTCCATGCCGCCGAGCGAGTCGCCGCCCGCCTCGGAATTGGCGGCGTGGGCGAAGTGGTGCCAGCCGAAGACCGAGTCCATGGAATTGCGCAGGCCCATCTGGTCTTCGCAGATGTTGACGGCCTTCTTGCTCAGGAACAGACCCTGCATCGGCATGGCGACGGCCTTCTCGGCGATCTCGTCCACCTTGGTCTCGAGCGCCTCACGGGGCACGACGTGGTTGACCATGCCCCAGTCGGCTGCCTGCGTGGCGGTGAAGCGTTCGCCGGTGAACAGGATCTCCTTCGCCCGGCGCGGGCCGAGCACGAAGGCGTGGGCAAAGTACTCGACACCGGGAATCCCCATCCGCGCGACCGGGTCAGAGAAGAACGCGTCGTCGGAGGCGACGATGAAATCGCAGATCCACGCGAGCATGAGGCCGCCGGCGATGCACGCGCCGTGAACCTGTGCGATGAGGGGTTTGGGGATGTCGCGCCAGCGGCGACACATCCCCATGTAGACCTCCATCTCGCGGGCGAGACGCTGATCGGCGCCGGTCTTGTCGGTGTGGTCCCAGTGCAAAACGGCGGCGTTCTCGTAGAAGGTGTCGAAATCGCGCTCGGGCGTACCGATGTCGTGGCCCGCGGAGAAGTGCTTGCCGTTGGCCCGAAGCACGATCACCTTGACCGCGGCGTCGTCGACGGCCTTGCGGAACGCCGCGTCGAGCGAATACGTCATCACCGAGTTCTGAGCGTTGCGGTACTCCGGGCGATTCAGCGTCACATAGGCCACCGCGCCCTCGGGTCCGCCGGTCTCGTAGGCGACCGGTGAGGTGTCCGGGCCGAGATCGTCGGGTCCGAGCGGGGGTGGGATGACGGCGTCACTCATGCCACCGAGCCTAACCTAGCAAGTGCTTGGTTGGTAGTCGGTGACGGCGATCGGCGGCGTCAGGCGTGCGGTGTGGGGTGGTAGGTCAGTTCTTGGATCCGGCCGTCGAGGAGGCGGCTGTCGACGAGATCGAGGTCGAAGTCCGTGGCCGCGCCGATCACCGGCTCGGTGCCGCTCGTGCCGCTGATCACCGGAAAGATCGTCACCCGGACGAAGTCACGAGGCCGGCGGATGACCGTCGCGGGCATCGCGCATCAGGGTGGGCCACTCATCGATCTCGTCGGTGGCGGTGCCCTCGGGGTCGGCCGGCATCATCTCGACGAACTCGCGGAACGTGGTGGCGCCGAGAACCATCCGATGATCTCTCTGCTCCCTGAGGAGCGAGCTTGCGAGCGTCACGAAGGGTCTCGCAAACCCGGTCGCCGGACCCTTCGTGACGGCCCTCCGCAAGCTCCGGGCCTCCTCAGGGGGCAATGGGGGTCGCTTTTCAGATTGGGGAGCAGGGTGCCGCCGGAAGTCATCGGTGGCCCGAGCGGGGTCAGGAGATGACGACGCTCCCGCTGCAACTCGTGGACGGGATGCTCCAGAGTGCGTTCCGGTTGACCGCGCCGAAGGTGACGTTGACGCGGCCCTTGCCGATCTGGTTGACGGGGATCACGAAGTAGTGGACGCCCTGATAGGGCGGGTTCACCCGCACGTTGCTGACCTTCGAACCGCGCTTGCCGGTGGCGAGATTGTGCCAGTCGAGACGGGCCGAGGACTGATACCCGCCGGGGAAGTAGCTGGTGAAGTCGCTGGCGATGTAGGCGTTTCCGGCGTATGTGCTGACGATGGCGCGACGCGCCAGGAACGGGACGTCGACGACATTGGGGCTCACGCCGACGCAGTTGGACAGCGGGTATTCGCGAGTCACCGCGTTCGCGTCGCCGGTGGCTGCGACCCCGAGACCGGCGGCCGAGGTCAGTGCGATGGCGGCGGCGGCCAACCGGGTGATCGTCTTCGTGCCGGGCATGTCTCGACTCCCTTGCTGGTGGCGATGATCGCGTTGCGCGATCATCGGTCAGTTTCCCGCAGAAAGCCCGATTCGTGGCGATTTCGGCGCGGCGAGTTCATTCGATCGGCCGATTGTCTTCTCGTCCGAGGTGGAGCGAGATCCCGTCGGCGGCCGCGCGCGTCTCCTCGCCCAGCGTGCGGAGCTCGTCGACATCGAGGGTCCGGTTCGGGCATACGACGATCGCCGCGACCACTCGCCGGGCGGCGTCGAAGACGGGTGCGCCGATCGTGACCACGGGGACACCCGTGCCGTCGGTCGCGCAGGCGTCGATCTCCTCGGGTAGGTAGTCGATGACCGACAGCTCGGTGAGCAGGTCGCCGACCCGCGCCCGCAGGGTGTCCGACATGGTGTCGAGGGAGCTGAGGGCCTCGATCATCGCCACGTGGTCGTCGGTCATCCGCTCGATCGAATAGCCGCGTTCGGCGACGACGTCGAGCACCATGCGGAGGCGGGTCCGGGTGGACTCGGCGGCCTGCGCGATCCAGCTCGAACGGGTCTCGTCCGGATCGAACGCGATGAACTCTCGGCAGATCGGCGGACGCAATCGGATGCGGCTGCCGTTGCGCAACCAGGGATGTTGCGCGGTCTCCGGTGCGACGTGGGGCGGGAAGGCGTGCGAGGCGAGCGTCACCGCGTCCGCCGAGGTGCGCCGGGCGACGAAGGACGGCACGGCGAAACGGTCGCAGAGCTCGCGCGCCGCCGAGGTGGCCCAGCGAACGAGGTGGTCGGCGCCGTCGGCATTGCGGACGAGACCGACGAAGGCAGGTCCGACGGCGAAGGTGCCTGCCGACGGGTCGCGGATCAGCCAGCCGCACTCCACGAGCTCGGAGACGACGGCATGCGCGGTGGCGCGCGACATCGAGGTCTGACGGACGATCTCGGCCAGGGTCATCGACGGCTGCTCGGCGCCCGCGAGGAGTTCGACGATGCGGACGACCCGGGCAGTGGGCGGTGACGCCGCACGTGCCGGTTGACGCGCGGCAGAGAAGTCACCTACGGTTTGTGTCACATTGTCAACACTTAGTGTCGAATATTCGACATGTCAAGGGGGTTGCTCCGGTGGCCATCACCATCGATGCCGACGGCGAACGTCGTCTGGATCGCACCGAGTCCACAACCGATGGTCGTCCGCACCATCGCGGGTACGAGCTCTCGCACCTCGCGGCGCTCGAGGCCGAATCGGTCCACATCTTCCGTGAGGTCGCCGCGACCTTCGAACGTCCGGTCCTGCTGTTCTCCGGCGGCAAGGACTCCGTGGTGATGTTCCACCTGGCGCGGAAGGCGTTCTGGCCGGCGCCGATCCCGTTCCCGCTCATGCACGTCGACACCGGGCACAACTTCGACCAGGTGATCGAATACCGCGATCGCGTGGTCGCCGAGACCGGGGTCCGCCTTCTCGTCAGCTCGGTGCAGGACGACATCGATGCCGGGCGGGTCGTCGAGCAGACCGGCCCGGGTGCCAGCCGCAACCGGCTGCAGACCGCGGCGCTGTTGCGCGGGATCACCGAGAACCGTTTCGACGCCGTGTTCGGCGGGGCCCGGCGCGACGAGGAGAAGGCGCGGGCGAAGGAGCGCGTGTTCAGCTTCCGTGACGAGTTCGGCGCGTGGAATCCGCGCGAGCAGCGACCCGAGCTGTGGCGCCTCTACAACGGGCGTCACGCCAAAGGGGAGCACATCCGGGTGTTCCCGCTGTCGAACTGGACCGAGCTCGACATCTGGCAGTACATCGCCGCCGAGGACATCGATCTGCCGGAGATCTACTACGCGCACCAGCGCGAGGTGATCCCGCGCGACGGCATGCTGCTCGCGAAAACCCGCTTCCTGCAGGAACTCCCGGGTGAGGAGGTGCGGACCGAGACCGTGCGGTTCCGGACCGTCGGCGACGCCACGTGCACCGGGTGTGTGCTGTCCGGCGCGGACGACGTGATGAAGGTGATCGAGGAGATCGAGGTCACCCGGTTGACCGAGCGGGGAGCCACGCGCGCCGACGACCGGATCTCCGAGTCGGGGATGGAAGACCGCAAGAAGGAAGGTTACTTCTGATGGGCGACCTCAACGCCGTCGGCGGCGCGACGGAGATGCTGCGTCTGGCGACCGCGGGCTCGGTGGACGACGGCAAGTCGACACTCATCGGCCGGCTGCTCTACGACTCGAAGGCGATCTTCACCGACCAGCTCGAATCGATCGAGCGCACCAGCGCCGAGCGCGGTGACGAGTACGCGAACCTCGCCCTGCTGACCGACGGGCTGCGTGCCGAACGCGAGCAGGGCATCACCATCGACGTCGCCTATCGGTACTTCGCCACGCCCAGGCGGAAGTTCATCATCGCCGACACGCCGGGTCACGTGCAGTACACGCGCAACATGGTGACCGGCGCCTCGACCGCCGATCTGGCGATGATCCTCATCGACGCGCGCAAGGGTGTGCTGGAACAGACGCGTCGGCATGCGTTCCTGTCGTCGTTGCTCGGCATCCCACATCTGACGGTCTGCGTGAACAAGATGGACCTCGTCGACTGGTCGCAGGAGCGTTTCGACGAGATCTGTGCGGACTTCGTCGATTTCGCGACCAAGCTCAACGTCGTGGATCTCACGTTCATCCCGATGTCGGCGTTGCGCGGCGACAACGTCGTCGAGCAATCCGCGGCGATGCCGTGGTACGAGGGGCGGCCGCTCCTCAATCACCTCGAGCACGTCTACATCGCGTCCGACCGCAATCTGATCGACACCCGCCTCCCCGTCCAGTACGTCATCCGGCCGCAGCGCAGCGACGGTGCCGACCATCGGGCCTACGCGGGTACGGTCGCCGGCGGGGTGCTCGCCAAGGGTGACGAGATCGTCGTCCTGCCGAGCGGATTCAGCACTACGATCACCGAGATCTGGGCGCCGGGAGGCCAGCCGGTCGACGAGGCCTTCGCGTCGATGGCCGTGTCCGTCGAACTCGCCGACGAGATCGACATCGTGCGCGGCGACATGCTGGCGCGGCCCAACAACCGTCCGTACGTCGGGCGCGATCTGGACGCGATGGTGTGCTGGTTCGCCGACGACGCCGAGCTCCGCCCGGGGAACCGGTATCAGCTGCTGTGTGGGACCCGGCTGACCCGAGCGCAGGTGAACGGACTCAACTATCGCCTCGACGTCAACTCGCTGCATCGTGACGAGGAAGCAGAGGGACTGTCGCTGAACGAGATCGGGCGCGTCGTCCTGCACACCCAGGAGCCGGTGACCTTCGACTCCTACCGCCGCAACCGGGACACGGGCAGCTTCATCCTGATCGACGAGGCCACCAATCGCACCGTCGGTGCCGGGATGATCACGGCGCCGGTGAGTCACGACAGCCACGTCGTGTGGCAGGCGACGAAGGTCGACCGCGAGCACCGTCCGCACCGCGGCGCCACGATCTGGTTGACGGGACTGTCCGGCTCGGGCAAGTCGTCGCTCGCGGTCGAACTCGAGCGGCGCTTCGTCGCCGAGGGCCGTCCGGCATATCTGATGGACGGCGACAACCTGCGGCACGGGCTGAACTCGGATCTGGGCTTCTCCGACGACGACCGGCGGGAGAACATCCGCCGGACCAGTGAGGTCGCGGCGTTGTTCGCCGACTCGGGATCGGTGGCGATCGTCTCGCTCATCAGCCCCTTCGCCGAAGAACGGCAGCGGGCCCGCGAGATCCACGCCGAGCGCGGGTTGCCGTTCTACGAGATCTTCGTCGACACCCCGCTCGCGGAATGCGAGCGACGCGACCCGAAGGGGCTCTACGACCGCGCCCGCCGGGGGGAGATCAGTCAGTTCACCGGCATCGACTCGCCCTACGAGCGGCCGTCGAGTCCGGATCTTCTCATCACGCCCGACGACGGTCCGCCGTCCGAGGTCGCTGACCTCGTCTTGCGTAACCTGGGTCTGTGAGTGCGCTCTGCCACCCGGCGCCGAGCGCTGTTGTGCCACCGGTATTCCGACCGAGAGGAACCCCGTGACCGACGATCGCGCCCTGGCGGGCGAACTGGCCACCGCCGCAGGTGAACTCCTGCTCGACATCCGGCGTTCCAGCGGATTGACGGGGAAGGAGCTCGGTCAGGAGGGCGACCGCCGGTCCGACGAATTCATCCTCGGGCGTCTCGCACAGGAGCGGCCGGAGGATGCCGTGCTGTCCGAGGAGTCGGCCGACGACAAGTCGCGGCTGTCGGCGCCGCGGGTGTGGATCATCGATCCGGTCGACGGCACGCGCGAGTACGGCACCTACGAGCCCGGTGGCGGGCGTACCGACTGGGCGGTGCACGTGGCGCTCTGGTCGGCCGACGACGGGCTGATCGCGGGTGCGGTGGCGCTCCCGGCGCTCGGGGTGACCTATCTCGACGACGATTCGACCGTCGAACCGGTGGAGGGCCTGGCCTCGCGGCCCCGCACCGGTGTCCCGCGCGTCGTCGTGAGCGGTTCGCGGCCACCGGCCTTCGCCGACGAGGTGGCCGCGGCCATGGCCGGCGAGGTACTGCCGATGGGGTCCGCCGGGGCGAAGGCGATGGCGGTCGTGCGCGGCGAGGCCGACGCCTACGTCCATGCCGGCGGCCAGTACGAATGGGATTCGGCCGCGCCCGTCGCGGTCGCGAAGGCGAAGGGCCTGTGGTGCGGGCGGATCGACGGTTCGCCGCTCGTCTACAACAACGAGGACACGTACCTGCCCGACCTCGTCATCTGCCGGCCCGAGTTCACCGAGGTGATCCTCACGGTCACCACCGAGGGTGCCGGCGGCTGAGCCCCGCGGTGCTAGTGCGTGACCACGACCTTGATCACGACGATCACGGTCGCCACCAGCGTGACTGCGCCGGCACTGAGAAGCGTTGCCCGACTGGGTCGTTCGTTGTTGAGACGGTCGATGACGAAGACTGTGCCGCCGATGCGCAGCAGGATCACGATCTCGGCGACGAGCTGGGCGGTACGGGGCTCGATCCAGCCGATCAGCCCGATCAGCAGGATCGCGCAGGGCAGGAGCGCCGAGGTCAGGATGGGCACCGAGTCGCGGAGATGGCCGAGCGCCTCTGATCGCGTCGGTTGCACCTTTCCGTCGGAGACCCGGCGGGAGACGCCCTCTGCGAAGACGTGCGCGATGAAGGTCGACGCGGCCGTGCCGGCGAGGATCGCGATCCCCACGAAGTCGTCCTCGACGTGCAGCGGGATGAGTACGGCGAGGATCAGGATGTTGCCGTAGATGTAGGCGCTGATCCGTGGGGCGGCGTGCTTGCGGTCGAGCGGGTTGTCGCGGCTGAACAGCGGGCCGTGCAGCAGGGTCCACGGACGAGTGCTCATAGACGCCGAAACTATCAGCGCGGGACCAGTTCGGCGACGACAGCGGCAATGGTGTCGTCGGGCCGGCTCAGGCAGACCGTCGCCGCCACGGTCGCCACCTGCTGCACATTCGCGGTCACGTCGAGCTCGGTGAGAACCGCCGCCCGCTGTGCGTCGTCGAGTTCGCGGAACTGCGCGCACGTCATCGTCGACGCGGCGCCGGTCCCGGTGTCGGAGCCGCGCGACGGCGATGCAGTCGTCCGGCTGGTGGTCGCGGATGTGGCGGGGCTGCTGGTCTCGGTGGCGCTCGTGGTCGAGACCACGCTCTCGGGTGCAGGCGCGGGCGCGGGCTCATCGGACGAGCACGCGCCGACCGCGAGCATCGCCAGCGCGGTCATCGTCAGGCCCGCGGCGAGCCGGGTCGGACGGAAACTGCGGGCGGGTACGGACATGCAGGGCTCCTCGTGGAATGTGCAGCGGTGGTGTTGTGATCGGCGGTCGGTGTGGCTTCGTGGCTTCGACTCGGCTCCTCGCTTCGCTCGGTGCCGGCTCAACCAGCAGATGGGGTCGGTGCCGGCTCAACCGGCGGATGGGGGCGGTGCTGTCCGGGCCGACGGGGTGGGTCGGTGGGGCATTCAGCGCATGAGCCCGGAGAGGACGCCCGAGATGGCCGACCGGACGTCGGCGGTCTCGATGCGCATGAGGTCGTCCTGGCTGAGTGCGTCGAAATCGCCGGCACCGCTGAGGCGGAACTCGCGCTCCTCCTCGGCCGCCTCGATGATGTTGCGGATGAAGCGACCGTTACCGGCGAGATCGGTGGCGCGCCGCACGGTGCCCTGGTGTTCGCGGACATCGTGGTACAGCGGAGCGCACGCCTGCTCGATCTCGGTCATCGCCTCGCGGGTCAGCGACGAGTCCCGCTTGCGCGCAATGAATTCGGCGATACGAGCGAGCTCGTCGGGAGTGTAGGAGTCGAAGCGCACGCGGCGGGCGAAGCGCGAGGCCAGGCCGTCGTTGGACGCGAGGAACCGATCGATCTCGGAGTCGTAGCCGGCGATGATGACGACGAGCCGGTCGCGGTCGTCCTCCATCCGCGCCAGCAGCGTGTCGACGGCCTCGCGACCGAACGCGTCGCCGCCGGACAATCCCTGCTGGATCAGGGTGTAGGCCTCGTCGATGAACAGGACACCGTCCATCGCGGAGTCGATCAGTGCCGAGGTCTTGATCGCGGTGCTGCCGAGGTGCTCGCCGACCATGTCACGGCGGGTCGCCTCCACCACCTTGTCGGACTTGATGAACCCCAGGCCGCAGTAGATCTTGGCGACGATGCGCGCCACCGTGGTCTTGCCGGTGCCGGGCGGTCCGGTGAAGGCGAGATGCAGGCTGCGCGCCGACGTCGACAACCCGCGGTCGGCGCGGACCTTCGCCAGCGTCGCGGTCGACTGCAGTTTGGCCACCTGCTGCTTCACCGAGTCGAGCCCGATCTGTTCGGCCAGTTCGCGTTGCGCCTCGGTCACCAGGGAGCTCTGCTCGTCCGGATCCCCGGACCCCGACACCAGGGTCTCGGCGCGATCGGGCACCGACTTTGGGTCCCACCGGTCGGTGCGCTCGGCGATCTGCTCGGGAGTCGTCGCGGTCACGCGGAGGGAAGGCGAGCGGATGGCCTCGGCCGCGGCCGCGAGCGACGGGTCGCGGGCATAGGCCTGCTCGAACATCGACTTGGCCTTCTCTTCCTGGCCCTGCTCGCGCAGGGCGAGGCCGTAGACGAACATCGCCTGCGTCGAACAGGCCGCGATCGGGCCGTCGACCGCGTTCTGCAGTCGGCGCATGCCCTCGCCGAGCATGCCGAGGTGCACACACGACGTCCCGGCCATGAAGTCGGCGACGGCCTGCATGTAGGGGTCGTTCCACCGATCCGACCTGGTGAGCGACGTCAGGACGTCGGGCCACCGCTGGGTGGCGAAGTGGAGGAAGGCGCGCACGAAGTCCACGATCGGCACGCGATGGGCCGGGGGCACCTCGTCGAGCACCTCTTCGGCACCGGCGAAATCCGCCCCGCGAACCAGGCTGGCGGCATAGGCCGCGGTCGCCTCGACCGCACTCGACGCCGGGAAGTCGATCATCATGCCCGTGTACCAGCGCCCCGCGATCGTGCCGGGCGGGAGTCCGAGCCGGCGCTGCTCCGCGCCGATCGATCCGCGTGCTCGATAGAGACCCAGAAGGACCTCGTTGCTGTTGTCGCCGCAGGCGAGCCTGCCGATCCAGGCGTCACCCAGGGACGGATCCCACTCCGTCGCGCGGGTGAAGGCCTTGGCGGCCTGGGCGGGATTGTCGACGGGCTCCTGGCCCTCGACGGGGATGTTCAGCGACAGGACACCGAGTTCGAAGAGCGCCCTCGCCTTGCGGACATCGGCCATCGCTTCCCCCTGTGTCGTCCCATCGGCGTACCGAAGCCCCTGTACCGATCTCCCCGGGCGCATCCGCGCGGTCGCCGGGGACAGACTATCGCTAGACCGCCCCGGCGCCGGGTGCAGATCTCCCAGGTCCGCACCCGGACCGCCCCGGCGGCCGGAACCGCCCGCGTCCGCCTAGACTGATCAGAGTGAGTGCCCAGGTGGATACCGTCTCAGCCGCTGCCCAGACCCCGGATCATCCGCAACCCTTCCGCGAACTCGGTCTCAAGGACGACGAGTACGCGCGCATCCGCGAGATCCTGGGCCGCCGGCCCACCGACGCGGAACTCGCCATGTATTCGGTGATGTGGTCCGAACACTGCAGCTACAAGTCGTCGAAGGTGCACCTGCGCTACTTCGGCGAGACCACCACCGACGAGATGCGTGCGAGCATGCTGGCCGGTATCGGCGAGAACGCCGGTGTCGTCGACATCGGTGACGGCTGGGCGGTGACCTTCAAGGTCGAATCGCACAACCACCCGAGCTACGTCGAGCCGTACCAGGGCGCCGCGACCGGCGTCGGCGGAATCGTGCGCGACATCATGGCGATGGGTGCGCGTCCCATCGCGGTCATGGATCAGCTGCGCTTCGGCCCGGCCGACGCCCCGGACACCCGCCGCGTCGTCGACGGCGTGGTGCGCGGCGTGGGCGGTTACGGCAACTCGCTCGGCCTGCCGAACGTCGGCGGCGAGACCGTCTTCGACGCCAGCTACGCGGGCAACCCGCTCGTCAACGCGCTGTGTGCCGGTGTGCTGCGCACCGAGGACCTGCACCTGGCCTTCGCCTCGGGCGCGGGCAACAAGATCATCCTGTTCGGCGCGCGTACCGGCCTCGACGGCATCGGTGGTGTGTCGGTGCTGGCGTCGGAGACCTTCGACGACGCGGACGCCGGGAGCGAAGCGAGCGGGTCCAGTGGTGCAGCGGGATCTCGGCCCAACCGCAAGAAGCTGCCGAGCGTGCAGGTCGGCGACCCGTTCACCGAGAAGGTGCTCATCGAGTGCTGTCTCGAGCTCTACCACGCCGGTCTCGTGGTGGGCATCCAGGATCTCGGTGGTGCCGGATTGTCCTGTGCGACCAGCGAACTGGCTGCGGCCGGCGACGGTGGCATGCACATCGACCTGGAGAAGGTGCCGATGCGCGCCGAGGGCATGACCCCGGCGGAGGTGCTCTCCAGCGAGTCGCAGGAACGTATGTGTGCGGTGGTGACGCCGGAGAACGTCGAGAAGTTCCTCGAGGTCTGCCGCAAGTGGGACGTGCTCGCGACCGTCATCGGCGAGGTCACCGACGGTGATCAGCTGGTCATCACCTGGCACGGTGAGACCGTCGTCGACGTGCCGCCGCGCACCGTCGCCCACGACGGTCCGGTCTACGAGCGCCCGGTCGCCCGACCCGACTGGCAGGACACCGTCATCGCGTCGACCACCGAACCGCTGCAGCGTCCGAGCACACCGGATCAGCTGCGCGAGACGCTGCTGACCATGCTCGCCTCACCCGCGCTGTGCAGCCGCAAGTTCATCACCGACCAGTACGACCGGTACGTCCGCGGCAACACCGTTCTCGCCGAACACGCCGACTCGGGGATGATCCGGATCGACGAGGAGTCCGGGCGCGGGATCGCGCTGGCGACCGACGCCTCGGGCCGTTACACCTTCCTCGATCCGTACCGCGGGGCGCAGCTCGCGCTCGCCGAGGCCTACCGCAACGTCGCCGTCTCCGGTGCGACGCCGAAGGCCGTCACCAACTGCCTCAACTTCGGCTCGCCGGAGGACCCCGCGGTGATGTGGCAGTTCCAGCAGGCGGTCCGCGGACTCGCCGACGGCTGTGCACAGCTCGGGATCCCGGTCACCGGCGGCAACGTGAGCTTCTACAACCAGACCGGGGCGACGGCCATCCTCCCGACCCCGGTGGTCGGTGTGCTCGGCGTGATCGACGACGTGCACCGACGCATCCCGACCGGGATCGGCACCGAACCGGGCGAGACGCTCATCCTCCTGGGTGAGACGCGGGACGAGTTCGACGGCTCGATCTGGGCGCAGGTCAGCCACGATCATCTCGGTGGCGTTCCGCCGCAGGTCGACCTCGAGCGGGAACGACTGCTCGCCGAGATCCTGACCGCGTCGTCGCGTGACGGACTGATCTCCGCGGCACACGATCTCAGCGAGGGTGGGCTGATCCAGACCGTCGTCGAGGCGGCCCTGGCCGGTGAGACCGGCTGCCGGATCCTGCTGCCCGAAGACGCCGACCCGTTCGTCTGGTTGTTCTCCGAATCGGCCGGCCGGGTGCTCGTCGCGGTGCCGCGTACCGAGGAGTCACGGTTCACCGCGATGCTCGACGCACGCACGCTGCCGTGGACGCGGATCGGCGTGGTCGATCAGGGCAGCGACGCGGTCGAGGTCCAGGACTACTTCTCGGTGCCTCTCGCCGAACTCCGCGAGGTCCACGAAGGCACCCTTCCGAGGATGTTCGGCGACGCCGTCTAGTTGCATCTCGCAACGTTGTAGCCTGCGAGGATTCCGTTGTACGTCAATGGAATCAATATCGTTTGCAGACGTGTCGCGGCCGGTGGCGGTCGGTTACGCTCCTTGAGTTCTCTGACCGAGTCGAAAGGGCGCAGATGAGCTACCCCTATGATCCGAACCAGCCGCCGAACTACGGCGCGGGTGGTTACGGACAGCAGCCGTACGGCGGGTTCCCCGGTGGGAATCCGGCCGGTCCGGAGCCGGACAACAACCTCGTCTGGGCGATCCTGTCGACGGTGCTGTGCTGCCTGCCGCTCGGGATCGTGTCGATCGTGAAGTCCACGTCGGTCAGCAAGCTGTGGGCGGCCGGCGATTACGCCGGTGCGCAGAAGGCTGCCGACGAGGCCAAGAAGTGGGCGATGTGGAGCGCGATCTCGTCGGTCATCATCTGGGTTCTGGTCATCATCGTCTATGTCGTCCTCTTCGTCATCCTCCTCGGCGCCTCCGCGTCCACGTCCACGTACTGATCGCTTCGAGAGAGCCGTCCTCGGACGGGTGTCGGCTCTCTCGAACCATCGGTACCTCGGGCCGGCGACCGTTGTCGCCGGTACCGGGTTGGTCTGTGCGGCAGTGTGGTTCGGCGATCCGACGACACCGGGCGGCGCCCTTCCGGTGTGTCCGACCAAGCTCATCTTCGGGGTGACGTGCCCGGGTTGTGGATCGCTCCGGGCGATCTATTCGCTGCTCCACGCTGATGTCCCGGCCGCCCTGCATTACAACGCGGTCGGGGTGCTCGCGATGGGGTTGCTGCTCGTCGCCTTCGGCGCGTACTGCGTGCGGCTGTGGACCGGTCGCCGGGTTCGCAGCTGGCAGCATCTCCGCTACTCCGGCGTAGTCGTACTCGTGGTCGTGGTGGCCTGGTTCGCGATCCGGAACATCCCGGTCGAACCGTTCTGGTCACTCCACGTCTGAACGTCCGGCGGCACCGCGGAACCAGCGAGCCAGCCGCGAACCGGGCTCGCGCACCGGATCGTCGAGGTCGAGTGTCGCCAGGGCCTCGGGATCGTCGGTCGTGATCTGATCGATCCGCAAGTCCAGCAACCGTCTGATGTCCGGGGCGACACGTGGCCCGACCCGCGTGACCGTGTACCCGTCGACCAGACGACGGTTCTCGTGAAAAGCGCCGATCAGATCGTGGCCGCGACGATCGGCCGCCAGGATCAACCGGTTCTCCAGGTAGACCATCTCGGCATCCGGTGATGCCGCCACCGCGCGGTCGACGAAGCCGTCGAAGTCCCCGGACCGGATCGCGGCCTCGGCGGCACCGTGATGGCAAGGGTCGTAACCGATCCGGATGCCCGGCGCGGCCGAGGTCAGCGTCTCCACCGCCGCGGCGTCGCCGCACGACAGGATGTAGTGCCTCGCGTGCGGTGCAACGCTGCGGGCGAACACCGCCACGGCCGTCGGGTCGAGAGCGGCGTCGTCTTCCTTGAAGTCGAGCTGGAGCGACGCGGTGGGCGCGATGTCGACGCCGTCGAAGAGCTCGGTCAGATCCTCGAGCAGGAGCACGCGATCCTCGATGGGTCGGCCGGTGTTGTCCCGCAGGTGCAGGTCGCGCAGGTACGACGCGGGGAGTGCCGACACCGTGCCGGTGCCGGTGGTGGCGTGGTCGACGGTGCGGTCGTGCAGGACGGCGAAGCCGCGCTCGGCGTGGATCACGAGGTCGATCTCGATGCTCGCGCCGAGACGCATGCCCTCGACGATGCGGGTCGCGGTGAACTCCGGATCGTCGGCGCGGCGTCGGCCACGGTGCCACTTGAGCATCGTCCGATGACCGTCGTGGTCGATGGCGATCGGGGCGGCCGCGGGATCTGGGGGCGACATGGCAGTCACAGCTCCGACCTTAGCGATGCATCTCACCGAATCGACGCGCCGAAGTGGAACGTGTTCTAGTTTGGTTCGTATGACATTGCGCGTGGTCGAGTGGTCGACCGGAACCGTCGGACGACATGCCATCGCCGGGATCGACGCCCGGCCCGACCTCGAACTCGTGGGGGTGTGGGTGTCCGACCCCGCCAAGGTCGGCAAGGACGCCGGTGAGCTGGCCGGTCTCGACCGTGGGCTGGGCGTCGCCGCGACCGACGACCGTGATGCGTTGATCGCCCTGAAACCCGACTGCATCGTGCACACGGCGATGACCGACGATCGCGTCATGGAGTCGATCGAAGACCTGATCTTCTTCGTGGAGCACGGGATCAACGTGGTGTCGAGCGGCCCGGTGGTGCTGCAGTTCCCGCAGGGGATTCTGCCGGATTCGCTTCTGGACCGGATCGCGGCCGCGGGCGAGTCGGGCGGGGCGAGCCTCCACGTCAACGGCATCGACCCGGGATTCGCCAACGACGTGCTGCCGCTGGCGATGACGAGTCTGTCGCAGCGCATCGACGAGGTGCGCTGTCAGGAGATCGCCGACTACTCGACCTACTACCAGCCGGTGGTCATGCGGGATCTGTTCGGCTTCGGGCAGCCCCTGGACACGACACCGCTGATCTTCGCGCCGGGCATCCTGTCGATGGGGTGGGGGAGTGTCGTTCGACAGATCGCCGCCGGCCTCGACCTCGTGCTCGACGAGCCGCTCGTCGAACGTGTCGACCGGGTGGAGGCCGATCGCGACTACTCCACGGTGTCCGTCGAGATCCCCAAGGGGACGATGGCCGCGGTGCGCTTCGAGGTCGTCGGCCAGGTCGACGGCGTGGATCGCGTTGTGCTGGAACACTACACACGCACCCACCCCGATCAGTGCCCGGACTGGCCGTCTCCGACCACGGGGGACGGGTGCTACCGCATCGAGATCTCCGGCGAACCCGAGATGGCCGTCGAGTTCGGGCATCACGGCGAGAACGGTGACCACAACGTGTCCGGCATGATCGTCACCGCGATGCGACTGGTCAATTCTGTTGCGGCGGTTGTCGATGCGAAGCCCGGTCTGGTCACCGCACTCGATCTCCCGCTCGTGACCGGCCGGGGGTTGTTCGCTCGGAAGTAGTCGCTATCGGCGACGGTGGTCGGGGTGATCCGAACTTGTGCGAGGTGTCGATGGCCTTGATTTCCGCCTGCACCATCGTGGGCGGCCCGCACAGATGGGCCGCATTGGTTACGGCGTATCGCGCCGTCCACTCGCCGTCGGCGCAAAGTCGGTCGAGTTGCGCTGCGATCACACGTGGTCGGTGAGTATGCGTGCGAGTTCTGCTTCGACTGGAGTAAGGGGTCGGGTGATGAGATCTTCCGGCAATGTTCGCGGGTGGACCAATTCGCGGTAGGCGAGTTCGAGGCGCCGGCCGCTGTCGCCATAGCCGACGGCGTCGGCGCGCGACAGGTCTGGGCGTGGTTGATCGCCGGACCGGGTTGGTGGTCCGTGGATTTCGTCGCGCACTGTGTTCAGATGTTCGGCGAATCGCCGGGGTATGTCGGGTCGGCGGTTGATGCGTTCGGGGTTGGGTGGCGCGCCGGGCTCGGCATTCAAGCGCCAGAGGCAGCGGCCTTCGTCGGGTCCGGACCGTTCGATTCGGGTGGTGTATTGCCCGGGTTGGTCGCCGACCATGCGGTTGTGGCGGGGGCAGGCGGGTGCGAGGTCGTCGATGTCGGTGAGACCACCTTTGGCCCAGTCTTTCTGGGCGTGGTGGAGTTCGACGTGGGTGGCGGGCTGGTCGCATCCGGGTGCCGAGCACACTTCACCGTCGGGGCGGGCGAAGGACACGAGGCGTTGTTCGCGGGTTGCCAAGCGTTTCCCGCGCCCGAAGTACAGTGGCACGGCGGTCGAATCTTTGAAGATCGCGAGCCACGGCTGCACGTCGGCGCCCATCGCGAGCAGGTCGGGGATGGGGATCAGGGTGCCGGTGGCGGTGGTGGCGAGTCCGGCTTCACGGATCAGATCATTCAGGTCGGCTTTGATGATCAGTTGGGCGGGCAGGCCGCGGTGCGACGTGCCGAGTGTGCCGTCGGCGAAACCGGCGGCCAGTGCGGCGTCGAGGGCGTCGTGATTGGTCTGGGCGGGGGTGCGTTGGTCGCGGTCGGCGGCGAGGGCCAGGGCGTCGGGGTCGGCGGTGCCGGCCGGTCCGGACGGTGAGTTGGGGTCGTCGGGGTTGTTGAGTCCGGGTTTGCCCCAGATGGCGAACATCATCGTGAGCCGGGCGGCGAGTTCGGGGGTGAGGGTGCCGGAGATGGTGGCGGTGCCGTCGGCGCGTTGGCGTCCGATCCACAGGTTGCGGCGCCGTTTCTGGTCGGTGTCGTCGGTGAGGGTGCCGTCGGGGTCGAGGTGAGCGAGGAGCCGCGCGCCGAGTTGGGTGATGTCGGCCGGTGTGTGGTCGATGGCGATCTCGGCCATCTGCCGCTCGGCGGCGACTCTGATGTCGTGGTCGATAGTGCCTGGGATGCGGTCGAGGACGTCGAGGGCGGCTTGGACGTGGGCGGTGCCGACGGCGCCTCGCGCGAATGCCTCAGCCAGGCAGGGGTGTTCGGGCTCCAAGATTTCACCGCCGAGGCTGGTGCGGGTGGCGGTGGCGTCCATCTGCTTACGCCGGCGCATCGGGTTCGACACTCGCAGTCGATGGGTCATGAACTGCATGAGCGTGCGGCAGCCGGTCTTGCGGGGGAGGTCGCGGGCCTCGACTTGATCGATCTGCCGGTCACCGGCAACGATCAGGCGTGCGATGGCACGTTCGGTATCGGCTGCCACGTCAGTCAACTCGGCATCGGTACACGGCGACAGGTCCACAGTCTGCAATTTGTCGAGAATCGCATGCAGCTCGGCCACCAGCTCGACGGCACGCGGTTGCGGCGCCGCCGAATCGTCGTCGACGTGTGTCGTGTCGGCCATGACGGTCACCTCCCCCGGGAGCCGTTGCTGCGAATGTACGTTCGAGTGTACACGATCTCGGCGCATCTGGTCGCGAAAAGCGCTGTCCAGCAATCTGTATGGTCTCTTGTGATGGTGAAGGGAGCTTGTCGGTGGCAACAGATATACCTAGCGGAACAACGAACATCGTCGTTGCAGTCAACCGGGCATCGTCACCACGACGGCAGCCCGCGCGCTTCTAATTGGGCACGTAGGTTCTCCCGACCGTGCAACGACTCTGCGCCGGCGAGCCGGGCGAGAACCCTTGTGCTCCAGTCGCCGTCGAGGCCATGTCGGCTGTTGTATCCGGTCAGTGTCCCGTCGTAGGCATCGACGTGCGAGTCCGCGGCCGCGGCGTCGTAGGTCTCGCGGTGGAGAACGGCGGCTTGGGGGAGGCGGGGTTTGACGCCCGCAGGCTCGGTGGGGTCGGGTCGGCCGATCGCCAGCCCGAAGGTTGCGATCGCATGGTCGGGCAATCTCAGCTCGTCGGCCACCTCTAGGGGGTGATTACGGATTGCGCCGACGAACACCGTGCCGAGGCCCAGTGATTCGGCGGCGACGACCGCGTTCTGGGCGGCGAGTGCGGTGTCGACGAACCCGATGATCGTGGATTCCAGATAGTCGGTCGCATCGAGCGGCACTGCCCGGCGCGTAGCGAGGCGCCGGGCACGGCCGAGGTCGGCGACCCAGACCAGGAACAGCGGCGCGTCGTCGATGAACCCCTGGTTGTTGGCCAACACCGACAACCGGCGCTTGCGATCCGGATCTCGCACCGCGATCACGCTCCACGCCTGCAGGTTCGACGATGTCGGGGCCGACTGTGCCGCCGCGACGATGGCGTGGAGCCGGGCATCATCGACGGGATCCGGCAGGAACCGACGGACCGAACGGTGCGCCAACTGAACGCCGAGAACCTCGCTGACCACGTCGAGGGTGGCTTCGGGGTCGGCGTAGCGTTCGGTGATGGTCATGCCGAGCATGCTGATGCGCGGGGACCGGTGTGACAACCTTCTCGCGCGGACTGGGCGGAAGTCCCCGCGGCGGCGAGCGGAACCTCGCCCTCCGCGCCGGCCATCAACCCTGGCGCGCCTTGAATCTGGGGTTGCCCTTGTTGATCACGTAGATGCGTCCTTTGCGCTTGACCACCTGCGAGCCGGGCTGGTTCTTCAACGAACGGATGGATGCACGGACCTTCAACGGAGCCTCCTTAATGGAAATTGTTTCCATTAAAGCAGCTCCGTCGCCACGGGTCGACGGCCGGGTCTCAGACCTCCCAGGTGTGTACCGGCTCGCCCTCGTGCATCTGGGTCACGTAGTCGCGCAGCATTCCCTGCAAGGCCTGCGCCCGGCTCTCGCCCGCGCGTTCGCGGGCCGCCACGGCCTGGCGTTGCCAGACCGACCCGGTCTGACGAGAGATGCAGCGGCCCTCGATGACCGAGAGGTAGCGCTTGCGGGCCTTGTCGGAGACCCCGAACCGGCGCAGTCCGTCCTCGGCGAGCACGAGGAGCCGGCGGAGAACGAGTTCGTCGGGCCGGACCCAGCCGACGTCGGGCCAGTACAACTGGGACTCCATCCCGGCGCGTGCGCCGGACTGCAGGTTCTCGGCGGCGGCATTGAACGACATCCGCGACCACAGCGGGCGGTCGGACTCGACGAGACCGCGGACGACACCGTAGTAGAAGGCGGCATTGGCCATCGTGTCGACGACCGTCGGGCCGGCGGGCAGCACGCGGTTCTCGACGCGGAGGTGGGCCTGGCCCTCGTGGATGTCGTAGACCGGCCGGTTCCAGCGGTACACGGTCCCGTTGTGCAGGCGCAGCTCGTCGAGGGTCGGGATGCGTCCGTCGTCGAGTTCGGCGAGCGGATCGGTGTCGGTGGAGACCGGGAGGAGGGCGGGGAAGTAGCGGGTGTTCTCCTCGAAGAGGTCGAAGATCGTGTTGATCCATCGCTCCCCGAACCACACTCGAGGCCGCACGCCTTGGTTCTTCAGCTCCAGCGGCCGGGTGTCGGTGGCCTGCTCGAAGACCGGGATGCGGCTCTCGTGCCACAGCGCGGTCTCGGCGAGGAACGGCGAGTTGCCGGCCAGTGCGACCTGCACACCGGCGATGGCCTGTGCCGCATTCCAATGCGCGGCAAAGTCTTCCGGCGCCACCCGGAGGTGCAGCTGGAGGGATGTGCAGGCGGCCTCGGGCAGGATCGAGTCGGTCGAGGTGCGCAGATTTTCGGTGTGGTGGGCGTCGGTCAGCGGTACGCCGGTGATGTCGATCTCGAGGTCCTCGCCCCGCGCGGCGAAGATCTGCTCGTTCAGCAGGTCGTACCGTGGGTTCGCCGAGATCCAGTGATGGGCGAAGTGTTCGGACCTCAGCGTCGGGAGCATGCCGATCATCACGAGGTGGCTCGAGGTCTGCGCGGCCCGCTGTTCAGCCCGGTTGAGCGACGTGCGGAGCGCCTGTTCGAGTGAGATCGTGTCGTCGGTGGTGAACGGTCGCGGCGAGACGTTGATCTCGATGTTGAACTGACCGAGTTCGGTCTGGTAGTCGGGATCGGCGATCGCCTCGAGGACGGCGGCGTTGGCCATCGCCGGTCGCATGTCCTCGTCGACGAGGTTCAGCTCGACCTCCATGCCGAGCAGCGGCTTCGGCGGACGCCCCTGGTCGGTGAACAACCCGTCGGCGAGCATCCGGGCGATCGCTTCCGTCCCGCGCCCCACCTGACGCCGGAAACGAACCCGGTCCTCGCCGGTGAACTGCTGCTTGGACACCTCGGCTCCCATGCGGTCAATACTGCCCGATCCGGGCCGCCCCGAACCCTGTTGGGAGAATGGCCGGGTGCCGCCACGCAGGAGAGTGGATCCAGCAGAGGTCCGAGCCGCAGTGCTGGCCGTCTCGGACTGGCTCGTCGACCCGACCGCGCCGCCGCCGGGACGAGCCGCCCTCGCCGACGCCGTCCGACAGTCGGCCCGGACGCTCGAACAACTGGCGCCCGGGAACTCGGTCGAGGTCCGGGTGCCCCCGTTCGTCGCGGTGCAGTGCATCGAGGGTCCCCGCCACACCCGCGGGACGCCGCCGAACGTCGTCGAGATGTCGCCGCGGACCTGGCTGCTGCTCGTCGCGGGCGTCCTGTCCTACGACGACGCGCTCGCCGCGGGCGACATCGACGCCTCCGGACACCGCGCCGGCCTGGTCGCCGACCTGCTCCCACTGGTCCCGATCGGAGCGTCGGGCGACCGGTGAGCCGGAGTGTGATCCGTCACTCGACGCCGGTGTCGAGGAATGACCCGCCGGTCCACACTGCTGCAAGATTCGCATCGGGAGCCGACGGACCCGTAAACTCCGTGATGTCTCCCAGCCCACTCGACTGACCGATCCGCAGCCCCAGGGAGCTAGTCGATGCCTGATCATTCGATCGCCAACATGAACCTGCTCGCTCCCACGACGCCGGCGGGCGGGTGCTCCGCTCGCGGCGCGGGCGCGGTCAACCCGGCTCCGCTGGACGAACCCGAGAACGAACCGCGTGAGGAATGCGGTGTATTCGGGGTCTGGGCGCCCGGTGAGGACGTCGCCAAACTGAGCTATTACGGGCTCTACGCCCTGCAGCATCGCGGCCAGGAGGCCGCTGGTATCGCGGTCGGCGACGGCAGTCAGGTGGTGGTCTTCAAGGACCTCGGACTGGTCAGCCAGGTCTTCGACGAGCAGACCCTCGGTGCGATGAGCGGCCACGTGGCGATCGGCCACTGCCGGTACTCCACGACCGGGTCGACCACCTGGGAGAATTCCCAGCCGATCTTCCGCACCACCGACGCCGGCACCGGCGTCGCGCTGGGCCACAACGGCAATCTGGTCAACACCGCGGACCTCGCGGCTCGTGCGCGTGAGCAGGGGATCAAGAGCTCGGCGGCCACGTCGGACTCCGATGTCGTGGGTGCGCTGCTCGCGCACGGCGCCGCCGACAGCTCCATCGAGCAGGCTGCCATGGAACTGCTGCCGACGCTCAAGGGCGCCTTCTGCCTGACCTTCATGGACGAGCACACGCTCTACGCCGCCCGCGACCCGCACGGGGTGCGTCCGCTGTCGCTCGGCCGTCTCGATCGCGGCTGGGTCGTCGCGTCGGAGACCGCCGCACTCGACATCGTCGGTGCGTCGTTCGTCCGGGACATCGAGCCGGGTGAGCTGCTGGCGATCGACGCCGACGGGGTCCGCAGCTCCCGCTTCGCCGAGCCCACACCCAGCGGCTGCGTCTTCGAATACGTCTATCTCGCCCGCCCGGACTCGGTGATCCACGGGCGCTCGGTCCACTCGACCCGCGTGGAGATCGGTCGACGCCTCGCCAAGGAGCACCCCGCCAAGGGTGACCTGGTGATCCCGGTACCGGAGTCCGGCGTGCCGGCGGCCGTCGGTTTCGCCCAGGAATCGGGCATCCCCTATGGCCAGGGACTGATGAAGAACGCCTACGTCGGCCGGACCTTCATCCAGCCGTCGCAGACGATCCGCCAACTCGGCATCCGCCTCAAGCTCAACCCGTTGCGCGAGGTCATCCGCGGCAAGAAGCTCGTCGTCGTCGACGACTCCATCGTGCGGGGCAACACCCAGCGCGCGCTCATCCGGATGCTGCGGGAGGCCGGGGCCGCCGAGGTGCATGTTCGCATCGCGTCGAGCCCGGTCCGGTGGCCGTGTTTCTACGGTATCGACTTCGCGTCGCCCGCGGAGCTCATCGCCAACGGCATGGAGTCCGAGGCCGGCATGGTCGAGGGTGTCCGGCAGGCCATCGGCGCCGACTCGCTCGGGTACATCAGCATCGACGAGATGATCAACTCGACCGGTCAGGCCGCGTCGGCCCTGTGTGCGGCCTGCTTCGACGGCAAGTACCCGATCGAGCTGCCCAAGGAGACGTCGATGGGCAAGGCCGTCCTCGAACAGATGCTGGCCAGCGCCGCCGGCGACCGGACGGTGGACCCCCTGACCAAGCCGAACGACAACGTCAGCGCGGTCATGCGGCCCTGATTCCCCGCCATCTGCCCTCCGGTACCGTATGACCCGTCGGCGAACACGCCGGAAACAACGTTCGACCGAGATTCTTGGAACGGGAGTGCTGCGGAGATGACGGAGCGGGATGCTGCTGCCGACGAGACGGCCGGGAGCGCGACACCGGCCTCGTATGCGGCGGCCGGAGTCGACATCGACGCCGGTGAGCGGGCTGTGGAACTCATTGCGCCCCATGCCAAGCGTGCGTCGCGTCCGGAGGTTCTCGGCGGGATCGGTGGCTTCTCCGGTCTGTTCGCACTGAAGGGCAACTACCGGGAGCCGGTCCTGGCCGCCGCCAGCGACGGCGTCGGCACCAAACTGGCCGTGGCACAGGCGATCGACAAGCACGACACCGTCGGTCGCGATCTCGTCGCCATGTGCGTCGACGACCTGGTCGTCTGTGGCGCCGAACCACTGTTCCTGCAGGACTACATCGCCGTGGGCAAGGTGGTCCCCGAGACGGTGGCCCAGATCGTCGCCGGTATCGCCGACGGATGTGTCGAGGCCGGTTGCGCGCTCCTGGGCGGCGAGACCGCCGAGCACCCCGGCCTGATGCAGGACAACCACTACGACATGTCGGCCACCGCGGTGGGCGTCGTCGAGGCCGACAACGTCCTCACCCCCGACCGTGTGCGTGCCGGTGACGTCGTCATCGGCATGGGATCGTCGGGATTGCACTCCAACGGGTACTCGCTCGCCCGCAAGGTGCTGCTCGAGTGGGGCCACATGGATCTGTTCGGCCACGTCGAGGAGTTCGGTCGCACCCTCGGCGAGGAGTTGCTCGAGCCGACCCGGATCTACGCCCGGGACTGCCTGGCACTGATCGCCGAGGCCGATGTCCGCACATTCGCGCACATCACCGGCGGTGGTCTCGCCGAGAACCTGGCTCGGGTGATCCCGAACGGACTCGTCGCGGAACTCGAGCGGAACACCTGGACGCCCGCGCCGATCTTCACCCTGATCGGGCAGCGCGGGCGGGTGGAGCAGCTCGAGATGGAACGCACCTTCAACATGGGCGTCGGCATGGTCGCGGTCGTGGCGCCCGAGGACACCGATCGGGCGCAGGCCGTGCTGACCGCGCGGCATGTCGACAACTGGGTCCTGGGTACGGTCAAACGAGCGAGCGACCGGTCCGACAACGACTCACGTGTCAGCCTCCTCGGGGAGCACCCGCGCTTCTAGCGCCCGCCCGAACTCGCACTGTCGCAAGGACAGTCGTGGCCGACTCAGACAGACAACCGACGCCCGCCGGAGGGGATTCCCTCGGCGGGCGTCGGCGTCTGTCGATGACGAGATCACCCCCGTACCGGCGCACGAGCACGCACCACCCATGTGAAACGGGTGGTGCGTACAAAATCATGGGCCCGCGTCACCGCGGGTCCGCTCATGCGGAGAGTGTGTGGGGTGATCCCAGGCGTCGAGAGATCAACGCCTGAGGAGTGTGCGCGTCAAGCGCGTCGCCACTCCTCTTCGTCCACCCAGTCGTCCACCGGATCCGGTCGATCTACAACCGGATCGCCCTGCCCGGAAAGCTCGCGCTGCAAGCTTTCCAAATCGGTGTTCGGAGTGGAGTACTTCAGCTGACGTGCAACCTTCGTCTGCTTTGCCTTTGCCCGGCCGCGGCCCATATGGGACCCCCTCGCACAATGACGGGGCGGCCAAACGATTGGCGGCCCCGTTCTCTTGAAGTAATTCTGTCGTGCGGACCAGTCTAGCGCGCCTCTAGGATTTGTGTTGTCCACCCTGGGTTGCCGCGCCGACGCGTCTTTCCGACTTGTTCACCATCTTGGTCGCCTCGCGCCGGACCTTGGCGGGCAGATCGTCTCGGGCGAGCAGGGATCGGATCGCCCCGATGTCGCCGCCGGCAAGCAGATCGCGAGAGCGCACCCCGTGGTCGGGACGATGGACGACGGTGATCTGATCGCCCTGCGCCACGCTGCCGTTCTGGACAACGCGCAGGTAGGTGCCGAAATCGGCCTGGTCCAGAAATCGCTTCATCCATCGCGGCTCGCCCGCCCAGACCGCGAAGGTCTTACAGGGGACACGGGGGATGGTCACCTCGAGGATCAACCCGTCGGCGCCCACCTCCCACCGTTCGCCGACCAGCGCGTCGGTGACCGCCATCCCGTCGATGCGCAGGTTCTCGCCGAACCATCCGTAAGGAAGCTCACGTCCGAGCTCTTCGGCCCACCGGCGCGCCTCGTCGTCGGCGTAGGCGTACACGGCCTGATCGACACCGCCGTGGTGCCGCTTGTTGCCCACGTGATCGTCGACGAGGCCGAGCTCGTCGACGGCGAGGCGTCCCTGTCGCGGACGCTTGTCGATGGCGGAGCGGCCGATGCCTTCGAGGATCACGTCTTCGCCGGCGGTGCACACCGCCAGCACCACACCCGTGCTCAACTGTTACGTCCGAGGGCTGTCGAGCCGCTGCGCAGGCGTTCCACGGCGGCGCGTCCGGCCTGGACCCGGTCGTCCTCGAGGATCGAGTCGGGATCGATCCGGGCGCTCACGGCGGACTCGGCGCCCACGGTCAGCTCGACGTCGGCGCCGACGTTGCGTTTCACGAGCGCAAGGGCGATGGGGCCCCACTCGTGGTGGTCGACGACGGTGCCCAGCCGGCCGACGGTGCGGCCGCCGGCACTAACCGGGTCGCCGGGCGCCGGGCGCTGGTCGCTGCTGCCGTCGAGGTGCAGCAGCACCAGCCGGCGGGGCGACTTGCCGAGGTTGTGGACCCGGGCGACGGTCTCCTGGCCCCGGTAGCACCCCTTGTCGAGGTGGACCGCGCCGAGCTCGTCGGGCCCGCCGATCCAGTCGACCTCATGTGGGATGGTGCGCTCGTCGGTGTCGGCGCCCAACCGGGGACGGCGGGCCGCCACGCGCAGGGCGTCGAATGCCCAGCTGCCGGCCATCCGCGCGCCGGCCTCGGTCAGGGTGTCCCACCATCGGTTCAGCACGTATTCGGGCACGATGAGGTCGACGACCGGCAGGTCCCGGTGCTCGCCGAGTGAGGGCATGCGCCGCCAGAAGCCGAGCGGCTCGTCCTCGTGGTGTGACTCGGGCAGTCCGCCGGCCTGGTAGACGACGGTGTCGGCACCGATCTCCAGGAGGTCGGCGACGGGTCCGCTGAGGGCCCCCGGGCCGACGAGCGTCACGACCTTCATGTCGGGGCGGGCGGCCGGTTCGGCCTTGGCCCAGAAGACCATCTTGCTCAGGAAACCGAGCAGCGGTTCGCCACGGGAACCCTCGGTGTCGAGCCAGGTGACACCGTCGATGTCGGTGAGGACGAAGTGCTCTTCCACACGGCCGTTGGCGTCGAGGGAGAGGTTCTCAGCGCTCGACCGGTCGGGGAGGGCGGCGATGTGCTGACTGGTGATCGTGTGCAGCCAGGTCAGACGTTCGTCGCCGGCGATCTCGATCACGGCACGGTCGGACCGGTCGACGATGATCACGCCGGCGGCGGCACGTTGCTCACCGAGTGGATCGCCGTAGTGCCATGCGGTGTCAGCGGAGTGGAGGTCGCCGGGGCCGGGCACCGCCCCGCCCTCGGAATGCCTGGTCAGGATGGGTGAACGGCTCACGCGTCGATTCTACGGGTCGATTCGGCGAACGGCCGGGACGCATGGCAGCCTTCTATCCATGGCCGATTCGATCCTTGTCTCGCTCGACGGTACGCAGCACGATGCCGACGCTCCCTTCCTCCATGCCGACGATCTGGCGGCCGTTCGCGGCGACGGCATCTTCGAGACCCTGCTCGTCCGCGCCGGACGGCCGCGATGCGTCCGGCTGCACCTCGAGCGCCTCGCGCGTAGCGCAGCTGCGATGGAGCTCGGGACACCCGATCTCGACGAGTGGCGCGGGGTGATCGAGGCCGCGACGCAGGCGTGGGTCGAGAAGCACGGATCGGCGGGCGAGGCACTGCTCCGGCTCGTGTACACCCGGGGGCGCGAACACGGTTCGGCGCCGACCGCCTATGTCACCGTCGACGCGGTGCCCGACCGGGTGGCGGCCGCGCGCGCGGAGGGGGTGCGGGTGGTCACCCTGGACCGCGGCTTCTCGATCGACCTCGCCGGCTCGGCGCCGTGGCAACTGCTCGGGGCCAAGACCCTCAGCTACGCCACGAACATGGCGGCGCTGCGTCACGCGGCCGCCGAGGGCTACGACGACGTGATCTTCGTCAGCAGCGAGGGCGCGGTCCTCGAGGGGCCCCGGTCCACGGTCGTCGCGATCTACGGCGACACCCTGGTGACGCCGCCCACCGAGATCGGAATCCTCGAATCGACGACCGCGAGTGCGGTTTTCGACGTGGCGGAGCGGGAGGGTTGGACGACCAAGACCGACCTCCTGCGGCCCGAGGACCTGGTGGCGGCCGATTCGGTCTGGCTGGTCAGCAGTGTCACCCTCGCGGCCCGGGTCACCCATCTCAACCGGTATGTGATGCCGGTTCCGTCGGACTCCGCGAAATTCGCCGATCTGGTCGATCGCGCCATCTCCGTGGACGACAATTGATCCCGGTCACCGACACCTGAGACCCGCGGCCTGGAGCACAGGCCCGAGCGGGTGAGAGGGAAGACACCGCTTCGAGCTGGTCAGCGGGACCTTTGGCGCTTGTTAAGGCCGGTGACCAGGCGTAACGTCGCGCCTACGACTTACTACTACCTGTAGTAGTAGGTTCCGGCAGGTTTCGATCTGCCCCCGCAGCCCGGGGGCCGGCAACTCGATTCGAGGCGATATGGACGCTCTGGACGTCTCCAGATGGCAATTCGGGATCACGACCGTCTACCACTTCATCCTGGTGCCCCTGACCATCGGCCTCGCGCCGATGATCGCGGTGATGCAGACGGTGTGGCATGTCACCGGCAACGAGCAGTGGCTGCGCGCCACCAAGTTCTTCGGGAAGCTCTTCCTGATCAACTTCGCGCTGGGTGTCGCGACCGGCATCGTCCAGGAGTTCCAGTTCGGCATGAACTGGAGCGAGTACAGCCGGTTCGTCGCCGATGTCTTCGGCGCACCGCTTGCCCTGGAGGGCCTGGTCGCGTTCTTCCTGGAATCGACCTTCATCGGGCTCTGGATCTTCGGCTGGGACCGCTTGCCGCGCCGGGTGCACCTGGCGTGTATCTGGCTGGCGGCCATCGGCGTCAACGCCTCGGCGTACTTCATCATCGCCGCGAACTCGTGGATGCAGCACCCGGTCGGCGTCGTGTGGGATGACGAACGCGGTCGGCCCGCCATGAACGACTTCGTCGCGGTGCTCACCAACAACACGACCCTCGCGGCCTTCCCGCACGTCATCGCCGGTGCCTTCCTCACCGCGGGCACGTTCGTCGCGGCGATCGGCATCTGGTGGATGGCGCGGAACTCCTGGCGGGCCAAGAAGATCCGCGAGGCCGCCGAAACCGGCGACACCGGCGTGATCCCGGAGAGCGCGTCCCCGAGCCACGTCGACGCGACGCCCGAAGCCCTCGAGAAGGACGCCCGCGACCTCTGGCGGCCGGTGACGAGACTCGCGCTGTGGGTGACCCTCGTCTCCGGCGTCGCCCTGTTCATCACCGGGGACCTCCAGGCGCAGATCATGTTCAAGCAGCAGCCGATGAAGATGGCCTCGGCCGAGTCGCTGTGTGAGACCGAGACGGGCCCGGGCTTCTCGGTCCTGTCGATCGGGCGCCAGAACAACTGCGACAACATCGAACACGTCATCGAGATACCGAAGATGCTGTCGTTCCTCGCGAACCACGACTTCGACTCGACCCTGCAGGGTGTCGAGGAATTGCAGGAGCAGTACACCGAGGCCTTCGCAGGCCAGCCGAATGTCCCGGCCAACCAGAACTTCGCACCGAACCTCTTCGTGACCTACTGGGGTTTCCGGGCGATGATCACCTGGGCCCTCGGTTCGGTGGTCGTGGCCCTGGGCGGTCTGTGGTTCACCCGCCGCAAGCGGGTGGTCGAATCCAGACGCTTCGGCTTCATCGCCCTGCTGATGATCCCGACGCCGTTCCTGGCGAACAGTTCCGGCTGGATCTTCACCGAGATGGGGCGTCAGCCGTGGGTTGTCGCACCCAACTGGGAGGACGATCTCGATCCGCTCCGGATCAGCATGCTGGTGCAGAACGGCGTCTCCAACCATTCGGCGAGCACGGTGTTGGTCACCCTGATCGGGTTCACGCTGCTCTACGGTGCACTCGGCGTCGTGTGGTTCATGTTGCAGCGGCGCTACGTCATCGAGGGCCCGGCCGCGCACGATTCGCGACCACCAGGCCACACCGACGACGACGAATCCGATTCCGATGAGCCCAAACAGCTCTCGTTCGCCTACTAGAGGAGCGTGATCATGAGTCTCGAAGAAATCTGGTTCCTGGTCATCGCGTTCCTGTTCGTCGGGTATTTCGTACTGGAGGGCTTCGATTTCGGCGTCGGAATGCTGATGCCGATCCTCGGATCGAGTCACACCGGTGGCGACGACAAGGTGGCCGCCGGCGATCCGGAGGCCGATCCCGACAAACGGCGCCGCGCGCTCCTCAACACCATCGGCCCGGTCTGGGACGGCAACGAGGTCTGGCTCATCACCGCGGGTGCGGCGCTGTTCGCCGCCTTCGGCGGTTGGTACGCAACCATGTTCAGTGCGTTCTACCTACCCCTGTTCCTGATCCTCATCGGCCTCATCGTGCGGGTGTGCGCGATCGAGTGGCGGGGCAAGATCAACAATCCCCGCTGGCGTATGTGGTGCGACATCGGAATCGGCCTGGGGTCATGGATTCCGGCGATCCTGTGGGGTGTGGCGTTCGCCAACATCGTGCGCGGGTTGCCGATCGACGCCGACGCCCAGTACACCGGTGGGTTCTTCAACCTCCTCAACCCGTACGCGCTCCTCGGCGGTGCGACCACCCTGCTCGCCTTCCTCACCCACGGCGCGGTGTTCATCTCGCTGAAGACCTCCGGTGTGTTGCAGGAGGATTCCGCTCGCTACGCCGCCCGGCTGGCCTGGCCGACACTGATCGTGGCCGCCGTGTTCCTGCTGTGGACCCAGTTCGCGTATGGCAACTCGTGGACGTGGATTCCGGTGCTCATCGCCGCCGTCGCCGCGGTGGGCATGGTGATCGCCACCCAGATCCGCCGGGAGGGTTACGCTTTCCTGTTCACCTGCATCGCGATCGCGGGTACGGTCGCCGCGCTGTTCGCCGTGCTGTTCCCGAATGCGATTCCGTCGACCCTGAATCCGGAGTGGAACCTCACCATCGAGAACACGGCGTCGAGCGACTACACACTCACGATCATGACGTGGGCCGCTGTGCTCATCACCCCGGTGGTGATGGGCTACCAGGCCTGGACCTACTGGGTGTTCCGCAAGCGGCTGTCGGTCGCG
The DNA here is from genome assembly GCF_040547295.1 of Gordonia sp. PvP123. Lineage (NCBI taxonomy): Bacteria > Bacillati > Actinomycetota > Actinomycetes > Mycobacteriales > Gordoniaceae > Gordonia > Gordonia sp. PvP123. Next base: position 374,805 of record NZ_JBEPPN010000003.1, on the reverse strand, counting down.
CACATCCCGGACCCGGCCGGACTCCCGTCGCTGCGAATCCCGAGCAAGTGAGTCGCACCGCCGGGCCCCCGGTCGATCCCCGGCTGCTGCGGTACTCGCCGACGACCCGCCGCTACATCGGGGTCACCGCCGCGTTCGCGGTTGGCGAGGTGATCGCGATCATCGTGGTGGCGGCGATGGTGGCCTCCATCGTGTCCGAACTGATCGTGTCGCCCGGAGCGCGGTCGTTCGCCGCGCAGGCGGCTCATCTCATGGTGCTCACCGGAGCCCTGGCGCTGCGGGCGGCGATGGCCTACGGGCACGATCGGTACGCGCACCGCGCCGCCGCGCGGGCGATCGCCGAATTGCGGGCCGAGGCCCTCGACGTCCTCACCGATCCGTCCCGCACCTCGCCGCGCTCGCTGACCGCGATCCGCGAACACGCGAGCACCGTCCTCCTGCGCGGACTGGACGCGCTGGGGCCGTACCTGTCCGGCTACCTGCCGGCCCTCGTCGCCGCGGCCATCCTGACCCCGGTCGTCACGGTGGTCATCGCATTCGCCGACTGGCCCTCGGCGCTGATCATCCTCGTCACCCTGCCGCTGATCCCGCTGTTCATGGTTCTCGTCGGACTGATGACGCGAGATCGCACCACGCGCAAGCTGGCGACGATGAGCCGGCTGAGTGCGCAGCTCCTCGACCTCGTCGCGGGGTTGCCGACGCTGCGGGCGCTGAACCGGGCCGGCGCCCCGGCGCAGCGCGTCGGTGAACTCGGCGAGGCGCACCGCCGCAGCACGATGAGTTCACTGCGTGTCGCGTTCCTGTCGGGGGCCGTGCTGGAACTGCTCGCCACGCTCTGCGTCGCACTGGTGGCGGTGAGTATCGGACTGCGCCTGGTGTATGGCGAGATGTCCCTCTACGCAGGTGTTTTCGCGCTGATCCTGGCGCCCGAGGCATACCTGCCGCTGCGTCGCGTCGGGATGCAGTTCCACAACTCGGCGGACGGCCTCACCGCTGCCGAGCAGGTCTTCGGACTCATCGCGCCGGCGACGGTCGGGTCGGTCCAGGCGGTGCCCGCCTCGGGCAGCCGGGGCCTCACCGTTGCCGGGCAGCCGATCACGGTGCTCGACGTCGGGGTCCACGGTCGCGACGGGTGGGCACCGGAATGCCTTCGCGCGACGATCGAACCGGGTTCGCTCACCGTGTTCACCGGGCCGAACGGGTCGGGGAAGTCGACGGTGCTGGCGGCGATGATGGGTCTGCTCGCCCCTGACGAGGGGTCGGTGCTGATCGGGTCCACCCCGGTCGCCCAGGCCGACCCGGCGGCCCTGCACGAACAGATCGCCTGGCTGCCCCAGCAGCCGGTCGTCGTGCCGGGCACGGTCGCCGAGAACCTGGAACTGTTCGGTTCGTTGGATCGGGAGACCTTCGAGTCGGCCGCTGCGGCAACCGGTTTCGCAGACCTGATCGTCGAGTTGCCCGAGCGGCTCGACACGGTGCTCGGAACAGGTGGCGTCGGACTGTCCGCGGGACAGCGGCAGCGCCTTGCGCTGACCCGCGTCCTCGCCTCACCGGCACCCCTGCTCCTCCTCGACGAGCCGACCGCCCATCTCGACGAGGCGTCCGAACGCGATGTGTTGGCCGCGCTCCGCGACCGTGCTCGTGCCGGAGACACGGTGGTCGTGGTCGCGCACCGGGGCGTCGCCCGCGAATACGCGGACCGGACGGTCGATGTCACGCCGGCCGCGAGCATGACGTCCGGCGGCGCGGCCGCGGAGGTGGATCATGCGCGATGATCCGTTGATCCGGGCCCTGGGGTTCCTCGGTCTGCGGTGGCGTCCCACTCTGGCCGCGCTCGCTCTCGGCGTCGGCGGTGCACTGTCGGCGCTGTTCCTCGCGGCGCTGTCGGCCTGGCTGATCACCCGCGCCTGGCAGATGCCGCCGGTGCTGTATCTGTCGGTGGCCATCACCGCGGTCCGGGCGCTGGGCATCTCACGCGGGGTGTTCCGCTACCTCGAGCGGCTGGCGACCCACGACCTCGCCCTGGCGGCCATGGCCACTGCGCGTCAGCGGGTGTACGCGGCGCTGGCCTCGGGGTCACCGGGCTACTCGGTCACGCTGCGCCGCAGCGAGCTGCTCAACCGGACCGGGGACGACGTCGACGAGATCGGCAACGCCCTCATCCGGGGCCTGATCCCGATCGGGGTCGGTGCGACGACATCGGTTGCGGCGGTGGTGGTGATGGCCCTGGTGTCGGTGCCCGCCGTCGTCGTGCTCGCGCTCGCACTGGTCGTCAGCGGCGCCGTGGCACCCTGGCTCGCCGCACGCGGTGGTGCCCGGGCCATCCGGGACGGCGCACACGCCGCGTCCGAGGCGACGGAGGCCGCCACGACAACTCTGTGGCACGCGCCCGAGCTCGTCGTCGCACGCCGACGCCAGGGTGCACTGGCCGCGGCCGCCGCGGCCGACCGCCGGCACCTCGACGCCACCGACCGCGGCATCCGGTGGCAGGCGTCCGCCGCAGCGGCGACGCCGCTGGCGCTCGGGGCATCACTCCTCGCAGCGTGTGTGATCGCCATCGAGTTGGCCTCGGGGACCACGGGTTCCCTCGCCGGGGTGAGCTCCGGGGAAGGGCTGACGCCGATGATCCTCGGTGTGCTCGTCCTGCTGCCGCTGTCGGCGTTCGAGTCCACCGCGCCGCTCACCGAGGCCGGACTGCAGATCGAACGAAGCCGCCAGAGCGCCGCTCGGGTGATGGCGCTCGTCGACGGGGCGCGTGCCGACGGTGTCGCCGAGGTGACCGACGCCGACATCCACCGCTCCCCGGTGCGCCTGGCCGCCACGGGAGTGCGCTGGGGGCACCCGGGACGAGAGATCCTCGGTCCGGCAACAGGTGTGGACCTCGACCTGCACCCGGGCTCGCGCCTGGTCGTCACCGGCCCGAGCGGGGTGGGGAAGTCGACCCTGCTGTTGACCCTCGCGGGCCTGCTGCCGCCGGTGGCGGGTGAGGTCGCCGCCGTCGACGAAGCCGACCGATCGACGGTCGGGTTACGCTCGGCGTCCTGCTATTTCGCCGAGGAGGCGCACATCTTCTCGACGACGGTCCGGGAGAACCTGCGCGTCGCCCGCGGGGATGTCACCGACGAGGAGATCGGCTCCGCGTTGGTGGCCGTCGGCCTCGAGCGCTGGGCTGCAACACTTCCCGACGGTCTCGACACCGTTCTAACCGGTGGGGCCGATGCGATGAGCGGCGGGCAGCGGCGCCGGTTGCTCCTCGCCCGCGCACTTCTCCACCCCGCGCCGGTCGTCCTGCTCGACGAGCCGACCGAGCATCTCGACGAGGCGGATTCCGACCGGTTGCTGCGCCGACTCCTCGGGATCGAGCGTGACCTGTTCGGACCCGGCCGCATCGTCGTCGTCGTGACCCACCAGCCGCCGGTCGACACCGGTGCGGCAGAGGTGCTCGAGTTGGCGGGTCGGGAGAGCAGCGTCGACCGAGCGTAGCGAGGTCACCGGGTGGTTTCGACTCGGCGCCTCGCTCCGCTCGGTGCCGGCTCAACCAGCGGTGGGGACGTCGCCAGTCCACCGCGGCCCCTTCTGCCGGCCGAGCCCTCCATCTGCCGGCCGAGCCCTCCATCTGCCGGCCGAGCTTGTCGAGGTCACCGGGTGGTTTCGACTCGGCGCCTCGCTCCGCTCGGTGCCGGCTCAACCAGCAGGGAAGTGGCCTCACCCAGCGGGAAAGAGCCGGGGCCGGACGCACAAGTCGTCCGGCCCCGGCTCCCCCCTGTGAGAGTTCGGGAGGTCTAGTTCTCGGACACCTCGTATCCCATCGGCAGCATCGTCGACTTGTGTTCGAGGAAGGACTCGAGGCCTTCGCGGCCGTTCTCGCGGCCGATGCCGGAGTTCTTGTAGCCGCCGAACGGTGACTCGGGATCGATGGCGTACCAATTGATCCCGAAGGTGCCGGTGCGGATCTTGGTGGAGATCTCGATACCGCGCTCGACGTCGTTCGTCCACACCGTGCCGGCGAGTCCGTAGCTCGAGTCGTTGGCGATGGCGATGGCCTCGTCGACGTCGTCGTAGGCGATGACCGACAGCACGGGACCGAAGATCTCCTCCTGCGCGATGGCCATGTCGTTGGTGACGCCGGTGAAGATCGTGGGGGTGAGGAAGTAGCCGGAGTCGAGTCCCTCGGGACGCTCGCTCTCGAGAACCGCGGTGGCACCGGCCTTCTTGCCGAGTTCGACGTACTCTTCGACCTTGTTCCGCTGGTTTTCGGTGATCAGGGGTCCGAGCTGGGCCTCGGGATCGGACGGCAAGCCGACCTTCATCGCCTTGGCGGCATCGACCATCGCGGCGACGATCTCGTCCTGCCGGCTGCGCGGCACCAGGATTCGCGTCTGCGCGACGCACGCCTGCCCGGTGTTGAACAGGCCGAGGAAGGTCAGCATGAAGGCATTCGCGGCGAGATCGACGTCGTCGAGGACGATGGCGGCCGACTTGCCGCCCAGCTCGAGCGAACACCGCTTGAGCGTCTGCGCACAGGCCGCGCCGATCGCCTTGCCGGCCGCGGTCGAGCCGGTGAAGGTGATCTTGTCCACGTCGGGATGCGCGACGAGGGCCTGTCCGGTCTCGGTACCGCCGGTGACCACCGAGATCGCTTCCGCCGGAACACCGGCCTCGATGAACAACTGGGCCACGTAGTTGCCGGTCATCGGGGTCTCTGGTGCCGGCTTGAGCACCACGGAACACCCGGCGGCGAGTGCGGCGCCCATCTTGTTGCAGGTGATGAAGAGCGGGACGTTCCAGGCGCAGATGGCGCCGACCACGCCGACCGGTTCGCGAGTGATCCGGGTCGTCCCGAACAGTCCCGTCCGGTACTCCTCCCACTGGTAGCCGCGGGCCGCGTTCGCGTAGGCGCGCAGCACGCCGGTGCCGGGGAGCTGCTGAAGGGTGCTGATCGCGCTCGGCGGCGCGCCCATCTCGGCGGAGACCAGCGCGGTGATCTCGTCTCCCCGCTCGTCGATCAGGTCGGCGACCCTGGCGATGATGTCGGCACGCTGTGCGGGCGGCGTCGAACTCCAGACCCCGGAGTCGAAGGCCGCGCGTGCGGTGCGAACCGCGGTGTCGACGTCCGTGGCGTCGGCGAGCGGTACGGAACCGACGCGTTCGCCGGTGGCGGGGGAGTGGACCTCGAGGGTCTCGGTGGAATGGGGGTCGACCCACCGGCCGCCGATGAGCAACTGGGGTTGGTCGCCCCCGCCGGTGAGAGTGGCGGGTTGGGACTCCACGGTCTCGGTCATTACGCGTGTGCTCCTCAGAGGACGGGGTCCTGTCCGGGCGCGAGCGGCCGACAGCCGCCGACGGACAGGTGTGAACTACGGCACACGCAATACTAGAACACGTTCTAACTCTGATGCCAGGGGTGGTCGTCAGGAACTGCCGAACGCCACCCTGGCCTCCATCCCCTGCATGACGTCGTCGAGGATCTCGATCTGGTCGGACGGGTCGTCGGCCTCGAGGATCCGTTGCTGGTCATGTGGCTGTCCCGCCGTCTGCGCCGCCCACCGGTGGATGGGCGAGAGGTCCGCGGCCCGGGGATCGGAGTCGATGAGGGCGAAGGCGGCGATGATCGGCTCGGGGTCCTCACCGGCGGCGCGGAACTTCCGCCGGATCAGCTCACGGTGTCGCTCGGCGAGGTCGCGCAGACGGGCCAGATCGGAGCGGCTCGGGGTCCGCTCGGGCAACACCGTGATGCGGGCGCGCGGATACGGATCGTCGGGCAGCCACTCCTCGACCCGGAACCGGCGGCGGCCGATCGCGGTCAGCGACGCGCGGCCGTCCGGCAGCCGGCCCGTGATCTCGGCGTGGGCCAGAGTGCCGACCTCGCATCGTGACTCACCGCCGCCGACCTCGGAACCGCGCTCGATCAACACCACCCCGAACCGGATCGTCGGCGGATCGGACGAGGTGTCGACGTGGTCGTCCAGCATCTGTCGATAGCGCGGCTCGAAGATGCGCAACGGCAGTTCCGCGCCCGGCACCAACGCGGTGCCGAGCGGGAACATCGGCTCTACTAGGACCTCGCCGGCCGCCGGATCCACGGTCAGGGTCCGCTCGTCTCAGGCTTTGGGCCGCGCGTCGAGCACGACTTCGAACTCGAGCAGATCGGCGCCCGAGGCGACCGGCTTGGCGCGCTCCCCGGAATGCGCCTCGCGGGCCGGCCCCGCCGACCAGGCCTGGAAATCCTCCTCGGACTCCCATTCGGTGACGACGAAGTATCGGTCGTCGCCCTTGACGGGCCGCAACAGCTGGAATCCGAGGAACCCCTTGGAACCGTCCACCGAGTGGGCGCGATTGGCGAATCGCTTCTCCAGTTCGGGGCCGGCACCCTCGGGGACAGAGATGGCATTGATCTTCACAACAGACATGCGTCCACCATAGGCGCCGCGCAGGGGCGGTCGGGGCGAACATCGACACCGATGTCGACACCAGCGCCGGCGATCGGTGTCACCACGCCTCTGCGACTACAGTTCTGGCATGTTCGACGGTGAGGTTCCGCAGGAGACCGGGCTCCGCGATCACGGCGGCCCCGACCTCGCCGACGATGCCCACGGTGCGTTCGAGCGCACGTCGCCGCCCATCGTCTTGCTGCACGGCCTGATGGGCCGCGGCCGCACATGGCGGCGTCAGGTCCCCTGGCTGCGCCGGTACGGTCGGGTGTTCACCTTCGACGCCGCCTTCCACACCGGGGCCGACGCCGAAGATCCCTGCGACGACCGCGAACTCGCGACCGAACGGTTCGTCGCCGACCTCGCCGAGGTGCTCACCTGGATCGACCGCGGTCCCGCGGTCCTCATCGGGCACTCGATGGGGGCTCTGCACGCATGGTGCACCGCGGCGGAGTATCCGGAACTGGTGGCCGCCCTGGTCGTGGAGGACATGGCGCCCGACTTCCGTGGCCGGTCGACGTCGAACTGGACCCCGTGGTTCGAGTCCTGGCCGGATCGGTTCGCGTCGGAGTCCGAGGCCGTGGCGATGTTCGGCCCGATTGCCGGACGCTATTTCTTCGAGGCCTTCGACGACGGCCGGCTGCACGGCCGGATTCCGTTGTGGGCCGCGATCGCCGAGGAATGGGGCCGGCGCGACTTCTGGACCCAGTGGCGGTCGGTCGGCGTACCGACGCTGCTGATCGAGGCCGAGCACGGGGTCACCCCGCCCGGACAGATGCGGACGATGTGCGCGGAGAACGACCATGCTCGCCACATCCGCGTGCCGGACGCCGGGCATCTCGTCCACGACGACGCACCGCAGGTCTATCGCGGCGCGGTCGAGGCATTTCTCTCCGGACTCGAACTCTGACACCTCGGTGCACAACGTGTTCTGGTGCACAACGTCGCCTGGCACAACGACATTCGGGGCGCACACGACGAATCGTGTGCGCCCCGAATCGGGTTGGGAGGATCAGGTCGGGTCGGCAGGCGCGATGGGTGCGCCGTTGAGCCGACGCCAGCAGTGCACGAGGAACAGCTGCGCGACCGGGGCCGCGACGATCAGGCCCACGTAGCAGACCAGTACGCCGACGAGGTTGATGGCGTAGGTGACCAGCAGGGTCAGGATCGAATCGCCGACCTTCGACTTGGTCAGTTCGAAGGACGCCTTCATCGCGTTGATCGGCGAGAGGCTCTTGTCGATGGTCGCGACGACCGAGAACATCAGGAAGAACATCGCGATGATGCCCGGGATGATGCACAACGCGTAGCCGATCCCGGTGATGATGCCGACGAGGATCGCGGTTCCGATGACCGGGCCGAACCGGATCGGGGTGAGGAACGACTTCGCCGTCACCGGCTCACCGTTCGCGACCCGGACCGCGCCCGAGATGATGCTCGCCTGGATGTAGAGCAGCCCGATGAACAGCAGCGCGTAGATGAGGATCATCAGGATGGTTCCACCGGCGCTCAGCGAGGTCGTCTCGTAGGTGTAACCGCCGCCGAGATCGGTGGTCTCGGTCGTACTGAAGAGAGCCACGCCGAAGATCGCGAGCGCGATGACGACCGCGCCCAGCAAGAACACGGTGAGTCCGGGCAGGATCATCGCGCCGATGTTGTTCTTGAACTTGCCGAAAGCCCACGAGAACGCGGTGCCCACATCGATCTTGCCCGAATCGCCTGGTGCGCCGTAGGGGTCGGGGGCTCCGGGGTAGGACCCGGCGTCGCCGTACTGCGGGCCGCCGGGAGGCGGCGGCGGGGGTGCCTGGCCGTACTGGGGTTGCTGCGGCGGCTGCTGGCCGTACGGCGGCTGCTGCCCGTACTGGGGCGGCTGCGGTGGCTGCTGCCCGTACTGCGGCGGCTGCTGACCGGGGAAGCCGCCCGGCTGCTGCGGGTCCGGTGGCGGGACAGGGGGATACGGCGGCTGACTCATGGACCGGGACATTAGCAACTAAGTGACCCCGGCGGGAGACTATCTCTGAACGATCAAACGACTGGTCAATGATCGTGGCACGAATTATGGGTTCGCGGTGGCGGGTTCGCGAACCCGGACCTGGACAGACGTCCCAGAATCGTCGTCCGAGCGTCGACGAACCGGACTCATGCCTCGCCGGCCAGGCAGTACCGGCCGCTGACAGTGATCTCCACCAGTCCGTCCACGAGAAGCGAGTCCAGGGCACGGTCGCGCTGCGCGGTGTCGGAGGTCCACACGACGTCGAGGGCGGCGCGGTCGACCGAATCGTTCGAGTTGCGAAGGACGTCGAGGAGCAGTCCGCGTACCTGACGGTCGGTGCCGGCGAACTTCTGCACCCGGCGCGGTGGCCCGGAATGGGCCGGCCGGCCGAGTCCGACCCAGGTGCAGTCGACGAGAGGACAGTTGTCGCACTTCGGGTTTCGGGCGGTGCAGACGAGAGCGCCCAGCTCCATCAGTGCGGCCGAGAAGCGCGGGGCCGACGCGGCGTAGGTGCCGTCGGGGGAGCGGGGGAGCAGGGCCTCGGCGTCGGCGAGATCTCGCCGCGACGGGTTCGCCGGCTGCTCCCGACCGTGGACCGCACGGACGATGACCCGCCGGACGTTCGTGTCCACGACCGGCACGGCCTGACCGTAGGCGAAGCAGGCGACCGCGCGGGCGGTGTAGTCGCCGATCCCGGGCAGGGCCAGCATCGTCTCGACGTCGTCGGGGACGCGGTCGCCGTGCTCGGCGGCGAGCACCTTCGCGCACTCGTGGAGACGAAGCGCGCGGCGGGGGTAGCCGAGCTTGCCCCACGCGCGCAGGACCTCGCCGGCCGGTTCGGCGGCCATCGCCGAGGGGACCGGCCAGCGCCGTACCCACTCCTGCCAGGGTTCGACCACCCTCGACACGGGGGTCTGCTGCAACATGATCTCGCTGATGAGGATCTGCCAGCCGGTGCAGGACGGATCGCGCCAGGGGAGATCTCGTTCGTGGGTATCGAACCAACCGAGCAGACGGCCCGGTGGCACACTATTGGGCATGACCGCAAACACACCACGGGACGCGTGGCGCATCCTGCGCGACGGCAACGACCGATTTGTGACAGGTGAATCTCAGCATCCCAGCCAGGGTATCGAGGACCGCGCGCGACTCGTCGGGGGTCAGCATCCGCACGTCGTGCTGTTCGGCTGCGCGGACTCGCGGCTCTCCGCCGAGATCATCTTCGATCAGGGACTCGGCGACATGTTCGTGGTGCGGACGGCCGGCCACGTGATCGATTCGGCTGTTCTCGGCTCCCTCGAATACGCCGTCGAGGTGCTGCAGGTGCCGCTCATCGTGATCCTCGGGCACGACAGCTGCGGCGCGGTCAAGGCGACTCTCGATGCGCTCGACGACCTGCAGATCCCCGGTGGCTACATCCGTGACGTCGTGGAGCGTGTGACCCCCAGCATCCTCGCCGGTCGCAGTGAAGGGTTGACGCGAGTCGACGAGTTCGAGGCCCGCCACGTGGTCGAGACCGGCCAGCTGCTCATGCAGCGCAGCCGCATCATCGCCGACCGGATCAGCACCGGCCGCCTGGCGATCGTGGGCCTGACCTACCAGCTCAACGAGGGGCAGGTCAACGTCCAGGGCGTCTACGGCGACATCGGCGAGCGTCCGGCGCCCACCGCGGTGGCCGCCGAATCCGCCTGACGCCGGCCCTTCAGAGCCTGAAGGCGAACTCTAGACTTTGCCTGCTCCGGGCCGTTTTTCGGCTGCGACACGCCGCACGTGATCAGCCGGAAGTCAATACCCGGCCGTTAGCGTGGTGGGCGTGATCGAACCCCAGGGCCCGCTGCCACCCGAGATCTACTGGCGACGCCGCGCCGTCGCCGTGGGTGGTGCGGTGGTCGTGGTCGGTCTGGTCGTCGCATTGATCGTCTGGATGACGTCGGGGAGCGGAGATCCCCAGAACACCGCGGCCACGCAGAGTGTCTCGTCGAGTTCGTCGGCATCGTCGACGACGTCGGCACCACCCGCCTCGGAACCGCAGGCCGGTGGCGCCTCGGGCGAACCGGACGCCGGTGGCGGCTCGGGCGGGGGTGCCGGCGGTTCGGGTGCACCCGCCGGACCGCCCGCCGGCGCGTCGAGTCCCGTCGAATCGGCAAGCCCCGCAGGGGTCCCCGGAGGAGCCGCGGGTCCCGCGCTGTGCCCGGACCAAGCGATCTCGGTGGTCCTGTACACCGACAAGCCGACCTACACGATCGGGCAGAATCCGGTGTTCACCATCGTGACCACCAATGCCGGTCTGTCCGAGTGCACGCGCGATGTCGGCAAGGCCGTCCAGAACGTGATCGTGCGCACCCTGGACGGCACCCGGACACTTTGGTCGGCGCGCGACTGCTCGCCGCTCAACACCGTGAACAACGTCGTCCTCAAGCCCGCACAGCAGGTCAAGGACACCATCACCTGGTCGGGCACCACGAGCAGCCCCGGCTGTGAGCGTCCGCGGACCCAGGTGCCCGCCGGGTCGTACTCGGCCATCGGCAAGATCGGTGAGCGGGAGTCGTTCCCGATCACGTTCAACATGGTGGCGCCTGCTCAGGAGCCCTGAGCGAGCCGCGACTAGTCGTAGCGTTCGATGCTGGTCTCGGCCAGCCGCGACAGACCTTCGCGGATGTGGCGGGCCCAGATGCTGCCGATTCCCTCGACCGCCTGCAGGTCGGCCGACGAACTCGCGAGCAGTGCCTGCAGCGTGCCGAAGCTGCGGACGAGCCGGTCGACGTGCGCGAACTGCAGGCGTGAGATCCGGGCGAGCAGCCGGTAACCGCGAGGACTCATCGCGGTGTCCTGGGCCTCGATGGTGGTCGGGTACCCGAAGGCGCCGGCCAGCAGGGTCAGGTCGAGAAGGTCTGCGTCGCTGAGGTTCTCGACGACCTCCAGCGCCTGGCGGACATCTTCGGCGGTGGCCGGTTCCGGACTGGCGTAGTAGTCGCGGACGAGGAGTTCGCGCATGGTGTCGTTGTCGCTGATCAGTTCCTCGAGCTGCAGGCTGACCTGTCGGCCGTTGACGCCGAGTTCGAGAACGTACTCCTCGATCTCGACCGACACGCGCCGGACCATCTCCATCCGCTGCGCGGTCGACATGGCGTCGCGCAGCAGCACGTAGTCCTCGATCTCCGCACGGGAGAGAGCCGAGATCACCTCGTCCAACCGCGCCTTGTACCGCTCGAGTGTGGCCAGGGCGACGTTCGCTCGGGACAGGATCGGGTCCGGGCTCTCGACGACGCGACGGGCCCCGTCGACGTACACGCTGACGATGGACATCGACGCGCTCACCGAGATCACCGGGTGACCGGTCTGGATGGCGGTTCGTTCGGCCGCACGATGGCGCGTGCCGGACTCCTCGGTCGGTATCGAGGGATCGGGGACCAGCTGGACGTTGGCGCGCACGATGCGCTTGCCGTCGGTCGAGAGCACGACCGCACCGTCCATCTTCGCCAGCTCGCGCAGTCGGGTGGGGGCGAATTCGACGTCGAGGTGGAAACCGCCGTCGCAGATCTTCTCCACGTCGGAGTCGTGTCCCAGCACGATCAGGGCGCCGGTGCCGCCGCGGAGGATGCGCTCGAGACCGTCGCGGAGCCCGGTGCCGGGCGCGACGCGCGCGACCGTCTCGCGCGTCAGCTCGGATCTCACCACTTCGGCGACCATGTCTCCCCTTCTCCGGACCTGTCTGCGGCGACCGGGCGTCGCCACCGGGCCACATGCCCCCTGACATCGGCCATTGCGATGTGACTAGGGTACCGGGGTGTGAAGAGCAGCAGTTTTGTGGTGCCCGACGAGCTGGACGAGGTGGAGCGCCACCCGAAGGCGGCGAAGGCGGGTGAACCCGTGCGGATGCACAACCCGACGTGCTTCGGCTGCGGGCCGGATTCACCGCAGGGCCTGCACCTGGTCGTCCATGCCGGCGAGGGATTCACCGTCGACGCCTCGATGAAGGTCGAGACGCGGATGGAAGGCGGTCCCGGTGTCATCCACGGTGGCATCCTGAGTACCGCCTTCGACGAGGTGATGGGCACCATCCCGCTGCTGGTCGGGCCGTCCGGGGTGACGGTGCATCTCGAGATCGACTACCTCCGGCCGATCCCGGTGGGGTCGACATTGCAGTTCTCGGCCAACCTGCTGGGCCGGCAGCGCCGGAAGATCTACACCGAGGCGAGCGCCCACATCGGAGACCCGGAGAAGCCGGTGGCGACCGCACACGCGATCTTCGTGACGATCGATGTGCGCAAGCACTTCGCCGAGCATGTCGACAAGAGCTCGAGAGCCGAGGAGTACAAGAGCCGGATGTACCCGTAGGGCCGGCTCACCGTCAGAAGGGCGCGTCCACCGGGTCGGCCGCGCGGAGGCCGACGGCGTCACCGATGTTCGCGACGCGCAGGATCCGAATGCCTTTCGGCAGTTCCTCGTCCGTGGCGGCCGGAATGATCGCCTCCCGGAAGCCGAGTCGCTTCGCCTCGGCGAGCCGGCGGGCGACCGCCGAGACGCGTCGGACCTCGCCGCCGAGCCCGACCTCGCCGATGACGACCGTCGACTGCGGGATGGGCTGATTCTTCACCGTCGAGTACACGGCGAGAGCGATGGCGAGATCGGCGGCCGGCTCGGTCACCCGCATCCCGCCGACGGTGGACAGGTAGACCTCGCTCTTCGCGATCTGCTTCAGGCCCCCGCGTGCCTGCAGGACGGCCAGGACCATCGAGACCCGATTCATGTCCAGGCCGGACACTGCGCGCCGCGGGATGTTCATCTCGGTCCCGTTCGCCAGCGCCTGGACCTCGCCGACAAGGGCACGCTTGCCATCCATCGTCACCAGGGTGGCGCTTCCGCTCACGTCTGAATCGCGCTGGTGCAGAAAGATTCCCGACGGGTCGGGCACCTGGTGGATGCCGTCGTCGCGCTGTTCGAAACACCCCACCTCGTCGGCTGCGCCGAAACGGTTCTTGACGCCGCGGACCATACGCAGCGTCGAATGCCGGTCACCCTCGAAGGCGAGTACGACGTCCACGAGGTGCTCGAGCGACCGCGGCCCGGCCACCGCGCCCTCCTTGGTGACGTGACCGACCAGGATGACCGCGACCCCGCGATTCTTGGCCAGCGAGACCAGGGCGGTGGTGACGGCGCGGATCTGGGTGACCCCGCCGGTGACGCCGTCGGCCCCCGATGCGACGAGTGTCTGCACCGAGTCGACGATCATGAGCGAGGGGGCCACCGAGTCGACGTGGCCGAGGATGGTCGCGAGATCGGTCTCCGCCGCCAAATAGACATTCTGGTGAACCGCACCGGTGCGCTCGGCCCGCATGCGGACCTGCCCGGCCGACTCCTCACCGGTGATGTAGAGCGCGGTACGGCCCTGTCCGGCCCAGTGTTTGACGGCCTCGAGCAGCAGCGTGGACTTGCCGACGCCGGGCTCACCGGCCAGCAGGATGACCGAGCCCGGCACGACACCGCGGCCGAGGACCCGGTCGAGCTCGCCGATGCCGGTCGGTACCGCAGCCGACGCTTCGGCGTCGACCTCGGTGATGCGCAGCGCCGGGCTCGACGGTGCGACCGCAGCCGTCGACCGTGACGAGGTCGGGACGCCCGTGACCTCGCCGATCGTGCCCCACTCCCCGCACTCGGGGCATCGGCCCACCCATTTGGGGACCTGATGGCCGCAACCGGTGCAGCGGAAGGAGGACTTGGGTTTGGCCACCCGGTCAGCCTAGGTGGAGCCACCGACAAGACGAACGAGGCCCGGCGTGTGCCGGGCCTCGTTCGTCGAACAGATCATGGGGTTCTAGTGGCCGCCTTCGCCGTGGCCCTCACCGTCGGCGCCGTGTTCGCCGGTGCCTGCGCCGGAGCCCTCTTCGGCGTGGCCCTCGTCGCCGTGGTGCTGGTTGTAGAACGTCGGCTCGGCGTTGCGCGCCACATCCTGGCGTTCGAGCTCTGCGCCGCCGTCGACCGGGGTGTCGACGGTGGTCTGTCCGGCATCGACCCAGCTGCCGTCGGCCTCGCGCTTCTCGAAGACGAACGTCAGCTCGGTGGTCAGACCGGCTGCGACCGTGTCGCCGGTGTTGTCCAGCTTCACGCTCAGGCGCTTCTCGAACTCGGGATTGGCCCCGACCGGAGTGCCACCGCGGAGCGCCCCGTTGGGCGGGATGATGCGGTCGTCGGCCTCGGCGCCCTCGATGAAGGTGACCTGGCCCTCTTCGGGCTTGATCTCCTTGAGGCGGTAGTAGACCAGGGGATCGGCATTGGCGATCACGAAGGCGAGTTCGAACGGCCCGCCGTCACCGAAGACCGTGGACGCGTCGTTCTCGGGGTACAGGACCTGCACGTCGCGGAGCTGCAGCTCGTCGAGGTTGACGTTCGCGCCGTTCACCGCCGGCAGCTGATTGGCGGTCTGCGAGATCTGACCCGCGCCGCACCCGGTGACACCCAGGGCGACGGCGATGCCGATCGCGGCAACCGCGGTCACCATGCGAGATGGCCGAACCGCCGACCGCCGCGCGGAAAGTGAAAGCACTGACACCCGATCCTCCCAGGTCAAACGAAGCCGACATGCAGCGCGCGAAACCCTGCACTACGCAGCGTAGTGGGCGTGGTGCGGAAAAGTCCGGCCGGGTACCCGATTGCTTCGGCGCACGCGTGTCCGGGACGGTCCGGCGACGCCGCCCCGGGGGTGGCCGGGCGGTCCAACGGGGGCCCGGGCAAGTGGTGCCGACGCGTCGCCGACGGCCTGCCGCGAAAGTCGTCCGTCGGGGCCTCCGGTGAGGTAGCCAACCCTCACCGCGCACCCCTCGCGACCTCGAAAGAGCCTGTCATGAAACGCGTTCACCGCGTTGACCTGCACCGTTGGGTGGGTGCCTCGGAACGCCCGTGCTAGACTGGCTCTACTCGAAAGGGGCAAGGAACATTGAATTTCAAAGTTGGCGACACCGTCGTTTACCCCCATCACGGTGCTGCTCGGGTCGAAGACATCGTGACCCGGACCATCAAGGGTGAGCAGATCGAATACCTTGTTCTCAAGGTTGCCGACGGTGACATGACCGTTCAGATTCCCTCGACGAAGCTCGAGTACGTGGGTGTTCGTGATGTGGTCGGCCAGGAGGGTCTCGACCAGGTCTTCCAGGTTCTGCGGGCCCCGCACACCGAGGAGCCGACCAACTGGGCTCGTCGGTTCAAGGCGAACCAGGAGAAGCTGATCTCGGGCGACATCATCAAGGTCGCCGAGATCGTCCGCGACCTCTGGCGTCGCGAGCAGGATCGTGGCCTGTCGGCCGGCGAGAAGCGGATGCTGACCCGCGCCCGTCGCGTTCTGGTCGACGAGCTGTCGCTCGCCCAGAACACCGACGACGAGAAAGCCACCAGCATGCTGGACGAGGTCCTCGCCGCCGCTTCCTGATCGCCGGTCGCATCTGGTACTGGAACTCTCAGTGACCCCCACGCCGGACCGATCCGGCGCTGACGTGTGCGTGATCATCCCGGCCGCCGGGTCGGGGACCCGGCTCGGCGAGCCGGTACCCAAGGCCTTCGTCGATCTATGTGGCCGCACGATCATCGAACGGTGCGTCGAGAACATCCCCGCGGCGTTGGGGGCATCGGTCGTGGTCGTGGTGCCCGCCGACCTCATCGAGCGGGCTCGCATGCTGCTTCCCGGTGTCCGCGTCGTCGCCGGTGGCGCTCATCGGTCCGAGTCGGTGCGTGCCGGGATCGCCGCAGCCGGTGACGCCGGCATCCTGCTCGTGCACGACGCCGCCCGGCCGCTCACTCCCGCACGTGTCTTCGTCGACGTGGTGGACGCGGTTCGCTCCGGGCATCCGGCTGTCGTCCCCGCGATTCCCGTCGTCGATACCCTCAAACAGGTCGTGTCGGTCCCGGGCGGCCTCGAGCGCGTGACCCGAACCGTCGACCGCGACGAGTTGCGCGCCGTCCAGACGCCGCAAGGATTCACCCGCGACACTCTCCTGCGAGCTCATGCCGATGCCTTCGGTCTCGCCACCGACGACGCCGGTCTCGCCGAGAGAATCGGAATCGACGTCCACCTCGTCCCCGGAGACCCACTTGCCATGAAGATCACCACACCCTGGGACCTGCGCATCGTGCGAGATGTGGTGGGTCGATGATGCGGGTCGGCATCGGAACCGACGCCCACCGCGTCGACCCGTCCGCCCAGTGCTGGATGGTCGGCCTGAATTTTCCCGACGAACCCGGGTGCGAAGGGCACTCCGACGGTGATGTCGGTGCGCACGCGCTGTGCGACGCGGTGCTCTCGGCCGCGGGTCTCGGCGACGTGGGTTCGGTGTTCGGGACCGGTCGTCCGGAGTGGGAGGGTGTCTCGGGCGTGCAGATGCTCACCCATGTGCGAACGCTCGTCGAGGCGGAGGGACTGCGCGTCGTGAACGCGGCCGTCCAGGTCGTGGGCAACCGACCCAAGATCGGGCCGCGCCGCGCCGAGGCGCAACAGGTGCTCTCCGACGCGCTCGGCGGACCGGTCTCGGTGTCGGCGACGACCACCGACGGGCTGGGCATGACCGGCCGCGGCGAGGGGATCGCCGCGGTGGCGACCGCCCTGCTGGACGCCGCGGGCTAACCTGCTGCGGCCAGCAGGATGTCGCAGGCCCGGTCGACCGCCGCGGCCGGCGGGGTCAGGCGTTGGGCCAGCCGCGCGGCGCCTGCCGCGATCGCGGGATCGGTGAGCGGGTCGAGATCGTCCGGACCGAATCGGGCGAGACGATTGCCCGCTCCGGCGTTCGCTCTGCGCAGGGCGGCCGCCCAGATCGGCTGGTCGGCACTCAGCCAGGCGATGACCGATGGGATTCCCGCCCGGGTCGCAGCCGCGGTGGTGCCCGCACCACCGTGATGGACCGCGCCGCGGCATCGCGGCAGCAGGACTTCGTGGTCGACGGGTCCGGCGACGTGCAGAAGTCGATCGTCCTGTGGCAGTGCGTGTTCGGTGTGCCCGATCACGCGGAGGCCGCGACCGAGGAGGCTCGTCACGATGCCGGCGATCTGCTCGTCGGTGATCTTCATGCTGCCGAAACCGACGTAGACAGGCGGCTCGCCGTCGGCGATCCAGTCCAGTGCGGACCCCGTGGCGTCGGTGCCGGCCGACATCGCGCGACGGGTCGCGGTGTCGGGCAACAGGAATCCGACCAGCGGGCGCTGTGCACCCCACTCCTCGGCGAGACCCGGGAAGAACGCGGTGTCGTAGGCCTGGATCTCCGGCACACCGCGCGCTCGAAGTCGGCGCCCGAGAGGGCCTTTCACCGCCGGCAGGCCGAGCTGGCCGCGGAGTCGCCGGTCGGCGCCGCGCACCGTCAGCCAGTACGTGCGATCGGCGAGAGACCACATGGCCCGGGAGACGGGCCGGGGATGGTGGCGATAGCGGACGTCGAGACTTCCGTTGGGGCGCAACGGACAGTAGTGCAACGGCACGAACGGGATGCCCCGACTCTGGGCGATGGCCTCGCCGCGGTCCTGGGCGAGTGGAGCGGTGACCAGCAGATCCGAGGCGTCGGCGAGTTCGGCCATCACCCGCTCGGATGTCGCGCGTCCGTGTTCGGCGACTTCGCCGAGTGCCCGCAGGCGCACGCGCGGATTCTTCGACTTCAGACGCTCTTTCACCAGGGGACTGGCCAGGAGTTCAGCGGTGGAGGGGGCGAGGACCTGCGTCGGCAGACCCGAGGCAGCGGTCATGGTGACCAGGTCCTCCGGCACAGCGAGCCGTACCTCGTGTCCGCGTCGGGTGAGTTGGGCACCGAGGGCGATGGCCGGCTGGATGTCCCCGCGGCTGCCGTGCACCGCAAATGCGAACCTCATGCGCCCCAGGACTTTCCGGAGATTCCCCAGGCGGCGAGCTCGTCGGTGACGAGGGTCCGCAGGGATGCGGTGTCGGGAATGCGGACCGGGTCGAGAGAGCTGACGCTGAACATCACATGGTCGTCGTTGACCGCGAGCCACCCGCTGATGCCGCCCTTGCGATCCCGCAGCCGTGCCGGGTCACCGGTGGCCGTGATCGCCCGGATCGACAGTGCCCCGGGCGTTCCGGTGCCGAGGGTCGCGAACTCGTCGGGTGCCTGGCCGACGTTCGACGCCAGACACAGCGGCGTGGTCACGTTCGATGCGAGGCGTCGTGTGATCGGCTTGCTCAGCGCCTGCAGCACGACGGCCCGTTGCGCAACGGCGCCCGAGTTCGCGGCCAGTCGTCCGTAGGCGTCCTTGCAGGCGGTGCGCACCGCGGTGAGGTCGTCGTAGCGTTGCGGGTCCACCTCGACGAAAGCCGTTGCGCCCGAGCTGGCATTCGCGCGCCGGTCATCGAGCGTCCGGGAGGAGACGGGCAGCGACACCGGGACGACGTCACCGGGCGACACGCGGCCGCTGCGTTCCAGGACGCCGACCATGAGGGCGGCGAACAGGCTGTTGTCGGTGCCGCCGCGCGTCTTGGCCGCCGCGGTGTAGTCCGCCTGCGAGATCAGGACCGTGACGTTCGGTGCGGTCTCGGCGTCGGAGACGTCGGTCCCGGGTGCCGGCCGACCGGTCACGCGTACCGGCGACGCCGGCGGGGCGGAGCGACTCGCGCGCCAGATCCGCACCGCGGTCCGGCCGGCGGTCCACAGCAGATCGGCGGCATCCCGGACGTCGGAGACCAGGCCGGGTTCGGCACCGGGGACATAGTCGAGGCCGTGGATGGCCTCGATGACCGCCACCGCGCCGGTCCCGCCGTCGGCGATGACATGGGAGATGATCAGCGAGACCAGCACGGAGTCGTCGGCGGCGGCCCGTGCGACGACGAGCCGCCAGGCCGGCCCCTTCTCGAAGTCGAGCGGCGCGTCGGCCTGGGTCCGGCCCCATGCCTCTTCGTCGCCTGCGGGTACCGGGTCGTCCTGCACCTCGACCGCACCGGCTTCCGGGGTGTAGCGCCAATACGCGCGGCCGGGCCCCCGATGTCGTGTGACCAGCCGGCTCAGGCGTCCGTATCGCAGCTTCTGGCCCAGCGCGGTGATGGTGTCGACATCGACGGAGCCCGGAAACCGCCACAGTGTCTGATTCACGACGGGAAGGCCGAGGACGACATCCATCCGGACGAAGAGGTCGTCATCGGCCGTCAGCCGGTCGACGACGGGTCCCGGCGACGACTGTTCGTCGTGGCGGACCAGCGATGCGAAGTTCATGTCTGCCCTGCTGTTGATGGATGCACGCCGTTGGTGATGCACGTCGGCGTCGGTCGAGGTCGGTCCCGGCGTCCGGGCCATGCTAAGGTAAGCCAACCCTAGGCCAGGCGACGGGTGTCGACAGCGCCCCGGACGCCGCAGGCTTCTTACCACAGGTCGCACTGCGTCACTTGACTCGCGATCGTTGAGGAGCGGTTTGCTAGTACACGATTAGCTTGCCGAACTATCAATTCGGGTTCGATCCGGTTACTGTCGTGACCATCGTGAGACCCGCCGGGGTGCTGCCACGACGTCTGTCAGCCCCGAAAGCCTTGTCAGAAGATGACTTTCCCGCAGAACTCGGAGGACGCGACGACATGACGGGTATTTCCCGCCGAACACCTCATCGCCGCGGAACACAGCGCACCTTCTTCACTGTCGCAGCCATGACGGCGGCGCTCGGTGTCGCCGGTTCGCTCGTCGCCGCCGCCCCGGCGACAGCAGCGCCGGAACGCCCCGTGATCGAGCGGTCCGTCCCCGATGGTCCCCACACGCATCTTCTCGACGTGTACTCCGCCGCGATGGACAAGACGATCAAGGTGCAGGTCGTGACACCGCGCACCGGAACCGGGCCGCGCCCGTCGCTCTATCTGCTCGGCGGTCTCAACGAAGAGGACCCGAACAACAGCATCTGGACACTCAAGACCGACGTGGCCGGGTTCTACGCCGACAAGAACGTCAACGTCGTCATGCCCATCGCGGGTGACGGCAGCTTCTACACCGACTGGCAACGCGACGACCCGACGCTCGGGCGCTACAAGTGGGAGACATTTCTCACGCGGGAACTGCCGTCCCTGATCGACGAGCGCTTCGACGGCAACGGTGTCCGCGGGATCGCCGGTCTGTCCATGGGTGCCGGCGCCGCGCTTGTACTCGCGGTCCGCAACCCGGGCTTCTACGACGCGGTGGCGGCCTACAGCGGCTGCTTCACGACCACGGGTCCGGCCGGTCAGGCCTACCCCCGGGGGATCGTGGCAGCCTTCGGCGGCAACGCCGACAACATGTGGGGCCCGCCGGGCGATCCGGCCTGGGCCGAGCACGACGTCGTCGCCAAGGCGGCCAACCTGCGCGCGTCGACGGTCTACGTCTCCACCGGAACGGGCCGTGCCGGCCGGTACGACGCGCCGGGTTATCCGGGCAACGAGAATCCGACCGACCGCCAGGTCATCGGCGGCGCCATCGAAGTCGGCTCCCTCTGGTGCACGCAGCAGTTGGACGCCCGACTCGATCAGCTGAACGTTCCGGCGACCATCCGCTACGTCGACCCCGGCACGCATTCGTGGCCCTACTGGGTCGATCAGCAACGCGAGAGCTGGCCGACCCTCCGACGCGGACTGGGTCTGTGAAATCCCCGTACCGCACACACTCCTGAACACATCCGAACACCCGCGCCGATGGCGCACGTAGACGACAGAAGGTAGGTGGACTGCAATGGAATACACCGAGCTGACCGACTATTCGATGCCCGGCGGCACCGTCACCGCCTGGGAGCCGCAGGTCGACGCCGAGGAATGGCAGACGGACTCCCGACAGCTGTCCTACATGCATCTCGAGCACGCCCGCCGGGCCGTCCGCGAGGGTTCGGAGTGGTACAGCCAGTGGATCGGCACGGCGTTCCGGATCGAACATCGGTTGGATCGGGAAGCACTGTCCCGCACGATCATCGCCTGGTATCGCCGCCATGAGGCATTCCGGACCTCGGTGCGCGTCCACGAGCCGGATCATCCGCAGGGCGACCTGACCCGCATCACCGTTGCCGCCGACGCGATCACCGTGCGCGAGCGGGATTTCGGGGCCGACCTGCCCGCCGGCGAGGTCTCCGACCTTGTCATCGACTACTTCAACCGCACGGTCACCCCGCTCAGCTGGCCGCACTGCATCGCCGTGACGGTGGAGCCGACCGGCGACGACAGCGGGTTCCTGCTGGTGTTCGCAGCCGACCACACCGTGATGGACGCGTACACGCAGGTGTTCGCCATCCGCGAGCTCACGGCGCTCTACGCCGCCGAGGTGACGGGTGAACCGCACGCGCTCAACGACTTCGGCAGCTACCTCGACTTCAGCGACGCCGAACGGAGGCTCGGCGAGCAGATCGACGCGAACAACGCCGCGGTCAGCCAGTGGCGCGACTTCTTCGACGACACCCCGACCGCGGTGCAACCCGAGCCGATCCCGCGTTTCCCGCGGTTCGAGGTCCCGTCCGACTCGCCGCGCACCATCGTCTCGGAGCGACTGCCGGAGAACGGATTCCAGGCGACTCTGTCGCACTGGTTGCTCGATGCCGCGGACACCAAGCGATTCGACGCCGTCTGCAAGGGGGCCGGGTCGTCGATGACGGCCGGGATCTACACCGCGCTGTCGATGACCTCCGCCGCCCTGTCGGGTAGCGCCGATCTTCGCTTCATCGGGCCGGTGCACACCCGCAACGCCATCGAGTGGGGCGAAGCCGTCGGCTGGTTCGTCGGCATCATCCCGGTCGCGGTCCGGCCCGGCCGCCCGGCGAGGTTCACCGACGCCCTGACGACGGTGGCGGCCACCTCCGCGCAGTACAAGGCCGTGGGTGCCGCTCCGTTCGCGCCGGTGGCCGAACTGATCGGCGGCGACGTGACGCCGCCCGGTTTCGTCGTGTCGTACATCGATCTCCGGCACGCCGAGGGTGCGGCGGAGTGGACCCCGCGCCAGGCGCGGGTGCTGCGCAGCGCGACGCGCGACGCCGACGAGGTCTACTTCTGGATCAACCGGATCCCGACCGGCGTGAACGTGTCCGCACGATTCCCGGCCGACGAGAACGCCGGGGCCGTCGAGGTGTTCCTCTCCACGTTCCAGGCGATCCTCAAGACGATCGTCGCCGACGGTGACTGCGAGTACACCTATCGAGCGGTCGAGTCCGTGCCCGCCGGCGTGCACACCGGAGGGTCGACGGCCGTTCTCGGAAGCTGATGACCGGCGCGCTGCGGCCCGGGTTCGCCACCCCCCGATTCGCCACGCCCCGGTTCGGTACCCCGGGCTCGGTGGTCGTGCCGCTTCGCGGGCATCTCACCGGCGGTCGGACCGTCGAATGGGCACTGCGCGATGCCGGACGCGTGGGCCGGGCCGCGCAGCGCTGGGGTACCGGGGTGTCGTTCCTGCAGTCCGATCACCTGGCGACGATGGGCGACAAGCGGCGACGCGGTGAGATGCACACCGGATTCCTGCTCGCCGCACTGCGATTCGACGACCCGCTCGACGAGGGTGCGATGGCCGCGGCGCTCACCGAGTTCGTCCGTCGGCACGAGGAGCTCCGCGCCCACTACCGGCCGGGACCCGATGGCCCCGAGCGCTGGGTGAGCCCACCGCGGGAGTTCGTGGTCGAGGTCGCCGGCACCGAATCCCTCCTGGTCGACGACGCCGACGTCGGGTCGTGGGTGGGCCGTCGAGCAGCGGAATGCGCTCGCGCGGAACTCGTTCCGGGTTCGTGGTGGGCGGCGACGGTCGACGACGCCGGGTTCACCTTCTTCGCCGCCACGGATCACGCGCACGGCGACGGATATTCGTCGGTGCTCGCGCTGACCGAGATCACCGCCCTGTACCGGGCGCACCGGGACGGTGCGGGGGCCGATCTGCCGGCACCCGGCGCATTCGGACCTGCGATCCTCGCCGAACGGTCGGCTGCGGCCGCCCTCGCCGCCGACGACGACCGAGTGGCCGTGTGGCGGGAGCCCCTGGCGGACAACGACGGTCGCGCACCGCTGTGCCCTCTCGACCTCGGTCTCGCCGATGACGCCGCCCCGGTTCCCGCGGTCGCGGTAGAACAGTGGCTGCTCGACCCCGATGCGCTGGCGCGCTGCGACGCCCGGCTGGCGGCCATCGGTGGCGGGTTCGCCGGCCTTCTCTACGCGGCGTTGGCCGTGCGGCATCGCGAGATCACCGGGGAGTCACGCTTCTTCGTCTCCACGGTGCTGGCCACCCGCGACGCCGGGAGCGCGTGGACCCAGGGCTGGTTGTGCAATTTCGCGCCGATCGTGGTCGACCTCCCCGCCGGCGACCGAGCGACGTTCGACGATGTCGTGCGCACGGCCGGGAACAGCGTTCGCGCCGCTCGGAACGCGAGTTCGGCACCCGCGCACGGGGTCCTGGCGATCCTCGCCGCCGAGGGCGCCTTCCGCGGCCTCGACGGCAGCCCGTACATGGTGTCCTACACCGATCTGGCCCGGCTGCCGATCGGCGACGACCCGGCACTGGCGACGATGCAGACCTCGAGCGGCGTCGGCCCCACCCGGAATGCGAACCTCTGGTTCACACGGACTCCGGCGGGTCTCGTCGTCCGGTGCCATCTCCCCGACAACGAGGTCGCGCGCGCATCGGTCGTCGAACACCTCGCACGTGTCGGCGCCATCCTGAACGACTACGCGAGCGAGGAGACCGTGCGGTGAAGCTCTCGAGTTCGGAGACATGGGAGGTCGAACCGGGGGAACTGGTTCGCTGGCTTCCGGTACCGGCGGGATCCGCGGCGCCGGCGAATGTGCCCGTGTCGGAGAACGAACGGTTCCATCTCGACTCGATCGCGCAGGGGCAGCCCGGCTGGATCGCGCTCACGCTCGACTTCGCCGAGCGGATCGACCTGGGCCGTCTGGGCGCGGTCGTGTCGACGGTCATCGCCCGCCATGACGTCCTGCGCTGCCACTACACCGCGACCGACGCCGGTTATCAGCGACTGAGCCATGGCGGCGTCGACATGACGGAGGGCTCGCACGAGGCGGATGCCGGACTCGGACCCGCGACGTTCGCGGCCGCGCTGGCCGAGCGGATCACGGCGACCTGCAACCCGTTCGAGCCGATGCCGCACTTTCTGGCCGCCGTCCGGAGGTCGTCGAGCACGACACTCGTGTGCGGCTTCGACCATTGCTATGTCGACGCGCGGTCGATGGCGCTGCTGTCCTCGGAGATCTGCGAACTGCTCGCCGGAGCGGCGCCGGCGCCCGCGGAGTCCGGCCTGGACGCGCTGCGTCGGGTGGCCGGGCACGAGGCGGCGGTGACCCCCGACGACGCCCGACTGGGGGAGTGGGAACAGTTCCTCGCCGCGACCGACTGGCAGGTCCCGGAGTTCCCCGTCGACCTCGGTGTACCGGCGGGTGCCGCCGCCGAGATGCGCACGATGGTGACGACCCTGCTGCCCGGTGACTCGGCCCGGGCGTTCAGTTCCGAGGTCCATCGGCACGGCGGGCGGACGTACCCCGCGATCCTCACGTGCGCGGCCAAGGCGGTGAAGTCGATCGGCGGACCCGCCGAGGTGGCAACCGTGGTGCCCACCGGCACCGGCGCCGGACCCGGGTGTGTCGGTTGGTCGGTCGGCAACGCCCCGCTGCTGATCACCGCCGGCGACGATCTGCTCGAAGCCCTGCCCGTCAACACCGCACGGCTTGCCGCGGCCCTGCCGCTGGCCGAGATCGGCCTGACGCCGGTCTACGCCGCCTTCGGGCATCGGCTTCGCCAACGTCGCAGCGACGTGTTCATGATGTCCTACGTCGACTACACGCGGCTTCCCGGTCCGCATCCCGGGGTCCGGGCCGAACAGGTCTCCAGTTCCAAGCCGACCGACACCGCGCAGTGGTGGTTCTGGCGGGATTCCGACGGTATCCACGTCCGGGTGCGGTATCCGCACACCGAGCGTGCGGTGGCCGTTCTGGGCACGATCCTCGACGAGATGCGCTCGCTGGTCGCCGCGGTCGTCGCGCGGACGGCCGAGCCGGTCGCCGCCTCCGGCGAACGTGCGTGAGGTGTACGCACCCGCGGCTCGGGCCGTCGGTGGCCAGGTCAGGGTCCGGTAGGATTGCCGGTCGTGACCCTGCGCCTGTATGACACCGATTCCCGAGAGGTGCGCGACTTCGTGCCGCTGCACCCAGGCCAGGCGTCGGTGTACCTGTGCGGGGCGACGGTGCAGGGTGTGCCGCACATCGGTCACGTACGCAGCGGCATCGCCTTCGACATCCTCCGACGCTGGCTGACCCACAAGGGGCTCGACGTCCTGTTCGTCCGCAACGTCACCGACATCGACGACAAGATCCTCCGCAAGGCCGCGGACGCCGGCCGGCCCTGGTGGGAGTGGGCCGCGACGCACGAGCGCGCCTTCGACGACGCCTACCGTGCGCTGGGTGTGCTGGCCCCGTCGGCGGAACCCCGCGCGACCGGCTTCGTCACCCAGATGGTCGAGTACATGGAACGGCTCATCGAGCGTGGGCACGCCTACGTCGCCGACGGCAACGTGTATTTCGACGTTCGGAGCCTGCCGGACTACGGCTCGCTGTCCGGGCACCGGCTCGACGACGTGCACCAGGGCGAGAGCGCGGGAACCGGCAAGCGTGACCCTCGCGACTTCACCCTGTGGAAGGCGGCCAAGCCCGACGAGCCGTCCTGGCCGACACCGTGGGGACCCGGCCGGCCCGGCTGGCACCTCGAGTGTTCGGCGATGGCCACCTCGCTTCTCGGTGCGGAGTTCGACATCCACTGCGGGGGTATGGATCTCATCTTCCCGCATCACGAGAACGAGATCGCGCAGGCGCATGGTGCGGGAGATCCGTTCGCGCGCTACTGGTTACACAACGGCTGGGTGACCATGGGCGGCGAGAAGATGAGCAAGTCGCTGGGCAACGTGGTGTCGATCCCCGCGATGCTGCAGCGTGTCCGGGCCGTCGAACTGCGGTACTACCTCGGCAGCGCGCACTACCGCTCCATGCTGGAGTACTCGCCGGGTGCGCTCACCGAGGCGGCCGCCGGTTACCGACGCGTCGAGTCGTTCGTGGAACGGGTGGGCGCGCGTGCGGGCGAGGTGGTCGTCGGGGACGTCGATCCCGAGTTCGCCGCCGCACTCGACGACGATCTGGGCGTCCCGGCAGCACTCGCGGTCGTGCACAACGTGGTTCGGCAGGGCAACACCGCGCTCGAGTCCGGCGACGGCGCCGGCGCGCTCGCGGCGGCCTCCGCGGTGCGCGCGATGATGGGCATCCTGGGCGTCGACCCCCTCGACGATCGGTGGGCGGGGGCGGCCGACGAGTCGGCGGCCACCTCGGCGCTCGACGTCCTGGTGCGTGCGGAATTACAGCGGCGGGCAGACGCGCGCGCCGCCAAGGACTGGGCGACCGCGGATGCGGTGCGGGATCGACTGGCCGAGGCCGGCATCGAGGTCACCGACACCCCCGACGGTGCGCAATGGGCTCTGAAGGGTGAGGCGTGATGGCAGGCAATTCCAAGCGTAAGGGCGCGATCCGCAAGGACGGCACCAAGAAGGGGCAGACCGTCGGTTCGGGCGGCCAGCGCCGCCGCGGACTCGAGGCTCGCGGTGCGACGCCGAAAGCCGTTGACCGGCCGTATCATCCGGCCCACAAGCGGGCGAAGGCGGCGTCGAAGTCGGCGGCCGGCCGCAGTGGGGCACGGGCGCGGGACGAGGGCCCGGAGTACGTCCTGGGTCGCAATCCGGTCGTGGAGTGCCTCCGGGCGGGTGTGCCGGCCACCGCGCTGTACATCGCCACCAACTCCGAACCCGACGAGCGGGTCGCCGAGGCGGTCAAGATCGCCGGCGACTCGGCGATCTCCATCCTCGAGGTCGGCAAGCCCGAACTGGACCGCCTGTCCACCAACGGGATGCACCAGGGTATCGCCCTGCAGGTGCCGGAGTACCAGTACACCCATCCCGACGACCTGATGGCCGAGGCCAAGGCGAGCGGCACGCCGCCGCTGCTGGTCGCCCTCGACAACATCACCGACCCGCGCAACCTGGGCGCGGTCATCCGGTCGGTCGCGGCCTTCGGCGGACACGGCGTGGTGATCCCGGCGCGTCGCAGCGCGAGCGTGACGGCCGTCGCGTGGCGGACCAGCGCCGGTGCCGCGGCACGTCTACCTGTTGCCCGCGCCACCAACCTGACACGGACGCTGAAGGACTGGGCCGACGCCGGTGCGCAGCTCGTCGGCCTCGACGCGGACGGCGACGTCACGCTCGACGACTACGACGGCAGTGGCCCCACCGTGATCGTGGTGGGGTCGGAGGGCAAGGGGTTGTCCCGCCTCGTCCGCGAGAGCTGCGACTCGATCCTGTCCATCCCGATGGCCGGTGACGTCGAGAGTCTGAACGCCTCGGTCGCCGCGGGTGTGGTTCTCGCCGAGTTCGCGCGCCAGCGACGCCGGTAGCAGCGCCCGAGGCCGGTCAGGCCGGTGTGATGCCGATCTCGATCCCGGCCGCGGTGAGGGCGGCGCGCACCGCCTGTGCGTGTTCGACAGCGCCCGGGGTGTCGCCGTGCAGACAGACCGACGCGGCGTCCACGTCGATCAGCGTGCCGTCGATCGCGCCGATCCGGCCGGTCGTGACGAGTTCGACCACCCGGCGGGCGATCCAGTCGCTGTCGGAGAGCACGGCACCCCGGGTTCCGCGTGGTACGAGAGTGCCCTCCGGGGTGTAGGCGCGGTCGGCGAACGCCTCGGTGATCGTGTCGAGGCCGGCACGTCGGGCCCGTGCGAGCACCTCCGATCCGGGTAGTCCCATGACGGCCAGCCGGGCATCGACGCCGGCGATCGCCGTGACCACGGCGTCGGCCTGCTGCGCGTGGTGGACGACCGTGTTGTACAGCGCGCCGTGCGGTTTCACGTAGGTCACGGCGCCTCCCACCGAGCGGGCGAGCGCGTCGAGCGCACCGATCTGGTAGACGAGATCGGCGATGAGATCGGAGGTCGTCATCTCCATGAACCGCCGCCCGAAGCCGCTGCGGTCGGGGTAGGACACCTGGGCGCCGATCCGGACCCCCGCGGCGACCGCGGCCCGGCAGGTGGCGAGCAGGTCGGCCGGGGTGCCGGCGTGGAAGCCGCACGCCACGTTGGCGCTGGTGACGATGCCTAGCATCGCCGCGTCGTCGCCGACGCCCTCGCCGAGGTCGGCATTCAGGTCGATGCGCGCCGCGGCGGAACTCATGAGGGCATTTTAGGGGGTGCGTCGGCGGCCCGGGCCGGCCCGCCGACGGGTGTCCACGCGACCCGGTGGACGGAGTCCCCGTTTCGTCTACGGTGGGAGTATGGCATTACTCGACAGTAAGGTGACCACCCGCAACGGCGTGGTCGAGGGCGCCCGGGGGAAACGGCTGCGCAAGGGGACCATCAGCTGGCGAGGCATCCCGTTCGCAGCACCGCCGGTGGCTCACCGCCGGTTCCGTGCACCGGAGCCCGCACACGACTGGCCCGGTGTCCGCGACTGCACCAAGGTGGCCAAGGCGGCCATCCAGGAGAAGCGGTTCACCGCCATCGCGCCGGGCAGGTTCGCGC
Source organism: Gordonia sp. PvP123 (assembly GCF_040547295.1). NCBI lineage: Bacteria > Bacillati > Actinomycetota > Actinomycetes > Mycobacteriales > Gordoniaceae > Gordonia > Gordonia sp. PvP123. Next base: position 345,868 of record NZ_JBEPPN010000003.1, on the reverse strand, counting down.
CGATGGCCGAGGACTGCCTGACGCTGAACATCTATTCGCCCGAGACCGCGTCGTCGGCACCGCGGCCCGTGATGGTGTTCATCCACGGCGGCGCATTCATCCTCGGCACGGCGGCCACCCCGCTTTACGACGGCGCCTTCCTCGCCCGTTCCCAGGACGTCGTCGTGGTGACGATCCAGTACCGATTCGGTCCGTTCGGCTTCCTCGATCTCGCCCAGTTCGCCACCGACGACCGACCGTTCGACTCCAACGTCGGCCTCCGCGACCAGATCGCGGCACTGCAGTGGGTCCAGGACAACATCGAGGCCTTCGGCGGCGACGCCGGGAACGTCACCATCTTCGGCGAGAGCGCCGGGGGAACGTCGGTGCTGTCCCTGCTGTCGGCACCGTCGACGACCGGGCTGTACCACCACGCGATCGCGCAGAGCCCCGCTCCGGAGCTGATCGTCGAACAGGACGCCGCGACGATCTACGCGGACGAATTCGTCCGCCTGTTGCGCGACCCGGAACGACGTGCGACCTCGCTCGAGCGCGATGAACCGCCGGTCGACACCGTCCACGCGCAACGCCTGCTCACCTCGCCCAATCCGGCCCTGCTGCTGGCGGCGGGAAACCGGCTGATGCGATTCGCCGCCAAGACCGCCGGCGGTGCGATCCCGTTCGCGCCCGTGGTCGACGGTGATCTGCTGCCACGGTCGCCGCTGGCCGCCGCCGCGTCCGGGCTGACCCAGCCGGTACCGCTCGTGATCGGCAGCAACCGCGACGAGGGCAAGCTGTTCGCCAAACTGTGGAACGTCCTGCCCGACGCCGAACGCACGCTGATGCGGGTGGAAGACGACGAGGTTCGGCGCGAGATCGCCTCGCACTACGAGGACGGCGACCGCGACCGCATCCGGCTGGCCGGCGACTCGATCTTCTGGGCGCCGATGAGCGCCTTCGCCGACGGACACAGCACGGTGGCCCCGACCTACGTGTACCGCTACGACTATCAGACGAAGGTGCTGGAGGCCACGGGCTTCGGCGCCACGCACGCCACCGAGCTGTTCAGCGTCTTCGGCGCCTACCGGGCGCCGATGGGGGCGGGTCTGGCCCTCGCGGACTGGCCCGCCACCGGGCGGGTCACGAAGAACGTCCAGACGCGGTGGGGCGGATTCGCCCGCACCGGCGATCCGGGGTTCGGCTGGCCCGCCTACACCACGACAGACCGCAAGGTCCTCGTCCTCGACGACCCCGACCACGTCGAGGCCGACCCGGACACCCTGCGCCGCCAGGCGTGGTACCGCGTGCACTCGCCGGCCTGAGGGTCACCCGAACTCCCACACCGACGGCGGGTCGGCGGCGAGGAACGACAGGACGAGCGGGTTGAACAACTCGGGCGACTCCACCGGCAGGATGTGGGTGCCCGGGATGACCGCCAGCCGTCCGCGCGGCAACGTCCGGGCGAGTTCCAGCGCGTGTTCGAGGCGGACGAGACCGCGGTCGGCGACCACCACGAGCGTGGGCACCTCGACCCCCGCAAACCCGGCGACGTCACATTCCGGTTCTGTCGTCAGCATCCGGGCCGCCTTGTCGAAGACCGTGTCGAAGTGCTCGGGGCCGTCGGGTGATGTGGTGTCGTAGTAGATCCGCAGGTAGTCCATCGTGACCGGATCGCGCCGCGTGACCTGGTCGATGAAGGCGTCGGCGGTCCGGCCTGCGGCGTTGAGGTAACCGCCGACGACGACCAGCCGCGCGACCAGGTCCGGCCGCTCGCGGGCGACGAGCAACGCGACCGCGGCGCCGTCGGCCCATCCCACCAGATGAGCCGGTCGGCCCACGACACTCTCGAGATAGACGATCGTGCGTTCGACGATCCGCTCGATGCTGAAGTCGCCCGGGAGGTCGGGGCTGTGACCGTGACCGGGCCGTTCGGGCACGAACAACTGCCGGCCGGCGTCGAGGAACGCGGGGATCTGGGTTCCCCACGAGGACGCCGAGGCGAACAGGCCGTGGAGCAGCACCGTCGGCGGGCCGTACGCCTCGCCCGCGGTGAAGTGCCAGATCGTCGCGTCGGCGATGTCGACGTAGACGCCGCCGTCGACGTGTTCGCCGGCGTGAACCTGTCGCATCGCGCTCCCTCGAGTTCGCCGGACTCCTCGACCTGCAGGACATGGTCCCAGAGTCGGGTGGCGGTTCGTGGCGTCGTTCGCGAATCGAAACGGCATCGATCCATCGGATGCACCCACCGGCCCGAGCGCGCGACGTGGGGATCGGGAGCGCGGTCGCGCGAAAATATGTGCCACCCCGTCCGGTGCGATAGGTTTCTACGGGGTGGTACTGGGTCGGGCAACGGGGGTCACTCGGAGGGTGACATATGCACGTGTCCTGGAGATTCCGCGCGCGCGGGCACGCGGCGCGACGTCGCGGGCCGGCGGTACTGCTGGCCGGCCTGTTGCTGGCCGGTGTCGCATCGGTGGGGGCGTGGACGGCCCCGCAAGCCGACGCGGCGCCCGGTGATCCGCCTGCGCCGCTGAGCCTTCGGGATCTCGGCTCGTCGTCGACCATCGCGTTCCCCGGTCAGCAGGGCGAGGTGAGCCTGTCGCTGGCCGTCCCACCGAATCTGACGCCGACCGAGTTGCGTGGTGTCACGCAGTATCCCGCGTTCGTCACCGGTGGGAACATCGACGTGCTGCAGGACGACCGGTTGATCTCCCGAACACCGATCAATCCGACTGTGAACTCGCCGATCTCGCTGTCGTTGCGCGGAGTGCGCGTGGAGCGCAACGCCGCTGACATCGTGCTACGGACCTATCTGCGCACCGCGGGCTCATGCCTGTTCGATCCCGACTCGGGCCTGCGCATCCAGAACGCCACGGTCACCTACGGCGGCCGGGAGGCCGAGCCGAACAGCGTCGCCGAGTTCCTGCCGCCGGTCCTGCGCAAGCTGACCATCTTCGTGCCCGCCGACGTCCGGCCCGCCGAGGGCGCGGCCGCGGTCTCGCTCGCCACCGCGGTGGTCGCGAATTACGGTGCGGCGACGGTGGAGATCGAGACCGGCTCGCTGCCCCGCGGTGTCGCCGCACCCACCGAGGAGATCGAGCCGCTCGAACGACAGGTGGTCATCAACTCGGATCTCCCCGACGGCCTGAGCCTGGGCCCGGGTGCCGGCTGGCCGGTGTTGCGTATCGGCGGCAACGAGGACGAACTCGCCACCCAGGTCGACTTCCTCACCTCCGATCTGTCGTCGATCGCCGTCAGCTCCGCGGCGGTCGCCGGACCGCCCTTTGCCGCACCGCAACTCGCGCCCGAGGTGACCACACTGGCCGAACTGGGCGTCGGAGACCAGCGCGTCTCCGCGACGGGCTGGCCGACCATCTCGTTCGGGATCGACCAGACCCGCCTGGGACGGCCGTCCAAGAACATCCGGATGCAGTTGAAGGGCACCTACACCCCGATGGGTGGTCAGATCGCGGTGTCGATCGGTGACCGGGTGATCGCGTCCTGGCCCGCGGATGCCTCCGGCAGCTATGACGCATGGGTCGACGTACCCGCCGACCTGCTGACGCGGTACACCGAGGTCACCGTCACCTACAACCACGGCGACGTCGGCGAACAATGCGGAACGGGAGTGCGTAGCTCGCTGAGCCTGGATTCCTCCGGCGAGGTGCGATCCGAGGTCGCCGACCCGCCGACGCCGTCCGGGTTCGCGTCGCTGCCGCAGGCCCTGATGCCGCGCAACTCGCTGGCCTGGACGACCGGTGACGTCGATGACGTGGCCCGCGCCGTGGCGCTCATGTCCGGCCTGCAGCGACTGTCGGCGGTGCGCCTCGGCGTCGACGTGGTGCCGCTCGACGACGCGATGTCCTCGTCCGCGCCGGCCGTCGTCATCGCGGCCGACGGCGAGGGACTGCCCGACCTCTCGCTCCCGGTGACCGCCGACGGCGGCACGGTCTCGGTGCTCAATCCCGACGGTCAGCGCGCCGAGGTCCTGCTCTCGCCGACCGTGCGTTTCGGCTCACTACAGGTGGCGCGCGACGCCGGACGTACCGTCCTCGTCGCGACCTCGACCCGGGACGCCGCCGACCTCGATGCCCTGCTCGACTGGCTGGCCGCCGACCCCGACCGCTGGCCGTCACTGAACGGGGACGCCCTCCTGCAGGTGTCCGGTCAGGAACCGGTCCTGGTGGTCGACGACAACGCGCAGGACTCGGAATCATCGGCAGGCGGCACGACGTGGGTGGCGTTCGCCGTGGTCGGGGTGGGCATCGTGGTGGTGGCCGCCGTCGCTGCGACGCTGGTCCTGCGCCGCCGCCGGCACCGGACCGCCGAGGGCTGATCGCCGTGCCCGAGGCGTCTGCGACGACCACGGCCCAGCCCCCGGACGCGGTCCCGGCCGCGGGACCGGGTGCGTCGGCGAGGGCGGTCGACGCGATCGTCGGAGTCCTCACCCGACGCAAACCGGAGACGCCGAATCAGGTGTTCGTCGACCACCCGGAGTATCTGGTCGCTGCCAGATGGCTGTTCCTGATCGGGTGCACGGCACTCGGATTCTGGAACACCATCATCGCGGTCGTCGACGAACTGATGGCGCAGACGCTGATCCTCTACGTCCCGGTGCTGATCGTCCTGTCCCTTGTGGCCGTCATCGGCGTGTCGTGGCGCGACGTCGACGAACTGCCGATCTACGACCGGCAGACCGACGTCATCGTGGGCATCGTGGTGCTGATCCTGGCGCTGGCGATGAAGTACCTGGTCAATCCGCGCTATGCGCGCGCGTACCTCACGACCCACATGGACCTGCTGGCCCTGTGGCTGTTCGTCCTCGGCGCCGCGATCATGCTGTTCGGACTGCGGCCGGTGGGTCGCTACCGGTGGGCGTGGCTGCTGCTCCTGCTCATCTTTCCGCCCCCGGTCCGCGCGGTGGTGCTGCTACTGGGCGGCACGTCGCTCGCCGCCGGCTTCGTCGTGGTCCTGATGGCGGTGGCCGCCACCGCCATCGCCGTGGGCCGGACATGGCAGCGCAAAGTACTGGCTGCGCTGCTGGCCGGCGCCGTCGGCCTGATCGCGCTGTTCCTGTTCGACGCGCTCGGCGCGCCCCGCAGCGTCGTGGTGCCGTTTCCCGCGCTGATCGCGGCGTTCGCGACGTCGGTGTTCATGCTCGTCGACTATCGGCGCCGCGGCGGGCGGAAGTGGTCTCCACCGGTGGCCGGGCAGATCACCCCACCCAAGGTCGCGTTCGTGGGTCGTCCCGGCCTGGTGGTGCTGCTCGCGGCGATCCTGTTGGCCCTCAACCCGGTTCCGCCGGTAGGGAGCAACTACCAGAGCAACCGGTATGCGCAGCTGGGCATCGGATCTCCGCTCGTGGTCCCGGCGGGGTGGCGCCAGGAGTCCTTCGGCGTCTACGGCTGGGTGTCGCGACTGTACGGCCCGGGCTCCGTGCTGATCCGGCAGGTCCTGGTGCAGACCCGCGGCGACCGGGCGTACGACAAGTTCGCCCGCCCCCGACGTGTCGTCGTCGACAGCGTGGACAGTCGGCGACCACTGGTTCTCGACGTCTACCAGGACATCTTCCGATACGACCTCTCCGAGGATCGGACCAGCATCCCGATCGAGGTGGAGCTGTCCAACGGGGTGCGCGGGAGGCTGTGGAGCATCGTCGACGACAAGCGCTATCTCACGTACACGGTGGTGTCGTGGCGGTGGAACAACGGCAACCGAACGCAGCAGATCATGTTGTGGGCGGTCGACAACCACGAACCGGAAGCCTATTTCCCGGAGCCGCGCATCACGATCCTGGCAAACATGAACTCGCTGATGACCATCTTGTTGCGCGGCGACTCGGTGCTGCTGGACACCGACCCTCAGCTGAAGGACCGGGCGCTGCTCGTCGGACTCGGCGGCGCGCTCATCCGGGCCCAACTCGGCGCCGGCCAGGGGGGCGCCTCGTGACCATCGAGGAGGCGGGTTCACGCGATGCCGACGCCGACGCACCGGGAGTCGCACGCAGTACGCGACCGACGCGGCCGGTGCCCGAGCTGCTCGCCGACCCGGTCTATCGCGCTCAGGCCCTCGAAGACGCCGTCAACCGGTTGCGCAACGCCGACGAGGACATGTCGGCGTCGGTGGCCTTCAGCCGGATTCAGAAGATCATCGGATTCACACTGCTCGGCATCATCGCCGTTGCGATGGTGCTCGAGCCGGTCGGGACGTGCGCGACCCTCGTGTCGATCGCGACCGTCGGATACGTGGTCACCCTCGCCGACCGCCTGGTGATCTTCCGGCGCGGACTGGTCAACGGCGCCATCCGGGTCTCCGACGACGAAGCCCGTTCCATCCCCGACGACGAGCTGCCCGCCTACACCGTCTTCGTCCCGGCCTACGGCGAACCCGAGGTGGTCGGCCAGCTGGTGGCCGCGATGGAGACGATCGAGTATCCGCGGGACAAGTTGCAGGTCCTGTTGCTCCTCGAGGAGGACGACGAGCCGACGATCGAAGCGGCACGCGGGGTGGAGGACAACGGGATAGTCACCGTCGTCCTGACACCACCTGCCCAACCCCGGACGAAGCCGAAGGCCTGCAACTACGGCATGCACTTCGCAACCGGCGACATCGTCACCATCTTCGACGCCGAGGACAAACCGGACCCACTGCAGTTGCGCCGGGCGGTCTACGTACTCAACAACTCCGGTGACGACTCGGTGGTCTGCGTCCAGGGAAAGCTGAGCTTCCACAACGTTCGCGACAACATGCTGACCGAGTGGTTCACCGCCGACTACGGGATCTGGTTCGGCTTCCTGTTGCCGGGCATGATGGTCAGCCGGGCGCCGATTCCCCTGGGCGGCACGTCCAATCACTTCCGGCGGGATGTCCTCGACACGATCGGCGCCTGGGATCCGTACAACGTGACCGAGGACGCCGATCTCGGTGTCCGCATCGCCGACCACGGCTACCGCACCCTCGTGCTCGACTCGGTCACGATGGAGGAGGCGAATGTCGACGCCATCAACTGGATTCGTCAGCGCTCCCGTTGGTACAAGGGCTACATGCAGACGTGGCTCGTCCACATGCGTCATCCGGTCAAGCTGTGGCACATCCTCGGACCCGTCGCCTTCGTGCGGTTCACCCTGCTGATCGCCGGCACACCCGTCATCGCCTGTCTCAACATGGTGTTCTGGCTCATCCTGGCGCTGTGGATCGGCGGACAACCGCCGGTCGTCGCCGAGCTGTTCCCCGGGCCGATCTACTATCTGGCGCTCATCTCGATGCTCCTGGGCAACGGGGCGGCGATCTACATGAACCTCATCGCGATCCGGGAGGACGACCGGAGCGAACTCCTGCTCTCGGCGCTGCTCATCCCGGCGTACTGGGTGATGATGAGCGTCGCCGCCATCAAGGGTATGTGGCAGATCCTGGTGAATCCGTCGTACTGGGAGAAGACCTTTCACGGTCTGTCGACCAGCAGCGCGGCGGAGCCGGCGGACGATGACCCCCAGAAGACCGGAGAGGCCACGTGACCCGCCGCGTCCCGCCCGGGGTGCTCATCTTCCTCGCGACGTGGATTCCGTACCTCGTGATCGGGGTCTACCTCGCCAGCGAGGTGCAGCTGTTCTTCGGCGACGCGCTGTCGCGCGTCCAGTCGGCACAGAGCGTGTTGTTCAGCCGGACACCGCATCTCGCCGCGATCGGTTTCATCTTCACCCCGCTCACCGCGATCGTCCAGCTGCCGCTGACCGCGCTGACCCCGTGGATCCCCGAGATGACGACGCAGGCGCTCTCGGCGGTGATCATGTCCTCGGCCTTCATGGCGGGTTCGGTGGTCCAGGTGTCGGGGATCGCGCGTGATGCGGGCCTGAGACCCCTTGTCGCAGGCACGTTCACGGTGTTCTACGCCATCAACCCGATGATCGTCCTCTACGCCGCCAACGGGATGAGCGAGGCGCCCTACCTGTTCTTCCTGGCCTGGGCGTCGCGTCGCCTGATCCGCTGGGTGTCCTCCGACGACGTCCACGAACTCGTGGTCGCCGGTATCGCACTCGGGCTGTCCTACCTCACCCGCTACGACGGCGGTGCCGCCGCACTGGCCGCGGCCTTCGTCGTCGGCTGGGTGACCTATCGGCGGCACGACCACCGAAAACGGGTGCCGCGCACGCTGCTCGACATCACGTTGGTCGTGGCGCCGAGCGCGCTCGCCTTCCTGGCCTGGGCTGCGGCGGGATGGCTCATCACCGGAGACGCCTTCGCCCAGTTCACCTCCGAGTACGGCAACGCCGCCATCATCGCCCAATCCGGTGGTAGCGGGTCGTCGACGGCCGGGGACGCGCTCAGGTTCTCCCTCACCGAACTCTTCATCCTCGCACCACTGCTTCCGATACTCATTCTCGGAGTCATCGGAGTCCGTGCCCGACGTCGTCGGCTTGCGGCGATGTTGCCCGCGCTGCTGATCGTGGCAGTTCTGGCGTTTCAGGTTTTTGGTTACTCACGCGGCTCGACGTTCGGCTTCCTTCGGTTCTACATGACCGTGGTCCTGCTCGCCGCGGTCATCGCCCTCTTGGCTGTGCCCCTGCGGAAGCAGGTTCCGATGCGTCGCGAGGGCGGGCATTCTGACATTCTGCCGGCACGCCCCTATGCCTCGCGTTGGAGTAACAAGATCGCCGCGACGATCGTGATCGTGGTGGTGGCCACCGCGATCCCGGTCACCGCCATCGGGATGACCTCGCCGAAGTACGCGCCGCAGGAGTTCGCTCTCGGCTCGGTGGTCGACCCGCAGCCGGAGTCGGTGGACCAGAAGTACCTCGACGAACAGCGGATTGTGCGGTCCTTCTCCACCGAGCGTGCGCTGGCGCAGTATCTCGACGATCTGGATCTGCCGGACGGCGCCGTCCTGTGCGACACCGTGTACGGCTTCGCGGTGGTGGTCCAGTCCACCCGGCCGCGCCAGTTCGTCATCCCGTCGGACAGTGACTTCACCCAGTTGCTCAACGACCCGGTCGGCGGCGGAGTGCGCTACCTCCTGACCGTTCCCCGGGAGGGGCGAGGTCTCGCCGACGCCATCAACGAGCGCTATCCGACCGTCTACGAGAACGGTGCCCAGATCGCCGTGCTCGAACTCGAGGCCCGCAATCAGGGTGCGGACCTGCCGGACTGGCGCCTGTACCGGCTCGTGTGACGGACAGTCCCGGTCAGGAGGCGTTCTCGCGCACCACGTTCCATGCCGGGTCGTTCGGTCCGATGTCGTAGGTGCACTCCGTCCCGCGCGGATCCGGCACGAAGGACCACAGCAGTGCGCCGGCGACCCCGGCGGCGCGGTGTCGCGCGATGATGGTCTCGAACTGCTGGGCCCGGCTCGCGACGGAGCCACATGAGCCGGCGTGGATCCCGATCTCGTTGACCACGAGTGGTTTACCGAGTTCGCGAGCCTGCTCCAGTCGTGCGCGCAGATTGCTGCCCGCGGGCCCCGATTCGGGATCGACGTCGGAACGGTAGTCGTGGAAGTCGAGCACGTCCAGACCGGCCGAACGCCCGACCGCGGTGAACCCGGGGCCCGCGAGACCGCACTGGTCGCCGCCCACCAGACCCGAGAAGATCGGGCGGTCCGCGTCGAAGTCGCGGAGGTGGGCACCGGCCTGGTCGAAGAACGATCTCAGCACGGCCGTGGCGTCGGCAGGGCAGGTGCGGTAGCGCCAGTCGCAGGAGGTGGCGCCGCATTCGCTGGCCTCGGGTTCCCCGACCAGTTCCCAGCCGGCGATCGACGGCTCGTCGTGCCACCGCGTCACCGCGATCTCGATCCACTCCGCGTAGGACAATCCGCCGACCCGCTCGTCGGTGCGCCAGCCGTCGACGTAGAAGTCGCGCTCCTTGAACCGCTCGTCCTCACAGTCGCCCGACCCGCCGGTGAGCACCGGCAGCACCATCTGCCGGTGCCGGGCCGCGGCCGCGAAGACGCGGTCGATCGGACCGAAGTCGAGCAGTCCGCTGCGCTTGTCGACGGCGAACACCGAGTACAGGTTGAAGCGGGTGAGTGCTCGGGGCGGGAGTTTGGCGAAGTATCCGTCCGCGTCGACCTGGGCGCCGCAACCGCGGTTGACCGACCAGTCGGTGCTGAGCTGGTAGGCGTTGAAACCGGAGGGCCACCACGGCTTCCCGTCGAGCATCAGACCGTCCGGGGTGGCCGAGGCCCGGTGCGACTGGGTCGACCGGGGAGGTCCCGGATCGGGTGTGCGCGCACACCCGGCAAGGCACAGCAGGGCGACGACGATCGCGGTCAGCAGCACCGCGAGCGCCCGCTTCGTCGTGCGTCGGTGGACCACAAGGAGCAGGCTACCCGTCACCTAAGGTGTCGGTATGTCGACCGGGTTTCACAGGGCGGGTACGGGAGTGGCGGGCGCAGCGCCCAGGTCGTGGCGGGCCGCCGCCGGCGCGCTGGCCGTCGTCGCGGTCCTGTCGGCCTGCGGCACCGACGCCGCCGAGTCCGGACCGCAGGGGACGAGCACGGCCGGCGCGAGCACGACGAGTCCGTCGCCCACCCCGTATTCCTCGGGCCCGTACTCGCCCACCGAGAGCGCGCCGGCGATCGTCTACCGCCCGCCTTACATCGAGCGAACCGAATGGACCGACACCGCAGTCGGCCCGAGCCTCTCGGTGTTCCCCACGAACTCGGGGCGTTACACCACCGAGCCCGGCGCGATGACCGCGGCGTGGGCGGAGGTCGTCGCGCTCGATCCCACCGCCGACACCCCCGGCATGCAGGCCCAATTCGACTGCCACTGGCGGTTCGCGCGCCTCGTCGAACCGGAAAAGCCCAGCTGGAACCTGGAACCCGGCCGCCCCGTCGTCGCCGAGGAGGACATGGTCGGCGCCGGTTGCAATCCCGGCTTCGCCGAGGAGTGACTCAGCGCGTGCGATGCACGCCGTGACTCAGCGCGTGCGATGCACGCGGCGGTTGCCGATGATCCGGCACACGACGTAGATCGCGAACGAGATGATCGTGACGAACACCGACACCGGCAGTTTGGGGGCCAGCGACATCAGCAACCCGCCCACCGCCGCGACTTCGGCGAACACGACCGACAGCACCAGCGTGCGCGTCGGATTCGACGTGACGCGCGCGGCCGCGGCGCCGGGGGTGATCATCAGCGACATCACCAGCAGCGCGCCGATGATCTGCACGCCCTGTGCGGCCGCGAGGCCCATGATGATCGCGAACACCACGGACAGCGTCCGGATGGGTACGCCCTGCGCCTGTGCGACACGGGGGTCGGTCGAGGCGAACAGCAGCGGCCGGTAGATCAGGGCCAGCACGACGACGACGATGCCGGTCGTGATGGCGATCGCGACGAGGCCGTTGATGCCCACGCTGACGACCTGCCCGGTCAGCAAAGCGAAGCCGGTGCCGATCCGGCCGTACAGGGCCAGGAACAGCACGCCGATGCCGAGGCCGAACGCCATGACGACGCCGATCACCGAGTCGCGCTCCCGCGCCTTGTTGCCGAGGAAGCCGAACACCGCCGCGGCGATGACCGCACCGATGACACCGCCGAGGTTCACGCTGAACCCGATCAGCAGGGCCGCCGCGGCGCCGGTCACCGACAGCTCGCTGGCACCGTGCACCGCGAACGACATCTGCCGCGCGACGATCAGGGGACCCAGCAGGCCACCGAGGAGGCCGAGCAGCACCATCGCGAGCAGCGCCTGCTGCATGAAGTCGTAACCCAGCAGGTCGACGGTGGTGGAGAAGTCCCAGAGGTCGCTCAACGAGCGATCCGCGGCGGTGTAGGTGATGCTCACGCCGGACCTCCCGAGCGCGCGACACCCGAACCCGTCTCCGCGGCACAGTGATGGGCGTCCTCGCCGCCGATCACGACGAGGCGGCCGTTGACGCGGAGCACCTCGACATCGCTGCCGTAGAGCTCGCTCAGTGTCTCCGTCGTCATCACCTCGTGCGGCTCGCCGATGCGGAACCGGCCGTCGACCAGGTACAGGACGCGGTCGACGTAGGGGAGGATCGGGTTGATCTCGTGGGTCACGAAGACCACGGCCGTCCCCGCCTCCCGGCGCCGGCGGTCGATGAGTTCGACGACCACCTGCTGGTTGGTGGGGTCGAGGCTGGCGAGCGGTTCGTCGCACAGGAGCAGTCCGGGATCGCTCACCACCGCCTGTGCGACCCGCAGCCGCTGCTGCTCACCGCCGGAGAGGACGCCGAGCGGCGCATCGGCGTACGGCAGCGCATCCACCGCGCGCAGAGCGCGGTCGACGAGTTCGCGTCGACGCGACCGTCCGCGCAGACCCACACCCCAGCGACCCCCGTCGACTCCGAACCCGACGAGGTCGCGCCCGCGGATGGCCATCGGGTCGGCGTCGTCCTCGGCGTGCTGCTGCGGGATGTAGCCGACCGCGTCGGTGGTGGTGACACTGCCGCGGTCGAGCGCGTACTGGCGCAGCAGGACCCGCAGGAACGAGGTCTTTCCCGAACCGTTCGGCCCCAGGACCGCGATGAATTCGCCGGGCTCGATGGTCAGGTTCAGGTCGTCCCAGAGGATCCGGTCGCCGAACGCGAGTCGGGCGCCGGTGAACGCGACCACGGGCCGGCTGCCCGTCTGCGATCCACCCCGGTCGGCGTCATCGTGGTCTGCCCCGCTCAATTGGAACCGGAACCCAGTGCCGCGGTGAGCGCGTCGATCTGGGCGCCCTGCCAGACGAGGTAGTCCGTGACGCCGTCGGGAAGGGTCTCGGTGAACTTCACGACCGGGACGCCCGCCGCACCCGCGACGTCGAGCATCGCCTGCGTCACCGGATCCACGGCCTGGGTGTTGTAGATGAGCACCTTCGCGCGGCGGTCGGCGAGGATGTCCTGGAGGGCTGCGCGGTCCGCGGCCGCCGGCGACTGGCCCTCTTCCACGGCCTGGGTGAAACCGGCCGGCGCGATGTCGACGAGTCCGGCCTCGGTCAGCATGTAACCCGCGAGCGGCTCGGTCTGCGCGACCTCGGTGCCCGCATGCTGCTCGCGGATCGTGGTGAGCTTCGCCCGCAGGCCGTCGATGCCCGTGGTGAAGGTCTCGGCGTTGGCGCGATAGGTCTCCGCGTTGGCCGGGTCCTGCTCGGCCAGGGCGTCGGCCACCTTGTCGGCCACCTGGGCGACGACCGGCAGGTCGTAGAAGACGTGCTCGTTCTGGTCGTCGTGCGAGTGGTCGTGGGCGCCGTCGGAGTGGGCACCGTCGGAGTGGTCACCTTCGGCGTGGTCGGCCTCGGCGTGCTCGTCGCCCCCGAGCAGGCCGAACGCGTCGACCGCGGTCGCGTCGGAGTTGGCCGCGGCCTCTTCCATGTAGGAGTCGTAGTGGCCGCCGTTGAACACGAGGATGTCGGCGTCGGCGATGGTCGCGGTGTCGGCGGCGGACGGCTCGAACTCATGGGGGTCGCCGTCTGCGTTGTTGTACAGCGCCGTGACCTGGGCCTTGTCCCCGGCGACGGCCGTCGCCACCGAGCCCCACACGTTCGTGGAGGCGACGACGGTCGGCGGGCCGTCGGACCCGCCGGAATCGCTTGAGCAGGCGGACAGCACCAGGGCGGCGGCAGACAGCACGCCGGCCGCGGCCAGCAGGGATTTCTTCATCGACAACCTTTACGCAAATGACAATCGTTACCGAAAACAGTCTAGGTGATCGCGCCGGCGGGCGTGCAGGGTGTCCGCGCGCCGGGGGACGCGTCACCCGATGCGGCGTTTCTCTATGGTGGAGACCATGACCTCCAGCCCGTTCCCGCGGCGTGTCGCGCTGATCTCCGTGCACACCTCGCCGCTGGCGCAACCGGGTACCGGGGACGCGGGGGGAATGAACGTCTACGTGTGGCAGACGGCGACCCGGCTGGCCCGTCGAGGGGTCGAGGTCGAGATCTTCACGCGCGCGACGTCCTCGGCCGACGCGCCGTCGGTCGCCGCCGCGCCGGGGGTCACGGTGCGCAATGTGGTCGCCGGACCGTTCGAGGGCCTCGACAAGCGCGACCTGCCCGCCCAGCTGTGCGCGTTCACAGCCGGGGTGCTCCGCGCCGAGGCGGCCCAGGCGCCCGGCCACTACGACGTGATCCACTCGCACTACTGGCTCTCCGGCCAGGTGGGCTGGCTCGCCCGCGACCGGTGGGGGGTTCCACTGGTACACACCGCGCACACCCTCGCCGCGGTCAAGAACGCGTCATTGGCCGAGGGCGACACGGCCGAGCCCCAGCTCCGCGTGATCGGGGAGCAGCAGGTCGTCGGCGAGGCCGATCGGCTGGTCGCGAACACGCAGACCGAGGCGGCCGAACTGCTGTCGATGTACGGCGCCGCCGCCGACCGCATCGATGTCGTGACTCCGGGCGCCGATCTGGACTGCTACACACCGGGATCCGCCTCGGCGGCGCGCGCGGCACTCGGCCTCGATCCCGACGAGATGATCGTGACGTTCGTCGGGCGCATCCAGCCGCTCAAGGCCCCGGATCTCCTCGTGGCCGCTGCCGCGCCGCTCATCCGCGAGTCCGCCGAGTCCGGCCGAAAGCTGCGACTGCTCATCGTCGGCGGACCGTCGGGGTCGGGCCTGCAACGACCCACCGCACTGATGGACCAGGTCGCCGAACTCGGCATCGCCGATGCGGTGACCTTCCTGCCACCGCAGCCGGCGGATCGTCTGGTGCAGGTCTACCGGGCGTCGGATGTCGTTGCGGTGCCGAGTCATTCGGAGAGCTTCGGGCTGGTCGCGATCGAGGCGCAGGCATGCGGGACGCCCGTCATCGCCGCGAATGTCGGCGGTCTCGGCGTGGCCGTCGACGACGGCCGGACCGGCGTCCTCGTCAACGGGCACGGGGTCGGCGACTGGACGAACGCGCTCGAGAAACTCCTCGCGCAACCCGAACGTCTCGTCGAGCTCGGCCACAACGCCCGTTCCCACGCCGAGCAGTTCTCGTGGGAACACACGGTGGATCAGCTGCTGGAGAGTTATGGCCGCGCCATGCGGTCCTTCGCCGCCCACCGGAGTCCGGAGTCGCCCGACCCGTCGGCGACGGCTGCGGCTCGCGTCCGACGCCGCTGGCGGCGCCGGCGCAACCGGGTGACCGTCTGAATTCACCGAAGAGAGGATGCCGTGAGCCGCACCGAGGTCGTCGACCTGCTCGAGAAGACGCTGGGCGAGAACGAGATCGCCTTCACACGCAAGAGCGGCGGCGGCGCCGACGTCGACCATGTGGTCGTCGAGTTGCCCGGCGAACGCAAACTCAAGACCACCGTGCTGCTGACGGCGAGCGAGCACGGTGTCCGAGTGGAGGCCTTCGTCTGTCGTCGGCCCGACGAGAACCACGCCGGGGTCTACAAACACCTGCTGAAGCGCAATCGCCGGCTGTACGGCGTCGCCTACACCATCGACAACACCGGTGACATCTACCTGGTGGGTCGGATCTCCGCCGATGCGTTGAGTTCCGGCGAGGTCGATCGCATTCTGGGTCAGGTCCTCGAGGCCGCCGACGGCGACTTCAACACCCTGCTCGAACTCGGCTTCCTCACCTCGATCCGGCGCGAGTGGGCGTGGCGGGTGTCGCGCGGTGAGTCCCTGCGCAACCTGCTCGCGTTCGAGCACCTGATCGACAAGGAGTCCCTGCCGGAGGCCGGGGCGCCGCTGGAAGGCCGCTACGTGCCCGGCGAGTCGGTCGTCGAGGGTGCAGACCAGGCGACTGACGTCGGGTCGAAATCGGACGAATCGTAGACTCGTCGCGAGAGGTCCACGTCACATCGTGTCAATAGTCGTTGATACGATGCGGGCGAGAAATTCCCCAATGGAGGTGTCATGAGCTTCACGAGTCCGTTCCCTGACGTCGAGATCCCCGACGTGAGCGTGTTCGAGTTCCTGTTCGGTGCGGTGGCCGAGGAGGATCTGGGACGCACCGCTCTGGTCGATCCGAAGTCGGGGGCGACGACGACGTATGCGCAGTTGATCTCGCAGATCGATGCGGCGGCGGGTGCGTTGGCGTCGCGGGGGATCGGTGTGGGTGATGTGGTGGGCATCCTGTCGCCCAACATCCCGGCGTTCGCGACGGTCTTCCACGGCATCTTGCGGGCCGGCGGCACCGCGACGACGATCAACGCGCTGTTCACCGGGCCCGAGATCGCCAAGCAGCTGCGGGATTCGGGCGCGAAGATGCTGGTGACGATCTCGCCGATGCTGGAGCAGGCCAAGGCCGCCGCCGCCGAGGTCGGGCTGGCGGATGCGGATCTGATCGTCCTCGACGGCGAGGGTCAGGACGCCTCGGGGCATCCGAACGCCGCCGATCTGTTGGGGGCGGGACTGTCCGCGCCGGAGGTGTCGTTCGATCCGTCGACGCATGTGGCGGTGCTGCCGTATTCGTCGGGGACGACCGGCAACCCGAAGGGTGTGGCGCTCTCGCACCGCAACCTCGTCGCCAACGTCGCCCAGATCCGTCCGCTGCAGGGCATGGGCGCGGACGACGTGGTGATCGCGGTGCTGCCGTTCTTCCACATCTACGGCATGACGGTGCTGCTCAACGCCGCCCTCTACAACCGGGCGTCGCTGGTGATCATGCCGCGCTTCGATCTGGTCGAGTTCCTGGAGAACATCCAGAACCACAAGGTGACGATGGCCTACATCGCCCCGCCGGTGGCGGTGGCGCTGGCCAAGCACCCGATCATCGACAACTACGACCTGTCCTCGCTGCACACGATGATGTCGGGGGCCGCACCGCTGGATGACGAGCTGGGTCAGGCGGTGGCCAAGCGTCTGGACCTGCACATGCTGCAGGGCTACGGCATGAGCGAGTTGTCACCGGTCAGCCACATCATCCCGGCCGACACCCCGGGTCTGCTGGGGCAGCAGGATCCGCCGCTGTCCTCCACGGGCTGGGCGGTGCCGAACTCGGAGAACAAGATCGTCGACCCGGCCTCGGGCGCGGAGATCGAGCTGCCGAGCGAAGGGTTGTCCGAACCCGGCGAGCTGTGGGTGAAGGGCCCCAACGTGATGCTGGGTTATCTGAACAACGAGCAGGCGACCGCCGACACCATCGACGCCGACGGTTACCTGCACACCGGTGACATGGCGCAGGTCGATCCGACCTGTTGCGTCTACATCGTCGACCGGCTCAAGGAACTGATCAAGTACAAGGGCTACCAGGTGCCGCCGGCCGAGCTCGAGGCGCTGTTGCTGACCAACGACAAGATCGCCGACGCGGCGGTCATCGGCGTCATCGAGGCGGAGTCCGGTGAGGAGATCCCGAAGGCGTTCGTGGTGCGTCAGCCCGATGCCGACATCTCCGCCGAGGAGGTCATCGAGTTCGTGGCGTCGAAGGTCGCCCCGCACAAGAAGGTTCGTGCGGTGGAGTTCATCGAGGCGATCCCGAAGTCGGCCTCGGGCAAGATCCTGCGCAAGGACCTCCGGAAGTAGTTCCGGCTCGTGACACCCGTATGACGTTGTGCCCGGAATCCGGGCACAACGTCATACTCTTCTGTGCTCAGGGGATCTCGTGCGGCGGGATGTCGTCATACGCCGAGGTGGCGGCAGTTCCCGAGCGCTTGTTCCACCAGTAGGTGAGGGCCCACAGGACGATGCCGAGGAGCAGCAGCCAGCCGGCGACGACGTACTGCTCGGGGTCACGTCCGGTGATCGGCAACGTCAGGTAGCCGCAGGTGACCGCGCCGAGGACCGCGATGGGTGTGTAGGTGCGGAAGTGCTTGTGCCCCACCTTGTCCTTGCGCAGCACCAGAACCGACACGTTGACGACGGTGAACACCGCGAGCAGCAACAGTGCGGTGGTGCCGCCGAGCAGGCCGACGATCGAACCCTCGGGATCGGCGCTGACGTAGGTGAGCAGGCACAGCGCGATGACGGTGGTGAAGACGATGGCGGCGAAGGGCGTCCGGCGCCCCGGGTGCACATAGGCGAGGAACTTCGGGAGCACGCCCTGCTTGGCCATGCCGTACAGCAACCGGCTGGCCATCATCATGTTGATGAGCGCGGTGTTGGCGACGGCGAACATCGAGATCCAGGGGAGCAGGTCCGACATCGGGAAGTCCGGGGCCGCGGTCTGCACGACGTCGACCAGCGGGGTCTCGCTCTCGGCGAGGACGCCGACCGGGACGATCGCCACGGCGCAGATCGCGATGAGCACGTAGACGACCGCGGTGATGCCGAGGCCGCTCAGCATGACCTTCGGGAAGATCCGGGTGGGTTCCTTGCACTCCTCGGCCATGTTCACCGAGTCCTCGAACCCGACCAGGGCGAAGAACGCCAGGGACGTCGCCGCGGTGACCGCGATGAAGACGTTCTTGTCGTCGGGACTCTCGAAGGCCACCACCGCATCCCAGTGATCGGCGTTGCCGCCCACGATGAACCAGTAGCCGATGAACAGCACCAGGAGCAGGCCGGTCAGCTCGACGAGGGTCAGGACCACGTTGGTGCCCACACCTTCAGCGACGCCGCGGAAGTTGATGAACATGACCAACAGCAGGAATCCGATGGCGATGGCGAACAGTGCCGGACTCGTGGCATCGGGCTTGTCGCCGCTGAAGGCGGCCAGCATGTTCACCGCGAATGCGCGGGATGCGGTGGTCGCCGACGTGATGCCCGAACACATGACGGTGAACAGCACGATGAACGTGATGAAGTGGACGCCGAATGCCTTGTGTACGTACAGCGCGGCGCCGGCGGCCTGGGGATACTTCGTCACCAGCTCCAGGTAGGAGAACGCCGTCAGCGTCGCCACCGCGAAGGCGATCAGGAACGGCAACCAGGCCGCGCCGCCGACCTCGCCGGCGACCTGACCGGTGAGCGCGTAGACGCCGGTGCCCAGGATGTCGCCGATGATGAACAGCAACAACAGCTTCCAGCCCAACACGCGTTTGAGCTCGGGCTGCTTCTCCGCATTCTGGCCGGTCGCGCCGGCGTCTGTACTGGCTGTCATGCGCTCACGCTAGACCTGCCCTGGTCCGTTCGCGCGGCGAATCGACGGGTTCTTTACCATTTCGCCGATCCGCGGCGTTCACCGGGGGTCGGCCAGGGGCGGGGCCGCCGGTGCGGAGAGGTCGCGCATCGACTGTGGAAAACTATCGGCCATGAGCAACGGCACCTTGATCCTGATGCGTCACGGCGAGAGCGAATGGAATGCGTCCAACCAGTTCACCGGCTGGGTCGATGTGGCGCTCACCGAGAAGGGCAAGGCCGAGGCCGAGCGCGGCGGCGAGCTCCTCGTCGAGCACGACCTGCTGCCCGACGTCGTCTACACATCGCTGTTGCGCCGGGCCATCACGACGGCGCACATCGCGCTCGACCGCGCGGACCGCCTGTGGATTCCGGTGATCCGTGACTGGCGGCTCAACGAGCGGCATTACGGCGCACTGCAGGGCCTCAACAAGGCGGAGACCAAGGAGAAGTTCGGCGACGAGCAGTTCATGCTGTGGCGTCGTAGCTACGACACCCCGCCGCCGGCGATCGAGCCCGACGCGGAGTACAGCCAGGTCGGCGATGCGCGTTACGCCGACCTCGCCGAGGTCCCCCTCACCGAGTGCCTCAAGGACGTGGTCGACCGCTTCATCCCGTACTACCTCGAGACCATCGTGGCCGACGTGAAGGCGGGCAAGAACGTCCTGCTGGCCGCCCACGGCAACTCGCTGCGCGCGCTGGTCAAGCATCTCGACGGGATCTCCGACGACGACATCGCCGGGCTGAACATCCCCACCGGCAACCCGTTGCGCTACGACCTCGACGACGACCTGAAGCCGCTGAACCCGGGTGGTACCTACCTCGACCCCGAGGCCGCCGCCGCCGGCGCCGCCGCGGTCGCCGCGCAGGGGCAGAAGTAGGCGTCGGAGTCCGTTCGGACATCCAGACGTGACACGTTTCGCCATGGCGTCGATGGTGTGGCGCGCGCTACATTAGACGGCATGGCGGACGTGGGAAACCTGCGAATTGAGCATTCACCTGCGCGGGAGCGGTACGAGGCGATCCTCGTCGCCGAATCCTCGGGCGAGGATGAGGTCGTCGGATACGTCGACTATGTCTCCGAGCCGTACCAGGTGGTCGTCACGCACACCGTGATCCGGGAACAGTTCAGTGGTCACGGCTATGCGGGACAACTGGTCCGGGCCGTCCTCGAGGACATCCGTGGCAGCGGCAAGCAGGTGGTGCCGGTCTGCTCCTATGTGCAACGTTTCATCGAGCGCCATCCGGAGTTCGCCGACATGGCGGTACCGGTTCCCCAATGACCGTCCCGGTCGGGCTGATTCCCACGCTCGCGGGGTCTCCGGCCAACTCCGCGTGAACAACTGCCGAACACCTTCGTCAGATGTGCGTTCGGAGTTGGTCGAGCCGTAAGCTGCCCCTGTGACCGCCGCAATCTCCGCCGCGACGATCGCGTTCGTACTCGCGCTCTGCCTCGGTGTCCTGATCGGACGACGCACCCGGGACCCCAAACGGTCTCGCGGATTCGCGTTCATCGATCGCCTCTCACGTGGTTCCGCGTCCGCAGACGCCACCGCGACCGTCCTCCACGACACCCTCGGCCCCCGTGCTGTGCCGACCTGGGCGGAGGTTCGCGACTCCGATGTCCAGGCGACCACCGATGACGGTCGGATGACCAAGGCCGGACTGCTGAGCATGGTGGTGCGCAACACCGAGACCGCCATCGCCGTCGTCGACGAGTTCCGCGACGTCGTGCTGTACAACCAGCGGGCCGTCGAACTCGGACTCGTGCGCGAGATGCTGCTGGCCGACCCCGTGTGGGATGCGGTGAAGGAAGTCCTCGACACCGGGGTCGCCCGCCGCTTCGAGTTCAGTCCGCCGATGTCGAGTCTCGGCTTCGTCTCGACGGGCCGGACCCCACGGCCCAGCGTCGAACACGTGCGCTGCCACGCCAAGATCGTCGCGCAGGGCGACGAACGCTACGTCGTCGCATACGGGCTCGACGACACCGAACACAAACGCGTGGAGGCCACCCGGCGGGACTTCGTCGCCAACGTCTCACACGAACTCAAGACACCGGTGGGGGCCATCGGCCTGCTCGCCGAGGCGCTGCTGGAGTCGGCCGACGACACCGACTCGGTACAGCACTTCAGCCGTCGCGTGGTCGGCGAGACCAAGCGCATGGGCAACATGGTGAGCGAACTGCTGGCGCTGTCCCGGCTGCAGGACGGCGTCACGCCGGAGTTCACCTGCATCGATGTCGATTCGCTCATCGACGACGCGCTGGCGTCGGCGACCCTCGCCGCCGAGGCGGCGGCGATCGAGTTGCGCGCGGACGACCCGATCGGGGTGATCATCCGCGGTGACCGGCCGCTGCTGCTCACCGCGTTGAACAACCTCATCTCCAACGCCGTCTCGTACTCACCGTCGGACACCGTGGTCTCCATCAGTCGCCGGGTCATCAAGATCGACGGCCGGCCGATGGTGGCCATCGCGGTCACCGACCGCGGGATCGGGATCGAGCCGGACGATCAGCAGCGCGTCTTCGAACGGTTCTTCCGGGTCGACAAGGCCCGCTCGCGGATGACCGGCGGCACCGGCCTCGGTTTGGCCATCGTCAAGCACGTGGCCGCCAACCACGGCGGCACCATCAACCTGTGGAGCAAGCCCGGTACGGGCTCGACGTTCACTCTCTGCATTCCGGAGGACCTCTCGGACACCGGCTGGCCGGTGGCGGCCGAGCAGGCCCTGTCCGATCCCGATTCCCCGCCCCGCGCACTGCCCTCCACGGAGGGTGACGACCCATCTGCCCGACCCACCGAAGGACACACGAGTTGACCCACGTTCTGATCGTCGAGGACGAGGAATCGCTGGCGGACCCGCTGGCATTCCTGTTGCGCAAGGAGGGCTTCGAGGCCAGCGTCATCACCGATGGCGCACAAGCCCTGTCGACCTTCGATCGGGTGAGTCCCGACATCGTGCTCCTCGATCTCATGCTGCCCGGGATGTCCGGTACCGAGATCTGCAAGGCCCTGCGCACCCGGTCGAATGTCCCGGTGATCATGGTGACCGCGCGGGACAGCGAGATCGACAAGGTCGTCGGCCTCGAACTCGGCGCGGATGACTATGTGACAAAGCCGTATTCGGCCCGCGAGCTGATCGCCCGGATCCGCGCGGTGCTGCGTCGCGGCGGGGACGTCCCCGACGATGGTCTGGATATCGGGGTCCTGGAGGCCGGCCCGGTTCGGATGGACGTCGAACGGCATACCGTGGCGGTCAACGGGACCCCGATCACGTTGCCACTCAAGGAGTTCGATCTCCTCGAGTACCTGCTGCGCAACGCCGGCCGGGTCCTGACCCGGGGCCAGCTCATCGACCGGGTGTGGGGCGTCGACTACGTCGGCGACACCAAGACGCTCGACGTGCACGTCAAGCGGCTGCGCTCCAAGATCGAGCCGGATCCGGCGAATCCCAAGCACCTCATCACCGTTCGCGGTCTCGGGTACAAACTCGAGGCCTGAGCGGCGGGCCGGACGACCCCCGCTCGACTACTCCGGGGGTTGCAGCTCGTATTTGACGTCGGTCTCGCGACGTCGTGTCGCGGCCTGCGTCGCCGGGTGAACAGCGATGAGGCCCAGTCCGTTTCGGCGCCGGCAGGCAGCCGCGAGGGCGGCGTAGGCGGCTTCGCCGAGCAGGGCGGTGAGCTCGGGTGCATACGATTCCCAGACCTGCTTGGCGCCGACGTGGGCGTCGGGGGAGCCCGAGCAGTACCACTTCAGATCGTGGCCGCCCTCGCCCCACCCGCGCCGGTCGAATTCGGTGATCGTCGTCTGGAGCACCTGTGTGCCGTCCGGCCGTTCCACCCAGTCCTGCTCGCGCCGTACCGGGAGCTGCCAGCACACGTCGGGCTTGACCGTCAGGGGTTCGAGTCCCTTGCGCAGTGCCATCGAGTGCAGCGCGCAGCCGACGCCGCCGGCGAACCCGGGGCGGTTGAGGAAGATGCACGCCCCCTTGTGAAGTCGGGTCTTGAGGGCGGGTTCGTCGTCGAGGTCGCTCTCCTCGAGGTAGCCCTTGGGGCCGACCGGATCCTTGCCCGAGCCCTTCTTGTGGAACTGCCAGTCCGCAGGCGTCAGCATCGCCACCCCGCGGGCGAGGGTCTCGCGATCGTCGTCGTCGGACAGGTACGCGCCGTGACTGCAGCAACCGTCGGTCTCCCGGCCGGGCAGGATGCCCTGACACGCCGGCGTGCCGAACACGCACGTCCAGTGCGAGAGCAGCCAGGTGAGGTCGGCCCTGATGACGTGCTCCGGATCGGCGGGATCGGCGAATTCGTACCATTCGCGCGGAAAGTCGAGTTCGACCTCCGGCGCGGGATCGATGCGGGGCGCGGACGGCGAGATGGCGGTCACCTCTCATACGGTAGCCGGGATCGGGCGGGGGAGGCCGCTGCACTACCGTTGACCCGTGCGCTTAGGAGTCCTAGACGTGGGCAGCAACACAGTCCACCTCCTGGTGGTCGATGCCCACCGTGGCGGCCATCCCACCCCGATGAGTTCGACCAAGGCGGTTCTGCGTCTGGCCGAACAGATAGACGTCGACGGCCGGATGAGTGACCGGGCCGTCGCCAAGCTCATCGACTCGATCGACGAGTTCACCCATATCGCGCGGACGTCCGGCTGCGAGCAGATGATGGCGTTCGCGACGTCGGCGGTGCGAGACGCGACGAACTCCGACGATCTGCTCGACGAGATCGAGCAGCGGACCGGGGTACGGGTGCTGGTGCTGTCGGGTCGCGACGAGGCCCGCCTCACCTCGCTGGCGGTGCGCCGTTGGCGAGGGTGGAGCGCCGGGCGCATCCTCGCGCTCGACATCGGCGGTGGCTCGCTGGAGATGTCCAACGGTGTCGACGAGGAACCCGACGTGGCGTTGTCGTTGCCGCTGGGTGCCGGACGCCTCACCCGCGAGTGGTTGCCCGACGATCCGCCGGACCGTCGCCGGGTCGGTGTACTGCGCGACTGGCTCGACGCCGAACTGCGTGCGCCGGCGGCACAGCTGCTGGCACCCGGTGCGCCCGATCTGTGCGTCGGGACGTCGAAGACCTTCCGGAGTCTCGCCCGCCTGACCGGGGCGGCGCCGTCGAGTGCCGGACCACGGGTGCGCCGCGAGCTGACGACGAGCGGGCTGCGTCAACTCATCTCGTTCATCTCCCGCATGACCAAGGCCGATCGTGCGGAACTCGAGGGTGTCAGTTCCGACCGCGCCGGGCAGCTCGTCGCCGGTGCGCTGGTCGCCGAGGCGGCGATGCGCGCGTTGCAAGTCGATACACTGGAAATCTGTCCGTGGGCACTTCGCGAGGGTGTGATCCTGCGCAGGCTCGACGCCGAGCAGGCCGACTCGCTGGAGCCGACACCGGCGCGCGGCGTACACGAGGGCGTCGGCTGAGCCAGAGCCCCGGAGCAATGACGTTCGAGAACGAGGACGGAGAGCCACTTCATGCCGAAGGATTCGGAGCCCGAATCTCGACCCATCTCGGTGTCGGAACTTCTCGCCCGCTCGCAGGGGGCGGAGAAGGACTCGCCGGCACCCTCGCGCGAGGGACGGGGACGCAGGCGCGCCGGACGTGACGGCTCGTTCTCGGTGTCCGCCCTGACCGGTGAGATCCCCAGGGTCACCGACGCCGACCCGGCACCCGAAACCCCGGCCCGGCCCGAGCCGGCCGCCCAACCCGGATCGACCGCCACGCCGGACTCAGCTGCCGAGCCGAAGACCCCGGCCCGGCCCGAGACCCCGACCAGGCCCGAGCCGGCTGCCCGGCCCGAACCGGCCGCACCGGCCGCGCGCGCCGAACGTCCGGCGCGGGTCACCCCGCCCGAGCGGGACACGACCCCCCGGGCCCGGCCGGACGCGACCGCAGCACCGTTCCCGCGTTCCGGGAACCCGATCGCACGTCGCCCGGCCGACGATCAGCCGGTCGTCGACCGCCCGCGTGCCGATCAGCAGCAGGGGCGGCCCGGCGGACGCACCGCCAGCGGGATGCCCGGTTACGGCCAGGGTTCCGTCCCGCCGATGTCGACCCGCGACTTCAGTTCGGAGGCGGTGGCACGCCGTCTCGGCCAGACCCCGCCGCGCGACTCCGCTCCCGTCGACCAGGAGTCGGCGAACGCCGTCACCGGGATCATCCCGGTGGTCGGTGAGAACGGTCAGGATCTGTCCGTCGTGGACTCCGACGATGTGGTCACCTACGACCTCAGCGAGGTCGACGCGGGCCCCGGCGGCCCCCGCGAGCGGGGTGACGGCGGGTTCTCCGAGGTCATGGACTTCGACGCCTACCGCAACTTCGCCGACGTGGAGGGGGACGGCGACAGGACCGGCGGTCGAGACCGTGCCGACGCGGGGGCGCGGAAGAGCGCAGCGGCGAAGAAGTCCAAGACGTCCGGTGTCGGCGGACTGGCACGGAAGCTCTTCGGCACCAAGAAGCGCGACCAGACCCAGAACGAGCGGACTGTCGACGAGCGCCGATCCGAAGAGGACGACCAGCACGACCGTGCCGGTGACGACTCGACGTCCGACTGGGCGGCGACCGCGGCAGCCGCCGCAACCGCGGGCGGGACGACGGCGGCGATCGCCGCGGCGCGGCCCGACGCGCACCCGGCCGACGACGACCTCGCCCACAGCGACCCGACCGATGTCCACGCCGGTGACACCCGAGCGACGGACCGCGCCACCGACGACCACCCGACCGAGGCCATCGCGCCGGTCGCGTCCGAGCAGGAGGTTGCCGGCCGGGTCGACCTCGTGAAGGACGACACTCCCGAGGGGCCCGTCGAGTCGGGGGAGCCGGATGAGTTCGACGCCCTGCACGACACGACGGACATCGACGAGACGCCCGGTGCCGAATCCGGGCACCCGACCCCCGCGGACGATCCGGCCGGGCACGACGCCGGCACGGTCCCGGTTGAGCGTGCCGAGGCCGACGACGCCCCCGACGGGGCAGTAGACGATGCCGAGCAGTCGCCGGTGAAAGCGTGGCTGCTGTTGTTCGGGCAGGCCGTGGCCGGTCTGGCCGTCGGCGTCGGTCTGTTCTGGGGCTTCACCGAACTGTGGCGCTGGAATCCGTACTTCGCGCTGGTGCTCGCCGTGCTGGTGATCTTCGGCATCGTGACGCTCTCGCACGTGGTCCGGCGCACCAAGGACCTGCCGACGACGCTGCTCGCGCTCGGTGTGGGTCTGCTGGTCACCATCGGGCCGCTGGTGTTGTTGGCCGCGTGAGCCGGCCCGAGCCGATGAACCCGCGTCCGGCGGCCGAGATCCCGATCGGGCTCTCGACGGCGTCGGTGTATCCCCAGAACACCGAGGCGGCCTTCGCCTATGCCGCCGAACTGGGGTTCGACGGTGTGGAACTGATGGTGTGGGGTGACTCGCTGAGCCAGGACATCCGGCGCGTCGAATACCTGTCGGACCACTATCAGGTGCCGGTGCTGTCCATCCACGCGCCTTGTCTGCTCATCACCCAGCGGGTCTGGGGGCGCGACCCGGTCGTGAAGCTGGCGCGCGCGGTGGAGGCGGCCGAGGACCTCGGCGCGTCCACCGTCGTCGTGCATCCGCCGTTCCGGTGGCAGCGTGGCTACGTCGCGGCCTTCGACGATCTCGTCGACGAGCTCGAGGCGGACAGCGGCATCGCCGTCGCGGTGGAGAACATGTTCCCGATGCGCGCCGACCGATTGTTCGGCGCGGGTGAACCCTCGGTCCGCCGCCTGGCCAAGCGGGGCGGCGGTCCCGGCCTGGCGGCGTCGGCGTTCGGCAAGTCCATCGACCCGACCGACGACGGTTACGCGCACTACACCCTCGACCTCTCGCACACCGCCACCGCAGGCGTCGACGCCCTCGCCCTTCTCGACCGGATGGGTTCGCGGCTCAACCACCTGCACCTGGCCGACGGCCACGGGGCGGCCACCGACGAGCACCTCATCCCGGGTGACGGCGGCCAGCCCTGCGCGGAGGTGTGCCGGCGCATCGCCGCGAGCGACTTCGCCGGGGCCGTTGTGCTCGAGGTCACCACCGGCAGTGCGCGCACGAAACCCGAACGCAGCGCGCTACTGGCCCGTTCGCTAGATTTTGCGCGGCGGCATCTCAAACGGGAGCTGCACCCCGAGCCGCTCGGCCAGTTCAGCCGCTGACTTCTCGGGGGACGAGTCTCCTCGACGAAGGCGGGACGATGACCAGCAAGATCACCGAGGTGCAGGAGCTGACCGAGGTGGGCCGGGGCGGTCCGGACTCGATCACCCTGCGGGCGCAC
This sequence comes from Gordonia sp. PvP123, assembly GCF_040547295.1. Lineage (NCBI taxonomy): Bacteria > Bacillati > Actinomycetota > Actinomycetes > Mycobacteriales > Gordoniaceae > Gordonia > Gordonia sp. PvP123. The sequence goes on along the minus strand of NZ_JBEPPN010000003.1, from coordinate 318,673 downwards.
ATCGACGCGACGTTCACCATCGGTCCCAAGGTGCACGGCGGCACGCTGCAGATGGTGGTCGCCAAGGCGGCGCGTACGGCGCTCACCGCACTGACGCCGGACGGTGACCGGCTCGCGGAGTCGGCCGCCGCGATGATCCCGGTGGCGATCTCGAGCGACTACCTCACCGCCCCCGATGCCGCGGACATCGATCTGGAGATCTCCGTGCGCAAACGCGGACGCACCGTCACCGTGCTCACCGTCGACGCGGTCCAGCTCGGCCGTACCGTCGTGTCGTCGTCGGTCACCATGGCCCGGCCCGACAGCGGCCGGCCGCACCACTCCGCCCCCACGGTCCTCGACGCGCTGCCCGCGGAGCCGTCGCCGACGGGTATCCCGCTCGACGGTTCGCCCATCGCCGAGGTCAATCACCTGGGGGCCGCCATCGATCTGGTCCTCGACTCGGAGACGTTCCCCGTTGTCCGCGGCGAGACGGGCGAGCCGCTCGTCCGGGGGTGGATCCGGCCGAAGGGTGTCGAACCCGACGAATACTTCACGGTCCTGGTGGGCGACATCTCGCCGCCCGTCGTGATGAACCTGGCCCTGTTCGGGTGGGCACCCACCGTCCAGTTGACCACCTATGTCCGGCGGCATCCCGCGCCCGGCTGGCTGCGATTCGCCGCCACGAGTTCCGAGGTCGGCCCCGGGATGTTCGAGGAGGACCATCTCGTGGTGGACTCGACCGGGACGGTCGTCGCACAGTCCCGCCAGCTCGCCCTCATCCCCTCAGGAAGGTAGACATCCGTGTCCGAACGCATCGCCATCATCGGCGGAGGCAAGATCGGCGAGGCACTGCTCGCCGGTTTGATCGGTGCAGGCACCCCGACCAAGGACCTCGTCGTCGCCGAGCGACTGGAGAGCCGCGCCACCGAGATCGCCGATGAGTACGGCGTGCTGGTCACCGACGTCAAGAGCGCCGCGGAATCGGCGCAGTACGTCTTCTTGGCGATCAAACCGGACGACGTCGACTCGATCCTGCGCATCCTGGCCTCGGCGGAGGACAACGCGGATTCCGAGCGGGTGACCGTGACGCTCGTCGCCGGTCTGCCGCTGTCGCGATACGAGAGTGCGCTGCAGGCCGGGTCGCCGGTCATCCGGGTCATGCCCAACACCCCGATGCTCGTGAACGAGGCGATGTCGGCGGTCTCGGCCGGACGCTACGTCGGTGACGAGCAGCTGCAGGCCGTGGTCAAGATCCTGCAGACGGTCGGCCGCGTCACGGTCGTGCCGGAGAAGCAGATGGACGCGGTCACCGCGGTGTCCGGTTCGGGACCGGCCTATGTCTTCCTGCTCGCCGAGGCGATGATCGACGCCGGCGTGGGCCTCGGCCTGACCCGCGCCCAGGCCTCCGAGATGGCGGTCCAGACCATCCGCGGCGCGGGCATCCTGCTGAGCGACTCCGGTCTGTCCGCGGTCGATCTGCGCGCGGCCGTGACGTCGCCCGGCGGCACCACCGCCGAGGCCATCCGTGAATTCGAGGCCAACGGCCTACGGCACGCCGTCTACCAGGCGACTCGCGCCTGCGCGGCCGCCAGCGCGCGGGGTGGACGTCGAGTGGAAGTCGAGGGTTTGGCGCAGGGACACGCCGTCACCGACACCCCATGAATTGTGGTCCAAGGGCCGACAAACCCCAGCATGTTGGGGTCGAGTCACAGGAATCTCAGAAATACCGGTCTCTCACGTCGCTTTTTTCACATCTGCCACGCTAAGCTTCTTTAAGCACGTGCGTGTCTGATGTCCGCAGGAGGGGAAGCCTGCGGCCGCGACGCGTGCACCGGAGGTATGAGTGATTCATGGCACCTGCAGACACTCCTGGTGACAGGACAGGCGCAGTGAGCAATGCGGCTTCGGCGTCGCAGTTCCTCACTGTCGCCGAGGTTGCATCGTTGATGCGCGTTTCGAAGATGACCGTCTACCGTCTCGTCCACAACGGCGAACTGCCCGCGGTTCGGGTCGGACGCTCGTTCCGTGTGCACGCGAAAGCGGTCCACGACTATCTGGAGACGTCCTACTTCGACGCCGGCTGATCCGGCGCGTTGGACGCCTGAACAGCAGTTTTCTCGACAGACCTCCGTGGCCGGCCCTGTGCCGGCCACGGGGGTCTTCTGCTTCGACGGTGCCGGCGGCGGCGGGTGTGGGTCGCGTCGAAGGCCCGGTTCGGTGCTGTTCGGCGACCGCGATTTCCTGATCCGGCGTGCCGCCCGGTAGGCTCGGTGGTCGCGTACCTGGATGCGCCGGTGAGCCCTACGTGACACACCGCCGCTCGTCGCTTCGCTCCCGGCGCCGTTCCCGGCTGAAGTGCAGACCAGGGCCGAACAAGTACATCAGTGTCAATCGTGAGGAAGCGCCCCGATGGGTTCAGTGATCAAGAAGCGCCGCAAGCGCATGTCGAAGAAGAAGCACCGCAAGCTGCTGCGTAGGACCCGGGTGCAGCGTCGCAAACTCGGCAAATAGGCCTTTCTTCGGCATGGGGACCCGCTTCGGCGGGTCCTTTTGTCGTTCCGGGCGGCCTCGTCGGGCCGAATCGCCGGACTGCCGATAGCCTCGGGGTATGGCCGAACCCACCTCCGCCCCGCCCCGGGTGGTCCTGGTCACCGGGGCGTCGACGTTTCTCGGTGGCTACCTCGTGGCGCGCCTCGCCGCCAACCCCGACATCGAGAAGGTGCTCGCCGTCGATTCGCGGGTGCCGCGCAAGGATCTCCTGCGCCGGATGGGGCGGGCGGAGTTCCTGCGGGTCGACATCCGGCGACCCACCATCGCGAAGGCACTCGCCGCCTACGACGTGGACACCGTCGTGCATGCGGCGACCTCGATCGCCGACACCGCCCCGCACTCGGCGGCGATCAAGGAGTTCAACCTCGTCGGGGCGATGCAGGTGTGCGCCGCTTGCCAGCGCACGCCGTCGGTCAAGAGACTCGTGTTGCGCTCGACCGCGATGGTCTATGGGGCGAGCAGTCGTGACCCGTCGCACTTCGCCGAGGAGACCCGGGCGCCCCGCGAGCCGAAGCGTGGATACGGTCGAGATCTACTCGACGTCGAGGGTTATGTACGCGGACTCGGCCGTCGGCGGCAGGACATCGACATCACCATCGTCCGCCCCCAGGCGATGTTGGGTCCGCGGATCACCACACGGATGAGTTCGTACCTCTCGCTGCCGGTCGTGCCGACGGTGATCGGTTTCCAGCCGCGTCTGCAGTTCCTGCACGAGGAGGATGCGCTGGCCGCGATGGAGCACGTGACCCTCGCGGGCAAGGTCGGCACGTTCAACATCTCCGGTGAGGGCGTGGTGACCCTCACCCAGGCGATCCGTCGTGTGGGACACGTCGAACTGCCTGTTCCGAGCAGTCTCCTGGCCCCGATCGCGGGTGTGTTCCAGGACCTGCGGTCGGCGAAGTTGAGGTCGTCGCAGACGGAATTCCTCACCTACGGCCGGGTGCTCGACACGACTCGGATGCGTACCGAACTCGGCTTCGTGCCGCGGTACACGACGCTCGAGACGCTGGACGATTTCATCCAGCGCAGCGGAGTGACGCCGGTGATCGGGTCCGATTCGTGGAGATCGCTCGAACAGCGGGTCGTCTCGGCTGCCCATCAGCTGCAGTGAAATTTCGGGTCATGATGGTGACGAAGTCGACGTGGGCATGCGCAACGTGAGTGCAACCTCTAGACTTGGACGTCAGACCCACATCGCGCCTACGCCGCGAATCGTTCTCCGCGACGGCTCGAGCGCGGAACATCAACGCAGATCCGGGCCCGGCCCGGTCCGGATCGCGTACCCAGGAAACAAGTAGGGGTGAGCACTTTGGCAGGTGGCGGAGCGACAGATGCACGTACCGCGAAAGTCATTCAGCTCTACACGTCGCCCTCGGGTCCTGATGCGCGTGGCGTCCGGGAGTCCGGCCGCCGCCGCCATCCGAGCCAGCAGGTCGGGCATGACCGATCGAAAACCGCAGCAGCGCAACGTGCTTCGACGCTCGGTCATCCCAACACCGACGGCTTCGGTCGGGCGCCGGCGCGGGTGACCCCGATCAGCGACGAGATCACACTGCCCGACGAGGCGCTGGGTGTCGAGCACCGCGGCCCGTCGAAATCGAGTCCGCTGTTCAGCCTCGGCGGACTCCGCGGTGCGGTCGCCGACACCCTCACCTCGACCGCAGGGTTCATCCGGGAACGGATGGCGGGGGAGTACGAGGTCGACGAGTTCGGTTTCGACCCCCACTTCACCGATTCGGTGTGGTTCCCGGCCGTCCGCCAGGTCTATGAGAAGTGGTTCCGGGTCGAGGTCACCGGCATCGAGAACCTGCCGCGCGAGGGCGGGGCGCTCCTGGTCGCCAACCACGCGGGCACCATCCCGATCGACGCGGTCATCACCTCGCTGGCCGTGCGCGACAATCACCCCGAAGGCCGCTTCCTGCGCGTGCTGGCCGCCGACATGGCCTTCGACACCCCGGGGATCAGCGAGGTGGCCCGGCGGATCGGGGCGACGCTGGCATGCAACTCCGACGCCGACCGGCTCCTGCGCGCCGGCGAGCTGACCGCGGTCTGGCCCGAGGGGTACAAGGGCATCGGCAAGCTGTACAAGGACCGCTACAAGCTCCAGCGCTTCGGTCGCGGCGGATTCGTGACCACGGCGCTGCGCAATGCCGCGCCGATCATCCCGGTGTCGATCGTCGGTTCCGAGGAGATCTACCCGATGCTCGCCGACCTCAAGCCGCTCGCCAAGATCCTCGGCCTGCCGTACTTCCCGGTGACCCCGCTGTTCCCGTGGCTCGGTCCGCTGGGCATGGTGCCGTTGCCGTCGAAGTGGCACATCCATTTCGGGCGCCCCATCGAGACCGGGTCCTACGACGAGGCGTCGGCCGACGACCCGATGGTGGTCTTCGACCTCACCGACCACGTGCGCGAAGAGATCCAGCAGACCCTCTTCCGGATGCTCAGCCGACGCGGGAGCGTCTACTTCGGCTGACGGTGCCCGCACCGCTCCGTCAGCTGATAACCATGAAGCATGCGTGCAGTCGTGTGCCGGAACGGCGAACTGACGGTCGAGGAGATCCCCACCCCTGAGCCCGGTGCGGGGCAGGTGTTGCTACGGGTGCTGCGGGCCGGGATCTGCGGGTCGGATCTGCACGCCCGCGTCCACTGCGATGCCACGGCCGAGGTGTCCGCGGCGGTGGGTTACGACGCCTTCATGCGGTCCGGACAGTCGGTGGTCATGGGACACGAGTTCGCCGGCGAGGTGGTCTCCTACGGGCCCGGGTGCCGTAAGCGGTGGGCGCCCGGCACGCCCGTGGTGTCGGTGCCGATGATCCGGCACGGTTCGGAAGCGCACCTGACCGGACTGTCGGAGTCCGCGGCCGGTGGCTACGCCCAGTTCGTGCTGGTGTCGGAGGACATGACCTTCGAGATCCCGGAGGGTCTGCCGGCCGAGCATGCCGCCCTGACCGAACCGATGGCCGTCGCCCACCACGCGGTCCGGCGCGGCGAGGTCGGGCGCCGCGATGTCGCGGTCGTGATCGGCTGCGGGCCGATCGGCCTCGCGGTCATCACCATGTTGAAGGCGGACGGGGTCCGGACCGTCATCGCGAGCGACCCGTCACCCGGGCGGCGGGTGCTCGCACATCGGGTGGGTGCCGACATCGTGGTCGACCCGGCCACGACCTCGCCCTTCGAGCGGTGCGCCGAGACAGGCAAGTACATCACCCGGGCCCAGGACCTGCTCGGCGCGGCGTTCGACGCGATGCGGACCCTTCGCCGGATCCCGCTCGTGCCGTGGTCGTCGCTGTTCCGGACGGCCGATCGCCTCGGTGCGACACCGAAGGGCCCGGTCGTCTTCGAATGCGTGGGTACGCCCGGGATGATCGAGCACGTGGTGACCGAGGCGCCGTTCCGGTCACGCATCGTCGTGGTCGGGGTGTGCATGGAACCCGACACCTTCCGTCCGGCCATGGCGCTGAACAAAGAACACGAGTTGCGGTTCGTGTTCGCCTACGACCCGGCCGAGTTCTACGACACCCTGCACATGATGGCTGACGGAGACGTCGACGTCGCACCGCTGATCACCGCGACGGTCGGTCTCGAGGGCGTCGGTGCGGCATTCGACGCCCTCGGCGGTGCCGAGCACCACGCCAAGGTGCTCATCGATCCGATGAGTGAGGTGGACTCGCTGTAGGACCGGGGCGACACGGTTCGGTGATCGAATCTGGTTGTCGCAGTGGATTTTTGACGGTGCGTCGACACTCGTCGACGGCGCGGCCCCCTCCGCTGGTTGAGCCGGCAACGAGCCGCTGGGCGAGTCGCCGTGTCGAAACCACCTGGCGACCCGAGGATCTCAGCTGTCACGAGCCGGTCGGCACCATACCGCAACGACCAGAGCCCGTTTCGGTCACGGCGATGTCATCTGCTGACACCGATCAGGGTTTGTCGGTGGTCGGGTTTAGATTGGTTGGCATCAGATCGCGCCCCGGCCGGGGTGGGTCGGGGGCGATGTATCGGGGGGGCATGGTGAGGGTGTGGACCGATCTGCCGGGCGAGTTCGTCGCCGGGGTCGATCCTGACCACGTCGGTGAGACCGACATGGTGATGTTGATGGCCGGCTTCGATGCCACACGACGCGGAGAGTCCTACCTGGCGTGGCATCGGTATCAGACGATCGCCGTGATGGCCGACCGTCTGGTCACGACCACCGCGGACGGGTTTGTGATGGACGGCCACGCCGACTGCGCCGCCCGCATCGCCCGCCAGGCCGCGGTGTCGCGCCGGCAAGCCGAGAACCTGATCGACGAGGCGATCGCGCTGCGTGACCGGCTCCCCGAGACCGCTGAGACATTGCGCGACGGGATTCTGGCGCAGTGGCAGATCCGGCTGATCATCTCCCGCACCTTGTTGATCCCCGCCGATGACCCGATCACCCCCGCCCTGGATGCCGAGATCGCCGCCACCCTCCGTCGTCGCAAGGGTGTGTGGGACCGGGCCCGGCTACGGGACATGGTCGACCGGCTGGTGTTCCGCCACGACCCCGATGCGGTACGCCAACGCCGCAAAGACGCGATGGACCAGCGTGGCGTGTGGACCCACGAACTACCCGACGGCACCGCCGAACTGACCGCGGTGATGTCGGCGGAGAACGTGCGGATCTCCGCGAAAGCCATCGGCATCCTGGCCGATGCTGTCTGCACGCGGGACGGCCGCACCAAGGGGATACGTCGGTCTGATGCGATGTTCGCGCTGTTGACCCGCACTACGTTCGAGTGTCAGTGCGACGGCGAACAGGAATGCACCGCTGTCATTCCGGATCCGCAGGATGTGCTCGTCGCGGTCCGCGCCGAGATAGTGATCCATGTGGTCACCGACGCCGCGACCCTCGCCGGGGCGCCTGGGGTCGGGTTCCTCGACGGCCACGGCATCATCTGCGATGAGCATGTGCGTGACCTCGCCGCTCGCCCGGACGCCACTCTCACCCCGGTCACCCCGGCGCGTACCGCGCCCATCTACGTAGCCGAAACCGCCGACGATGCTCAACGGTGGACCGCCCAGCGCCCGGCACCAGCCCAGAAGGATTGTGCCGACGACGGAAACGAACCCGCCGCAACGCACTCTGACGAACAGGCCGGTGACACCACAGCGTCGGTAGCCGTGGTCTTTCCAGCAACCCATCCCGGTAACGGGTATCGGCCCACCACCGCGTGTGCCGATTTCGTGCGGGTCCGGGATGGCTATTGCACCGAACCGGGTTGTACCCGTTCGGCCTTCGACTGCGATCTGGACCATGTCGCCGAGTACGACCACGCTGATCCCGCCCGGGGTGGGGCGACGTCGAGTGAGAACATCAACGCCAAATGCCGGCCCGGTCACCTACTCAAAACATATGGGGACTGGGTCGATGAGCAGTACCGCGACGAAGACGGACGCCTGGTCACCGAATACACCACCCCCGAGGGCGTCATCCTGTACGGGGATGCCGAAACACTGGAAGACACTTTCCCCAACCTGCGGCGAATCCGGTTCGAGCAAGCCGCCCAAGCACCACCCTCACCCCGCGTGATCGCGCCCGCCGACAACCCAGAGCGCACCCACAACCGACTGGACGCCAAACTCGCCCGCCGGCGAAACGAACGCGCCCGCAACAGACGAGCCCGCGAAGAACTCGACCGCCTCGATCCACCACCCTTCTGACAGTGGGACGGGCGGGGACCGTCAGCGTCGAAGATCCAGTGCCGCCCGGATGATCGACTCGGTGTCGATGCCGTGGAGGCGATAGACGTCGTCGAGCGAACCCACCTGGCCGAACCTGCTGACACCCAGGGCGGCACCGCGAACCGCGTTGACGCCGGTCAGGAACGCGAGGGTGTGCGGGTGGCCGTCGAGGACGGTGACCATCGGTGCCGCGCGGTCGGCGGGGAAGACCTGGTCGAGGATCCACGACGGGGAGTCGGACAGGCCGCGGCGTGCCTGCATCGCCTCGAAGAGCAGCCCGGGGCTGGTGACGCACACGACGTCGGCGTCCACCCCCTGGTCGGCGAGCCGGTCCGCCGCGGCGAGGGTCTCGGTGACCACCGCACCCATCCCGACCAGGGTGACCTGCGGGGAACTCGTGCGCCGCAACAGATATGCGCCCGCGACCGCATGTCGGCGGCGTCGTTCCCGGGCGGCGGGATCCGTGGGGACGTCGGCGAGCCGCTGGTCGACCGGCCGCGTCGACAGGCGCAGGTACGACGACGTGCCGTCCGGCCGTCCGAGCCGGCCGATGCAGGACAACAGGATCCACTCCACGTCGAGCGCGAAGGCCGGTTCGTAGGTCACACATCCGGGTTGTTCGAGGCCGATCGACGGTGTCGTGATCGACTGGTGCGCACCACCTTCGGCTGCGAGCGTGACCCCCGACGGGGTGCCGACCAGGATCGACTGCCCGCCCGCGTAGATGCCGTACGACCATGGTTCCAGGGTCCGTTCGACGAACGGGTCGTAGAGCACGCCGATCGGGAAGAGTGGTTGACCCCACCTGCTCCACGTCGCACCGAGTTCGCCGATCAGGCCGGCCAGGTTGGTCTCGGCGATCCCGAGTTCCATGTGCTGGCCGGATGGACGTTCCCGCCAGTGCATGATCGTCTCGGAGTCGTCGTCGAACCAGTTGCGCCGCTCGTCCGGCGACCACACGCCGACCTTGTTCAGCCAGCCCGCGAGATTCGTCGTGGAACTGACGTCGGGACTGACCGTGACCACGCGCGCCGACGCCTCGGGCGCAGCCCGCGACAGCGCGAGCAACGCTCGGCCCAGGGCCGCCTGCGTCGTCGATGTCCCCGTCGGGGTCTTGCTGATGTCGGTCGGCACCGCCGGGGGAGGGGTGGGTTCGACGGGGTCGCGACGCAACCTCCGCGCCACCGATTCGCACAATGCGGCGGCCTCGGTGCCATCGGCGAATCCGGACCACGGATCGTCGACAGACGTCCCGAGGGCGGTGGCCAGTTCCCCGTACTGCTCGACCGTCAACAGCGACGAGTGGTTCTGCGGGTGGCCTTCGGTCGGGAGGCCGTGCCCCTTGATGGTGTAGGCGAGGATGACCGTGGGACGGGTGTCGTCGATCTGGTCGTAGGCCGTGCGCAGGGCGTCGAGGTCGTGACCACCGAGGTTGCGGATCGCGGCGAGGAGTGTTGCGTCGTCGACGTCATCGATGACCCGGGTGACCGATTCGGCGTCGGAGCCCTTGCCCGGCAGCCGCTTTCGCACCTCATCTGCGTCACAACGCAGGAGCCGCTGATATTCGGGGTTGGGCATGTCGAGGATGCGGCCTCGCAGTGCCGAGCCGCCCTCACGGGCGAAGAGGGTCTCGAGCAGGCGACCGAACTTGACGGCGATGACCTGCCACCCCGCCGCGGCGAACATCGCCTCCAGCCGGCCGGCGGCGATGTTGGGGACGACCCGATCCAGGGACTGCCGGTTGAGGTCGACGATCCACACCAGCTCGCCGAGTTCGGCGACCGACGGATCGAGGATCGCCTCCCACACCGCCCCCTCGTCGAGCTCGGCATCGCCGACGAGCGAGTACTGACGGCCGAGCACTGTTTCCGACCGGCGGTCGGCCCGGACTGCCTCGATGCCCGCGGCGTCGGCGCCCAGCCTGGTGTCGATGTAGCGGCGGGCCATCGCGCCCCAGATCGGCGCGGTGGCGCCGATGCCCACCGATCCTGTCGAATAGTCAACGGGGTCTGGATCTTTGGTGCGACTGGGGTAGGGCTGCAGGCCGCCGAACTCGCGCAGCGTCGTCAGGTACGACTCGTCGAGCAGTCCCAGCAGGTAGTTGATGCCGTGGAGTACCGGTGCGGCATGGGGTTTCACCGACACGCGGTCACCGGGTCGGAGTTGTTCGAACCACAACGACGTCATGATCGACACCATCGAGGCACATGACGCCTGATGGCCGCCGACCTTCATTCCGGTCGCAGTGGGACGAACGAGGTTGGCGTGGTGGATCATCGAGGTCGACAACCACAGCACGCGGTCCTCGACCTTCCGCAGCGCGTCGGTTGTCGTCCGAGCGTCGCCGGTTGGGCTCGCGATCGTCATGGTGCTCTCCCGGTGGAGTGATCGGCGGAGGTCAGCGCTGGCGTAAGAACCGGGCGGCGGCCGCGGCGCCCCCGCCCGCGGCGCCGAGCACGATCGCGGTCCCGGCCCCGTACTTGGCGGCCTTGCGCGCCGTGCGGAAGTCGTACATCTCCCATCCGCGGACCTTGGCGACGTCGCGCAGGTCGGTGTCGGGGTTGATGGCCACCGCGCGACCGACCAGCGACAGCATCGGCACGTCGTTGTGCGAGTCCGAGTACGCCGTGCAGCGCTTGAGGTTGAGCCCCTCCCGGATCGCGAGGGCGCGGACGGCGTGGGCCTTGCCGGGGCCGTGCAGGATGTCGCCGACGAGCCGTCCGGTGAAGACCCCGTCGACGCTCTCGGCGACGGTGCCCAGCGCCCCGGTGAGGCCCAGGCGGTCCGCGATCGTCTGCGCGAGCTCGACCGGCGTCGCGGTCACCAGCCAGACCTGCTGTCCGGCGTCGAGGTGACGCTGGGCTAGGGCCCTGGTGCCCGGCCAGATCTTGTCGGCGATGTAGTCGTCGAAGATCTCCTCGCCGAGTTCGACGAGTTCGGAGGTCGGTTTGCCGGCGATGAAGGACAACGCCTTCTCCCGGCCCTCGGCGACGTCGCGCGCATTCTCCTTGCCGGTGATCCGGAACTTCGCCTGCGTCCATGCGAAGTCCATGATGTCGCCGTAGGTGAAGTACTTCCGGGCCGCCAGGCCGCGGGCGAAATGCACGATCGAGGCGCCCTGGACCAGGGTGTTGTCGACGTCGAAGAACGCTGCAGCGGTGAGGTCTCGCCGGGGTTCGCCCGGGATGTCGGCCGTCTCGCGCGACCGCAGCGAGTCGACGGCGGCCTTGGCGCTGGCCTCGCCGGCGAGGGTCTGGCGGAGTTCGTGGGCGGTCTGGCGGAAGCGGCCGGTGGCCGCGGTCGCCCGCTGCGAGATCCAGGTCGTGACCCGGTTGTTCTCGTCGTCGCCGAGTTCGTGGAGTTCGGCGTCCTCGTCGAAGTCGTCGGTGAACTCCACTCGGGCGGCGTGCGACTCCCAGTCGTCGCCGGTCGGGCCGTCGCCCTGCATCGGATTGGGCGGGAGATCTGTCGCGTCGTCGGGCGTCTCGTCGTCCTGACGGTCTTCCGGGCCCGGGATCTCGCCCACTGCCCACCTCCCACGCGTAGCGCCAGCACTGCTTGCCCGGTACAGCCTAGTGGTGCCGAGGCCCGAAGTCCGACCCCCGCGCGGTGGCGGATCGCACATCCGCCCCGGGCCGCGTCACCCGGGTGATCGTGCGCGCGCGACGCTGGGAGGATGGTCGCCATGACGGTGGAACTGTTGACCCGTGCAGGCTGTCAGGCCTGCGCGGCGGCCCGAGCCGACCTGACCCGGATCTGCACCGACCTGGGCGTCGGGTTCACCGAGGTCGACGTCGACCGGGCGGCGGACGACGGGCGTGCCGACCTCCGCGCCGAGTTCGGCGACCGGCTTCCCGTGGTCCTGCTCGACGGCGACGAACACAGCTACTGGGAGGTCGACGAACCGCGCCTGCGGTCCGATCTCACCGGCCGTCGGTGAATCGATTCCCACGTCGACGCGGCGTTTAACACAGCACGACCGGTCGCGAGGGGCCGTGTGAACAGATTCACAGGCAAGTTATATCCTCGTTCCCATTCAGAAGAGTCGGGTCTCGGCGTCCGGTCGACGCCGACGAGTGTGCGGGAGTGAGCGTGGGCGCGGAACGTGCGAAGTCGGCTGACGCCGACCCTCCCGCGTCTGCCGTTCCCACCGCCGACATCCCCGCCGCCGACATCCCCGGGCCGACGGTGACCCGGCTGGCCACCTACCTGCACGTGCTGCGCTCGTTCAGTCGCCGCGGCATCCTGCTGGCGTCCAGCGGCGAGCTGGCGACGGCCGCCGGGGTCAATCCCGCCATCCTGCGCAAGGACCTCTCCTACGTGGGCGCCAACGGCGTTCGCGGCGTCGGATACGACGTCGGCCGCCTGACCGCGCGGATCTCGATGACCCTGCACACCGACAGCATCCACACCGTCGCGCTCGCGGGTGCCGGTTCGCTCGGCCGCGCGCTTCTGTCGCACGCAGGCTTCGGACGTGGGTTCCGGGTCGTGGCGATGTTCGACGCCGATCCCGCCCTGGCCGGCGCGGTCCTCGAGTCGGGTGGTCCGCAGGTGGCGCCTCTGACCGACATCGCGACCGTCTGTGCACGGGCGGTCCCGACGGTCGAGATCGCGGTGATCGCCACGGCCGACGACGACGCCCGGCTCGCCTTCGACGCCTTCGTCGCCGCGGGTGTACGGCAGGTGCTCAACGTCACGCCGGTCTCGCTTCCGGCGGAGTCGGATGTCGTCGTCAGACAGGTTGATCTAGCCTTGGAGCTACAGGTGTTGGCTTTCCAGGCCTCTCGCGGGCCGCGCGACGACGTCAAGGAGCCGCGCGGAACGAAGCGGGCTCGCGGGCACCAGGGAAACGCAATGGGTGAAGAAACGGTGACAGCGTGAGTGTTCTGTTGTTCGGGGTGTCGCACCGCAGTGCTCCGGTCGAGGTGCTCGAGCGGTTGGCGGTCTCCGACCACGACCGTCCCAAATTGATCGACGAGCTGCTCTCCTCGCGAGCGATCTCCGAGGCCATGCTCGTCTCCACCTGCAATCGGGTGGAGATCTACGCCGTCGTCGACGCCTTCCACCCGGCGCTCGAGGCCGTCGGCGCCGTCCTCGGCGATCACTCCGGCATGACCGTCAACGAGATGACCCGCCACGCCTACGTCCGGTACTCCGAGGCCGCCGTCGAGCATCTCTTCACCGTCGCGGCGGGCCTCGATTCGCTGGTCGTCGGCGAGCAGCAGATCCTCGGCCAGATCCGCAACGCCTACCTCAGCGCCGACGCCAACGACTCCGCCGGGCGCGTCCTGCACGAACTGGCCCAGCAGGCACTGCGCGTCGGCAAGCGGGTACACACCGAGACCGGTATCGACCGGGCGGGTGCCTCGGTGGTCTCCGTCGCACTTCACCGCGCCAAGGCGCTGCTCACCGATCCCGCGACCGGCGCACACCGCCTGCGCCGCGCGGTCGTCGTCGGTGCCGGTGCGATGGGTGGTCTGGCCACCGCGCAGCTGGCCCGTGAGGGCGTCACCGAGATGGTCGTGGTGAACCGGACCGTCGACAAGGCCGACCATCTCGCGGGCAACATCGCCGCCAATCACGGCATCGACGTCCGGGGCGTCGGACTCGACGACCTGCCGGCCGCGATGGCCACGGCCGACGTCGTCGTGACGTGTACGGGTGCGATCGGCGCGGTCGTCGGCGTGGGATCGGTGCACGAGGCTCTCGCGTCTCGCGCCGGCGCCGGGAACGCGGCCGCGCCGCTCGTCATCTGCGACCTCGGTCTCCCGCGCAACGTCGACCCGGCCGCCGCGCGACTTCCCGGCGTGCACATCGTCGACATCGAGGGTCTGCGGGGCGACTCCGAGACCCAGGCCGCCGAGAACGACACCCTCGCGGCGCGGTCGATCGTCGCGTCCGAACTCGCCGACTACCTCACCCACCAGCGTCAGGCCGAGGTCACCCCGACCGTCGCAGCATTGCGCCAGCGCGCCGCCGACGTCGTCGAGGCGGAGATCCTGCGTCTCGAGACCCGGCTTCCCGACCTCGAGGGCGCACAGCGCGACGAGGTCGCCAAGACCGTCCGTCGCGTCGTCGACAAGCTCCTGCATGCGCCGACCGTTCGGGTCAAGCAACTGGCGTCGACCCCCAACGGGGACCACTACGCCGAGGCGCTGCGCGAACTGTTCGAACTCAAGCCCGGTGCGGCCGAAGCTGTTTCGGCTCCCGACCACATCGGTGGCCTGCCCGCGGGTGACGCGGCGGGCGAGCTGGGCGACCGATGAGCGCAACCTCTCCCGCGCCGATCCGGATCGGCACGCGGGGTTCACTGCTGGCGACCACCCAGTCGCAGACCATCGCCGATGCGTTGACCGCCGCCGGGCATCCCGCCGAACTGGTCATCATCAAGACCGCCGGTGACGCCTCGGCCGCGCCGGTGGCCGAGATCGGCGTCGGGGTGTTCACCACCGCGATCCGCGTGGCGCTCCGGAACGACGAGGTCGACGTCGCCGTGCACTCGTACAAGGACCTCCCGACGGCGCCCGAGGACGACCTCACCATCGCGGCCGTCCCGACGCGCGTCGATCCCCGCGATGCACTGGTCGCACGCGACGGACTGGTGCTCGGCGAGCTCCCACCCGGCTCGGTCATCGGCACCTCGGCCCCGCGACGGGCCGCGCAGCTTAAGGCATTGGGTCTCGGTTTGGAAATCCGCCCCCTACGAGGCAACCTAGATTCTCGGTTGGGCAAAGTCGCCAGCGGCGAACTCGACGCAGTCGTGGTCGCCCGCGCCGGGCTCGTGCGGATCGGACGGACCGAAGTGGTCTCCGAAGCGCTCGAACCGGTGGTCATGCTGCCGGCTCCGGCGCAGGGTGCACTCGCTGTGGAGTGCCGCTCAGACGATGCCGAACTGGTGAGAATTCTCGCCGAGTTGGACGACAAGTCCACCCGCGCGGCCATCGATGCCGAACGGGCGGTACTCGCGGCTCTCGAAGCCGGCTGTACCGCACCGGTCGGAGCGATCGCGGAGGTGGTCGAGTCGATCGACGAGGACGGGCGCATCTTCGCCGAGCTGTCGCTCCGAGCGGCAGTGGCGGCCGAGGACGGATCGGACGTGATCCGCGCTTCGGCGGTGGGTCCGGTCGATCATGCCGTTCAGCTGGGCAAGGATCTCGCCGCCGAACTGCTGGAGCTGGGAGCGGGCGACCTCGTCAACTCTCCCTAGCAGAGAACGAACTGCAGCCCTCGCCGAGAGGGCAGGAGAGTGCGAACCCATGAGCCGTACGAAGAAGGCAAATCCCGGACGGATCCTGTTCGTGGGGTCGGGTCCAGGGGACCCAGACCTGCTCACCGTGCGGGCGCGCACCGTGATCACCAACGCGACCACGGCCTACATCGACCCCGATGTGCCCGCGCCGGTGGTGTCGCTGATCGGTAGTGCGCATCGCGACGAACCCGCCGCCGACACTCGCCGATCCACCAAGAAGGCCGAGAAACCCGCCGACGACGCGGCGACTGCCGCTCCGGCCGACGAGCCGCAGGCCGTCGGTGACGAGACCGGCAAGGCTGATGCCGGACAGGCCGACGAGGAGTCGGTGGTCCGACCGGCACTCGGCGACCCGGCCGAGGTCGCGAAAACCCTCGTTGCCGCGGCCCGCAACGGCGACGACGTCGTGCGCGTGGTCTCCGGAGATCCGCTGACCACCGACTCGGTCCTCGCCGAGGTGAACGCCGTCGCCCGCACGTCGGTCACCTTCGAGGTCCTGCCCGGCCTGCCCGCCGCCTCCGTCGTGCCGAGCTACGCCGGCATGCCGCTCGGCTCGACCCACACCGAGGCCGACGTCCGCGGCGAGGTCGACTGGGCCGCACTGGCCGCCGCCCCGGGCCCGCTGGTGCTGCACGCGACGTCGGGTCACCTCGCCGAGACCGCGAGTGCGCTCACCGAACACGGCATGGCGCCCCAGACCCCGGCAGCGATCACCATCAACGGCACGACCTGCGCCCAGCGCACCATCGAGGCCACGCTCGCGACGCTCAACGAGCAGGGCAACGCGCTCACCGGCCCGCTGATCGTCACGGTCGGCAAGGTGGTGGGTGCGCGCGGCAAGCTCTCCTGGTGGGAATCGCGCGCCCTGTACGGCTGGACCGTCCTGGTTCCGCGCACCAAGGACCAGGCCGGCGACATGAGCGAGCGGCTCGTCAGCCACGGCGCCATGCCCAAGGAGGTGCCGACCATCGCGGTCGAACCGCCGCGGAGTCCGGCGCAGATGGAACGCGCCGTCAAGGGACTGGTCGACGGGCGTTACCAGTGGGTCGTGTTCACCTCCACCAACGCGGTCCGCGCGGTGTGGGAGAAGTTCGCCGAGTTCGGACTCGATGCCCGCGCGTTCTCCGGCGTCAAGATCGCCTGTGTCGGTGAGGCCACCGCCGAGAAGGTCCGATCGTTCGGTATCAACCCCGAACTCGTGCCGTCGGGTGAGCAGAGCTCACTGGGACTCCTCGAGGACTTCCCGCCCTACGACGACGTCTTCGACCCGGTGAACCGAGTCCTGTTGCCGCGCGCCGACATCGCCACCGAGACGCTGTCCGAGGGTCTGCGTGACCGCGGTTGGGAGATCGATGACGTGACGGCCTACCGCACCGTGCGCGCGGCACCGCCGCCCGCCGAGACCCGCGAGATGATCAAGACCGGCGGCTTCGATGCGGTCTGCTTCACCTCGAGCTCGACGGTCCGCAACCTCGTCGGTATCGCCGGAAAGCCGCACGCGCGCACCATCGTCGCGTGCATCGGACCCAAGACCGCCGAGACCGCAACCGAATTCGGACTCCGGGTGGATGTGCAGCCGGAGAACGCGTCGGTGCTCGAACTGGTCGACGCGCTCGCCGAGCACGCCGCCCGGCTCCGGGCCGAGGGTGCACTTCCGCCCCCGCGCAAGAAGTCTCGCCGCTCGCGTTCGTGAGTTCGAAGGGACCTCAATGTCACCCGTGATCCGGCCCCGGCGGCTGCGTACCACCCCGGCGATGCGTCGGCTGGTCGCCGAGACCTCACTCGAGCCGCGACACCTGGTCTTGCCGATGTTCGTCGCCGACGGCATCGACGAGCCGGTGCCGATCTCGTCGATGCCGGGCGTCGTGCAGCACACGATGGACTCGCTGCGCGGTGCCGCAGCCGAGGCGGTCGCGGCCGGCGTCGGCGGGCTGATGCTGTTCGGTGTGCCGCGCGCGGAGGACAAGGACGCCACCGGGTCGGGCGCCGACGCCGAGGACGGGATCCTCAACCGGGCCCTGCGCACCCTCGCCGACGACCTCGGGGACTCGACGGTCCTCATGGCCGACACCTGCCTCGACGAGTTCACCGACCACGGGCACTGCGGCGTCGTCGACGGCCGGGGTCGCGTCGACAACGACGAGACCCTCGAGCGGTACGTGTCGATGTCCCTGGCGCAGGCGCGAGCGGGTGCACATCTCCTCGGGCCGAGCGGGATGATGGACGGTCAGGTCGCCACGATCCGTGCCGCCCTCGACGCGGAGGGCTTCACCGACACGGGGATCCTGGCCTACGCCGCGAAGTACGCCTCGGCGTTCTACGGCCCGTTCCGGGAAGCGGTCGGCTCGTCGTTGCAGGGCGACCGGCGCACCTACCAGCAGGATGCGGCCAACCGGCTGGAGGCGCTGCGCGAGGTCCGTCTCGACCTCGAGGAGGGCGCCGACATCGTGATGGTGAAGCCGGCGATGAGCTACCTCGACATCGTGCGCGACGTCGCCGAGATGAGCGACGTCCCGGTCGCGGCGTATCAGATCAGCGGCGAGTACTCGATGATCTCCGCGGCCGCCGAACGGGGCTGGATCGACCGGGACGCCGCGATCCTGGAGTCACTGACCGGCATCCGGCGGGCCGGCGCGTCGATCGTCCTGACCTACTGGGCGGCCGAGGTGGCACAGCGCCTGTCGTGATCCCGCGCGCAGCGCTCGCGGCGATCCCGGTTCACTAGGCTGGTCCCATGTCCGCACCGTACGGCCCCGCGCCCGAGTCCGACCCCGGCGCGTCGTCGCAACCGAAGATCCCCGACTCCGTCTCCATCGCCGTCGAGCTGTGGGTGGTGGTGATCGTCGGCCAGATCGTGGCGCTGTTCGCGCAGACCGGCACCTTCGTGGACATGATCGGCGAGCAGGTGCGTGCGGCTCCCCAGGAGGGCATCCCACCCGAGCAGGTCGACTTCATGACGTCGTCGGGATTCGTGGTGGGTGTGCTGGTGGTGACCTCGCTGTTCCTGACCGCGATCACCGCGTTGATCGTCTGGTTCACCCGGAAGGGCTACAACTGGGCCCGCGTCGTGCTGTCGGCGATGGGTGTCTATGTCGTGGTCAGCCTGCTGTTCTCGCTGTTCGGCGACACGTCACCGGCGTGGGCGATGATCCCGCAGGTGATCAGTGGCGTCGCGGCGCTGGGTGCGACGGTGCTGCTGATGCGGGGCGACTCCGAGAAGTACTGCCGGGCCATGGCGCAGGCGCGCAAGCCGCAGCCGGTACACCCGCCGATGCCACCCTATCCGTACGGCCAGAATCCGTACGGCCAGAACCCCTACAGCCAGAACCCGTACGGCCAGAATCCGTACGGCCAGAACCCGTACGGCCAGAACACGCCGTATGGTGACAGCGAGTACCGAGGTGAGCGCATCGGCCCGCACCCGGAGAACCCTCACCCGGAGAACCCCCAGCCCGGGAAACCGGCCCCCGAGAACCAGAACGAAGGACCGAAGAACCAGTGACAAGTCCCGATCCGGCGCTGCGTCCGAAACTCGTCGTCTGGGCCTACCGGTGCTGGTTGACCTCGGGTGCGCTCCTGATCGCGCTCGGCGCACTCGTCATCGTCGTGTCCGCGGTCGGCGACTCCGGGACCGTCACGTCCGGAGTGCTGGGCGCCATGGTCGTCGTCGTGGGTGTCGCCTACATCCTGCTGGGCAGCAAGGCGTTCACCGGCGACGCGAGATGGCGCTCGTCGCTGGCGGCGCTGACCCTGGTCGTCGTGGCGATGCTGCTGTTCCTGAGCCTGGGGATGAACTTCTTCGCGTTCCCGTTGCTGGCGGGCATCATCGGCCTGTTCGGGTCGTTGCTCGCCTACCGGCCACCCGCCGAGACCTGGTACACCGGCAAGGAGCCGGAGGCCCCGGCTCGCCGGTCCCGCAAGAAGAACACATGACGGCCGACCCGGCCGGCTCCGAGCCCGACCCCGAAACCGACGCCCCGGAGTCCGACGGCACCGATTCCGACGTCCCGGCGCCCGACCCGGTCGAACCGGCGGGGGAGGTTCTGTTCGCCGAGTCCGGCGGTAGTTGGTGGGTGGTCCTGATCGGCCCGATCCTGGTCGGCGCGGTCCTGGCCGTGGAGATCACCGGGCCGGGTCAGGTGCACTGGCCGGTGCTCATGATCTTCTTCGTGCTGCTTCTCGGGTTCTCCCTGGTGCAGGTGTCCGCCGCCCGCCGCCACGTCAGCGTCGAGCTCACCGAGACCACGCTCCGGCAGGGCGCGGTCACGACCCCGCTCGCGGACATCCGGAAGATCTTCCCGCCCAACCACGGTCACGCCCCGGAGGACTGGGAGAGTGCGTCGGCGCTCGGTGAGCTGCACGGCGTACCCCGGCGGCGTAAGGGGATCGGTGTGGAGCTGACCTCGGGGACACTCGCGCAGGCGTGGGCCCGGGACGTCGAACGGTTGCGCAGCGAACTCACGCAGGCACACGAGGCCGTCCGGTTGGGTCTGCCGCCCCGCGGCGCCTCGACGACGGGAACCGACCCGGCGGATCAGGAATCGACCGAGTGACGGCCCGCCCGGCTGTCGCGGTAGGCGCGGCGTCGTAGGTCGCCGAGCCAGGACGGCGCGAACTCGACGCCTTCGGGCCGGTGCAGGATCGGGTCGAAGTCGACGTCGAGTCCGGTGAGGACGTGGTCGAGCTCGATCCGGACCACCGGCACGAAGCGTCCGACGCCGGCCTCGAGGACGATCACGATCGGCTGGTTGCGGCGCAGGCGGGCGGCCAGATCCTCGATCGAGAGTCCCGAGGACTCCGACGGCTCGAGGATGCGGGCCCGAATCCAGTACAGCTCGCCGTCGTAGCGGTACGGAGTCAGGCTCGACACCGCGGTGGCCCAGTGCGTCGTCGGGAGCGGCACGGGCACGCGGCCGGCGAACGGGGCCGGGCCGGCAAGCAGGAGGTCCCAGGCGCCGGTGGCGTTGGTCGAGGACGAGACGCCGCCGCCACCCACCGCGCCATGGTCGGTCGACGGAAAACGGATGGCGAGCCCCACGATGTCCGGTAGGCCGCCGGGCGTGCCGATCCCCTTCGACACCCGCACCGACACCGGGCCGCTGCGGAAGGGCAATGGGTGATCCGCGGACAGTGCGGCGCGTCCCCCGCACAGCAGACCGTCGGGGTGGAACACCCGGGCGTGCCTGAGGGCGGCGAGCCAGCGGAACGGGGTCGTGAGGAGGTCGGGTACTGCGGTCATGAGAACTCCGGTTGTCGGGTGGTCGCACGCGCCCGGTCGCGGACCGCGCAGCGTGGTCTCCACAGCGGCGTCGGCGGCAGTATGCCCGCTGTGCCGATGGGCAAACACCGGCCCGGAACGCACCGCGGCCACCGTCTACTCGACGGTGGCCGCAGTGGTTGTGAAGCGGGTTCAGCCGTTCTGCAACATGGGTGCGCGCAGCAGTTCTTCGGGGACACCGAATGCGTCGACGAGCGACCGAGCGTGCGGGCGCAGCTCCTGGCAGAGTTCGTTCACCCCGCGCCGGATGGCCTTCGCGCGCTCCACCGAGATGTGCCGGTGCATCAGGAACCAGGACAGGTCGTCCTCCAGCGCCGAATAGACGAACAGATCGCACACCTTGCCCAGAAGATCTGCCGCGGAACGAGAATCGCAGTTCTCGATCGCCTCGACGAAGGCCTCGAGCACAACACGCTCGATGTGTGCGTGCCCCACCTTCAACAGGTGGTCCTGGGCATTGTTGAACACCTCGAAGGCGTCGTTGTCGTCGTCGAGGGCGCGGCGCAGTCGTTGCGCGCACGTGCGGACCAGGTGGTCTTCGCGATTGCGGAACAGTCGGATCTGCGTGCTGCGGTCGGTGAGCGCGGACTTCTCGGTGTCCTCGTCGGAGCCGTCGAGCAGGGTCTGCACGACCTGCCGGACCGCGGTCTTCTCGGCCACCACATCACGTGCCATCCCGGCGATGAACCGTACCCAGCCACCGGCCGAGAGTCCTTGCACGTCTTCGGAGTACGCCGACAGCAGTTCTTTCGCGATCAGCTGCGTCATGATCGTGTTGTCGCCCTCGAAGGTGGTGAACACGTCGATGTCGCCGCGCATGATCGACAGCTGGTTCTCATCGAGATAGCCTGCGCCGCCGCATGCTTCGCGGCTGACATTGATGGCGTGGGAGGCGTGCCAGGTGGCGTAGGCCTTCAGGCCGGCGGCCTGGCCCTCGAGCTGGCGCTGACGACCGGCGTCGGAGTCGTCGGGCGCGACCGACTGGACCTCGTGCAGCTCGTCGACGATCTCGTTCTGCGCGAAGCCGATCGCGTACGACTTGGCGATGAGCGGCAACAGCTTTCGCTGGTGGCCGAGGTAGTCCATCACGGTGATCTCGTCGGTGCCCTCGGGTGCCTCGAACTGCTTGCGGATCAGTCCGTAGCGGGTCGAGAGGGCCAGGGCCTTGCGGCCGGCCGCACCCGCCGTCGCGGCCACGCTGACGCGACCGCGGATGAGCGTGCCGAGCATCGTGAAGAAGCGGCGGTTGGTGTTCTCGATCGGGGAGCTGTAGCTGCCGTCGTCGGCGACGTCGGCGTACCGGTTCAGCAGATTCTCCGCGGGGATGCGGACGTCGTCGAACATGATCCGGCCGTTGTCGACGCCGGCCAATCCGCCCTTGTATCCGCAGTCGCTCGTCGTGACGCCCGGCAGGTCGTTGCCGTCCTCGTCGCGGATCGGCACCACGAAGCAGTGCACGCCGCGGCCCTCGGGCTCCTCGTCGGGCCCGCCGGTGACGAGCTGCGCGAACACCGCGGCGTAGCGGGCGTGGGCGGCGGCGCCACCGATGTAGTCCTTGCGCGACGACGGGGTCGGGGAGTCGATCACGAACTCGCGGGCGTCGCGGTCGTAGGTCGCGGTGGTCTCGATGGCCTGGACGTTCGAGCCGTGGCCGGTCTCGGTCATCGCGAAGCACCCGAGGACGCTGAGATCGATGATCCCGGGCACGAATTTCTCGTGATGTCGTGCGGTGCCGAGGTTTTCGACGGCACCGCCGAAGAGGCCCCACTGCACACCGGCCTTGACCATCAGCGACAGGTCCGCGTAACCGAGCATCTCGATGGCGGTGATCGACGCGCCGATGTCCCCGCTGCCGCCGTGGTCTTCGGCGAATCCGGCGGCGGCGAAGCCCTGGGAGGCCAGTTCGCGCATCACCTCGAGGGTGTGGGCGCGCGCCTCGTCGAGGGTCCGGGCCGGGTCGGGCAGGAGGTCGGCGCGATTGGAGTTCTCCCGCACCGTCTCCCTCGTCGCGCGCCAGCGACCGTCGAGAACGAACCGCAGATTGTCGACGAGCAGGGCACGCTCGTCCGCGGACAGCTCGTCGTCGGCGGATACCGATGCCGGCGTCACCGGGTCGTCGACGGTCGGCTCGGTGGCGATGGGCGTCGGGCTCGTCATCGACGGGGTCTTCTCGTCCGAGCTCTTCTCGGCCGGAGTCTTCTCGGAGGGAGCGGTGGGGGTTGCCATGGCTCCACCGTACGTAGTGACCCGGCGTCGGACCTAGCTTTTGTGGCGCCTGCTACTGACGAGTAATGATCGCCATCCGCAGTACGGGTCGGCGCCGAACCGCCTTCTCGGGGCCGGTCTGCCGACCACTCCGCCGCGGTGTGGTGATACTTGATCCATGTCAGTCGTGGACACCGATCCGGCCGCGTTCCGCATGCGCGTCGTCGCCGAGTCCATCCGGTTGTTCAGCGAGCACGGCTACGAGTCGACGACCGTCGAACAGCTCGCCGCGGCCGCCGGCATGTCACGTCGCACGTTCTTCCGGCAGTTCGGATCCAAAGAGGATGTGATCTTCGCCGACCACGAGTCGTTGCTGACGCAGGTCGGCGACCGGCTCGCCACCGGTGACGACGACCCGTGGCTTGCCGTCTGTGCCGCCGCGGAGCTGGTGTTCGGCCACTTCGTCCGGGACCGGGAACTCGCGGTGCGTCGGGCGCAGGTGGTCCAGGAGGTGCCGGCGCTGCGGGACCGGGAACTGGTCACGACCTATCGCTACCAGGGCGCTTTCGAGGAGTTCTTGCGTGCACGCCTGCCCGAGGAGTCGCCGGTCCACGTCGTCGCCTACGTGGCGGCGGTCACCGGCACCCACAACTTCCTGCTCCGGCAGATGATCCGCGGCGACGCCGGGGCCACGCCGGAACGTCTGCGCGTGGAGCTGGAACGGGTAGCGGTGGCACTCGGTGCCGCACGTGGTGGGACTGCATCGACGCCGGTGGTGGAATCGGGCAGACAGGTCACCGTCGTCACCTACCCGGCGGGCACTCCGCCTGCCGAAGTCGCACGTCGCGTAGCCGAAGAGCTGGGGGAGGGCTGAGCCCGACGAACGGCCGCGGGACAATGGCCGCGGATTCGAGGACAATCGCC
This sequence comes from Gordonia sp. PvP123, assembly GCF_040547295.1. Lineage (NCBI taxonomy): Bacteria > Bacillati > Actinomycetota > Actinomycetes > Mycobacteriales > Gordoniaceae > Gordonia > Gordonia sp. PvP123. Next base: position 294,785 of record NZ_JBEPPN010000003.1, on the reverse strand, counting down.
CGGGTAAGGGTTCGTGCGGATTGACATGGCACTGAGTGCCGTGCTGCACTGGTCGTCAACATCTGCCGGTACACGCGTGCCGGGAACGAACAGGCACCGCAGGTGCCGTGAGGAGTTGTCATGGGTTACGGAAATCCCGACTTCAACGTCTTCGAGCTCCCGGAAGAGCACATCGCGCTGCGCGAGGCGATCCGTGCTCTCTCGGAGAAGGAGATCGAGCCCCACGCCGCCGACGTCGACGAGAACTCGCGGTTCCCGCAGGAGGCCCTCGACGCCCTCGTCGCCTCGGGTTTCAACGCCATCCACGTCCCCGAGGAGTACGGCGGCCAGGGCGGCGACTCGATCGCGGCATGCATCGTCATCGAAGAGGTCGCCCGTGTCGACGCGTCGTCGTCGCTGATCCCCGCCGTCAACAAGCTGGGCACCATGGGCCTGATCCTGAACGGCTCCGACGAACTCAAGCAGCAGGTGCTGCCGTCCATCGCCTCCGGCGAGGCGATGGCGTCGTACGCACTGTCCGAGCGCGAGGCCGGTTCCGACGCCGCGGGTATGAAGACCCGCGCACGCAAAGACGGCAACAACTGGGTCCTCAACGGCACCAAGTGCTGGATCACCAACGGCGGCAAGTCGTCCTGGTACACGGTGATGGCGGTGACGGACGCCGACAAGAAGGCCAACGGCATCTCCGCGTTCATGGTCCACAAGGACGATCCCGGCTTCACCGTCGGACCGCTGGAGAAGAAGCTCGGTATCAAGGGTTCGCCGACCGCAGAACTGTACTTCGAGGACTGCACGATCCCGCTCGACCGCATCATCGGCGACGAGGGCACCGGCTTCAAGACCGCCCTGCAGACCCTCGACCACACCCGCCCGACCATCGGCGCGCAGGCCGTCGGCATCGCGCAGGGTGCGCTCGACCAGGCGATCGCATATGTCAAGGACCGCAAGCAGTTCGGCAAGCCGATCAGCTCGTTCCAGGGCGTCGAGTTCATGATCGCCGACATGGCGATGAAGGTCGAGGCCGCGCGCCTCATGGTCTACACCTCGGCCGCTCGCGCCGAGCGTGGCGAGAAGAACCTGGGCTTCATCTCGTCGGCGTCGAAGTGCTTCGCGTCCGACGTCGCGATGGAGGTCACCACCGACGCCGTGCAGCTCTTCGGCGGCGCCGGATACACGCGCGACTTCCCGGTCGAGCGCATGATGCGCGACGCCAAGATCACCCAGATCTACGAGGGCACCAACCAGATCCAGCGCGTCGTCATGAGCCGCGCGCTGCTGCGCTGATCGCCCCGACCGCTGGTTGAGATATCACGATCTCGCCCCGTCGGCTTCGGCCGGCGGGGCGAGCTGCGTTCCCGCGGTGCCGTTTCCGTCCCGCTGATGGGATCGAATCAGCGGCACGGAATTGGCGACGCGGGAAGGGTGTCCGTGAGGTGCTAGGCGTACGCCGACCGGAACTCGATGCGGGCGTGCTGGTTTCGGGCCGCGTCGCGGAAGTTCTTCATCGCACGCTCCATGTGAAAGCCGTTGGTCACGATGATGGCGCCGTTGGCGCCCATGGCCTTGAGCATGCCGACGGTGTAGTGGGCGTTCTGCACGGTCGAGGTCGACCGTCCCTCGTTCACCATCTGCCACATGGGGATTCCGCGACGGATGAGTCCGAGATTCATGAACTGCGCCTCGGTGACGGGCAGCCAGTGGGTGTCGCCGCCGGAGACGATAATGCGGTTGAACGGGTGCTTCTTGCCCAGGTTGGCTGCCACGTTCAGGCGGCGCTTGAGCACGTCCGGGGTCTGGCCGAGGACGCCGAACTTGGCACCGAGTACGACGATGTACCGAGTTCCCGGGCTCTGCCACAGGAAGTTGCTGTTGGGTGTCCCCAGTTCGGAGCTGCCGAGATCGACACTGCCGAAATCGGTGCTGACCGCGGCATTCTGGACATTCGCGACCGGTTCCGACGGTGCGACCGCGATCGCCACCGAAGCGGCGGTGGCGATCGCGGTCGCGGCAGCCGCGGTCGTGAGGGTTCTACGACGCATGGTGACCGAGTGTAGGGATCAGTACGGCCGTGCAGGTATCAGATCGATAACACCTGCATCACTAGTCACATACGTAACACCGTCACGTCAGGGCGACGTACTTCACCGAGAGGTACTCGTCGATGCCCTCGCTACCGCCCTCGCGCCCGATCCCGGACTGCTTGATCCCGCCGAACGGCGCTGCGGCGTCGGAGATCACGCCTCGATTCACCCCCACCATGCCTGAGTCCAGACGCTCCGCGACCCGCATGCAGCGCTCGAGATCGCGACTGTAGAAGTACGACGCCAGGCCGTACTCGGTCGAGTTCGCCGCTTCGATGCCGGCGGATTCGTCGTCGAACGTGCTGATCACCGCGACGGGGCCGAAGATCTCCTCGCGTGTCACCGGCGCGTACGGGTCGACGTTGTCGAGAACCGTTGCCGGATAGAAGAAGCCCCGACCTTCCGGACGTTCACCACCCAACCGCACCCGGGCGCCGTCGGCGACGGCCTGCTCGACCGCCTCGGCGACCTTGTCCCGCTGATCGGCGTTCACCAACGGTCCCAGGGTCACCCCGTCGGAGTACCCCGGGCCCATGCGGACCTCCGACATCTTCGCCACGAGCTTCTCGGTGAACTCCTCGGCGACGCCGGCCTGCACCAGGAATCGGTTGGCCGCGGTGCAGGCCTCACCGCCGTTGCGCATCTTGGCGGCGAATGCGCCCTCGACGGCAGCATCGATGTCGGCGTCGTCGAAGACGAGGAACGGGGCGTTGCCCCCGAGTTCCATCGACGTCCGCAGAACGCGATCGGCGGCCTGGCCGAGCAGGCTGCGGCCCACCGGCGTCGAACCGGTGAAGCTGATCTTGCGGATGCGGTCGTCGGTGATGAGCGTCGACGACACGTCTCCGCTCGACGTGGTGGGCAGGACCGACAGCACGCCGGGCGGGAGGCCGGCCTCGGCGAAGGCCTCGGCCAGCGCGAGCATCGTCAGCGGTGTCTCGCGGGCCGGTTTGACGAGGATGACGTTGCCTGCCGCGAGCGCGGGGCCGATCTTTCGGGTCCCCATCGCGAGCGGGAAGTTCCACGGGGTGATCGCCAGGCACGGCCCGACCGGTTGGTGGGCCACCAGGATGCGCCCGTTGCCGGCCGGTGCCGGACTGAATCGACCCCCCACGCGCACGGCTTCTTCGGCGAACCAGCGCAAGAACTCGAGGCCGTAGGTGGTCTCGGCGCGACTGTCGGGCAGGGCGCGGCCGAGTTCGAGGGTCATCAGCATGGCGATGTCGGCGGCGCGGTCGGTGAGCAGTTCGAAGGTCCGGCGGAGGATCTCCCCGCGCTCACGTGGCGCGGTGGCCGCCCAGCCCGCCGACGCGGCGACGGCGGAATCGAGAGCGTGGCGGGCGTCGGCGACTCCTGCGTCGGCGACCGCGACAAGCGACTCCTCGGTCGCGGCGTCGTGGACCTCGAAGGTCGCGCCGTCGGCGGCCGGGGTGGACCGACCGTCGATCCAGAGTCCGGTGGGCACGCCGTCGAGCACGGCCTGCGGGTCGAGAATCTCCTTGTCGCTCATGCGCATTCACATCCTCGTCACTCGGCTGCGGGACTCCGCCCGGAGCGGAGGTCCCCTCGGCGCACCACGCTACTCGCGTGGGCCGGGGACTGGTCGATGGTTGCCGACGGGCTCCGCCGCACGCAGGATGGCGGGATGAACGCACGCAGGTTCGGCGATCGACGTCCACGGCGACTGATCCGGTCCGGACTCGTGCTGCTCGTGGCGGGCACCGTCCTCGCCGGATGCGCACAGTCGACGCAGAACGATGCACAGTCGACGGAAACACCTGCACGGTCGACGCAAACGCCCGCACAGTCGACGGAAACGCCTGCACAGTCGACGGAGAACGACGCACGGTCGACGAAGCACGTCAACCTCGGCGACAGTTTCAGCGCCGGGACCGGCGTGAGCCCGCTCGAGGCGGACTCACCGATCTACTGCCAGCGGTCGTCGAAGAACTACGCGCACATCGTCGCCGTGGACGAGGACTTCGACCTCACGGACGTCAGCTGCGCGGGCGCCGACACCGACGACTTCCGGGAGGCGCAGCACCAGGGCGTACCGCCGCAGCTCGACGCCCTCGACGACGACACCGACGTGGTGACGCTGATGATCGGTGGCAACGACAAGCAGACCTATGGCCGGGCGATCCGGCTCTGCAGCGAACTCGCCGACGTCGACCGCTCGGGGGCGCCGTGCACCGATCGCTATGGGAGTTCGCTGATCGACCCGGTCGCCGCCGACATCTACCCGGCCGTCCGGCAGGCGTTGCGCGACGTCCGGGACCGCGCGCCGAACGCCCGCATCTTGTTGACCGGTTACCCGTGGCTGCTTCCGCCGACCGTCGGCTGCTACCCCGAGATGCGTCTCGCCGAAGGTGACGTGCCGATGATCCGCGAACTGCAGACGGCGCTGAACACCTACGGGCGGCGGGCGGCGGAGGACGAGGGGGTGGAGTTCGTCGACATGTCCCAGGTGTCCGAAGGTCACGACGCCTGTGCCGGCGACGAACGGTGGATCGAGCCGATGACCACGGCGGGCCCCGGCGCGGTGCACCCCAACGAGCAGGGGCAGGCGGCGATCGCCGAGCAGGTGCGCAAGGCGCTCGCGGGATAGTCCGGCCACCGCACGACCACGTTCCGACACCTCTGACCAGCGAGGATTTGGGTCACCCGGTGCCGTTTGGAACACTGTAGGCCGTGACTCCTTCCGCTGCTGCCACGCCTGCTCCCGGAACGGCCGCCTCCGCCGCGCTGTTCACCCGTGCGACGCAGGCCATCCCGGGTGGCGTCAACTCCCCGGTGCGCGCGTTCTCCGCGGTCGGCGGGACCCCGCGCTTCATCTCCTCCGCAGCCGGGTGCCGGCTCACCGACGCCGACGGCAACGACTACGTCGACCTCGTCAGCTCGTGGGGTCCGATGATCCTGGGACACGCACACCCGGCCGTCGTCGAGGCGGTCCGTGAGGCGGCCACCGGCGGTCTGTCCTTCGGTGCGCCCACCGAGGCCGAGATCGAACTCGCCGAGGAGATCATCGGCCGCGTCGATCCCGTCGAGCGTGTCCGGCTGGTGAACTCCGGCACCGAGGCGACGATGTCGGCGATCCGGCTCGCCCGCGGGTACACCGGCCGCTCCAAGATCATCAAGTTCGCCGGCTGCTACCACGGTCACGTCGACGCGTTGCTGGCCGCCGCGGGTTCCGGCGTCGCCACGCTCGGCCTGCCGACCAGCCCCGGTGTCACCGGCGCGTCGGCACACGACACCCTCGTCCTGCCCTACAACGACCTCACCGCCGTCGCCGACGCCTTCGCCCAGTTCGGCGACGACATCGCCGCTGTCATCACCGAGGCGGCGGCCGGGAACATGGGCGCGGTCGCGCCGGTGGAGGGCTTCAACGCCGGACTGCGCGACCTGACCCGACGCCACGGCGCGTTGCTCATCATGGACGAGGTCATGACCGGTTTCCGGGTGAGCCCGAGCGGCTGGTACGGGCTCGAGGGCGTCGCCGGCGACCTCTACACCTTCGGCAAGGTGATGAGCGGGGGACTGCCCGCCGCCGCGTTCGGCGGCCGGGCCGACGTGATGGAACGGCTCGCGCCGACCGGGCCGGTCTACCAGGCCGGCACGCTGTCGGGGAATCCCGTCGCGGTCGCCGCCGGGCTCGCGACCCTGCGCCACGCCGACGTCGAGGTCTACCGCACGCTCGACGCCAACGCCGACCGGCTCGGGGCGCTGCTGCACGAGGCCCTGACCGCGGCCGGGGTGGCCCACCGCGTGCAGAAGGCGGGCAGCCTGCTGAGTGTGTTCTTCACTACCGACCCGGAGATCCCGATCGTCGACTACGCCGGCGTCTCGGCCACCGAGACCTGGCGGTTTGCGCCCTTCTTCCACGCTCTGCTCGAGCGCGGCGTGTACGCACCACCGAGCGCCTACGAGGCCTGGTTTGTGTCCGCGGCGCTCGACGAGGATGCTTTCTCGCAGATCGCCGATGCGCTGCCCGCGGCAGCGCAGGCGGCCGCGACCGCAGCCACACCGGGGGACAACGCCTGATGCACACGATCGTCCACATGATGCGCCACGGGGAGGTCGACAACCCGGACGGCATCCTCTACGGCCGTCTGCCCGGTTTCCGCCTCTCCGGCGACGGCCAGGCACAGGCACGCAAGGTCGCCGACGCGCTCGCCGACCACGACGTCAAAGCCGTGTTCGCCTCGCCGCTGCAACGTGCGCAGGAGACGGCCACGCCGATCGCCGCCGCACACGGCGTCCCCATCCTGACCAACGACGACCTCATCGAGGCCGAGAACGTCTTCGAGGGCCTCAAGGTCTCGGTCGGCGACGGTGCGCTGAGCAAACCGCGGCACTGGCCGAAGCTGCGTGACCCGTTCACACCGTCCTGGGGTGAGCCCTACATCCAGCTCGCGCACCGCATGCTCGCCGCGGCCAACACGGCGCGCGACGCGGCCCGCGGACACGAAGCCGTCTGCGTCAGTCACCAGCTGCCCGTCTACACGCTGCGCCGGTTTCTCGAAGGTCAGCGTCTGTGGCACGACCCGCGTCGCCGGCAGTGCTCGCTGGCCTCGCTGACCAGCCTGATCTACGACGACGACGCGCTCGTCGACATCATCTACTCCGAACCGGCCGGGGCCTCGGACCCGCTCGCCACCGGTGCGTGAGCCGGCTGTGACAGAAGTCCCGCTCGCTGCGCTCCCGGCGACAGAAAAAGAAGTGAAGGTCTGACGTAGTGCGCAAGTTCCTCCTGCCGGCGATGTTGTCGGCCCTGGTCATGCTGATCGCCGGCTGCAGCACCGGCGACGACGCGGTCGCGCAGGGGAATACCTTCCAGTTCGTCTCGCCGGGCGGACAGACCGTCATCACCTATGTGCCCGACGAGCGCAAGCCGATCGCCGATGTCACCGGCGAAGACCTGGTCTCCGGGCAACCGCTGTCGCTGTCCGATGACCGCTTCGCCGGCAAGGTCGTCGTCGTCAACGTGTGGGGATCATGGTGCGGCCCCTGCCGCGGCGAGGCCGACGACCTCGAGCGCGTCTACGAACGCAACCGCGCCGACGGGGTGGAGTTCCTCGGCATCAACCTGCGTGACGACCGCGAGTCCGCGAAGGACTTCGTCATCGACCGCAACGTCGGATTCCCGTCGATCTACGACTTCCCGGGCATGTCGCTCGCCGCGCTGACCACGCCCACCTCGGTGGTGCCGACGACGATCGTGCTCGATCGGGAGCACCGTCCGGCGGCGGTGTTCCTGAAGGCGATCTCCGACAACGAGCTCGACGAGGTCGTCAAGCGCGTCGTGGCCGAGCCGGCAGGGTCGGTGTGATGCTCGCGTCCACCCTGCAGCCGTCCACCTCGGAACCGGCGACCCTGATGCTCGCCTCGTCGATCGGCGACACATTCGCCGACACCGTCTCCAGCGGACCGCTTCTACTCGCCGTCGCCGCCTGCCTGCTCGCCGGACTCGTGTCCTTCGCCTCTCCGTGCGTCGTCCCGCTCGTCCCGGGTTACCTGTCGTACCTCGCGGGTCTCGTCGGGGCGGAGGCGCCCGCGGTGAAGGTGGGCGAGAGCGCGAAGAGCGGCCGCTCGCGCGTCGCGCTCGCGGCGGGCCTGTTCGTCCTCGGCTTCACCGTCGTCTTCGTCGCCGCCACCGCCACCGTCCTCGGCGTGACGAGCACCTTCGTGCTGAATCGTGAACTGCTGCAACGCATCGGCGGTGTCGTCACCATCGCGATGGGCCTGGTGTTCATCGGTCTCATCCCGGCGCTGCAGCGCGAGGTCCGCTTCGAGCCGCGGCGGGTCTCGAACATCGTCGGGGCGCCGTTGCTCGGTGCGGTCTTCGCGCTCGGCTGGACACCGTGCCTCGGACCGACCCTGGCCGCGGTGATCGCCACCGTCAGCGGAACCGAGGGGTCGACGGCGGCCAAGGGTGTGACCCTCATCGTCGCGTACTGCCTCGGCCTGGGCCTGCCCTTCGTGGTGCTGGCGTTCTCCTCGGCGTGGGCCCTGCGCAGTCTCGGCTGGCTCCGTCGGAACGCCCGCGCGATCCAGGTGGTCGGCGGGGTCCTGCTGATCGGGGTCGGCGTCGCCCTGCTGACCGGCTGGTGGGACCAGTTCATCGTCTGGGTCCAGGTCCGCTTCGTCACCGACACCCAACTACCGATCTGAGTGCTGGACCCATGACCGATCTGACCGACCGCCCGCAGGTGGACACCCCCGAGCCGGCCCCGAAACCCCACTGGGCCCGTCGTCGTCTGCTGTGGCCGCTGCGCAACCTGTGGCGTTCGCTGACCTCGATGCGGACCGCGCTGATCCTGCTGTTCCTGCTCGCGCTCGCCGCGATCCCCGGTGCGCTGCTCCCGCAGCGTGAGCTCAACGAGCAGAAGACCCTCGAGTACATCGCCGCCCGCGGTCAGCTCGGTGTCTGGATGGACCGTCTGCAGCTGTTCGACGTCTTCTCCAGCGCCTGGTTCACCGCCATCTACGTGCTGTTGTTCATCTCGCTGGTCGGCTGTCTGACGCCGCGGATGGTCGAGCACTTCCACAGCCTGCGCGCGAAGCCCGTCGCCGCACCGCGCAACCTGTCCCGTCTGCCGCGGCACGTCACCCACACCGTCGACGGCGACCCCGAAACCGTCGCGCGCCGGATCGACGGCCGGTTGCGCGGCTGGCGACGCGAGGTCGTGGTCCGCGAGCCGAGCAAGGCATACCCGGACGGATGCGTCGAGGTGTCCGCCGAGAAGGGCTACCTCCGCGAGTTCGGCAACCTCGTCTTCCACTTCGCCCTGCTGGCGTTGCTGGTCTCGATCGCGCTGGGCAAGATGTACGGCTACGAGGGCACCCGCAGTCTCGTCGCCGACGGTGAGCAGGGGCTGTGCAACACCTCGACCGCCGTCTACGACTCGTTCCGCGCCGGCAACCTGGTCGACGGCACGGACCTGTCGCCCTTCTGCTTCCGCGTCGACGACTTCTCGGCGACCTTCTTGCCCAGCGGCCAGCCCGACATGTACGACGCCACCATCCGGTACGCCGCGGGCAGCGATGGCAGCGTGGGCAACCTCGGTGACCCCGCCGGCTGGGCGACCACCTCGGTGCGGGTCAACGAACCGCTGCGCGTCGCGGGTGATCGCGTCTACGTGCTGGGCAACGGCTTTGCACCGACGTTCACGGTGACCTTCCCCAACGGGGAGAAGCGCACGCAGACGACGCCGTTCGTCCCCGACGAACTCCAGACGATGCTGTCGTCGGGGGCTGCCCGCTTCGACACCCCGGCGGGCCTCTATCCCGACGCCGACACCCGTCGCAAGAACCAGATCGCCCTCGAGGGCCTGTTCGCGCCGACCGCGTCGTTCCACGGTTCGCTGCTGACCTCGTCGTCGCCGGAACCCGACGACCCCTTCGTCGCCATCCGGATCTTCAAGGGCGACACCGGTCTCGACACCGGCAAGCCCCAGAACGTCTACTCGCTCGACCAGGACCTCATCGAGCAGGGCCGTCTCCAGCGTCAGGCCCAGGTGAACCTCGGAGTCGGTCAGAGCCACACCCTGGCCGACGGCACGACGGTGACCTTCGACGGTTACGAGCGCTGGGTGTCGGTGCAGGTCTCGCACGATCCCGCCCAGGTCTGGGTGCTGGTGAGCTCGATCGTGATGCTCGGCGGCCTGCTGGTGTCGCTGCTGATCCGTCGCCGGCGCATCTGGGCGCGGCTGGTCCCGGTTCCGGCCGCGAGCTCGCAAGCCGACGGCGATGGTCGGGCCGATACGCAACGACGTACTGTAGTAGAGATTGCCGGGCTGGCGCGTACCGATCAGGCCGGCTGGGGTGAGGGCTTCGACGAGCAGGCGGCCGATCTCGTGGCTGGCGACGCCGACGCACCCGCCTCGCGGCGGACGACCCGGCGGCTCTAGCAGCCGGCGAAAGGAAGCACATGAACTCCGAAGCTCCGGCGATGCCGATCGACGAGACGCTCGCGCGGTACTCCGACCTGCTGTACGGCACCGCCATGACGGTCTATGTCGTCGCGGTCATCTTGTTCCTGGGTGCGCTCGCCGCGGTCCGGGGTCGGCGTCTCGAGCAGAAGCAACTGGTCAACGCCGGTGCGAGCGGGACGGAGGCCCGGATGCCGGGTCGCGTCGACGAGTCGTCGCGGCGGACTCTCGGTGAGAAGCTCGGCAACATGGGGCTGCCGGTCGTGGTCGTCGGACTCGTCGCCCACATCGGGTCGATCGTGCTGCGCGGTATCGCGACCGACCGCGCACCCTGGGGCAACATGTACGAGTTCATCTCGATGACGTGTGCCGCGGGCGTGCTCGCCGGACTGGTCATCCTGCGCAAGCGCGAACACCGTCCGCTGCTCTCGTTCGTGCTGTTGCCCGTGATCCTGCTGATGTTCATCGCCGGCCGGTGGCTCTACACCCAGGCGGCACCCGTCGTGCCCGCCTTGAAGTCGTACTGGCTCGCTGTACACGTGTCGATCATCTCGGTGTCGTCGGGCATCCTCTTGGTGTCGGGTGTCGCGAGCATCCTCTACCTGATCAAGATGCGCTGGGCGGCGAACTCGCCCGACGACTCCGCCGCGGTCTCCACCCGTCCGGGTCTCGCGGGTGCGGTCCGTCGTGTCGTCGAGCACCTGCCGTCGGCCGAACAGCTCGACCGGCTGGCCTACAAGTGCGTGGTGATCGGCTTCCCGCTCTTCGGACTCGGAGTCATCTGCGGTGCCATCTGGGCCGAGGCGGCCTGGGGCCGGTTCTGGGGCTGGGACCCCAAGGAGACGGTGTCCTTCATCGCGTGGGTGATCTACGCGGCCTACCTGCACGCGCGCGCGACAGCGGGCTGGCGCAACAACGCCGCGGCCTGGATCAACGTCGCCGGATTCGTGGCGATGCTGTTCAACCTGTTCATCATCAACCTGGTCGTGTCGGGCCTGCACTCCTACGCGGGTCTGTAGGAGGCCCGGGCGGCGCCGTCAGCCGGGGGTGTCGCTCGGGGTGTTCTCTTCGGCCTTCTTGGCCAACGCCTGCGCCTTGACCAGTTTGAGCAGATCGATGAGCGCGTCGATGGTGTCCGGGCAGAGCGAACCCATGTCGATCCCGGACAGATGGCTGCCGGTGACCTGGAGCATCTCGACGTAATTCTGTTGCTGCCGAACACGTTCGAGATCTTCGTCGGGGTTCGACAGGAAGTACGTGACGCTCACGTCGAAGGCGCGGGCGATGGCCTCGACCGTCCGGAACGACGGGGTGCGGGCCTTGCCGGTGCGTAGCTGGGAGATATAGGCGTCGGACAGCGAGTAGCCGAGCCGGTTGGCCTTCTCGGCGATCTTCTTGCCGGTATATCGAATGCCGTTCTCGTCACGACTGTGCTCGAACAGGTAACCGATCTTCTCGGCGAAGCTCAGGTCGTCGTCGGTCGACGTCCCTCGCGGAGATCGTCCCGGGTTCAACGGCGCCTTCTCTCGGATCAGCCATCGGGGAATCGATGGTGAAGTGGACGATACCCTACCCATGGGTATGTTCCGCAGAGGCGTTCTGAACCTGGTCTCAGCTTTTCTGCCGAGCGTCACGCCTCAGATCTCGTCCCCGTCGGTGCCGTTGGTGCCGCGGGTGCGATTGTCGAGGTCGCGGAGAAAATCGGGGTCGTCGTCGGGGCCGAGAGGGCCGCGCGGACGGGGGCGGCGGGGGCCGGACGAGGGGGTGTCACCGGACTCGTCGGAGTGGGGTCCGAAGGCGCGCCACATGAGGAAACCGATGGCGAGCAGACCCAGAACGGCGAACAGATAGATCATGACAACCTCCCGTCGTCCAGCGTACGTGAGATGCCTGCGAGGTCAGGGCGAACGCCCGGCGGCGAGCGGGCCGTACCCGCGGATCAGTGCGTGCGGCGGTTGAGCAGCGCGACGACGTCCTCTTCGCGAAAGCGTCGATGACCGCCCGGGGTGCGGATCGAGCCGAGGATGCCCGAGCTCGCCCAGCGCGCGACCGTCTTGGGGTTCACGTTGAACATCGCGGCGACCTGGCCGGGGGTCAGCGTGTGCTGGCTGGCGAGTCCCGGGGTGATGTAGGTGGCGGGCGGTGCGGTCTCGATGCTGGTCATGATTCCCCCTGGCGTGTTGGAGTGCTCGGTCGGTGCGCCGAAGCTGGCGAAGCGGCTCTGCACGTGGTGGATGAGTTCTTCATGAATACACGCAAATCGCCCAGGTACTCGAACCGTCAGCGGGAGGTAAAGAGCGTGCAAAGGCCCGCGACCTGCGGGAGCGCGACGACCGCCCAGTACGCTGAGGGGGTGAGTGAAGCGCACGACCCCACCCCAGGCAAGAAGGCCACGCCCGACGAGGCCACCCCCACATCGACCGCCGCGGACACCGCGCCTCAGGCGGGCGGGCGTCCGATGACCCTGGCGGTCGCACTGTTCCTGTACACGTTCGCGCGGCTGCTGCTCGTCACCGCGGTCGTCGTGATCATCATGGTCGGCGGCCGCCTGGTCGACGTCGAGGTGCCCTTCCTGGTGGCCGCGGTGTTCGGTGTGCTGATCGCTCTTCCGCTCGGCATGGTCCTGTTCAAGACCCTGCGTCTCAAGGTGAACAGCGAGATCGCGGCGCTCGAGGCCGGTCGCCGGTCCAAGCACGACGATCTGCAGGCACGGCTCCGCGGCGACAAGTGAGGCCGACGCGGCTCGTCGACCGCCGCGCCGACCGCGCCTGGACGCAGAACGCCATCCGCCTCATCGAGGCCGACGGCCGACGCAGTGCCGACACCCATCTGCTCCGCGTCGCGTTGCCCGCATGGTCGCGCTGGACCGAATCCGAGGACACCGGGCCCGCCGGGGACGCGGGTCGCGAGGTCGGCGTGGACCTCTACGTGAAGGACGAGTCGACCCATCCCACGGGATCGCTGAAGCACCGGTTGGCTCGCTCGCTGTTCCTCTATGCGCTGTGCAACGGGTGGGTCGTCGAGGGCACGCCGGTGATCGAGGCGTCGTCGGGGTCGACGGCGGTCAGCGAGGCCTATTTCGCCGAGCTGATCGGCGTGCCGTTCATCGCGGTCATGGCGCGCAGCACCTCGCCCGCGAAGACGGCGCTGATCGAACGCCACGGCGGGCGGTGCCATTTCGTCGACCATCCCGGTGAGGTCTACGCCGAGGCGCTGCGTCTCGAGGCCGAGCTCGGCGGCCACTTCATCGATCAGTTCACGATGGCCGAGCGTGCGACCGACTGGCGCGGCAACAACAACATCGCCGAGTCGATCTTCGCCCAGCTGGCCGAGGAAGAACACCCCGTGCCCACGTGGATCGTCGTCGGGGCCGGTACGGGTGGCACGTCGGCGACCCTGGGCCGATATGTGCGGTACCGACGCCACGACACCTGGCTGGCAGTCGTCGATCCGGAGAACTCGGTGTTCCTGCCGGCCTACGAGTCGGCCGACGGCACGCTGACCGCCGAGACCGGCTCGCGCATCGAGGGGATCGGGCGCCCGCGGGTCGAGCCGTCGTTCATCTCGCAGGTCATCGACCGCATGATCGGTGTGCCCGACGAGGCGTCCGTCGCGACCGCCCGCCGCGTGAGCGATCTCCTCGGCCGTCGCGTCGGCGGGTCCACCGGCACCAACATGTGGGGAGCCTTCTCGCTCGTGGCCGAGATGGTCGCGGCGCGTACGCCGGGCAGCATCGTCACGCTGCTCTGTGACTCCGGGGACCGGTACGCGACCACCTATTTCGACGACGACTGGCTGGCCGCCAACGCGTTCGCCCTCGGCCCCGCCGAGGCGGTGCTCGACGAGTTCTTCGCCACCGGTCGCTGGACCGCCTGAGACCCGGGCCGGACGCCGCGGGTGGGCTACGATCCGGGGGTGTCGAAGGAACCCGGGCGTACGCCCGGCACCGGAAGTGCCCTGGTGGAGGCGGTCGATCTGGTGCGCGAGTACCAGATGGGCGACGAACGGGTCCGCGCCCTGGACGGTCTGAACCTCTCGATCGACGGCGGACAGTTCGTGTCGGTGGTCGGCCCGTCGGGCGCGGGCAAGAGCACCCTGCTGCACGTGCTCGGAGCTCTCGACACCCCGACATCGGGGCGGATCAGCATCGACGGGGTCGACCTCGGCTCTCTCGACGACACCGCCGCCTCGGAGTTCCGGCGCAATCGCGTCGGGTTCATCTTCCAGTTCTTCAACCTCGTGCCGACGATGTCGGCGTGGGAGAACGTCGCGCTGCCGCGCCTGCTGGACAACCAGTCGTTGCGCAAGGCGAAACCTCTTGCGGTGGAACTGCTTCGGCGGGTCGGTCTCGGCGATCGGGTCGATCACCGGCCTTCGGAGCTGTCTGGCGGTCAGATGCAGCGAGTCGCGATCGCCCGCTCGCTCATCATGGACCCGACGATCCTGCTCGCCGACGAACCGACCGGCAACCTGGACTCCAAGACCGGTGAGGCGGTACTCGAACTGCTCTCCGAGGTCGCCCACGACACCCCCGACCGGTTGGTGGTGATGGTGACCCACGATCCGAAGGCGGCCGCGGTCGCCGATACCACCATCACGGTCCGCGACGGAAAGATCGCCTAGTGGCGGGACGGGGTTCCCCGGCGTCCGCCTTGGTCGCCGGCCTCACGCGGATCCGGCTGCTCAACCTCCGCGAGATCCGCACCCACCGGTTGCGCCTGCTCACCTCGCTGGCGGTGGTGGTCGTGTCGTCGGCGCTGCTGAACGCGGTGCTCGGGACGTACGGGTCGGCGTCGGAATCGGTGCGGGACTTCAACAATGCGGTGTCCGGGGTCGCCGACATCGAGGTCGCCGGCATCACCGACACCGGCATCGACGAGTCGCTGGCCGGCGAGATCCGACGCGATGTCGATGCGGCGGCCGCCGTCGTGCCGATGATCCGCGGGTCGGTCGTCGTCGACGGCTCCGCCGTACCGCTGCTCGGCTCCGATCAGCGCGTCACCCAGCTCTCGGGCAGCCTGCGAGGCGCCCTGCAGCAGGAGCGAGCCGGGGCCGGTCCGGGGACCGTCGATCTCGATCGCCTGCGAACCGGTGTCTTCGTCGGTCCCGGCCTCGGTCTCGAGCGCGGAGACCGGTTGACGGTCAACGGGATCGAGGTCGAGGTGCTCGAGGTCGTCGACAACGAGCAGGCCGCCGGTCTCAACAACGGCCGCTTCCTCTTCGCCTACGTCGATCTCGCGCAACGACTCGCCGGACTCGACGGCCGGCTCGACTCGATCCTCGTCGTGACCGAACCCGGCGCCGACGTGGGCGCGGTCCGCTCGCAGGTGCAGGGCATCGTGGACGGTCGCGCGGTGGTCGTCGATCCCGACTTCCGCGCCAAGCAGGCCGAGGTCGCGAGTTCGGTGACCCGCGATGCGACGCTGCTGGTCTCGCTGGTGTCACTGGTGATCGCCGCCTTCCTGGTGTTCAACACGATGAACATGGCGGTGGCCTCGCGGCGCCGGTCGCTCGCGATGATCCGTGCGCTGGGCGCCAAGCGATCTCACCTCGTCGGCGACATGCTCGGCGAGGCCGCGCTGATGGGTCTCGTCGGGGGCGTACTCGGCATCCCGCTCGGGATCCTGGCCGGGCGGGCCGTGATCAGCAGTCTGCCGGAACCACCCGCCGACTCCGTCGGCACCGTCATCGAGTATCACTTGCCCGGTTACGCGCCCGCGGCCGCGGTCATCGCCTGTGTGGTGGCGTGTGTCGCGGCCACGACGCTGGCCGCGCGGGCGGTGTTCGCGGTCTCACCGGTGGAGGCGATGGCTCCCGTCGAGGTGTCGGACTCCGCGTCGCGTCGTGGTCCCGCGGTGGTGATCGCCGCCGTGCTCGGCGTCGCCGGTCTCATCGCGTCGTGGGTGGTCGTGTCGACCGTGCCGGGGCGGCCGGCCATCGTCGCCGGGGTCTTCTATCTCGTCGGCGCACTGCTTCTGTGCTTCGCGTTGTCGAAACCGTTGGCCTGGGCGGTGGTTCGGGTCGCGCGCTGGTTCGGCGGTCCCGGACAGCTCGCCTCGGTGAACACCGAGCGTGCCCCGCGGCGCGCATGGGCGACCCTGATGACGGTCGCGGTGGCCATCGCCGTCGGGATGGGGACATCGGGAGCGCTGGACAACCTGGTCTCCTCGATGTCGAAATCGCTCGACGGGCTGGGGGATCCGGACTTCTACGTGTCGTCGACGTCGGCCGCGAGCCTGCCCCTCGGGCCGATCCTGCCGGCGGCGCTGGCCGAACGCGTGGCGGCGGTTCCTGGCGTGACCGAGGTGATCGGCGGTCAGTGGGCCGCGGTGAACATCGGCGAGAGCAAGGCGAATGTGCAAGGGCTCGAGCCGGGTTCGCGCGCGCCGTTCATGCGCAAGGCGTCGCCGGAAGCGGTGGCCGACGTGCTCGCCGGGGACGGCATCCTGATGTCGAACGTCCTCGCCCGTGCGCTGGACGTGACCACCGGCGAGACCGTGGAACTCGCGACACCCAATGGCCCACGGCAGACGGTCGTGCGCGACACCGTCGATTACGTCTCGCTCGACTCCGGGGTGGCGGCGATGTCCCAGGAATTGCTGGGGGAGTGGTTCGATCGCGACGGTGACACCTACCTGCAGGTGATCACCTCGCCCGATGCCGACCCCGATGTCGTCCGCCGGGACCTCGAGTCGTTGGTGGCAGGCGTCCCGACGACGGGCAACAAACCGATCAGTGTCTACAGCGGCGCCGAGGCCCTCGCGGCCACCCAGGCCACCGTCGAGCAGGCGGGCGCATTCGCGGTCGCGATCCAGTGGATCGTCGCCGGCGCGGCCGCGATCGCACTTCTCAACACGTTGCTGCTGTCGGTCCTCGAACGACGCCGCGAACTGGGCGTCCTACGGGCGATGGGCGCCTCTCGCAGGTTCGTCTCCCGCACGGTGCTCGCCGAGGCGGGCGCGGTCGCCCTGGTCGGGTCGATGGTCGGCGTCGTCCTCGGTGCCGCCATGCATCTGCTCAGCAACCAGATCCTGACCATCACGACGTCGCTGACCGTGCTGTACTCGCCACGACCGTCGGCCCTGCTCTTCGTGAGCATCGCGGTGGCGTTGTGCCTGGTCGGTGCGTTCGTTCCCGCGGTTCGTGCCGGTCGGATGAACATCAGCGAGTCGATTCAGAACGAGTAGTCGGGGTCCGCACACCCGACCGTGGCAGATCCCGCGCATCCCGCGTGTCAATAATTCTTGACATTGGCAAGATGTCAACATAACCTGACAACATGCACGACGACCACAGCACCGACACCGCACCCGACGCATCGAGCGCCGAGCTGGCCGGAGACGCCGCGAGCGGCGATCCGGCGAGGGGTCTGGCCGCGGTACGCGCCCTGCGCACCCTGGCCGACCGACTCGAGGACGTGCAGGTGGCCAACGCCCGTGCCAACGGGTGGAGCTGGCAGGCGATCGCCGAAGTGCTGCAGATCAGCCGACAGGCCGTGCATCAGAAGCACTCACAACGTGAGGCCCGCGCGAGCGGGCCAGAAGGAGACACAGATGTTCGAGCGAATCAGTCGCGATGACAAGATGCTGCTGGCTTTCGCCACGCAGGAGGCCGGCGACCTGGGTCACCGGCAACTCGGTAACGACCACCTGATCCTGGGCATGCTCTGCAACGCCCGCAGTCCGCTGTTCGCGCTGCTCGCCGACCAGGGGTTGGCGCTGTCGTCGGCCCGGGAAGCGGTGCGGAAGTACCACGACGAGCACGCCGATCGATCCGACACACCCGAGACCGGCGACGACGAGTCGGGTCGAGAACGCTACGAGGAGGACCGAGAGGCCCTGCGCAGCATCGGGATCGACCTGGACAAGGTCCGGGAGGCGGTGCGCGGGCGGTTCGGTGAGGACCTGTCCGACGGCTGGGGCGAGCGCGCCGAGCGCGGTCCCCGGGGTCGTGGTCAC
Organism: Gordonia sp. PvP123; assembly: GCF_040547295.1. NCBI lineage: Bacteria > Bacillati > Actinomycetota > Actinomycetes > Mycobacteriales > Gordoniaceae > Gordonia > Gordonia sp. PvP123. Next base: position 276,815 of record NZ_JBEPPN010000003.1, on the reverse strand, counting down.
GGACGCGGTGGGGACGGACGACGGGGCCACGGGCACCGGCACGGCCATGGTCGCGGTCGCGGCCCCCGGCCCGACTGCGGTCCCGAGGGTTTCGGACCGGGCCCCTTCGGTCCCGGTCCCTGGGGCCAGGGTTTCGGCCCGGGTCCGGGCGGACCGTTCGCCGGGGAGGGACCGTGGGAGCCGGGTCGCGGCCGGCGCGGACCGCGGGGTCGGGGCTCCCGGCCGCGTTTCGCGACCGACACCCGGGACGCCTTCGGCCGAGCCATGGAGATCGCGCGCGAACGAGGTGACCGACGCCTCCGCGCCGAGTATCTCCTGCTCGGGATCATCGACACCGCCGACGACGCGTCACAGGCGCTGATCGGGTCCGCGACCACGGCCGCGGAACTCCGCGCCGCCGTCGTGGCGAGCCTGCCCGACGTCGAGGCCCAGGTCTGATCGCGGACAACGCATTCCGGATGTGCCCGTCGCACGAGAACTGGTGCGGCGGGCCCATCCGCGTCGCGGGCCCGGCCTAGGTGAGCGCGAGCGTGACCGCCGTGACGACCGCCCAGGCGAGCATCGCCTTGCCGGTCGTACCGATCGACGGGATCAGCCCGGGGCCGGCCGCGCCCGTGCGCACCGGTGTGTAGGCCTGCCAGAGCAGCGGGAACGTCACCAGGCCGAGCAGCGCCCAGGGGGTCGCGAACGCCAGGACCACGCTCATCGCGAGCGGGGTCAGGAGCAGTACGGCAAACAGGATGCGGGTCCGGGCGTCGCCGAGGCGGACGGCGAGCGTGATCTTGCCGGATTCGGTGTCGCTGGGGATGTCTCGGAGATTGTTGACGACCAGCACGCTGCTCGAGATCGCGCCGATGCCGACCGCGCAGGCGAGTCCGACCCAGTCGACGCGGCCCGAGGAGACGTACTGAGTGCCGAGGACGGCGACGAGCCCGAAGAAGGTGAACACCGCGACCTCACCCCACCCGGCGTACCCGTAAGGGCGTTTGCCGCCGGTGTAGAACCAGGCGCCGGCGATGCAGATCGCCCCGACCAGCACGAGCCACCAGGCGGTCGCGATCGCGAGGACCAGCCCGCAGACCGCGCCGATCCCGAAGCACAGGAACGCGGCGGTCTTCACCGCCTTCGGCGACGCCGCCCCCGACCCGACCAGGCGCATCGGGCCGACGCGGTCGTCGTCGGTTCCGCGCACACCGTCGGAGTAGTCGTTGGCGAAGTTCACGCCGATGATGAACGCGACGGCCACCGCAAGTGCGAGGACGGACTTCCACCACGTCACGTCGCCGGAGTGCAGCGCCGCGCCGACACCGGCCACGACCGGCGCGATCGCGTTGGGGAGCGTGCGTGGGCGAGCGCCCTGGATCCACTGCTGAGGGGTAGCCACGGAGTTCATCGTGTCACGGGGTCGGACGGGTGCGGCGGCGGCCCGGCAGGTGTAGAGCTTCGTTGCGTCTGGCGCGACGACACACTACATCTGCGAGGGGTCGTCGAGCGATGGAACCAGTTGCGGTGCCGGTGCGTCTGAGTTCCATGCGACTTCCGGCGGAATTTCGGAACCTGGCCCTCGGCCAGGATGGTGTGGTCACCGCGGCCGATGCCCGCGCGCATGGCATCGATCGGTCGACGGTGCACCGTCGGGTGCATGCCGGCGAGTGGATATCCGTGCATCGCAGCATCTACCGACTCGCCGACCATCCGGAGACCGACCGCTCGCGAATCCGGACCGCGACGCTGGCCGTCGGTGTCCACGCGGTCCTCTCGGGGCTCGCTGCGGCGTGGTGGCACGGGATCGTCGATGCCCCGCCCGTCACGCCGACGGTCACCGCACTCCGCGGACGTCACGGTGGTCCGGTGGCAGGAGTGCGAATCCTCAATCGTGCGCTCGACGACGCGGATGTTGCCGTTCGAGAGGGTCTTCCGGTCACCGGGGTGGCGCTGTCCGCCTTGGAGGGCGCGTTGGAGGGCGGCGTCGAGGTCATCGACTCGGCTCTCGTGAAGCGGCGAACGACGGTCGAGCGTCTCGTCGAGGCCTACGGGCGTCGACGACGCTGCATCGGCGCGGCCGACATGGGTGTCCTGATCGCGCTGCTCGAGACCGGTGCGCGGTCTGCTGCCGAGCGTCTCGCGGTGGAGGTGATGCGAGGCGCGGGTCTCAGCGGCTGGGCAGCCAACCATCCGAGTTGCGGGTACGAGATCGACTTCGCCTTCCCGGATCGGATGGTGGCGGTGGAGATCGACGGCTTCGCGTTTCACCGCGACGCCGCCACCTTCCAGCGTGACCGGACTCGACGCAACGCACTCATCGCGGCCGGCTGGACGGTGCTGAACTTCACGTGGGGTGACCTCTGCGACCGAGCCGAGTACGTGGTGACAACGATTCGGCACGCGACCTGCGGGTAGATGTAGTACTTCGTTGCGCCCAGCGCAACGACGCACTACGTCTGGGAACCGAAGCGGGTCCGCAACGCGCGACGGTCGTACTTGCCGGGCCCGCGGAGGGGGAGCGCGTCGAGTTCGACGATCCGCCGGGGTGCCGCGTAGCGGTCGAGTCGTTCGGTGACCGATCCGCGAATACGGTTGACGTCGAGCCGTTCTCCGGGACGGACCACCACGAACGCGGTCACCGCCTCGCCGAGCCGATCGTCGGGGAGCCCGACGACGACGCATTCGGCGACCGCCGGGTCGTCGGCGATCACGGCCTCGACGACCTGCGGTACGACGGTCAGCCCGCCGGTCGAGATGGCCTCGTCGGCCCGGCCGACGATGCTGAGCAGCCCGGCCTCGTCGAGGACCCCGAGATCGTCGGTCCGGAACCAGCCCGGCTCGGCGAAGGCCGGATGGTCGGGCAGATTGCGGTATCCGCGGGCCACGACGGGACCACCGAGCAGGACCCGTCCCACCCCGTCGGGTGCCGGATCGGCGATGCGGACCGCGACGCCGTCGAGGGGGTGCCCGTCGTAGACGCAACCGCCTGCGGTCTCGCTCATCCCGTACGTCGCGACGATCGGCAGCCCCTCGTCGACTGCTCTGTCCCACAACGGCTTCGGGGTCGCCGCGCCACCGACGAGGATCGCGTCGAGCGCCCGCGAGGCGGATGTGGCGTCGGGATGGTCGAGAACCTTGACGAGCTGGGTGGGAACCAGCGAGGTGTATCGCCGCGGGCCGTCGAAGTCGCGTACGGCACGGGCGTACACATCGGGGTCGAAACCGGCGCGCATGTCCAGGACAACCGGCGTCTGCCCGGCCGTCAGCGCGCGGAGGAGGACCTGCAGACCGGCGATGTGGTGAGGTGCGAGCGCCAGCAACCAGTTCCCGGGCCCGCCCAGGTGGTCGGCGGTGGCCCGCGACGACGCGGCGAGGGTCGCGGGGGAGTGCTGCGCACCCTTGGGGGTGCCCGTCGATCCCGATGTCGAGACGACGAGGGACACGGGATCGTCGATCGGTGTGTCCGCGTGCAGGGCCGACCCCAGTTCGGAAGCGGCGCGGGCGTCGTCGGGTACGGGTAGGAAGGCCGACGAGCCGTCGAGGATCGCCCGCAGATCGTCGACGCGGTCGAGGACCGCGGGTGTCGACGGCAGGGGCAGCGGTCGCAGGGTTCTCACGACGGTTCCCCGTCGGTCGAACCAGGATCGTCGCTGAACGGCCACCCGCGGGCGACGAGGTGTGCGCGCACCCGCGAGATGTCGTCCTCATGCGGTAGTTCGTGCGTGTAATGGGTGATCTTGACCCCGGCGTCGACCCGGGAGATCGGTTCGGGCGGAGGGGCGGACTCGCGGACCAGCTCCGCGGAGACCTGCGTCACCTCGTCGTCGGTGAGCTGGCGGCGCAGCAATGCCACGAGGGGTATGTAGTCGGTCTGTGGGACGCCGTCGGGGTAGCCGGCGCGCAACCACTCCATGACCTTCTGCAGAAGCGTCGGGCGGTCCACGGGTGTCTCCGATCAGAAGCGGGGACGGTCACTTGTAGCCGAACGGGAAGATCTTCACGCCGGTGTAGTAGAAGATCGTCTGCCGGGTGATCCAGAGGATTCCGACGACGATCACCAGGATGACGACGCCGAAGATCACATACGCCAGGGGCTTCAGCGCAGGATGCGGGCCGGAGGTGGTGCCGTCGGCCTCGACGGACCCGTTGCTCAGCGTCTGCAGGCGCAGTCCGACGGCGAACAGGGCGGGAAGACCGGCTCCCAGCACCAGTCCGACGAGAAGGACCTTACCGATGGCCTCGACGGTCTCCATTTCTCAGGTGCTCCTCTCCGGGTCGTGCTGGACGATGATCTCGGCCGGGATGACCGGCGGCAACGGGAGTCCGGTGTCGCCCTCCTCGGCCGCGACCGCTTCCTCCCATTCCTCTCCGACGCGGGCCTCCCCCTCCCAGGCGTCGTTGACGTTCTCGTGGTCGACCTTGTTCTCCTGCGCGCGCCAGTACATGTAGCCCGATGCGACGACCAGGATCGCGAAGATGATGAGCGCGCCGGTGACGTCCCCGAACAGGTGCGCGATGAAGTAGCACGCGGCACCGACCGCGCCGGCGGCGGGCAGCGTCGTCACCCAGGCGACGGCCATCCGGCCGGCCACCGACCAGCGGACCTGGGCGCCCTTGCGGCCCACCCCCGAGCCGAGGATCGAGCCGGTGGCGACCTGGGTGGTCGAGAGCGCCATACCCGCCGCACTCGAGGTGAGGATGATTGCGGCCGACGACGCCTCGGCGGCCATGCCCTGCGGCGAGGTGATCTCCACGAGCCCCTTGCCCAGGGTGCGGATGATCCGCCAACCGCCCAGATAGGTGCCGATCGCGATGGCCGCCGCACAGCTGAAGACCACCCAGACGGGGAGTCCGTGGCTCACGCTGGACGCGTCGAGGTGCCCGGTCGCGATGAGCGCCATCGCGATCACACCCATCGTCTTCTGGGCGTCGCCGGTGCCGTGCGCGAGGGAGACGAGCGACGCGGTGGCGACCTGTCCGTAGCGGAAGCCGGTCTCTTTCTCCCGATCAACGATCCGGCGGGTGATGGCGAAGACAAACCAGGTCCCGCAGGCCGCGACGAGGCATGCGATCACGGGCGCGAAGAGTGCCGGGATGAGGATCTTGGAGGTGATCCCGGACCAGTTGATGCCGCTCACCCCGATCGCCGCCAGGCCCGAGCCGATCAGCCCGCCGAACAGGGCATGGGACGAACTCGACGGCAGGCCGAACAGCCACGTGACGAGGTTCCACAGGATGCCGCCGATGAGTCCGGCGAAGATGATCAGCAACGCCGTGGGCGCCGACAGCCCGGGCACCAGTTCGCCTGCCTCCGATCCGGAGGTCTGCTGGATCTTCAGCACGTCCTTGGTGATCGTCGCCGCGACCTCCACGGACAGGAAGGCGCCGACCAGGTTGAGTACGGCCGACAGCCCGACGGCGACCTTGGGCTTGAGGGCGCCGGTGGCGATCGAGGTCGCCATCGCGTTGCCGGTGTCGTGGAAGCCGTTGGTGAAGTCGAAGCCGAGGGCTGTGATCACCAACAGCACCAGGATCAGCATCTCGCCGCTCATGGTGACGATTGTGAGTCCTGACGCCCTCGTTCACCTAAAAACCCGGCACACTTCCGGTGAACGAGACCGGGACCGCGGGCGGGCCTATCGAACGTTCAACAGACCCTCGGAAACCGGTCGTCGCTGTGGAAGAATCCGACGGCATGACACCGATGAAGCTGGGCATGCCGATCAACTACGCGGGCGACTTCCGCGAGACCATCAACAACCTCGCGGACTTCGAGGCCGCGGGTGTGCAGCGCATCGCGGTTCCGGAGGCCTACAGTTTCGACGCCGTCTCCCAGCTCGGGTACATCGCGGCCAAGACCGAGACGATGGAACTGCAGACCGCGATCCTGCCCATGTACTCGCGGACGCCCACCAACCTGGCGATGACCGCGGCGGGCCTGGACTACATCAGCGGCGGCCGCGCGGTGCTCGGCATCGGCGCATCGGGCCCCCAGGTCATCGAGGGGTTCCACGGGGTCAAGTACGACTACCCGCTCGGTCGCGCCCGCGAGCACGCCGAGATCTGCCGAATGGTCTGGCGTCGCGAGAAGCTGGACTACCAGGGCAAGCACTACACACTGCCGCTCGACGAAGAGCACGGCGGCTCGGGTCTCGGCAAGTCACTGAAGATCATCAATCATCCGGTGCGCGACAACATCCCGCTGCTCCTCGCCGCCATCGGCCCGAAGAACATCGAGCTGGCCGCCGAGATGTTCGACGAGCTGCAGCCGATCCTGTTCCACCCGGAGCAGATCGATGCGGCCTTCGGCGAATCGCTCGCGGCGGGTAAGGCCAAGCGGGACGCGTCGCTGGGCGATCTCGGCATTGTCGTCCAGGCGACCGCACGCATCTCCGAGGACGCCGAACAGATCGACAACGCCAAGCAGCTCGTGCGCCATCACGCCGCCCTGTACATCGGCGGGATGGGCGCGCGCGGCAAGAACTTCTACAACCAGCTGGCCATCCGGTACGGCTACGCCGACGAGGCGAAGTTGATCCAGGATCTCTACCTCGACGGCAAGAAGATGGAGGCCGCCGCCGCCGTTCCCGAGGACCTCGTCACGTCCATGTCGCTGATCGGGTCCAAGACACAGGTCGCCGAGCGGGTCGCGGCGTTCCGTGAGGCCGGCGTCACCTGCATCCTCGCCTCGCCCACCGCACCGACCCACGCCGAGCGGGTCGCCGAGGTCGAGCACCTGCGCGACGTCTTCGGCGGCTGATCTCCCTCGACGAGTTTCACCGATCACGGCGGCCTGTCCTGTACAGGCCGCCGTTTTTCGTTTGTCACCGTCATTCGTCGTGTGTGCAATTCCGAGACATTTCATTACCCTTCGACGGTGGTCCGAGAACGTGAATTCCGCAGGCTATTCAAAGCGTTTCTCGAGATTCGTCGCAGGTTGCGGGAAATGGATTTCCGTTTCCTCGAATGGCGTCCGTACCAGTGCTCGCCCCCGAGTTGTGAGCCGCCAACCCGTCCCATAGGCTCTTGTCATCCGCTCGGCGCGCATCGGTTTCGGCCGAGGGTGGCCGATGTGATGGCAGTGTCGGGAAATGACCGTTCGTCCCGGTGAGCGTTGATGTCGACAATTCATGACGCGACACCGCGAGCGGTGTGACAAGAGGACGGCACATGGTGAGTGGTGAGGCAAGGCGTTGAATTCGACGACGCCCGTGTTTCGATCTCGTGGCCGGCGCATGTCATTTTCGTGCACGCCGGGGTGTGGCGGTGTGCGCGTTTCTGCTCGAGTGGATCGATTGACAGTGCTGTTCATGACAGTTCCGGGACCGGGGGGATCAGACGGTCGGCCCGGCCCGTGAGCCCGGGTCTGCCCGGCCGTCGTCGTGAACGCCGGGACGTCGAATGAGCGACTCGTCCAACCCGGAGATCGTGGTGCCGGACGGCCCACGACAGTTCGCGCTCAGCGCGGCCCAGCGTTCGCTGTGGTTCACCCAGCAGGCAGCGCTCGATGTGCCGATCAACGTCGCCCAGTATGTCGAGATCGACGGGCCCATCGACGCCGAACTCTTCGTCGCCGCGACGAGCGCGGTGGTGCAACACGCGCAGTTCACCCAGCTCCGGTTCGTCGACACCGAGGACGGGCTCGTCGGCGTCTACGACCCCGGCCTGCACTACTGGGCCGACATCATCGATCTCCGTGACCGGCCCGACCCCCGCGCCGTCGCCGAGGAGATGATGGCGCAGGACTATTCGCGTCCGCTCGATCCACGCGTCGACCGGACGGCACGCGGTTGCCTGTTCCGGCTGTCCGACACCAAATCCCTGGTCTACAACCGGGGCCATCACCTGCTCTCGGACGGGATGGGTGGCAAGGACCGGATGGTCGAGGCCCTCGCCGCCTATCACGCCGCGGCGACCGGGGAGCCCGCTCCGGCGCAGAAACCGGTCGACCTGGACCTCCCCGCCCGGGCCGACGCCGAGTACCGCGCGTCGAAACGGTTCGGCACCGACCGCGCGTACTGGCGGGACAACATGGCGGGCGTCGGCATCGCGGCGACCCTGGCGCATCGTCCGGGGCGTCCCGCGGCGGTGGCCCGTCGAGTCGCGTCGGCGGTGCCCCCGGCCACCATGGCGAGGCTGCACGAGGCCGCGCACCGCGGTTCGACGATGCTGCCCAACGTGCTGGTCGCCGCCTTCGCCGCCTACCTCGGCCGGGCGGCCGCGCAGGGCGACGAGGTCATCTTCCAGTTCCCGGTCGCCGCACGGACGACCGCGGCGCTGCGGGCCACCCCGCTGCCGGTGGCCAACATCGTGCCGCTGCGCACCGGGGTCACCGGTGCGGGCACCGTCGCCGACGCCCTCCGGACCACCCAGACCGCGCTCATGGGTGCGCTGCGCCACCAGCGGTATCGCGGGGAGGACATCTGGGCCGACGTCGCCGGAGACGAGTCCTCGGGGGCGACGCCGCGGACGGCGGCCCAGGAACGTTCGGGTCCGATGCTCAACCTGATGCTGTTCGACCGGGAATTCCCCTGCGGCGACGCGCGCGCCACGTTCCACATCCTCACCGTGGGCCCGGCCGACGATCTGACGATCAACATCTACCCCGTACCCGGCGAGGACCAGGATTCCTCGCTGATGATCGGCGTCGAGGCGAATCCCAACCGGTACGACGATGCCGAGGTGGCCGCACACCACGGTCAGTTCCTGTCGATGCTCGACACGTTCGCCGATGCGTTCCTCCGCGAGCCGGACACCCGGGTGGACGACCTGCCGTTGCGATTCCCCGAGATCGACACCGACGCCGGCACCGAGACCGACACCGGCGCGAGGCAGCCGGGCAGCCTCTGGGAGGCCCTGACCGACGCCGCAGCCCGGCGGCGGCACGAGCCCGCGGTGGAGTACCCCAGGACGTCCGTACCCGCGCTGCTCACCTTCGAGCAGCTGCACGCCCGTGCGGGCCGACTCGGGGCGCAACTGCGCACGGTCGGGGCGCGGCCCGGTGTCACGGTCGCCATCGCGGTGGCGTCGGATGCGGACCGGTTGCTCGCCTGGTGGGCCGTCGCCGCGTCGGGAGCCGCCGCGCTCCTGGTCGATCCCGCAGCGCCGCAATCGATTCCGCACGCCGTGAGCGGCGCGCCCGGCGCCCTGCTGGTGATCGCGGACGACGCCACCGATCCGCCCGCCGGCGTCTCCGCCGGTGAGGTGTGGACACTTGCCGGACTGGCCGACGTCGCGCCGGCGCCGGGATCGGCGGCGTCCCGCCCGGACGACACCGCGTGTGTCGTCCACGGAGTCGTCGGAGCTCTCGGGGCCGCGGACGTCGTCGCGATCCCGCAGCATGCCGTCGCGACACTCATCGTCGACGGGGTGTTCGCCCCGGCGGCGTCCGGCCCGGGCTACGGACGACTCGCGTGTATGGCGCCGAAGGCCTCCTGGGCGTCGCATCTCGAGATGGCCGCGTGCGCCGCTCACGGGCTGCGCCTCGTCGACCCGGACACCGACCTCGCGACGCACGCCGTCGTCCCTGCCGGACCGCTCGACGAGACCTCGGCCGGCGCGGCGACGACCGTGCTGGTCGTCGACTCGGGCACCATGCCGGCGCCGACCGTGCGGTTCGCGTTCGGGCGGGACGTACGGACCGCCTACAGCCCGGGTGGCGTGCTGGGGCCCTACACCATCACGGACCGCATCCGCCCGGATCGGCCGATCGACCGACCGTTGCCGAGTGGACGGCCGCGACGCGGCGTCGATGTCGCGATCCTCGACCACCGGCTGCGTCCGCTGCCCCCGGGGATCACCGGTGACATCTACATCGCGGGAATCGGTGCGCCACAGTACGTTGTCGGAGACGGCGCCCGGACCGCGACGATGATGGTTGCGTGCCCGTGGCAGCCCGGCCGACGGATGGTGGCCACCGGGGACCGTGGCCATCGCGAGCCGGGAACGGGCGACGTGGTCATCGACCACCGTGCCGGGGACATCGTCGAGATCGACGGGGTCCGGGTCGATCTCGCACTCCTCGAGCGTGCCGCCACCGAGGTGTCCGGTGTCGCCGTGGCGCGCGCGGCAGTGCTCGGCGACGGTGTCGGGATCGCTCTGTGCCTGTCCCCGGCCGGACGCCGAACGGCCGGGGAATCCGAAGACAGTGATCCACACCATGTTCGGGCCTCGGTGCGACGCCGGGTCAATGCGGAACTGCCGACGGTGCTCTGGTTGCGCCGGGTGGCCATCCTGGAGTCGGTGCCGCTCGACGCGGTCGGTGTCGCCGACCGTGCCGACGTCGCCGAGCTGATCGCGGCGGCACCGGAATCCCGGGCCGCGCAACGACGCCCGTCGACGCCGCTCGAACACGCCGTCGCCGACGCGGTGACGCACGTTCTCGGTGTTCCCGATCCCTCGATGGACGACGAACTCGTCCAACTCGGTGCCACGTCACTGGGATTCATGCAGCTCGCAACGCACCTCGGTGACTCCCTCCGGGTCGTCGTGAGCATGCGTGATCTCGGCGAGGTCACCACTCTCGCCGAACTCGCGGCGGTACTGGAGGCGGCGGAGCAAGGTCGTTCCGGGCCGGGGGAGTCGCCGGGAAACCCGGGGGTCACCCGCTATCGCCCGACCCGTGCGCAGCAGGAGATCTGGCTGCTCAACCGCGCCGACAGGCATGCGACCGTCTACCACCTCCCGGTGCGACTGGTTCTCGCCGAGGGGGTCGCGGCCGACGTCGTCCGTGCCGCGCTCGTCGATGTCGCGGCCCGGCACGAGGCGCTGCGGACGGTCTATCCCGACACCGGCGGGGAACCGGTGGCGGTCGTCCGCGGAGTCGGCGACGCGCGGATACCGGTTCCCATCACCACCGGCACACTCGATGCCACCGGCGTCGAACTCGCGGTCTCGGCGCCCTTCGACCTGACCGTGGACATGCCCTGGCGTGCAGTTGTCGACGAGACCGGCGCACAGACCGAACTCGTGCTCGTCGCGCACCACATCGCGGTCGACGAGTGGTCCCTGCACATCGTGGTCGACGACTTCGCGCATGCACTGCGCGCCCGTCTCGACGGCGGGGAGCCGGTGTGGACCGAGGATGCGGTGGGCTTCGGGGCAGCGCTGAACGCGCGGTCGCACGCGATCGATCCGACCGCAGAGGTCCACTGGGCGAAGGTCATGCGCGAGGCTCCCATGCGCCTCGCGTTGCCCGAGCCGGCGCGGGCACTGCCGGCGGGACTCACCTCCGGTCCGGCGACGACCCTTCGTCGGACGATCGGTCGCGACGCCCGCGATCGGGCCTCCGTCCGAGCGCGGAACGCCGGGACGACTCTGAACACCCTTCTGTGCGTGTCTCTCTCGGCCACCATGGCCGAGTACTCGGACACCGACGACATCGTGATGTCGGTGCCCGTGTCGGGGCGGTTCACCACCGAGGAACTCCGGCCGGTCGGCATGTTCGTCGAGACGGTGCCGGTGCGTACCATCGGCGTTCGGCACAGCGGCGTCGCCGAGGCCCTCGCCCGCGTCGGAGCAGATCTCACGGCTGCGATCACCCACGCCGATGCGGCGCCGACCGGACTCGCCGACGTCATCTTCGCCTACCACGCCTCCCGGCCGGATCTCCCCGGCGCCGCCGTCTTCGCCGATGTCGAGACGCTGCCGACCGGCCAGGCACGAACCGCGCTGGAACTCACCGTCTTCGACGACCCGGAGGGGCTGTCGGTCGCGCTGACCGTCGCCGGGCGACGCGTCGACACCGTCGCGGCCGAGCACCTGCTCGATCGTTTCGTGGAGACGGTCGTCGCGCTCGGTGTCGCGTCCCCGGAGTCGGTCATCGCCCGATGCCTCCCGGTACCGACCGCTCGGACGAGAAGCGGCGGGGTCCGCCGGACCACGCCCGTCGACCCCATCGCCGCGCTGCGGCGTCAGGCAGACACCCGGCCGGACGCGCCCGCGGTGGTCGCCGGCGACGCGACCCTGACCTACCGGGAACTACGCGACCGGGCCGAAGCCGTCGCGATCAGGCTGCGCGAGAACGGGGTCCGGCCGGGTGATCGGGTCGCACTGATCCTGCCGCGCAGCGCGGACACCGTGGTCGCCATCGTCGCGGTGCTGATGGCCGACGCGGTGTACGTGCCGATCGAACCCGGTGACCCGCCGTCCCGCACGGAGCTGATCCTGGCCGCGACCGCACCCGCCGCGTTCATCGAGGACGGAACCGAGGTCCGTCCGATTGTGGACGGGGTTCGGGCACAGCCGGTTCCGGGCGGGGCGTATGTGATCCACACGTCTGGTTCCACCGGCGTCCCGAAGGCCGTGATGGCGACCCGGGCGAACCTGGCGGCGATGCTCGGAGCGGCGCTGGACACCATCGAGGCGACCGAACGCGACGTGTGGAGTTGGGTCCATTCCTACGCCTTCGACTTCTCGGTCTGGGAGATCCTGGGCCCGTTGGCCTCCGGCGGCCAAGTCGTCGTGCTGCAGCGCGAGACGGTCCTCGACCCGGGGTTGCTGTCCGCGGCGTTGGACCGGTACGGGGTCACCGTCTGCTCGCAGACCCCGACGGCCTTCGGCAACCTCATCGACCCGGCGGTGTCCGCCACCGGTGTGCAACCGGGACCGCGGACGCTGCGGACCGTCGTCTTCGGCGGAGAACCGTTGTCGCCGAGTTCGTTACGGAACTGGGCGGTCGCACATCCCGAGGTCGGGCTGGTGAACATGTACGGCATCACCGAGACGACCGTGCACCTGACGGCCACCGAGGTCGACGTCGACGACGAGCGAAGCGACATCGGAATCCCGCTCGACGGGGTCGCGACGGCCATCCTGGGCCGGGATCTGCGTCCGGTCCCGGTCGGCGCCGTCGGCGAACTGTATGCGAGCGGCGATCAGGTCACCCTCGGTTACCACAACGCGCCGGGAGTCACCGCGACGCGATTCGTCGCGGACCCGAACGGTTCCGGACGCCGGATGTACCGCACCGGTGATCGCGTGCGCGAACTCGCCGGTGGTCGGATGGTCTATCTCGACCGCACCGACGACCAGGTCCAGATCCGCGGCCACCGTATCGAACTCGGCGAGATCGTGGCCGCGCTCCGCGACGTGCCCGGGGTCGGTGACGCGCGTGTGCTGGTCGATCCGGGGAGCCGTCCCGGCGACGAACGGCTTCTCGCCTTCGTCACCGAGGACGGTCTCGCCGACTTCGACGTCCTGGACGCCCTCGACGAGGACCACCTCCGCACCGCCTGCGCGAACCGGCTTCCGGGCCACATGGTTCCGGTTCGGGTCGCGATCGTCGACGGCTGGCCGATGACGTCGACCGGCAAGCTCGACCGCCGTCGGCTGACCGGCCTGCTACCGCAGGTTCCGGGGACGTCGCCGCGGGCGCTCACGGCGACCGAGCAGTCCATCGTGGGCGCCATGCGGACGGTGATCGGAACCGAGGCCGTGCTCGACGCGGACACCAACTTCTTCGCAGCCGGGGGAACCTCACTGTCGGCGGCGCGGCTCGCGGCCGCGCTCGCCGGAACGGGCGATCACGTCGCCGTCGCCGATGTCTTCGAGTACCCGACGGTGGCCGCCCTCGCCGCGCACATCGAGGCCACGGCGCACACCGTACGTCCGGTCGACGGCGTCCACCCCGGTCTCGCGCCGCTCGCGGCCGGGGCAGACCTGACCCTCACACCCGAGCAGATGGACCTGTGGCTCCGGTGGCGGACCGAACCGGACTTCACCGGCTACCTCATGCCCCTCGCGCTTCCCGTCGACGCCCGCCCCGACGCGCTCCGCCGTGCCCTCGTCGAAGTCGTGACGCGGCACGACGCGCTGTGCACCGTGTTCCCGGTCGGAGCCGACGGGCCGGTGCAACGCCGCCTCCGCGACGAGTACGTCGTGGAAGTCCTGGAAGAAGCACTGGCGGCGACGATCCCGGTCGCCGACGCCGAGTCGGTGGCGGCGACGCTGGGAACACTGCACGCACCCATCGACCTGGCTGCCGAGCTGCCGTGGCGGGTCCGCATCGGCGAGATGGGCGGTCAGAGCTGGCTTCTCGTCGTCGCGCACCACATCGCCGTCGACGGCGAGTCGTTCCCCATCCTGTTCGCGGAACTGGGTTCGGCGTTGGCCGGCACACTCTCCGCACGCGGCGAGATCGACTACCGGGAGTACTCGGCGTGGCGATCGCGGACGCTGGCCGCGCGGCACGCCGAGCTGGTCGCCCACTGGGTCTCGGCGTTCGACCGCGCCGTGGAGCCACTGCGGCTCCCGGAACTCACTCCGGGGAACCAACACCCCTCCGTCCCCGAGGAGCACTCCCCAGACCCGCACTCCCCGGACCGGACAGTGGTGCACCGTACGCACCGAAGCCTCGACCGATCCGAGACCGCGAGCCTCGACGAACTCGCCGTGACGAGACGGAGCACGCCGTTCATCGTCGTGCACACCGCACTCGCGGCGGTGCTGGCGAGACAGGCCGGGACCGACGTCGTCACGGTCGGCACGGCACTGTCCGGACGGCTCGATCCGCGACTGCTCGCCGTACCGGGACTATTCGCCCGCGCCGTGCCGCTGCACACCCCGATCGACCTCGATCTCCGCTTCGTCGACCTCCTGGCGACGGTCACCGCGGTCGATCTCGGCGCGTTCGCGCACGCGGATCTCCCGCTCACCGAGATCACCGAGATCGCCGATCCCGAACGGGTGAAGGCCGGGACCCCGCTCTTCGAGGTCTCGTTCGGCGCCGTCCCGGACGAGCTCGTGGCGGCCGGCGGTGACGGCGGAGGCGCGGGCATGGCGCCCGGCGGCCCTGCGCTGTGGGGTGTTCCGCTCTTCGGTGTGGATGTGTCGATGTTCCGCCGGGACGGTGCACTTCACCTGACCATGGCGTGCACGGGTGCGGTGGCGAGCGCGGCGCGGCTGGATGCGTTGTGCGACCTCGTCATCGAGACGATCCGAGGCGGCGTGCGGGAACCGCTCCGCCCGGTCGCGGCCCTGCTCGCCCCCGCGGTCTCGCCCCCGGACCTCCACGCGCAGAGCCGAACCCGGGGCCCCGAGACGCTCGACGAGCTGCTGACCGGACGTCTCGCCGCCGAACCGGACGCGATCGCGGTCGTCGACCGCCGCCATCTCGGCCCGGGACCCGGTTCCGCACTGACCAACGCCGACCTCGACCGGTCGGCGACGCGTGTCGCCCGCGAGCTCATCGCCTCGGGGATCGGTCCGGGTGACGTCGTGGTCGCCCTGCTGCCGCGTTCGGTCTTCGGCGTCATCGCGACCGTCGCGGCGGCGCGCGCGGGAGCGGCCTTCGTCAACGTCGATCCCGCGGATCCGGCAGGTCGGAAGCAGATGATCGTCGAGCGGTGCCGGCCGCGTGCGGTCCTCACCCTCGCCGCGGAGTCCGTGCCCGCGGGGGTCCGGGCGATCGCGCTCGACGAGATTCTCGCCCGCGACCCCGATCCCAGCGCGCGCACGCCGGGCCCGGCGCCGTTCGACACCACCGAGCGGGTGCGGCCGTTGTCGGTGGACGACGTCGCCTACATCACCTTCACGTCGGGAACCACCGGACGGCCCAAGGGGGTCCAGGTGACCCATCGCGGCCTGTCCGGCTGGGCGCGAGACACCGTGACCCGCCTTCGGCTCGATCCGCCGGACAGGGTGTTGCACACGTACGCAACCGGATTCGACGCCCACCTGATGGGTGTCGTGCCGCCTATGGTCGCCGGCGCGACCATCGTCATGTGCCCGCCCGACGTCATCGCGGCCGACGAACTGACCGGGTTCGTCGACGCCGAGCGGGTGAGCGTCCTGCTGACCACACCGTCGGTGCTCGCGACCATGCGTTCGCCCGAACTCCCCGGTGTCCGGCACGTGGCGGTCGGCGGTGAGCCGCTCGGCGCGGGGCTGGTCCGCGACTGGACCGTCGGGCACACGCTGAGCAACGAGTACGGTCCGACCGAGGCCACCGTCGCGGTGAGCAGTGCGCGGTTCACCACGGACCCCAGCGGGCCGATCTCCATCGGCTCTCCGCTGCGGGGAGTCGGCATGTACGTGTTGGATTCCGCGCTGCGGCCGGTCCCGGACCACACCGTCGGTGAGCTCTACCTCGCCGGAAACTGTCTGGCGCGGGGCTATCTCGGCGACCCGTCGGCCACGGCGCGCGGGTTCGTCGCCGATCCCCACGGCGACGGCGGCCGGATGTACCGGACCGGCGACCTCGTCCACCGCCGCCCGGACGGCACCTTCGTGATCCACGGTCGCACCGATGATCAGGTGAAGATCCGCGGCGTGCGTCTCGAACCGGGCGAGGTCGACGCGGCGCTGTCGGGGCTGCCCGGCGTCGCGACATCGGTGACCGCGACGCGGACCACCCCGGCGGGGGAGAAGATCCTGGTGTCGTGGGTGGTGGCCGAGGACGGCGCACAGGCCGCGGACCTCTCCCGACAACTGGCACACCTGTTGCCCCGCAGCATGATCCCGAGCGCATTCGTGTCGGTGTCGGCGCTGCCGATCGGGCGGAACGGGAAGATCGACGTGGCCGCGTTGCCCGATCCCGACTTCGCCGGCGCCGCGACCGCTCCCGCTGCCCGCGCCGGCCGCCCGCCCGCCGGCGCCACCGAAGAACTGGTGTCGGCGGTATGGGCCGAGGTCCTCGGACGTCCGGTGGCGTCCATGGATGCCGGGTCCGACTTCTTCACCGAGGGTGGCACCTCGCTGTCGGCCACTCAGGTGACGTCGAGGCTCGCCGCGGCGACCGGCGCGGACATCGGGGTCCGCGTGATCTTCGAGGCGCGCACGGTGGCGGGTGTCGCCCGGCGCGTCGATGAGCTGCTCGCCGGCGCCGGCGGCGTTGCCGTGAGCGCAGCGCCCGCACGACTCCCGGTGCCGGAGGTGCTGCCACTGGCATATCCGCAGCGCCGCATGTGGATTCATCACCACGTCGAGCCGCTCTCGACGGCATACCATGTTCCGGTCGTGCTCCGGATCCGCGGACGCGTCGATCTCGCACGCCTGCGAAAGGCCGTCGACGAGGTCGTGGCGGCCCACGCCGTTCTCCGGACGGTCTATCCCGATTCGCCGTCCGGGCCGCGACAGCGGCGTATCGAGCATCGGAGTCCGGTGCTGCGGCATCGCCTCGTCGACGCGGCGGCCGGTCCCGAGGGCCTTCGTCGGGAGATCGAGGGCTTCCTTCGCCTGCCCTTCGACCTCGAGTCCGAGTCGGGGTTCCGGGCCACGGTTTTCGAGCTCGACGCGGCCGACGATCCGCACACCCATCTGGCGGCGGTGTTGCACCACATCGCGATCGACGGATGGTCGACCCGGGTGTTGCTCGCGGACCTGCTCCGCGCATACGACGGCCAGCGGCTCTCGGTGGCGGCCGACGAGGCGTTCACCTACGCCGACTTCACCCAGTGGCAGATCACGCGGCTCGGTGATCCAGCCGATCCACACAGCAGATACGCGCGAGAACTGCGGTACTGGGCCTCGACGCTCGCCGATGCGCCGGGTCCCCTCCGGTTGCCGGGCAGCGTCGATCCCGGCGGCCCGGACACCGGCCGGAATGCGGCGGCCGGCCGCGTCGTCGGGCGGTTGTCGACCTCCATCGTCGGCACCGAAACCCTGCACCAGACCGCGAAGACGCTGTCGGCGAGCGTCTTCCAGGTCGCGCATGCCGCGCTCGCCGCGCTGCTCGGACAGTGGACCGGCGAACGGGACCTGCTCATCGGTGTGCCGGTGCACGGCCGGCATGCGCCGGAATGGGAGTCGGTGGTCGGCATGTTCGTCAACACCGTCGCGCTGCGGACCGATCTGCACCCGGGGTCGACGATCCGCGAAACCGTCGAGCGGGCACGGGATGCCGCCCTGGCCGCACAACTGCACAGCGAGGTCCCGTACGAGGACGTCGCTCGCATGGTTCGCCCTGATGACCGGGCGGCGGGGGACCCGCTGATCTCGGTGTTGCTGGTCAACCAGGACGTCGTGCCCCAGTCGTCGGGCGAGGTCGTGCTCGCCGGGCCGTCGTCGAATGACCGAGGACCCGGCGCGGACTCGGTGGTGGCGACCCTGGTGCCGGAGTTCACGGCCACGGTGGACGCGAAGTACGACCTCGAAGTCGTTCTCGCCGAACAGGACGACGAGTTGCACATCACCGTCGTGCACTCCGCATCCGTGCCGACCGAGGTCGCGCGTGCTCTGCTCGACGACTTCCGCGGATTCCTGCTGGCCGCGGCCGGCGATCCGGGGCAACCGTTCCCCGTCGCCGGTGCGCCGGTCGCCGACGATGTGGCGGCCCACCAGGTGCCGGGAGCACGGTCGGTCGGTGAGCCGGTACCCGTGGCGTCCGTTCGCCCGGCGTCATCGGCTCCACTCGTCCGGGCGATCACCGAGGTGATGTCCGAGGTGCTCGAGGTGCCGCCGGGATCGGTGGGGGAGGCCGACGACTTCTTCACGCTGGGCGGTACCTCGCTGTCGGCCACCCGGGTGACCTCCGCGCTCGGCCGTCGTCTCGGTGTGCGGGTACCGACCCGCGTGCTCTTCGAGAACCCCACCCCGATCGCACTGGCGCAGGCGCTGACCGAACTCCCCGACGAGCCGGCCGACGCCGACCCCGCCCGGGATGCCGTCGCCGTGCCGACGGTGGGCCCGGCCGAAGGCGAGGCCGACCACGGCGATCTGCCGCTCGCCCCGACGCAGCGTCGGATGTGGGTGGGCGCGCAGATGCTCGGTGCCGTGCCGATCTACGCGGTGCCCGTGGTGGTACCCGTTCCCACCGGGGTCGGCGAGCCCGCGGTCGTCACCGCGGTGGAGACGCTGATCGACCGTCATCCGGCCCTGCGCACCCGGTACCTCGCCTCACCGGACGGACCTCGGCAGCGGGTTCTGGGTGCGTGGCGGCCGCCCATCCGGCGGGTGGGCACGGCCCGGCTCGCGACCGGCGACGGGATCGGGATGCTCGGGGAGGCCTTCGATCTCAGCGGCGAACCGCCGGTCCGGGTGTGGCTGATCACCGGCGACGACGAGGTGACGCCGGTGGCGACGGTGCTGATCGCGCACCACATCGCGATGGACGGCGAGTCGGCCGCGATCGTGGAGCGCGAACTCACCGCGCTTCTCGCCGGCACCGACCTCGGCCCGGCGCCGACCGGTTTCCCGGTGGTCGCCCGGCAGATGGTGGCCGACGAAGAGCGATCCCGGGGAGATCTGCTGGACTTCTGGCGTCGTGCCCTCGAGGGGTACAGCGGTGAACTCGACCTCGCGCAGCGACGCCCCGCCGTTCGTGACCTCCGGACCGCCACGATCGAGTACCCACTCGAAGCGGTTGTGGGGCAGGCGGTGTCATCAGCCGCTCGGCGGTCGCAGGCAAGCGAGTTCCACATCCTGCACGCGGCGGTGGTACTCGCCCTCGCGGTGCAATCAGGGTCCGACGACATCGCGCTGGCCACCCCCGCGTCCATGCGTCGCGACACCGGCACCGCCGGCACGGTGGGCATGCTCATCTCCACCGTCGTGTTGCGTACCCGGGTCGCCCCCGGCATGACGGTCGGCGACCTGATCACGCGTGTCCGCGACCAAGACCTCGCGGCGCTCGATCATGCCGCCATCGCCTTCGATGATGTCGTCGCGCTGATCGATCCGCCGCGCGTACCCGGACGCCATCCGCTGGTGCAGGTCGCGTTCTCGCTCGCGGACCCGGCCGGCGGGCCGAATCCGGTTGCGAACGAGCCTGATTCCGCGGGCGCCGATGCCGACACCGATTCCGCCGACGCCTGGACCGTGCCGCGCAGCGAGTTCGATCTCCACATCGTGGCGGTGCCCGACGCCGGAGGCTGGCGGTTGCGCGTCCACCATGGCCGGGAACTGTTCGACGAAGCCATGATCCGAGCGCTCGGTGAGCGGCTGGTGGCCGCGGTGACGGCGGTGGTCGGGGAGCCGTCGCACCGCCTCGCGGCGGTCGAACCGCTCACCGGCGCGGAGCGGGGATTCGTCGCAGGCCGGGCGCGGTCGTCGTCGCCGACGGGGGCCGAACCGCTGCTGGCCGAACTCCTCACCGAGGCCGTCGCGGCGTTCGGCGACCGGCCCGGCATCGCCGACGAGAACCGGTCGCTCTCCTACCGCGAGCTCGACGCCTGGGTGTCGGTGACCGCGCGCGCGCTGCGGCGGCGCGGTCTCGGTGCAGGCGACGCCGTGGCCGTGGTGGTGCCGCGATCGATCGAGTCGGTGGTCGCGATCTGGGCGGTGAGCCGGATCGGTGGCGTGTGCGTACCGGTCGACGTCACGTACCCCGCGGCGCGGATCGACCACGTGGTCGCCGGCGCCCGGGCGAGTGTGATCACGTCCGCCGACATCCCCGCACAACCCACGGAACCGGTGATGTCCGAACCGGTCACACCGGTGTCGTGCGATGCGCTGGCCTACATCATCACGACGTCGGGCACCACCGGGACCC
The DNA here is from genome assembly GCF_040547295.1 of Gordonia sp. PvP123. Lineage (NCBI taxonomy): Bacteria > Bacillati > Actinomycetota > Actinomycetes > Mycobacteriales > Gordoniaceae > Gordonia > Gordonia sp. PvP123. Next base: position 256,402 of record NZ_JBEPPN010000003.1, on the reverse strand, counting down.
CGAATGTCGTCGGGGTGACCCATCGGGGGGTCCACCGGGTGGCCGCGCTCGCCGACGTCGAATCGACGGACCGGGTCGGGATGGCCATCAGTCCCGGATTCGACGCGACGTTCCACGACATGTTGCTGCCGCTCGCCGCGGGTGCAACGCTCGTGGTGGTCCCCGCCGGGATCGCGGGCGGGGACGACCTGACGAGGTTCCTCGACGACACACGCGTCAGCGTGTTCACGGCCACCCCGTCGGTCGTCCGCACGCTACGGCCGGCGGCGATCGGTGCGCTGCGTCTGGTGTACATCGGAGGTGAGGCGCTGTCGGCCGACCTCGCCGCGACGTGGTCCGAGCACGCACAGGTCCGCAACATCTACGGCCCCACCGAGACGACGGTGACGGTGTCCACCTCCGCCTACCGTCGCGGCGACCCGATCCGGCTGGGACATCCGCGCCCCGGCATCGGCGCCGAGGTGCTCGACGCGCAGTTGCGCCACGTCCCGCCGGGCGTCGTGGGAGAGCTGTACATCGGCGGAACCGGGGTTGCCCGAGGCTATCTCGGCGATCCGGCGCTCACCGCGGCGAGTTTCGTCGCCGCCCCCGACGGCAGTCGCCGCTATCGGACCGGCGACCTGGTGCGGTGGGATCGCGACACCGGCGAACTGGTCTACGTCGGGCGGGCGGACCGCCAGGTCAAGATCCGCGGGCAGCGGGTGGAACCCGCCGAGATCGACGCGGTGATCGTGCGGGCGGGTGCCGACCGGTCGGCGACGGTACTACGGCGGGGACCGGTGGGGCCCGCCCTCGTGTCGTACGTGGTGTCACCGTCGGTGCCGGTCGCCGAACTCCAGGCCGAGTGCCGGTCGTCGCTGCCGCGGCACATGGTGCCGAGCCGGATCGTCGCGCTCGATGACCTGCCCCTCAGCGGTGCGGGCAAGATCGACACACGGCGACTGCCCGAACCCGTCTGGTCGGAGTCGGTGCGCGAACCCGGGACCGACACCGAGGCAGCGGTTCTGGATGCCTTCCGTACCGTCCTCGGCGAGCCGACACCCGAGCATGGCGCGGGCCGCCATGCCGACGGGAGCGCCACCGGGATACACGTCGGCATGGATGACGACTTCTTCGCCGCCGGCGGGCACTCGCTCGCCCTGCTGCAGTTGCGCGACGAGCTGGCGACCCGGACCGGGCGGGTCCTCGACGCGGCGGACCTGTTCGGCCACCGCACGCCGGCCGAGGTCGCCCGATTGCTGGACGGGATCGCGGCAGTGGATCTCCCGGCGCGACGCGTGTTGCCACTGTCCCCGGGCCCCGCCGAGCGGCGCCCGGAGATCTGGTGTGTGCACACAGCAGCAGGCATCGTCGAACCGTTCCGGGTGCTGGGCGACTCCCTGCGATCGGCCTCCGTGTTCGGGCTGCAGCTGCCCGAACTCGTGCTCGCCGGCCGGGAACTCCCGTCGACGGTCGAGGGCATCGCGGCACTGCACGTCGAGGCCATCCGGTCGACCCAGCCGCAGGGACCGTACCGGCTCGTCGGCTGGTCTGTCGGTGGTGTCATCGCCCACGAGATCGCCCGCCGGCTCGTCGAACTCGGTGCGGAGGTCGCGCTGCTGGTGCTGCTCGACCCCCGGACGCCCGCCGAACTCGCAACGGTCGACGACGAGGAACTGCGCGCCGCCGATCACCCGCTGCGAGAGCTCGCCGAGCGGCATGACCCCGAGGCACTGCGCCGTTTCGACGAACGGACGCGGAGTCTGGCCGGCGCGGCTCGTTCCTACGACCTGGGCCCGGTCGCCGTCGACAAGGTCGTCTACGTTGCGGCGCAGGACAACCCGGACCCGCAGGAGTGGGCACGGGTGGTCGATCCCGGCGGGCGGGGCGTCGTCGACGTGATGTACACCGACGCGACACATGCGCAGTTGGGTAATTCGGACGTGATGGCGCGGGTGGCCCGCAGAATCGAGGAGGAATGGTGACCGTATCCGATCAGGCGGCGACGCCGCAGATGTCGATCCTGTTCGTGTGTACGGGCAACATCTGCCGTTCGCCGATCGGCGAACGCGTGCTGGCCGGTCTCGCCGGCCGGGCCGGTGTCCCCGTGACGTCGACCAGTGCCGGTGTAGGGGCACTCAACGGCCAGCCCATCCACCCGCACGCCTCGGCCGTGCTGGTCGAGAACGGCTACGACGCAGCGGGTTTCGAGTCCCGGTATCTGCGGCCGCCGATGCTCGCGGAGTTCGACCTCGTGCTGTGCATGAGTCGCGAACACCGCGCCGCAGCGCAGCAGATGGCGCCGGCTCGGTGGAAGCGGGTCTTCACGCTGACCGAGTTCGCCGCGCTCTGCGACCTCGGTGCGCTGCCGGAGATCATCGCCGGGCGCGGGCGTCTCGACCCCAACGCGGAGCAGCTCGACATCGTGGACCCGATGGGCCGGCCGCGTGAGGACTTCGATCGCGTGTTCGCCGAGGTCGAGCCGAAGGTGGAGGCGGTGGTCGGGTGGTTGGCGGCGAATGCCGGCTTGGCGCCGGCGCCGGGAGCGGGGGAGGTCCGATGATCCGGCGTCTCGCGGGCAACCGCGTCGTTCAGGTCGTCGCGGTCCTGCTGGTCCTCACCGCGGCGGCCACGGTCTGGCTGGCGTATTCGGCGTTCCAGGTGCGCGACGACCTGGAGTCGGTGCGCACGGACGCGAGCCGAGCCCGGACCCTGATGCTCGACGGCGATCAGGCCGGTGCCCGGCAGGCGGCCGAGGCGGCGTCGGCGCGCGCCCGGGACGCCGAGGACCGGTCCTCGGGCTTCCTGTGGTCGGCGGCAGCGGCCGTGCCGGTCGTCGGTTCGCCGCTGAAGTCGGTACAGCAGATGAGCGATGCCGTCGCGGTGCTCTCGGCCGACGTGCTGGTGCCGGCGGCCGACCTCGCCACCGTCCTCGACCCGAATCGATTGCGTACCGGCAACACCGTCAACCTCGCGTTGCTGCGTGACGCCCAACCCGCACTCAAGTCGGTGGCCGAGAAGTCGGCCGAGGTGGCCGAGCAGGTGTCGGCGATCGAGCCGAGCTGGCTGGGCGTGGTTGCCGATGCCCGCGACCAGCTCGCCGAGCAGGTCGATGCCGCCGATTCGACGGTGCAGGCCACGAGCATCGCCGCCGAACTCGTCCCGGCGATGCTGGGCGCCGACGGTCCCCGGAACTACTTCATGGCATTCCAGACGCCGTCGGAGGCACGCGGAACCGGCGGTCTCGTCGGCGGTTTCGCGGTGCTGAACGCGACCGGCGGGCGGGTGACCATCCCGGAGCTCGGCGCCAACTCGGAGTTCCGTGATCCGGCCACCCCGCAGATCGACCTGGGTCCCGAGTACGACGCGATCTACTCGTACTACCGGCCGTACACCGACTTCCGGAACGGCAATCTGAGCGCCCACTTCCCCGACGCCGCGCAGATCTGGCTCGCGAACTGGCGGGCGCAGACCGGCAGGCAGCTCGACGGGGCGATCGCGCTGGACCCGATCGCGCTGAAGTACGTGCTCGAGGTCGTCGGGCCGGTGACGGTGGGCCGCGAGAAGATCACCGCCGACAACGTCGTCCCGATCACGCTGTCGACGGCCTACCAGCGCTTCGCCGACGACAACCAGGCCCGCAAGGACTACCTGCAGTCGATCTCCCAGGCCGTCGTGAACAAGCTCGTCACGTCCGGTGGGAGCACCCGCAACCTGCTCGAGGCGCTCGGTCGTGGCGTCCACGAGCGACGGATCATGATCTACAGCACCGACGACGAGAACCAGCGGATCCTCGAGTCGACCAAGCTGGGGCACCAGATCTCGGACACCTCCTCGCCCTACCTGCAGGTGGCCGTCGGCAACGCGTCCGGGACCAAGCTGGACTACTACCTGCGCCGCGAGATCAGCTATACCTCCGGCGGATGCGACGGTGACACAAGGGAATCGACGATCACGGTGAAGCTCACCAACACCCTCGACACCGCCGACAGGACCGACTACGTCGCCGGAAACCTCGGCACCGAACTCTCGGTGAAGAAGGGCACCAACCTCGCCAACGTCGAGTTCCTCGCGACCAAGGGTGCGGTCCTGAAGGAGATGACCCTCGGCGAGGGCGGGGCGTTCTATGTGGAGCAGGCCCTGCACGGCCGCCCGTACTACTCGACGCGCGTCGGCATCGCCCCGGGGCAGACCGCCACCATCGTCCTGACGATCGACGAGCCCACCTCCGCGCACGGCGACGCCGAGGTCCCGATCCAACCGCTCGTCGACGACCCCACCGTGAACGTCGACGTCCCCGCGTGCGGCCCGGAGGACTAGCTGAAGAAATGGGTGAGGTCGTCAACGCCTCGGCGTTCGATCGGTTGAGTACGCCGGTACCGTGTGGGAGCGGCGTCACTGTGGAGTTGTCAAGGGACGGATGCGGTCCCGGCCATCGGACGGGTGCAAAGGTGCTACGCGAGAACTGTTGTCGGAAGGTCGGTCAGGCGGCGTCGTCGAGGCGCATGGTGCGGCGGTTGTAGGCGGGTAGTGGACGTCGCTGCGGGTCGATGGTGGCAGGCGGAACGAGCCAGGGGTGGCGGTCGAAGCCCATCACGACGTCCCAGCCGTGATGGTGGACTTGGGTGTGGCACCGTTGGCAGAGCAGGCATCCGTTGTCGAGGTCGGTGGGACCGCCGTCGGCCCAGTGCGCGATGTGGTGCACCTGCGTATGTGACGGTGGTGCACCGCATTTGACGCAGCATTGGTCGCGCACGATGACCGCCTTGCGTAAATGCGGCGGGTACAGTCGGTGGGTGTGCCCCATCTGCAGCGGTACGCCTTCGCCGTCAAGGACGATCTCCGTCAGCGAACCGTCGCACGACACCTGTTTGGCGACGGCCTCACTGACCGTTCCGGTCCACGGCAGGGACGCGGGATCAGCGCCGGTGGCAGGGATCGTCACCAACAGTTGCGTCCGTGGTGAACCGACCGAGTCGAGGGTGGCGCCGAGTGCGGCTTGGTCGAGGATCAACTCGAACGCATCGGCGCGCCGTTGCTCAGCGGAGCGTCGATCATCGGCGCCGTCGGGTTCGGGCCTCGGGCAGGCTCGTTCGTCGATCATCGAGAGGAACTTCTCGCCGACCACCTGAGTGAGGTCGGCGCGGATGTCGACCCGTCCGTCGTCGGTGGTGTGGACGTTGACGGTGTTCAGCGTCGAATCATCGGCGGCTGACACACCGGTGTCGGTGGTGTCGGCAATGGTGTTGCCGATGGCTCGGGCGTACTTGTCTACTTCTGTCGGTGTTGCACCTGACAGCGCTTGACCGAGCAGGACAGTCTCGTAACCGGCACGCTCCTCGTCGGAAAGCGCTGTCGGCGAGCGCTTGTCGATCTGTGCCATGCCGCGGATGATGGCGTCGGTGACTTCGCTCGACAGGCGTCCGTCGGCGGCGTGACGGGCCAGGGTGGGCAGTGTGGGGAGAGCGTCGACGCTTCGCATGGCACGTAGAGCCGCAGCGGGTGCGTAACCGATCTCGATCAACACCTTCCTGGTGGTCCCACCGGCCTTCTGCGCGACGCCCAGTTCATCGAGTTGCACTGCGTGCGTGACGATCTGGTGATCGATGGTGTTGCGGAGCAACCGCAAGGTGTTGAGAGCGTCGAATGTCTTTCTGCCAGTAGGGTCGTCGGCGGGCGGGGTGGTCTCGATGAGCTGGTCGAGGAGGGTGGTGAGCTCTGGCATGACTCCAAGGTACCGGAACATTCATTCGATGACGAGGTGTTTCCACAGCCTGATCATCGCGAAATATGTTGCTGTTGAGTCATATTCAGGAACTCTAGACGCGTCTGGCAACAACAGTGAACAGAAGTCACGCCCGTTTCAGATGCGGCCGCTCGCACGCCCCTGGGCTCGTTCGCAGGCAAAGGGTTCGGTTCTGGTGGAGCGGTCTCGGTCCGTGCTGTCGGTGGCGGCTGGTAAGGGGCACGTCGGAGGCGGTGCGGAGCTGGCGGTACCGAGGATGTCGGGAGGTGTGATCCGTCTGTCGCGCAAGGGTTAAAGGACTTCATTGCGAGTGCGTGTCCGCCGGTCGAAACCTATTGATTGCGCCGAGGTATCGTCGCGGTTGTGGAGCCGCCGTCAGTCAGGTTGCGGTGACGCACTGGACCACACGGTTGCGCGCGGCACAAGTCGGTGACGGTGATGCCACCGTGGCGGCGGCAAACGTTCACGTTCTCCGCAGATCCCGAGTTGGGGAGTAGCCAAGTCCAAGCTGAGCCGGACGCCACCGATCTTGCCGATGCGACTGGGGGGGAGCCGCAGAGGCGACTCGCGACCGCAAGCGAAACGGCACCACGATGCTGTTCGCGGCACTGGAGGTAGCCAAGGGCATCGTGGCTGATCGATGCTACAAGCCGTCACGGCTGCGCCGATCTCCTCGACGTCATAAAACGGTTGCAAGGGCACATCCGCGCAAGATGGCATCGTGTGCGACGTCCGAAGGCATCCACGCCCACGCCAGGACCCCACCGACTTGAGGCGCGCGACACGAAGCACAGTCGCGTGGTGAGTCGAGCATCTGGGCGGTCACAACACCCGATGGATGCGCCGGCACCAGCGCACGTGGGTGTCGGTGAACCGTTGACAGACAACGTATTTCACCCGGACCCGACCCCGGATGCCTGGCCGACGGGGTCCAATCGAGGGTTTGCCCGCCGATGTCCGATGAATCCGGTCAAGGCGGTCGACGCAACTATCGACGTACCCGCCGGCCGCGTTCCGCGGCGAATTCGCGGCCTGCAGCCGGCGGACGCTCGGGCACCCGCCTCGGTAGTAGTTCAGTAGTGGTGGCTCAGTAGTAGTACGGGTAATCATCCCAGCGCGGGTCGCGCTTCTCGAGGAAGGCGTCGCGGCCCTCGACCGCCTCGTCGGTCATGTAGGCCAGGCGGGTTGCCTCGCCCGCGAACACCTGCTGGCCCATGAGGCCGTCGTCGGTGAGGTTGAACGCGAACTTCAGCATGCGTTGCGCCGTCGGCGATTTGCTGTTGATCCGACGCGCCCACTCGATGGCGGTGGTCTCCAGGTCGGCGTGCGGTGCGACGCGGTTGACCGCACCCATCCGGTGCATGGTCTCGGCGTCGTAGGCCTCCCCGAGGAAGAAGATCTCGCGCGCGAACTTCTGCCCGACCTGCTTGGCGAGGTAGGCGCTGCCGTACCCGGCGTCGAAGGAGCCCACATCGGCGTCGGTCTGCTTGAACCGGGCGTGTTCGGCGGACGCGAGGGTCAGGTCGCACACGACGTGCAGGGAGTGCCCACCGCCGGCGGCCCAGCCGTTGACGACGGCGATGACGATCTTGGGCATGGTGCGGATGAGTCGCTGGACCTCGAGGATGTGCAGCCGCCCACCCTCGGCCTTCACCCGCGCCGCGTCGACGGTGTCGGCGCCGGCCGCTGCGACGTCGTCGTCGTGCGAGGTGGCGTACTGGTAGCCCGAACGTCCGCGGATGCGCTGGTCGCCGCCGCTGCAGAACGCCCACCCGCCGTCCTTGGGGCTCGGGCCGTTTCCGGTCAGCAGGATGGTGCCGACATCGGGAGTCCGGCGCGCATGGTCGAGGACGCGATAAAGCTCGTCGACGGTGTGCGGTCGGAAGGCGTTGCGGACCTCGGGGCGGTCGAACGCGACGCGCACGATGCCGTGCTCGCGCCCCTCGCCGACATGGCGGTGATACGTGATGTCGGTCAGGTCGTCGAAGCCGGGCACCGCGGCCCACGACGCCGGGTCGAAGGGCTGGTCGGCGGAGTCCTGGGTGCCTGGCGTCCCCGTGGTTTCTGGCGTGGCAGTCATGGAATCAGCCTATCGACGCCACGTCCGGGGAGTTCCCCGCGGCCGACGCCGCGTGGATTGGTGAGCAGAGGTCACGAAGTCGACACAACTCCGACGCGGATTGCATTCAAGTACTGGACTGTGGTCGGCCGTCGCCCCAACATCACCGAAATCTCAGTTTTGGGTGCTTAGCTGTTCGTATGGCTGTATGGGGGTGGATTCTGATCGTCGGGGGCGCGTGGTGTGTGCTGTCCGCGGCGGTCGCGGTGATCGTCGGGAGGGCGGTCCGAATCCGAGACGAGAAAGAGCGCGGACCGCGCGGGGTTCCGGACTACATCCCGGAGTCCACGCGACGGCTGGCCCGCGGAGGGGTCTGCGTGGATCTGGCCGACCGCCGACGAACCGGGCGGAAGACCGACACCGGCTAGGCTCCGACGTCGCTGCCTCTTATACGGTTGATCGGTGAGTGAAGCGAACGATCGCGCCGTCGAGGCCGTCGAAGAGGACCCGCACGAAGGTGGTTTCCGGGCGCACACGGCCGTCACCACCGAGCGCGGCGGCCCACGCTACGGAGAGTTCAGCGAGCAGGTTCGGCTGCTCATGGACAACGCTCGGTACGCCTGCCCCGACGACGCGCTCGTGGACGAACTCATCGACCACCTCACAGCCGTCAACGAGAAGCTGGCGAAGGTCCGGATCGACGAATGGCATTCACCGGCCGGGACCCGGATCGACCTGCCGTCGCGGGGCAACATCACCCTGCCGCCGTACGAGGTCAAGGAGTTGACCGAGACCGGGGTCATCGCCGAGCTGACGTTCCGTGATTTCCACCTCGGCGGGAACAACGCCGCACACGGCGGGCACGTGGCGGTCGCATTCGACGACGTCGGCGGCTTCGCGTCGGCGGTCGCGATCCAGGCCGTCAGCCGGACCGCCTACCTGAACGTGCAGTACCGGTCCATCACGCCGCTGAACACGCCGCTGCGTATCCACGCGTGGGCCGACCGCATCGAGGGCCGCAAGGTGTTCATCAAGGGCACCCTCCACGACGGTGACCGCCTCTGCGCCGAGATGGACGCGCTGTTCATCAAGCTCAACCCCGGGCAGGCCTAGCTCACCCGCGCACGGGCAACCGCCGGCTGACCTCCACGGGCGAGTCCGCGCGCGAGAGCCGCATCACGATGGTCGGCGCCTCGTCGGCGTCGAGCGGCCACGTCTCGAGCATCTCGCGACGCAGGGCGGCCAGTTCGTCGCCGTGATTGCTCGACAGCGCGCGGGCGGTCTCGTCGTCGTCGGCATAGAGGAATGTCGGCGTCATGGGATGGACCGCGTAGCCGAGTCGCTCGGCGGCCACCCACAACTGTTCCGCGACGATCCCCCCGCGCAGATAGTCCACCGCTGCCGTGCCCCGCTGCACCAACACGAGGACCGCGGACGACGACGCGACCCGTGAGCCGGCGTCGGCGCCGAGCGCGGTGCCGCCGCCCCATTCGTCGAGCAGGGCCATCACGTCGGCACGGCGCAGCACGTCGAGCATGCCCGCCATCGCCGGTGGCAGGTCCAGCGAGGCGACGTCGATGCCTTCGGCGGCAGCCGGGTCGGTGGTGAGCTCCAGGAACATCTCGCGGTGCAGTTCGGGCGTCAGGAACCGGGCGCGGTCCGACCGGGAGATGATCGAGGCGTAGCGGTCGATGTCCCTGCGGTCGGTGAGGGCGAGCAGGCGCGTGCGGTCACTCGAGGCGGCGGCATGCAGCCGACTGCGGTCCGCCTCCGACAGCGGTGACCCGTCCCCGACGCCGCGTCGGGTCCCGCGGGCGAGCAGCGCGCTCAGTTCCGCCTCCGCGTCCGGCGACCGTGAGCCGGTGTCGAGGCCCTTCAACCGTGCCCGACCGGCCAGCGTGCCTGCGTCGTCGATGATCTCGATGTCGTCGAGCACCCCGCGTGCCGTCGCCGCCACGCGGGCGTTGTACAGCGCCGCACCGACCGCCACCGCCGATGCCCGGTGCTCGACATCGAGGGTCGAGGTGCGCGTGCGGTCGAGGGTGATGGTGACGGTGTCGTCGTCGGAGGTGATCTCCCACGGTTGCTGGTTGCCCGCGGACGGCGCACGCCTCGCGGCGTGCACGACGAGTTCGCGGTCGCCCATCGCCTCGACGCGCGAGTCCTCACACGGCGACGCGAGCGGTTCGGTGCTGCGCGCCGCCTGCGGACCGTCGTCGGCGACGGCTGTGCCGATCGGGTCCTCGAGACCGTCGAGCCAGGAGTCACGATCGAAGCGGACGCGTCCCGAACGCAGCGACTTGCCCTGGACGAGGCGGCGAACCGCCGCCGCCACCGTCGCACCGCCCAGCAGGACATCGCCGCCGAGTTGCGGCCAGGCGGTCACCGTGTGGCCCAGTTCGATGGCCGACGCCGCCATCGGTGCGGTCACCTTCGTCGGCTCGAGCACCCGGACGGCCAGCGGGGTGAGGGCCGCGCGGTCGAGTCCGACGAGATCCTCGATCTGCAGATCGCCCGCCAGACCGTGGAAAAGCGGCCGCTCCGGTTCGAGGTCGAACCTCTCGACATCGAGTGTTCCGCCGTCGCTGGTTTCCATCAGGACCGGAATTCCGCGCGACCGACACTTCTCGCGGACGAGCACCTTCACATCGAAGGAATCGCATTCTTCGACGACAATATCCAGCCCGTCGAGGAATTGATCGATGTTCTCGGTTGTTATTCCCCCCGAGTACACGACGGTGGTGAGATATGGATCGATCTCGGAAATGCGCCGCGCGGCGACCACGGCCTTGTTGTCGTGAATATCCATGAGGGTCGCCGGAATTCGATTCATATTGGTCAGTTCGAGTTCGTCGAAATCGGCCAGACGCATTTCGCCCGCGAGCCCTTCGAGTGCCAGTGTGAGCGATATCGCATGTCCCACACTCAATCCGACGACACCGATGCGGAGGTCGCCGGCGGCGGCCTGCTGAGCCGCGGTCAGCTTGTGCCGGTTGCGGTCGAGTCGGAGGCGCCGGAACGTGCGCGGACCGGGGATCTTGACGAGAGCGTTGCGCCAGGGGAAGTGCGCGAAACGCGGGCTCTCGTCCCGCAGCGCCGGCTCCGCGGGCGGGAGGAGTTCGTCGAGCGCGCGGCTCGTGCGCCCGGTGATGTCGGACACGATCAGGGCGGGTTCCGCGGTCAACTCGACGGGTAGTTCGTCCGGTGAGTAGAGGGTGGCGGCAGTGTCCGGCGGCGTGTTCATACACCCATCGTGTCGCACGGGATTGCACGACGCCAACCGTCAATGCGGCGGTTCGGGGAAAAGAAGTGTGCTTGTCGGAGTGCATAAATGCGCCCCTGTGGCAGCATTACACGCGGGGTCGGGGGAGATCTCGTCTCTAAATTTCCTAATTACCGGAAGGCAATACTGCGATGAAAAAGATGTCAGCCACCAATGATCAGGTTCGTACCGGCATGCTGCGAGCGGTCGCGCCCGAAACCGGGACGGAGTACTCGGTGGTCGTGGCGAGCCCGCGGTCCGAACCCGAACTCTGGCACGAGTACCTGTCCGGCGCGGACCTGTCCTACCACCGCCACGGGTGCGCGGCCGCGCTCGAGTACGACGAGGTCGCCGGTGGCGACGGCACGGCGATGTTCTTCGCGGTGCTCGACGTCGAGGGCAAGGTCGTCGGCGGCCTGCGGGTCCAGCCCCGTTTCGACGCGGCCGCGCAGTCCCATGCGCTGGTCGAATGGGCCGGCCAGCCTGGTCAGGTGCAGCTCGTCAACGCCATCGAAGAGCGTCTGCACGGCGGCATCGTCGAGGTCAAGACGGCCTGGGTCGACGAGCGTTCGCCGATCGCCGGCTCGGTTGCGGGGCAGCTGTCGCGGCTGGGACTGGTCATCATGGAGCTGTCCGGGGTCGACGCCATGATGGCGACCGCGGCCGACCACGTACTGCGACGCTGGCAGTCCGGCGGTGGACGCGTCGACGAGTCGGTGCCGGCGACGCCGTTTCCGGACGACCGCTACCGCACCCGGCTCATGTGGTGGGATCGTGCCCGGCTGAGCGGCCTCACCAGTCCGGAGACCTGGCGCCGCATGCGGCGGGAGGCCGACGAGCTCCAGGCGGTGACGACTCAACGCCCGCTGGTGCGGCTGTCGATGTCGACGAAGTCGGCCGGCCGGCGGTAGAACACCTCGTAGAGGCTCGCCGACGGCGGTGACACCGTTCGTTCCGCGTCGGCGGCATGCGCGCTCGGTGCCCCGTCGTTCCAGATCACCTCGTCGATGGACTTGATCACGGTGGTGTCGCGGCCGTTCTCCTTCGCCTGATACACGCAGTCGTCGGCCTGTCCGAGGAGATTGCCGATCACGTCGTCGGTGGAGAAGGCGGTCTCGAAGTGACCGGAGACCAGGTGGTCGCCCGCGACGCGCAGCGGCGCGCAGACACCGCCGACGCTGATGGTCACCGGTGCGGCGGCGGCCACGGCGGCACGTAGGCGTTCGGCGCTGAGCCACAGCTCGTCCGCATCGTGGACGACGTGGAACATGAGGAACTCCTCGCCGCCGTAGCGACACACCTCCGAACCGACGGGGGCGTGTTCCCGGATCGCGGCCGATGCTGCCAGCAACACCCCGTCACCGGCGAGATGGCCGTACTGGTCGTTGATCCGCTTGAAGTGGTCGACATCGAGCAGCAGGATGCCGATCCAGCCCGTGGACGAGCGTGCGGCAGAAAGCAGTTGCGACGCACGGATCAGGAATCCTCGGCGATTGAGCAGGCCCGTCAGCGGATCGATCCCGACGAGGCGGGTCTGCTGGTCGAGCACGGCTTCCATCGATTTCCGTAAGGCGACCACGAGGAAGACCGGCACCACGATCAGGCCGAGCATCGCGCCGAAGCTGATCAGGTATTCCGGAACGGACGACGTGGTCACGCCCAGGACCACCGACGCGCACACCACCGCGAGCGCCAGGTGGGACAAGATGAGCCGGGTCGTGGCGGAGATCGCGCCGATCGCGGGGATGACCGCGACGATCGCCAGGACAAGGGTCGAAGAACGTGGCGAGGCGAGGATCATCGAGGTGCCGCAGATCCCGACGATGCCCAGACCGCCGAGGAACGCGAACTCGAGATCGGTCAGCCGGGCGCGAATCGCCGTCACCGCGAAGACGACCGCGATGAACGACCAGATGGTGAGCAGGATCGGCATCCCGCCCGGGTAGAGGGTCTCGGGCGCGAGCACGCTGATGACCGGGAGTGGGATGACACCGCCGGTGCTGATCAGCGTCGCCATCGACCGGGCGTCGTAGCGACGGAGCACCCTCCTGATCAACGCCATCAACCACGACCGCTTTCCGTCGGCGGCTGTGGAGTCAACCGCTTGTTCGCCGAACTTCGCTTAAATGCAACTGAGAATCCCTTGGCGAAAATCGCACCGCGGTGTCCTATGCATAGGCAATGAAAGTACCTTACCAGCAGTTTTGGGGCTTCTCCCGGAATCGTTAGCAGAGTTGTCGAAATGAGTCGCGAATCGGCGCTGGGGCCGGTCCCGGCTTTCTTGAACTCCTGATTAGAAAGCAATGTGTCAACCCTTGTCGGACCCGACGGGTCACTTTTGTCACCGGATTGGCGACCGGCGCCGGCGAGGAATGTGAGAACGGTCATATCGGTCGCACGGGCCGCACACCGGTACCGGGTCGTCTTCTTCCCGGGAGCGGGCCGGCTGAGTAGTATCTCCGCGGTAGAGAACTGCGGCGCCCCGGCGCCGCCCGGGGGATCGGACGGTGGCACGTGGAGCGTGCTCAGCGAATGACGTCGTGTTGACGCTCGGTAGCTCGGTGATCGCGGTGTCGGTCGACCCGTACCACCGAGCCGTGGTGGCCTACGGTTACGAGGCCGCGGCCTCGGCGTCCGAGCGATTCATCGAGCAGGTGCTGATGCCCATCAGTCCGCAGGCCCGATTCCATCGACGGTCGTATTTCTACTGGCTCATCTACCTTCCGTGGACCGGCGCCGGTGCCGACGAACTCGGGCGCAACGCGCTGATCGAGGCCGCTCGCACCAAACTCGGCGCCCACACCGTGAGCGACGGCGATCGGAGTTGGTTCCTCGACGTGTGCATGGGTGTCGCCGTCGGTGACGAGCAGCTCGCGGCGAGTTCCGAGGACGATCTGGTCCGCCATGCCGACGCCGCGCTGTGTATCGCGCTCAGCAGCCGACGGGCTGTCGCATTCGCGACACCCACCATGCAGCGCCACATCCGGGCCGAGGTCGATCTGGCCGGCTGGTTGACCAGGTCGGTCGAGCGCGACTTCTCGGTCTTCTACCAGCCGATCGTCGCGGTGCCCGACCGGCGCGTCGTCGGCTACGAGTCACTGCTCCGCTGGCACACCGAGTCCGGCGTTCTGGCTCCGGACGCGTTTCTCTCGGTGGCCGAGGGGATCTCGCTGCTCGCTCCCATCGGGCGGCATGCCATCGGGGAAGCCATCCGGGACCTGTCGGGGACGATCTCCGACAAGGTCGGCCCGGGTACGTTCGTCTCGTTGAACCTGTCCGGGCAGCAGCTGTGGGACGACGGGCTCGTCTCCTACGTGCACGGTCTGATCGACGGGCACGGTGTGGAGCCGTCGAGGGTGTGGGTCGAGGTGCGGGAGGACCAGGCGATCCGGGTCGACACGTCGGCCTCCCGGGCGATCGACGCACTCCACGATCTCGGCTGCACCATCTGCATCGACGACCTCGGTGCCGGCTTCTCGGCACTCCGCTACGTCCGCGATCTCCCGGTCGACGTCCTCAAGGTCGACCGGACCCTGATCGCGCAACTCGCCGACAGCTCCCCGGACCGCGCGGTGGTCCGTGCGATCGGCGAGATGGCCGCCGCGACCGGGGTGAAGATGGTGGCCGAGGGCATCGAATCGGAAGAGGTGCTCCCGATCCTGGAGGAGTTCGGGTTCGACTACGCCCAGGGCTACCTGTTCGGACGGCCCGCGCCGCTGGTGGACCTGTTCGGATCGGATCGCTGAGCAGCCCGAACATGTTGTGGCCGAGCGAATCTGATCGCAGATCAGCCCGAATATGCTGTGGCCGAGCGAATCTGATCCTGCTCCCTGAGGTGCGAGCGAAGCGAGCCTCGAAGGGCGTGGTGACTTTTCTCGCCAGGCCCTTCGAGGCTCGTCGCTATCGCTCCTCGCACCTCAGGGAGCGAAAGGCTGTCGCTATCGCTCCTCCTACCTCAGGGAGCGGAATGAATCGTCGTCGATGGCACCTCCCGGTCAGCTCGCGGTTGCCGTGCGAAAAGTGTTGTCGGCAAACAAGATCGACTTATGTGACCGTTCCGGTCTCGATCGCCTGTGGTCGGCCGGAACTCTCGACCTCGATCCGTCGCGGCTTGGCCTTCTCGGCGACCGGGATCGTCACGGTGAGCACGCCGTTGTCGTAGCGCGCCGAGATGGCCGAGCTGTCGATGGCGTCGCCGAGGGTCAGTTGGCGGCGATACGTCCCGGAGAAGCGCTCGCTGGTCAACCACTGCACGCCCTCGTCGGATGGCGTACTGCGCTGGGCGGACAACGTGAGGACGCCGTTGTCGACGCTCACGTCGATGGAGCCGGGATCGGCGCCGGGTAGATCGGCGACGAGCAGATAGTGGTCCTCGACCTTGTACAGGTCCAGGGGCATGAATCGCGGAGTGCGGGCGGTTCCGGCCGCTGAACCGGTCATCATGCCTCGTGTCCAGGCATCCATGTCGGAAAAGGGATCGAAACGAAGCACAGCAGTTCACCTCCTGTTCTCAAGGCTGCTCGCCACCCGTCAGACGAGCAGTTCATCGCTGTACTGCCAACGAAGATAGCACCGGATCCGTGGCTCGTCTAGCACTCTGGAGGGGAGAGTGCCAGAAATTTTCCGGACCCGGAAACGACGGCACCCGACCGCGAGTCCTGCTGTGCCGGAGAAGATCCGGACGGCTGCGGAGAACACGATCGGGTGGCGTCTGGGTGGATCGGGGTCAGCGGTGCGTGGGATGCGGCCCGCTCGCTACGCTCCCGGCGCCGAGTCGGTGAGCTCGGTCGCGTCGATGCTGAACCCGGCGTTGCGCAGGCGGTCGATGAGGGCGTCGCCCATCGCCACGGCCGTCGTCAGGACCCCGGAGCGCTTGGGTAGGCGGTCGCGATCGAGGGCCAGTGCCAGCGCGCTCTCGGCGAGCATCACCGCGGTGGCCTTGTATCCGGGGTCGCCCTGGGCGCGCATCCGGGCCCGGTAGCGCCGGCCGGTGGTGGTCCGGGTGAACGTTCCGACCACGAAATAGCCGTTCTCGCGGGCCTTTTCGCTCGGCCCGTCGCCGGGCTTCGGGAGCACGCGGTCGAGGACTCGACGCGTGGGACCGAAACTCATCGCTCCCATGAACGCGCCGGTGCCGACCGCGACCGCACCGGCGAGCAGTGTCGAGACCGCGGGGACGCTGCCGACGCTCATCGTCTCCGCGTAATGGAAGTTCTTGCCATAGGCGTTGTCCAGCAGAGCATTCGAGCGTCGGACGATTCGCGTGTTGTGCGCCGCCATGAAGAAGGGGGCGAGTGTGCCGCGCAGCGACGGGTCGACCTTCTTGGCGTTGATGATGGACAGGTCGCTGGGTTCGTCGGACAGGCTGACCCGGGGCACGTCGCCCGGCCCGCTGGACAGCGCCTGTGGGTTCAGCATGAGTCGTCGGGACTGCGCGTTGCGGGCCTCCTCGGCGATCACTCGCATGGAATCGATTGTCCCGCCGGAGATTCCGCCGCGGAACGACTCGACGACGAGGGTGGTGTCGGTCATCTCGCCCGCGGCGTCGTCGGCGATCTTCTTGAACAGTGCGTAGGTGGTGATGTCGGACGGTACGGAATCGAAGCCGCAGGAGTGGACGATGCGGGCCCCCGAGGCGGCGGCGACATCGTGGACCTTGTCGATGGAGTAGCGCACGAAGGGCACCTCGCCGGTCAGGTCGACGTAGTCGGTGCCTGCGGTCGCCGCCGCCACCACGAGGGCCTCGCCGTACTTCAGGTAGGGACCCACCGTGGTGCAGACGACCTGCGTGCGCGCGACCATGGCGTCGAGTGCGGCGGGTGACTCCGCGTCGGCGATGATCAGGGGCCAGTCGTGCGCGCGTAAGGGCAGACGCTCGCGCGCGGCGGTCAACTTCGACTCGTTGCGTCCCGCCAGCGCGATCTTGGTGCCGATGGGTGCGTGGTCGGCCAGATACCGGGCCGTGAGTTCGCCGACGAAGCCGCTGGCGCCGTAGACCACGACGTCGAATTCGCGACCGTGCCCGCCGGGCCGGCCGTTCGGAGTCGGTTCTGGAGTGGATGTGGTGTCGGTGTTCGATTCCCCGCTCATCTTCCCGACTTTACGTGGGACGCGGGTCACACGTAACCGCCGAGTCGGATGGAACGGTCATGGTGAGCGCCGCGCCGCGAGACTGGCGGCGAAGGGCGCGACGAACAGCATGAGCAGCACGCGCAGGATCTGGGCGGCGACCACGAAGGCGACGTTGCCGCCGGCGCCGGTCGCGGCCGCGAGCACCGCATAGATGCCGCCCGGTGTGGTCGCGAGATAACAGTCGAACATCGACTCGCCGGTCCAGGCGGACAGCGCCACCCCGAGCAGGGCGCAGCCGGCGCCGATGACGAGGATCAGCACCAGCGCGAGGGGCAGGACGCGGCCGATCGCCCGCAGCCGCGGCATCGTGAAACCGAGTCCCGCCTGCCAGCCGATCACGGCGTAGGCGACGGCGAGCAGGGCGGGGGAGACCTCGGCCGAGCCGGCGATCCCGGTCAGCTCGGCCACGGTGGCCAGCGCCAGCGGACCGAGCAGTCCGGCGGCGGGCATGCGCAGCAACCGGCCGAGCGGAATCCCGACGCCGAGGCACACCGCGAGGAGCAGCAGGCCCCAGGCTTGCCCCTGCAGGGTCTCCGCCGACCACGCGTCGGCACCCGGTGCGACGGCATCCCCGTCGGCGCCGAACACGAGCGAGGCGACCAGCGGGATGGTGACGGTGACCAGGGCGACGCGCAGGTATTGGATGACCGCGACCATCCGTTCGTCGCCACCGAACTCGCGGGCCAGCGCGACCAGCCCGGACGCCCCGCCTGCGACGAGTGCGAGGGAGCCGGTCAGCGGGTCGACGTGGCGGTGCAGGCCGAGCAGGGCGCCGCAGGCGATCGAGATGACCAGGGTGCCCACGCCGATGACGAGAACCGGGAACCACGACGAGCCGAGGCCGCTGACGGTCTCGGGCTCGGCCATCGTGCCGATGAAGACACCGAGGACACCCTGCGACGCCACGAACGCCCACCGCGGGACGATCGGTTCGTCGGCATCGGCCGGTGTTCGGGCGGTTCCGGATTCGGTGCCCGTCCGGCCTGGGGCGCGGCCGGCGATGGCGAGGGCCCCCGCGACCACGAGGCCCGCGAACAGGGCGGCGGCGTCGACGTCGAAGACCTCGAGTACCAGCGTCGCGACCGCGGTGAGGAGTACCAGCAGAATCCAGCGACGCACTGGCTCCACAGTAAGGCCCGCCGCCGGGAGCGGAGCGAGCGGGGCGAATGGTGCCCGCCGCCGGGAGCGGAGCGAGTGGGGCGAGCGGGGCGAATGGTGGCCGCCGCCGGGAGCGAGGTGAGCGGAGCGAGTGGGGCGTCAGGCCGGGCGCGCGGTCCCGAGGCTCAGTGCGCCGAAGGGTTTCGGGACGCCGGGCTGATAGAACGCGTCGACGGGCCCGAGCGCGAAGCCGGCGGCGGTCAGCTCGGCGCGGACGTCGCGGGTGAGGTGGCAGCCGCCCGCGACCCGCTTCTGGATCGGCTCGAGGCGCCGCTGCCATCGACGGACCCGCGCGTCCGGGGCGGATCCGTGCTCGAGGAACGCCAGCTGTCCGTCCGGGCGCAACACGCGACGAAGTTCGCCGAGGGCCGCCCGCACATCGGGGATGGTGCACAGGGTGAAGGTGGTGAGCGCGGCGTCGAAGGAATCGTCGTCGAACTCCAGCCGCTGGCCGTCGAGTCCGGCGCGTTCGATGGGCACCGCGGATGTGGCGACGCGATCGGTGGCCATCGACCATCCGACCGCGGAGGGTTCGACCGCGGCGACCTCGGTGAGAGTGGGCGGGTAGACGCCGACGTTGAGTCCCGAGCCGAATCCGATCTCGATCATCCGACCGGACAGGGGTGCGCAGGCCCGTGCTCGCAGCGGGGTCAATGCGGCCATCCCGCAGGTGCGTTCGATGAGGTGCGGCAGGACCCGGTCGTCGTAAAAGCCCACGTGACGAGGGTAACGCCGCTCCCCGCCGTGATGTCGGGACTCGGGAGTACCCGGTAGTGGTCCCCGGCCCCACCACTAGGCTTGTGGGATGAACCGACCGGCCCAGAACGCCCCGGGGCCCAATCCGTCCACGCTGCAGGCCCGGGTCATCGTCGACGAGATGATCCGCGGCGGTGTCCGTGAGGCCGTTCTGTGTCCGGGGTCGCGCAACGCGCCGCTCGCCTTCGCCCTCCACGCCGCCGACGCCACCGGCCGGTTGCGGTTGCACGTGCGGATCGATGAGCGTTCGGCGGGTTACCTCGCGCTCGGTCTCGCGGTGTCGTCGGGACAGCCCGTGCCCATCGTGATGACCAGTGGCACCGCGGTGGCGAACATGGGGCCTGCGGTCTTCGAGGCGAACTATGCCCGGGTGCCGCTCGTCGTCGTCAGCGCCAACCGTCCGTACGAGCTCCTCGGTTCCGGTGCCAATCAGACCGTCGAGCAGTTCGGCATCTTCGGGACCCAGGTGCGTGCGGCGATCAGCCTCGGCCTCGCCGAACAGGACCTCGACACCAACAGCCAGTGGCGGTCGGCGGTCGGCCGCGTGCTGGCCGCGGCCCGGGGCGCGCGTACCGGCAACGCCGGCCCGGTGCAGTTCGACATCCCGCTGCGCGAACCGCTCGTGCCCGACCCGGACGAGCTCGCGGGCCCCGACCCGACGGCCGATCTCGGAGCGTTCTCGGGCCGGCCGGGCGGGCTGCCCTGGACCCAGGCACCGGTCGGCAAGCTCGACGTCCCGCTGCCCATCGACCTGTCCCTGGACACCGTGGTCGTGTCGGGACACGGGTCGGGTGTCCATCCGGGCCTCGCCGGCGTACCCACGGTCGCCGAACCGACAGCACCGCGGCCGGCGACACCGCTGCATCCGCTGGGCCTGAACTCGGTCCGACCCCAGCAGGCGATCATCTGTGGCCGGCCGACGTTGCATCGCGGGGTGGCCCGCCTGCTCGCCGACCCCGAGGTCCGTGTCTACGCACTCACCACGGGGCCGCGGTGGCCCGATGTGTCGGGCAACGTCTACGCGACCGGCACCCGCATCGAGGTCGTCGGCGAGCCGCGGGAGGACTGGCTCAAGGAATGCGCGGCGGTACAGGAGCGGGTGGCGTTCGCCGTGACCGCCGAACTGGACGAACCGGGCGCGGCCACCGGACTCCATGTCGCCCGCGCGGTCGGCGACGCCATGGCCGCGGGTGACCAGCTCGTCGTCGGGGCCAGCAACCCCATCCGCGACATCGCGCTGGCCGGCCGGATCACCGACGGTGTGCGGGTGCTCTCCAACCGCGGGGTCGCGGGCATCGACGGGACCAACTCGACGGCGATCGGGGCCGCGATGGCCCTCGACCGGGATCGGGCCGGCGCGCGGACCATCGCGTTGATGGGCGACCTGACGTTCGTGCACGACGCGACCGGCCTGGTCGTCGGCCCGGGGGAGCCGCGCCCGTCGTCGCTGCGGATCGTCGTGGCCAATGACGACGGCGGCGGCATCTTCGGCCTGCTGGAACAGGGTGACCCGCGGTACAACACCGGCCTGTACGCCGGGGCGTACGAACGGGTCTTCGGCACACCTCATCGCACCGACATCGCATCGATGTGCGCGGGTTTCCACATCCCGCATCGGCGGGCGACGGTCGCCGAACTGGGCGGGGTGCTCGCGGAGGAGCCTGCTCCCGGCGGGATCGAGGTCGTCGAGGTCGCCACCGACCGCGAGCGGCTACGGGCAGTGCACGCGGCGATCGCCGCACGTCTCCGGTAGCGCGGCACCGGCCGGGCCGCGAACTCCTCGGGGCGCACCACTAGGCTGAACGGCATGAATCCGGTGATCCAGCGACGCGTGCAGCTCGGTTTGCTCGTCGTCGGCGTCACGATCACCTTCATGGCGCTGACCCTCATCGCCGGGTGCTTCAAGAACGATTCGACGATCGAGGCCAGCAAGGCGACCGTGATGGCCGAGGTCGTCTCGGTGGACAGCCTGCACGCCGCGGTGAACTTCCAGACACCGGACGGCTCGTTCCACAGTCCCCGCTTCGGGCTGCTGTACCCGACGGAACTGAGCGAGGGGCAGCGGATCAGCGTCGACTACGCGGTCTACAACCCCGATCTGGCCCGGCCGACCGGCCGCACCGCGGTGCTGTCGATCATCCCGGCACTGTCGGTGATGGTCGGGGCATGGCTGGTCGTCGGCCTGCTGATGGTCGCGGTCGCGGAGTTCAGCCGCCGTCGGCGACGACGCGACGATGCCGGTGAGAACACGGACGGCCGGGACGCGGACGAGCAAAACGCGGCCGAGCGGGACGAGACGGTCAGCCCGGGATCACCCTGAGCGTGTCGCCGTCGACGACGATCGCCTCGTCGTCACGCAAGAGATGCAGCCGATGGGTCGCGCCGAAGCGTTCCCGCGTCGCCTCGACCGGGCCGCGCCCGCCGACCGTGCCCTCCGCGTGCGGGATCACCGTGGCGTCGATGAGTCCGAGACCGTCGGTCGAGGTCAGGGGCGCGGCCTCCGCGGGATCGTCGAGCAGTGCCAGAGGTGCGATGTCGGGACCGACCACCGCGGCGCCGGCACTGACCCCGATGTAGGGGAGGCCGGCTCGCACCGCATCGACGAGCACACGGTCGGCGCCCGCCAGTCGCAGCGCGCCGAGCAGGTGGAAGGTGTTGCCGCCGGCGACGACGACGGCGTCGACGTCACCGAGTCCCCCGGCGAAGGCGGCGGCCCCGATCAGTTCCGGGTCGAGGTCGGTGACCTCGAAGCCCTGGTGTCGCAGCGTGTCCCGCTCCAGGTCGAGCCAGGCGTGGTCGGGATAGATCGACGACGCGGTGGGGACGTAGGCGATGCGACGGCCCGGTCCGGTGAGCGGCGCGAGGAAAGCCGGGACGGGGGTGAGCCAGCGACTCAGCAGCAGGAGATGGATGTCGGCCACCCCTCCACTCTCCCCGGTGCGCGGGCCACGGACCGTTCATCCCGAATTGGGCGGTCCGACATGTTCCGGGGTGGAGCCCGGTCAAGTCCCCGGGGGACGATCTCGATCATGCGCGTCGCGATCGTCGCCGAGAGCTTCCTGCCCCAGATGAACGGGGTGGTCAACTCCGTCCTCCGGGTTGTCGACCACCTCGAGTCCACCGGGCACACCGCCGTCGTCATCGCACCCGACACCCCGCGCGGGGTGCCGGGTGGGCCGCGGCTGATCGGCCGCCGGACCCCGGTGCATCTGCTGCCCGCCGTGCAGGTGCCGCGGGTGACCTCGCTGCCGGTGGGCGTGCCGTCGCCGCTGCTGTACCGCACCCTGCGCGACTTCGAGCCGGATGTGGTGCACCTCGCGTCGCCCTTCGTGGTGGGTGCCGCGGGCGCCGTCGCCGCCCGAGCGCTCGGGGTGCCGGTGGTGGCCGTGTTCCAGACCGACGTCGCCGGGTTCGCCGCCGCGTACCGGCTGGGTGCGGTCGAGAAGCTCGCCTGGCGCTACACGCGTCGCCTGCACGAGATGTGCGATCTCACGCTTGCGCCGTCGACGGCGACTCTCGAGGTCCTCGCCGCGCACGGTGTACCCCGGCTCGCACGATGGGGCCGCGGGGTCGACGTCGGGCTCTTCTCCCCGGACAAGCGCGACCTGTCGTTGCGGGCGGACTGGCTGGGTACCGCCGACGACAAACTGGTGGTCGGATTCGTCGGCAGGCTCGCGCCGGAGAAGCACGTCGAGCGGCTCGCCGGACTGTGGGGCGACCCGCGGGTGCAGCTGGTGATCGTGGGCAACGGACCCGAACGGGACCGGCTCGAGCGGTTGATGCCGGATGCGGTGTTCACCGGCGAGCTGCGCGGTGAGGCCCTCGCCCGTGCGTACGCGAGCTTCGACGTGTTCGTGCACGCCGGCGAACACGAGACGTTCTGTCAGGCCATCCAGGAGGCGATGGCCAGCGGACTGCCGGTGATCGGCCCCGACGCGGGCGGCCCCCGCGACCTGGTGTCGGCGTTCCGCACCGGATATCTGCTGGAGGTCGAGGCCTTCGCCGCGAAGCTGCCCGCGATCGTCGAGTCCCTGCACGACGAGTCGGTGCGGTCGGCGTTCGGCCGCGCGGCGGTGCAGGCCGTTCGGGCGAGGACCTGGCCATCGGTCTGCGCGGAACTGGTGAACCACTACGCCGCGGTGACCGGCGGCGGGGTCGTGACCGAGGTGGGGCGACCGGCCTGAGGTGCGGGACCGGCGTCTGGGGCGACCCACCTCACGGCAGTCGGACGCGCATCGCCCGGTAGCGTGATCGGCATGGCATCGACGGGCGCGACACCACCGGAACAAGCGGATCTGGGCGGGACGAGTGTGGGCCGGGCGAGCCTGGAGAAGGACCCGGCCGAGGTCGCCGCGATGTTCGACGGCGTCGCCCGCCGCTACGACCTCACCAACACGGTCCTGTCGTTCGGCCGGGATCGCGGTTGGCGCAAGAAGACCCGTCGGGCCCTCGATCTACACCCGGGCGACATCGTCCTGGACCTCGCGGCGGGCACCGCGGTGTCGACGGTCGAGCTGGCCTCGTCGGGTGCGCACTGTATCGCCGCGGACTTCTCGCTCGGCATGCTCAAGGCCGGAGCCCACCGGGACGTGCCGAAGGTCGCCGCCGACGCCCTGTCGCTCCCGTTCGCCGACGATTCGTTCGACGCCGCGACCATCTCGTTCGGACTCCGCAACGTCAATGATGTGCCCACCGCGCTGGCCGAACTCCGGCGCGTGCTGAAACCCGGTGGGCGGCTAGTGATCTGCGAGTTCTCGACGCCGACGCTGAAACCGTTCCGCACGGTGTACATGGAGTACCTGATGAAGGCGCTGCCCGCGGTCGCCACCAAGGTGTCGAGCAGCCCGGCGGCGTATGTCTATCTCGCCGAGTCGATTCGGGCCTGGCCGGACCAGTTCGCGCTCGGCGACCTGATCCGCGAGGCCGGGTTCTCCGGGGTGCGGTGGGAGAACATGACCGGTGGCATCGCCGCAATCCACTCGGCGCGGGCCTAGGAGTTCGCGGCCCGCGGTGTCCCGGCGTCGTGCGACACCGGGCATCCCGGTGCGAACGTGCCCAGGTCGTCGACGCGGAAACCGTCGGGGTAGCTGCGGACCTGCTTCGTCTGGCGCCCGAAGAGCGGTTCGGTCCGCGGTGAGGCGAACAGGCGGATGGCGAGCCCGCGTGCCTTGAGTCCGCCCCGCACCAGCACCCGTTCGACCGCCGTCGGCTTCGGGTATCCGAACGCCCCCAGGAGCCGATCGTCCATGAGCGCGAACGACATCCGGCGCACCACCGCACGTGGAAGCAGCTTGTACGGCATGAACGTGCCCAATAGATCCAAGGTGGCGTCGGCGACCGCGAGGGAGTCGGGACTGAACGCGAAATGGGCGGTCTCGTACTCGTCGTAGAACTTCTTGAAGTCGTCGTAGGTCTCGGGGATGTCCTTGATGCCCATCAACTGGCCGAGCCGACGGTAGTAGTTGGTGAGGCCGAGGATCTCGTGGTTGGTCAGTGAACGCCATTCGTAGGAGTTCACCCACTCGACCGGGCAGACGACGAAAGTGGCGAGCACGTAGACGAAGTCGTCGTTCGGGATGTCGTACATGCCGTGCATCTGGTTGATGCGCCGGATGCCCGCGCGGCCGGCCGGGCTGTCGACCCCGTGCTCGATCGGGGCGTCGAGCAGCAGCACGGTGTCGTCGTAGCGCTTCTGGGTCGACTCGGTGAACTGGCTGGTCTTGTAGAGGAGGTCGCCGATCGAGGGCACCGCGTAGGTGCGGAAGAGGGCGAAACTCAACGCCTGCGTGATGCCCCAGGGGAACTCCTGGGTGCCGAGTGCGCGGGCGATGGCGGTCGGATCGCCGACGGCATCCATGCGGTCGATCTCGCCGCGCAGGTGATAGCGCTGGGCCAGTCGGTTCTGGAGGGCGTGCTTGGTTCGGGTGGCGAGAGTGGATGCGGCGGACATCTTCCATCTCCTGGGTCGACTGGTGGCCTGATTCTGTCACAGGTGTGGCAGCGACCACACGGTTGGAACATTATAGCGCGAACGTTCCAACGTGCACATCGGCGGATCCGCGGCGCTCAGGAGAACGGCGGACGCGGGTCGATCTGCCGGGAGATGCGTCCGGCGGTGCGCCACGCGCGGGCCACCAGGTCGGCGTCCTCGGCGGTGATCAGGTTGCCCATGACCCGCACCACCATCGACATCAGTTGGGGGGATCGAATGCCGGGCCGTCCGAGCGTGGGCACGGTCTTGGGCATGGTGAGCAGGCCGGCGAGGCGTCGGGCGGCGGAGAACGCGAGTCCGTAGTGCCCCACCAGGACATCACGCCACCGTTCGGTGTAGTCGTCGGTGCCCAGGAGTTCGACGGCGAGTCGTGCGGTCTCCAGGGCGTAGTCGATGCCCTCGCCGTTGAGTGGATTGACGCATGCGGCGGCGTCGCCGATCAGCATCCAGTTGCGGCCGGCGACGCCGGAGACGGCACCGCCCATCGGCAGCAGGGCCGAGGTGATGCGGACGGGCGGCCCGTCGAGGGCCCACTCGTCGGTCACCATCGCGGCGTAATGTTCGAGGATCGGTCGAAGTGCCATGTGCGCCGGGCGTTTCGACGTCGCGAGGGCGCCGACGCCGACGTTGACCTGCCCGCCGCCGGCCGTGCCGAGGGGGAACACCCAGCCGTACCCGGGCAGCAGTCCGCCGTCGGGTCCGCGGAGTTCGAGGTGGGAGCCCATCCAATGTGAATCGGCCCGCGCGGACGGCGCATATGCGCGGGCGGCCACCCCGTAGGCGGTGTCCCGATGCCATTGCCGTCCCAGTGATTTCCCGATCCCGGACCGGACGCCGTCGGCGACGACGAGGTCGGTCACCCGCATGGTATGGGTGCCCGAGGGGGTCGCGAAGGTGACCGAACCCACCCGGTCACCGTCCATCTCGACGCCAACGGCCTTGACGCCCTGCACCATTCGCGCGCCCGTCGACACCGCGTGTTCGCGGATGGCGTCGTCGAACTCCGTTCGCGCCACCGCGCTCCCGTAGGCCGGGAACCGGCCCGAGGGCCACCGGACCTGTTGGCGTGCACCCCATCCGTTGAGCAGCAGCCCGTCGATGCGCGGACGATCGGCGAGAAGTGTGCCGAGCCCGAGTGCGTCGAGTTCGGCGACGGCGCGCGGGGTGAGTCCGTCGCCACACGTCTTGTCGCGCGGGAACACCGCGGCGTCGGCGAGGACCACGTCCCGGCCGGCGGCGACGGCGTGGGCGGCCGCCGCCGATCCGCCCGGTCCGGCGCCGACGACGAGGACGTCGGCGGAATCGGGGAAAGTGGGGGTCGTGTCCGTGCTCACCCGACCAGTATGTCCGGACCCCCGACGGGATAGGCTCGCAGCAGGTGGGGTCTACGCGGCAATCGCGTGTCCGCCGTCGAGTATTTGCCGGATCAGACGAGATGGGGCCGCGTTTCCGTGAAGTCCACATTCGCCGGGGTTGACCTGGTGTCGGATGAGTTCGCCGACACGGTGCGCTCCTCGCTGCAGCGGGTCGAGGATCTGCTGCTCGCCGAACTCTCGTCGGGTGACGAGGTCATGACCGAGGCGGCGACCCACCTCGCGAAAGCCGGGGGAAAACGTTTCCGGCCGATGTTCGCGATCCTGGCCGCCCAGTTCGGTCCGCGCCCGGACTCCGACGACGTCATCACCTCGGCGACGGTGGTGGAGATGATCCACCTCGCCACGCTCTACCACGACGACGTGATGGACGAG
Source organism: Gordonia sp. PvP123 (assembly GCF_040547295.1). NCBI lineage: Bacteria > Bacillati > Actinomycetota > Actinomycetes > Mycobacteriales > Gordoniaceae > Gordonia > Gordonia sp. PvP123. Next base: position 229,570 of record NZ_JBEPPN010000003.1, on the reverse strand, counting down.
GCCGCCATGCGGCGCGGTGCGGCGAGTGCCAACGCACGCTGGACCAACAGCGTGGCCATCCTCTCCGGCGACTTCCTGTTCGCACGCGCCTCACGCCTCGTCTCGACGCTGGGTCCCGAAGCGGTGCGCATCATCGCCGAGACCTTCGCCGAACTCGTCACCGGGCAGATGCGCGAGACGGTCGGAGTCAAGCCCGGCGCCGACCCCATCGACCACTACCTGCAGGTCGTCTGGGAGAAGACCGGCTCGCTGATCGCCGCCGCCGCCCGTTTCGGCGCGATGGCCTCGGGGGCCACGCCCGACGACATCGAACGGCTCTCGCGCATCGGCGACATCGTCGGCGTCGCCTTCCAGGTGTCCGACGACATCATCGACATCAGCTCGGTGTCGGTGGAGTCGGGCAAGACCCCCGGCACCGATCTGCGCGAAGGCGTGCACACGCTTCCGGTTCTCTACGCCGTCGCCGGAGACGACGCGACGTCGGCCCGGTTGCGCGAACTGCTGGTCGCCGCCGATGGCACCGCCCGGCCGCTGACCGACGACGCCGAGGTCGCCGAGGCGATCGAACTGCTCGGCTCGTCGGCGGGTATGACCGCGGCCCGGGCCAAGCTCCAGGAGTTCGCCGACGAGGCGCACGCGATGCTCGCGGAGCTGCCGGAGTCGCCGGCCCACCGCGCGCTGGCGTCGCTGGTGGACTACACGATCGAACGCGTGGGCTGAGGGCTTCGCCCAACCGCAGCGACGCGGTCACCGACCGTCGCGGGCCATCTCCTGCAGCCTGCGGATGCGTTCCGCGGTCGGCGGGTGGGTGGCGAACATCTTGGCCATCCGGTCGGTGGCACGGAACGGGCTCTCGATCATCATGTGCGACTGCGCGGCGATGTCGGGCTGCGGCGGCAACGGGGCGGCCTGCACGCCCCCCGAGATCTTCGCGAGCGCCGACGCCAGGGCGAGAGGGTCCCCGGTGAGTTCGGCGCCGGACTGATCGGCCTGGAACTCGCGTGATCGGGAGACGGCCAGCTTCACCAGGGTGGCCGCGATCGGTCCCAGGAGTGCGATCAGCAGCATGGCCAGCGGGTTGGGTGCGTTGTCTCGACCGCCGAACGCGCCCATGAACATCGCGAAATTGGCGAGGCCGCTGATGACCGCCGCCATCGCGCCGGCGATGGAGCTGATGAGGATGTCGCGGTTGTACACGTGCGACAGCTCGTGACCCAGCACGGCGCGCAACTCGCGCTCGTCGAGCAGGTGCAGGATGCCGGTGGTGCAGCACACCGCGGCGTTCTTGGGGTTGCGACCCGTCGCGAACGCATTCGGTGACTCGGTGGGGGAGATGTAGAGCGCGGGCATCGGCTGATGTGCCGTCGTCGCCAGCTCACGCACGATGCGGTACATGACCGGCGCCTGCAGTTCGGTGACCGGCTGCGCGTGCATCGCCTTCAGCGACATCTTAGCGCTGTTGAAGTAGACGTAGGCATTCATGCCGACGGCGACGACCACCGAGCCCCAGAGGATCAGAGGGCTCTGGAACAGCGCGCCGATGCCGACGATGATCGCCGACATCAGGCCCAGCAGAGCCGCCGTCTTCAAGCCGTTGAAATGCATCGGGTCCTCGTCTGTCCGGCGCCGCGGGTCTCGGGCTCCTCGGGCCGGTGCGAGACAACCCGCTGCCGGCCGAGGAGTGCTGGCGCCCTCATCCAGTCAAACGACGCAGCACCCGTCTGGGTTTCCGCGGACGGATTCCGGTTCGGGCGCAGGCGCGGATCAGCGGTAGTTGACGAACTGCAGGGCGATGCCGAAGTCCTCGCCCTTGAGCAGCGCGATGACCGCCTGCAGGTCGTCGCGCTTCTTGCTCGACACACGAAGTTCGTCGCCCTGGATCTGCGCCTTGACGCCCTTGGGGCCCTCGTCGCGGATCTTCTTGGAGATCTTCTTGGCGTGGTCGGAGTCGATGCCCTGCACGAGCGAGCCCGTGATCTTGAAGGTCTTGCCCGAGCCGACGACCTCGCCGGCGTCGAACGCCTTGAGGGAGATGTCGCGGCGGATCAGTTTCTCCTTGAACACCTCGAGGCCCGCCTGCGCGCGCTCCTCGGCGTCGGAGGTGATCACGATGTTCTCCTCGCCGGACCACTCGATGCCGGTGTTGGTGCCGCGGAAGTCATACCGCTGGGACAACTCCTTGGCAGCCTGGTTGAGGGCGTTGTCGACCTCCTGGCGGTCGATCTTGCTCACCACGTCGAACGATGAATCAGCCATGTCCGACAGGGTATGTCATGGCCATGGGAGTCCGGTTGACCAGCCGGTTTGCGCGTGGACGTGGTGTTCGTTGTATTCTTCACGGCGTTGTTCGAACGGCTGTCGCGACGGCCTGGGAGAGCGGCACGGCAGGTTGCCCGAGCGGCCAAAGGGAGCGGATTGTAAATCCGTCGCGCAAGCTACATAGGTTCGAATCCTATACCTGCCACAGCGTGGTCCATCTTCGCGAAACTGCACTTCAGACGGTCTCCGACCAGCGATTTGTCTAGCGCAGACGCGAGTGTGTAACCTCGTTAAGGCTCTCGGGCTCAACCGCCCGGGGCACGCCCCCTTAGCTCAGTCGGCAGAGCGTTTCCATGGTAAGGAAAAGGTCGACGGTTCGATTCCGTCAGGGGGCTCGCTGGACGAGAAGTCCGCGGGGCGGTGTAGCTCAGCTGGTTAGAGCGCACGACTCATAATCGTGAGGTCGAGGGATCGAGTCCCTCCACCGCTACACATCGGGTCCGACCGGAACCGAGCGCAAGGGTCGCAAGCCCTGAGGGAACTTCCGAACCCGACCACGTACCACCCGAAAGAAGGCAATCAAGTGGCCTCCTCAACAGATGTTCGCCCCAAGATCACCTTGGCCTGCGAGGTGTGCAAGCACCGTAACTACATCACGAAGAAGAACCGCCGCAACGATCCCGATCGCCTCGAGATCAAGAAGTTCTGCCCGAACTGCGGCAAGCATCAGGCGCACAAGGAATCGCGCTGACGCTGTCGTCGGCCTTTCCGAAGTACATCCAGCAGCGGGCTGCCTCTCCACGAGGCGGCCCGTCTTGCTGTGGTGGGCCCGAAGGGAGTAGTGCTCAATGTCACAGGTAAGCGGAGCCGAGATCCGGGATCGTGCGGACGAGGCGTCGAACGGTGGTGCGAAGCCGACTCCCGAGGAGATCGCCGCCCACACCCAGAGCCTCGTCGGGTTCCACTACACCGTCGACGACTACTACGAGATCGGCCGCGAGGAGATCCGTAAGCACGCCATGGCCGTGCAGGATGCGCATCCCACGCACTGGAGCGAGGAAGGCGCCCGGGCCTTTGGCCACGATCGCCTGATCGCCGCACCCACTTACGTGTCCGTGCTCGGCATCATCGCCCAGCGCAAGCTGTTCGAGGACGTGATCACCGGCTACGACATGTGGCAGATCATGCAGACCGATCAGCGCCTGGTCTACCACCAGCCGATGAAGGTCGGGGATCGTCTGATCTGCGACGTCTCTCTCGAATCGTTCCGGCACGTCAGCAGCCCCGAGATGATCGACCTGATGGTCACCAAGAACGTCATCTGGAACCAGTACGACGAGCCGGTCATGACCACCTGGACGTCGTTGGCCGCGCGCCCCGGCATGGATGTCGATCCAGAACTCGAGGCCTCCCTCGACCACGTGATGATCAAGGTCGACGCCATCGGCGAATCCGGCCACACCGTCGAGCCGAAGGCCGGTCGTTATGACCTCGACGACCCGACGCAGTCGCCCGGTGCCTTCGGTGCCGTCGACTTCGACACCCTCACCGTGGGGCAGGAACTGACGCCCAAGCGCTATCTGCTGACGCGTGGCAACCTCGCGAACTACGCGGGCGTCGCCGGCGACCCCAATCCGATCCACTTCTCCGACCACGTCGTGAGCGCGGCCGGGATGGACGACGTGGTCGCCCACGGCATGCAGACGATGGGTCTCGGCGCGAGCTTCGTCTCCGAGTTCATCGGTGACCCGGCTGCCTTCTGCGAATACAACGTCCGCTTCACCAGCCCGGTGTACGTCCCCGCGGACGACAGCGCGGCCGTCGACTTCACCGGCAAGGTGAAGTCCCTCGATCCCGCGACCCGCCGCGGAACCATCGCGATCACCGCCAAGCAAGGCGATCGCCGCATCTTCGGGCGCGCTCAGGCGGTCATTCAATTCAATTGATCGGGCGTGATCGTCGCTGTTAGGGTCGCTACCCATGTACTCCGGCATCGCCTCGTTGAAGCTCTGGACTCGTCGCTGACGGCGACGAGTGCCTTGTGAGTCCCTCCCTGTAGTTCTCGTACGCCGTCCCGGTATCCGACGCCGGGCGGCACTGTCGTGTTGTCCGGCTCCCGACTCGATGAGAGCCCTGTTTCTCATCGGATGCAGACGAGCTGAGAACACATCCATGACTTCTGAACGCAGTTCCCACATGTCCGACCGGCAGCTGCCGACCGGTTCGGCCGCCCATGTCCGAGCCGAGGGCGTCAGCATCGTGCGCGGCGACCGCCGAGTCCTCCACGAGGTCGACGTGACCGTGTCCGTGGGGTCTCGGCTGGCCGTGGTCGGCGACAACGGTCGCGGCAAGACCACGCTGCTCCATGTCCTCGCCGGGACGATCAGTCCGGACGAGGGCACCGTCACCCGCGCCGGCAGCGTCGGGTTGGTCGAACAGGACCTGGCGACCGGCGACCGTCGAACCGTCGGAGACCTGATCTCCGATGCCGTCGGCGAGTCCCGCACGGCTCTGGCCAGATTCGAGGCGGCGACCGACGCGCTGGCCCGCGAGGAACCGGAGGCCGACGAGGCCTACGCTGCTTCGCTCGACCTGGTGACACGCCTCGACGCTTGGGATGCCGAGCGCCGTATCGACATCGCGCTCGCCGGGATGGCGGCCTGTACAGACCGCGAGCGACTCCTGTCGACCCTGTCGGTGGGCCAGCGGTACCGCGTGCGGCTCGCGGTGGTGTTGGGTGCGGCCACCGACCTGCTGCTGCTGGACGAGCCGACCAACCACCTCGACGCGGACTCGTTGACCTTCCTGACCCGCCGCCTGCGCGAACATCCAGGCGGTGTCGCGGTCATCAGTCATGACCGGGCGTTCCTGCGGGACGTCGCGACCGAGTTCCTCGATCTGGACCCCACGCGGGACGGGCGCCCGCGGTTCCATCGTGATGGTTACGACGGGTGGGTCGCGGGTCGAGCCCGGGAACGGGAGCGCTGGGTGCGCGACCATGCCGCGCAGCAGGCTGCCCACCAGGAACTCGTCCGGGCGGCCGGTGTCGCCCGCGGTCGTCTGCAGACCCACTGGACGCCTGGCAAGGGGACCGGCAAGCACCAGCGAGCGTCCCGGGCGGGCGGGGCCGTACAGCTGTTCAACCGCCGCGTCGAAGAACTGGAGCGGCATCGGATCACCGTCCCGGTTCCCCCCACGCCGTTTCGCTGGCCGGCGTCGGGAACGCGTGCCGGGCTTCGGCTCCTGGACGGATGGGATCTCACCGTCGACGGACGTCTCGACACGCCGGTGTCGGTCTCGCTCGTCGGAGGTTCACGCCTGCTTCTCGCCGGGGCGAATGGAACCGGCAAATCGACCCTTCTCGCGGTGCTGGCCGGACTGGTCCCGCCCGGTGGCGGCCGACTCGACGTACCACGAAGTACCCGGGTGGAGATCATGACGCAAGAGATCCCGCAGTGGGCGCCGGGGAGGACAGCCCTCGACATCATCGACGAGCAGCGACGTCGCCTCGACATGCGGGGCGACGATGCTCCGGCGTTGCGGAGCCTCGGGCTGCTCGACGCCGACGCCGTCCGCACGCCGGTGTCGAGGCTGTCACAGGGTCAGCAGCGACGACTTCACCTGGCGTCGTGTCTGATCGCCAGGCCGGACGTCCTGCTCCTCGACGAGCCGACGAATCATCTCTCGGCAGGCCTCGTCGACGAGCTGACCAACGGCCTCGACCAGGCAGACTGCGCGGTCGTGGTGGCCACGCATGACCGGCAGATGCGGCGGGATCTCGACAGCTGGCCGGTCATCGAACTCGTCGGTGGGCCTGTGACCTGAACGACGGTCTGACGGCGCGGGTGTACGGTCGTCGGGGGAGCGGAGGCGAGCTCGTTTTGGGTCCACCGCGCCGGTGATCTACACTGAAGTGTCTGATTGATTCAGACTTGCGCGCTACCCATAGGGTGGCGCGTTGGTTTTGTCGGCCACGAAACGCCGGCGGGTCGCGAGACCGGATCGAGAAAGACGGCAACGCCGACCACCCCGGTGGGGGCGTCGCAAAGGGGCGTAGCTCAATTGGCAGAGCAGCGGTCTCCAAAACCGCAGGTTGCAGGTTCAAGTCCTGTCGCCCCTGCCCTGGTGAAGGGCACACGCTGACGAGAGGACCGCGAAGTTGAGCAAGCGAGACCGGGCCGCCCGCGCCAAAGACGCCGCAGAGGGTTCTGCGGCCGATTCGGCTGCGGCTGAGCTCGACGGTCGCGACGAGGCCACCGACGCGGGAACGGTCGACGAGACGTCGACCGAGACCGCCAAGGAGCTGCGTCCGTCCGGTAAACGCTCTGCTCGCGGGCGTCGCTCGTCGGCGGGTGCAACCGATGGTGACACCGACTCCGGATCGGGGTCCGTCGCCGTCAAGGAACGCAAGACCAAGAAGAAGGCGTCTGCCGGGGAGAGCCGGAATCCGATCGTCAAGATCTGGCTCTTCCTGACGCAGGTCGTCGCCGAGCTGAAGAAGGTCATCTGGCCTACGCGGCGCGAGATGATCACCTACACGATCGTCGTGCTCGTGTTCGTCATCGTGATGACCGCGTTCATCTCCGGCCTCGACCTCGCCTTCGCCAAGGGCGTCCTCTGGTTGTTCGGCTGACCCACGCGGTGGGCTCGGCCGGCGACGAGGAGTACGACCGCCAGATGAACCATAAGGAGCGTGGGCTGCAGTGAGCACCCCGGAGAACGAACTCGCCTCGACCGATTCCGTCGACGTGGCCGATGCCGACGTCGACGCAGCCGATGTCGACGCGGCCGTGACCGACGCGGTGGACACCGAGGGTGACGCGGTTGCCGACGACGCTGTCGTCGAGGGTGACGAGGCCGCGGCCGAGGACACGGTCTCCGAGGATGCCGCCGACGCCACTGATGCGGACGCCGACGCAGCTCCGGCCGAGGAAGCCCCGGGTGAAGAAGCCGAGGTCGATCCGGTCGAGGAACTGCGCAAGCAACTCCGGCGCGCCCCCGGTGACTGGTACGTGATCCACAGCTACGCCGGCTACGAGAACAAGGTGAAGGCCAACCTCGAGACCCGCGTGCAGAACCTCGACGTCGGCGACTACATCTTCCAGGTCGAGGTGCCGACCGAAGAGGTCACCGAGATCAAGAACGGCCAGCCCAAGAAGGTCAACCGCAAGGTGCTGCCGGGTTACATCCTCGTCCGCATGGAACTCAACGACGAGTCGTGGGGCGCCGTGCGCAACACGCCGGGCGTGACCGGTTTCGTCGGGATGACCAGCAAGCCGTCGCCGCTGTCCCTCAACGAGGTGCTGCAGTTCCTGATGCCGCGCACCGAGGCGAAAAAGCCCGCCGCATCGCGCGGGTCTGCGGCCGACGGTGTCGAGGCCGCAGCGGCAGCAGCGTCGAACGTCATCGAGGTCGACTTCGAGGTCGGCGAGTCGGTCACCGTCATGGACGGCCCGTTCGCCACGCTTCCCGCGTCGATCAGCGAGGTCAACGCCGAGCAGCGCAAGGTCAAGGTGCTCGTGTCGATCTTCGGTCGTGAGACGCCGGTCGAGCTCGGGTTCAATCAGGTCGAGAAGATCTAGCCCTTCGAGGCTCGCTTCGCTCGCACCTCAGGGAGCGGGAGGGGCACGGCTTCGCTCGCACCTCAGGGAGCGGAGGGGACCCGGACCGGGTCCGGATTGAAAAACACAGACTTTCACGTCTCCAGCGGGCGTGAATTCGCAAGGAAACAAGCAAGGAACAGAAGATGCCTCCCAAGAAGAAGAAGCTCGCCGGGATCATCAAGCTCCAGATCTCGGCAGGCCAGGCCAACCCGGCCCCGCCCGTGGGTCCGGCGCTCGGTCAGCACGGCGTGAACATCATGGAGTTCTGCAAGGCGTACAACGCGGCGACCGAGTCGCAGCGCGGCAACGTCATCCCGGTCGAGATCTTCGTGTACGAAGATCGCTCCTTCGACTTCAAGTTGAAGACCCCGCCGGCTGCGAAGCTCCTCCTGAAGGCCGCCGGCCTGCAGAAGGGCTCGGGCGAGCCCCACACCAACAAGGTCGGGAAGGTGAGCATGGACCAGGTCCGTGAGATCGCCAAGACCAAGGCCGAAGACCTCAATGCCAACGACATCGACCAGGCCGCGAAGATCATCGCCGGTACTGCTCGGTCCATGGGCATCACGGTCGAGGGCTGATCTCCACTTACGAACATCCCGTGGGAGGGCCGGCTCGGCCCGCACCACACACCCTGCCGACTGACGGCGGAGAAGGAACAGAGCAATGAGCAAGAAGAGCAAGGCCTACGCGGCCGCGGCCGAAAAGGTCGACAAGACCAAGCTGTACAGCCCGCTGGAGGCTGTGGAGCTGGCCAAGGACACGTCGTCGAAGAACACCGACGCGACCGTCGAGGTCGCGATTCGGCTGGGCGTCGACCCCCGTAAGGCAGACCAGATGGTTCGAGGCACCGTCAATCTGCCGCACGGTACGGGTAAGACCGCCCGCGTGATCGTGTTCGCCGCAGGCGACAAGGCCGCCGAGGCCACCGCCGCCGGTGCCGACGAGGTCGGCGCCGAGGATCTGATCGAGCGCATCCAGGGCGGTTGGCTGGACTTCGACGCCGCGATCGCCACCCCGGATCAGATGGCCAAGGTCGGCCGCATCGCGCGTGTCCTCGGACCCCGCGGCCTGATGCCGAACCCGAAGACGGGCACCGTGACCACCGACGTCACCAAGGCCGTCAACGACATCAAGGGCGGCAAGATCAACTTCCGCGTCGACAAGGCTGCGAACCTGCACTTCGTCATCGGCAAGGCGTCGTTCGACCCGGCCAAGCTGGCCGAGAACTACGGCGCTGCGTTCGACGAGATCATGCGCGCCAAGCCGTCGGCTGCCAAGGGCCGCTACATCAAGAAGGTCACCGTCTCCACCACGACGGGCCCGGGCATCCCGGTCGACCCGGCGGTCACCCGCAACTTCGCGGAGGCACCGCAGGCCTGATCTCGCATCAGGCGTACTGAACACCCACGAGGGGTCCGGCATTTCGATGCCGGGCCCCTCGTGTTGTTTCTGCGTGGTTCGCCTCGCCGTATCGCGTGCACTCACGCGTGGTCGGCGAGGATGCGTGCGAGGGCTGCTTCGACTGGGGTCAGGGGCTGGGTGATGAGGCGCTCCGGCAGTGCCGGTGGGTGGATGAGTTGTCGGTAGGCGAGTTCGAGGCGTCGGCCGCGGTCGCCATAGCCGACGGCGTCGGGGCGCGACGGGTTTGGGCGCGACGGGTCGCCGGGCCCCTTGCTCCCTGAGGAGCGCCCGAAGCTTGCGGAGGGCGCGTCAGACCTGCTCCCTGAGGAGCGCCCGGAGCTTGCGGAGGGCGCGTCACGAAGGGTCCGGCGACCGAGTCTGCGAAACCCTCGGGTGGTCGGTCCGTGGATCTCGGCGCGTATGTCGCGTAGGTGTTCGGCGAATCGCCGGGGTATGTCGGGTAGGCGGTTGATGTGTTCGGGGTTGGGTGGTGCTCCGGGTTCGGCGTTGAGTCGCCAGATGCAGCGGCCTTCGTCGGGTCCGGTCCGTGCGATGTGGGTGGTGTATTGGCCGGGTTGGTCGCCGACCATGCGGTTGTGGCGTGGGCAGGCGGGTGCGAGGTCGTCGATATTGGTGAGACCGCCCTTGGCCCAGTCCTTGTGGGCGTGATGGAGTTCGACCTGGGTGGCGGGTTGGTCGCAGCCGGGTGCGGAACAGACTTCACCGTCGGGGCGGGCGAAGGAGACGAGGCGTTGTTCGCGGGTGGCGAGGCGTTTGCCGCGTCCGAAGTACAGCGGGACGGCGGTGGCGTCCTTGAATACTGCCAACCATGGTTGAAAGTCGCCGGCCATCGCGATCAGGTCGGGGATGGGCAGCAGGGTGCCGGTGGCGGTGGTGGCGAGTCCGGCTTCGCGGATCAGGTCGTTCAGGTCGGCTTTGATGATCAGATGGGCGGGCAGGCCGCGGTGCGAGGTTCCGAGTGTGCCGTCGGCGAAGCCGGCGGCCAGTGCCGCGTCGAGGGTGTCGTGATTTGTCTGGGCGGGGGTGCGTTGGTCGCGGTCGGCTGCGGTGGCCAGGGCGTCGGGGTCGGCGGTGCCGGCCGGTCCGGACGGTGAGTTGGGGTCGTCGGGGTTGTTGAGTCCGGGTGTGCCCCAGACGGCGAACATCATCGTGAGCCGGGCGGCGAGTTCGGGGGTGAGGGTGCCTGAGATCTTGGCGGTGCCGTCGGCGCGTTGGCGTCCGATCCACAGGTTGCGGCGTCGTTTCTGGTCGGTGTCGTCGGTGAGGGTGCCGTCGGGGTCGAGGTGGGCGAGGAGCCGCGCGCCGAGTTGGGTGATGTCGGCGGGTGTGTAATCGGCGGCGATCTCGGCCATCTGCCGCTCGGCGGCGACTCTGATGTCGTGGTCGATAGTGCCTGGGATGCGGTCGAGGACGTCGAGTGCGGCGTGTACGTGTGCAGAGCCAACCGCTCCCGCAGCGAACGCCTCAGCGAGGCAGGGGTGTTCGGGCGGTAGGACCTCGCCGCTGAGGCTGGTGCGGGTGGCGGTGGCGTCCATCTGCTCACGGCGACGCACCGGGTTCGACACCCGCAGCCGATGGGTCATGAACTGCATGAGCGTGCGGCAGCCGGTCTTGCGGGGGAGGTCGCGGGCCTCGGCCTGATCGATCTGCCGGTCACCGGCGACGGTCAGGCGTGCGACGGCGCGTTCGGTATCGGCTGCCACGTCGGCCAACTCAGTATCGGTGCACGGTGACAGGTCCACGGTCTGCAGTTCGTCGAGGATCGCATGCAATTCGGTGACGAGTTCGACGGCTCGCGGTTTCGGCGTGGCTGATTCGTCAGACATGGCCACCCCCCGAGAACCGTTGCTGCGAATGTATGTTCGAGTGTACACCGACACGGCTACATCGCAACCTCTGAAGCTCTGTTGTGCAACGGTATTCGTCGGCCAAGAGTTGTCGGTGCCTCATGGTAGGGGCCTGAATGCAGTCAGGTGTTGCGAACATCGACGGTGGGCGCACTGGATCCCCCAGGGGCGGCGGCACGACAATCGCCGCCGCCCGCGTGCTCTACGGGCGTTCGGCGACTCACTGCAGCCAGTTGTTGCCCCCGAGGTCCAGCTGCGCGACGTCGAGGCTCGGGGTGATTCCGGATTCCGGTGCGAGGCCGCGGTTCTCGAGGACATTGCGCATGATCTCGGCGGCGTCGATGTTCAGCGGGCTCGACACCCACATCGCGTACGGCAGGTTCACGAATCGGTTCTCGCGTACCGCCTTGAGATTGCGGCTGGCCGGGTTGGACCGCAGCGCGGCGATCTTCTCTTCGACCGTCTGGCCGGGGTAGTCCACGAACACGATGACGTCGGGGTCCGCGGTGGTGAGCCGTTCCCAGCTGACGGCGGTCCAGGTGTCCTCGATGTCCTCGGTCGCGTTGCGGGCGCCCGCGGCGTCGATGATGCCCTGCGGGCCGCCGTAGGCCCCGGAGGAGAAGATGGTGTCGGAGACGCTGTCGAAGACGAAGACCGTGGGCTTGTCGGCGGGTTGCGATGCGGCGCGGAGCTTCTCGAGGCGGTCGGCGACCTCGTCGGCCGCGGCGGCGCCCTGGTCCGGGTTGCCGGTGATGGTGCCGATGTTGCGCAGGTCGGTGTCGAGCGCGACCCACGGGTCCATGGTGCCGCGCTGCGCCTCACCCTCGACCTGCCGGCACGCCTCGGACAGCTGATAGACGTCGATGCCGTGGGACGCGAGGATCTCCGGCGTGATCCCGCGGGACTCGCTCATGCCGTAGTTGTATCCGGCATAGAGCACCTGGGGCTTCGCGGCGACGATGTTCTCGAGCGTGGGACGCTCGGCCGCGACCTCGTTCAGGGTGTCCACCTGAGGTCCGTACTCGAGCCGGAGAACATCTTTGTCGCGGGCGAGCGCACTGACCGCCACCATGTTGTCGCGGGCGCCCGCCGCCAGGGCGATCGCGATCATGCCACCGTCGTTGACGAACAGCCGGTCGAGCGGCTGGGGGAAATCGACGTCGGCTCCACAATTGGCCACCGTCACAGTGTCTTCGGTGGCCGCGGTGCTGTCGGTCGAGCATGCGGCAACTGCGCCCAGGGTCAGTGCGGCGACCAGGACGGCGGCGGTCGGGTGGACTCGGGAGGTGCGCGTACTCAAGGGATGTCCTCTCACAGGGTGTCTGTCGTCAGAGCTCGGGGAGCAGAAGTGTTGGGGGAGTTCAGCAGGAGGTGTGGCAGGCCCGTCGCCGGGTGGGTGACAACGGTCCCGGACACCTCGAAGACGGCCGCCAGCAGATCCGGCGTCAGCACTTCGACGGGTCGGCCCTGGGCGACCACGCCGCCGTCGGACACCACTGCGACACAATCGAAATGGCGCAGGACGAGGTCGAGGTCGTGCATCGCTGCCAGCACGGTGGCGTCGAGTTCGTCGAGGATCTCCATCAGCCGCAGGCGCCAGGCCGCGTCCAGATGATTGGTGGGTTCGTCGAGCACCAGGACCGGCGTCTGCTGTGCGAGCGCACGGGCGAGGACGACGCGATGCCGCTCGCCGCCGGACAGGTGGGTGCACGAACGGGAGCCCCAGCCGTCGAGGCCGACCTGCGCGAGCACCGCGCCGACCACCGTCGAGTCGTCGGGGCTCCCGGCCGACCAGGCCGAGCGGTAGGGGGTCCGGCCAAGGCCGACCGCCTCGGCGACGGTCAGTTCGGCCGAGGGCTGTTCCTCCTGGCCCACCACCGCTATCGAGCGGGCCCGCTGCCGCGACGGGAGTCGATGCAGGTCCTCGCCACCCACGTCGATGGTGCCGGCGACGGGACGTTCGAGCCCACACAGCGTGCGCAACAGGGTGGTCTTGCCGGAACCGTTGGGGCCGACGATGGCCAGTCGGGTGCCCGCCGGGACGTCGAGATCGACATCGCGCAGGACGACGCGGCCGCCCCGTCGACACGCGAGTGCGTTCGCGCGCAACGCCATCGAGCGGATCGGTGGTGGATTGGTCATGAGCCGCCGCCGAACACATACTGGCGTCGACCCATGAGGAACAGGAAGATCGGCGCGCCGATCAACCCGGTGACGATGCCCAGGGGCATCTCCCGAGGCGCGGCCGCGACCCGCGAGATGACGTCGACCCACACCAGGAACAGCGCGCCGCCGCATACCGCCACCGGCAGCATCGCGCGGTGGGTGGCGCCGACGAGCAGCCGGGCGGCGTGCGGGACGATCAGACCGACGAAGCCGATCCCACCCGCCACCGCGACGAGCACGCCCACCAGGACGCCCTGGATCCCGAAGAGCGCGTTGCGCATCGCGCGTACCGGTACACCCAGCGACGTCGCGGTGTCGGTGCCGGCCGCGTAGGCGTCGAGCCAGGAGTGGATGGCGAGCATCGCCACGATGGTGACCAGCACGACCACCCCGGCGATCTGCACCTTCGCCCAGGTGGCGCCGGCGACGCTGCCGAGCATCCAGAACATCACGTTGTCGGCGGCGTGGGGATCCGCGGCGGTGAACACGAGGAGCGACGACAACGCCATGAACGCCGAGGACAACACGACGCCGGACAGGATGAGTCGCAGCGCGGTCAACCCGCCCTGGGCGCGGGCGACGAGGTACACCGTGACGGTGGCCGCGAGCGCGCCGAGGAGCGCGCCGCCGGAGAGTGCCCACACCCCGAGGCCGCCCAGCACGCCGAGGGTCATGACGGCGGTGGCCCCGACCGCCGCGCCGGCGGACACGCCGAGCAGGTACGGCTCGGCGAGGGGGTTGCGGACCAGGGCCTGCATGAGAGCGCCGGCCAGTGCGAGTCCGGCGCCGACGAGCGCGGCCAGGACGGACCGCGGCAGCCGGAGATCCCAGATGATCACCGCGTGCGCGGAATCGGTCTCGGCGCCGGTCAGGCGTCCGGCGACGGTGTGCCAGACGTCGCCGACGGGGATGGTCTCGGCGCCGAACGCGGTGGCCAGGGCGATGCTGAGGAGCGTGAGGACGAGCAGAACTGCGGCTAGCGGCGTCGACGGGAGTCGCCGTACCGGCGGGGCGGTGGCGATCTCGGTCGTGCCGTCGATACGACGGGACACGGACTGTACTGCCTTACGGTCTGGGTATCTGTGCGCGAGATACACGGTGGACTCGAGCGAGAGCGGCCGGTATTCGGACTCGGGTTCGTCCGGAGCCGGCGCCTTCCCGGGTCGCCCCAGTGGCTGTGTGCCGGTTCCGTCCCCCATACCGCTGCGCGCCAGTCCCGGATTCGCACCGGATTCCCTGACACCCACGTGTGCGGGTGTGACCGTTCTCGCCGCACACGCTATCAACACCGTCCAGCGGATCGGTGGGCGGTCGGCGTGCGTCCCCGGACAGCGGCCGTGCGAGGACCTACGCTGGATGCCGACGATCGATGAACCCGACGCGGAAACGGTGAACCGATGGACGTACGAGACACGAAGCTGGCCATCATCGGGGCGGGTGCGGTGGGCACCGCGATCGCCTACTCCTCGCTCATCCGGGGTGTTGCACGGACCATCGCGCTCCTCGACATCAACGCCGCGAAGGTGACCGCCGAGGTGCTCGACATGTCCCACGGGCTCGAGTTCGTCCCGCGTGCCGACATCATCGGCTCCGACGACGTGTCGGTGTGCGCGGACGCCGACGTCGTCGTCTTCACCGCCGGTGCGAAGCAGAAGCCGGGTCAGTCGCGTCTCGAATTGGCCGAGGCCACAATCGGTCTGACGCGCGCCATCCTCCCGGGGGTGCTCGAGGTGGCCCCGAATGCGATCTACGTGATGGTCACCAATCCGGTCGACGTCGTCACCTACGCCGCCCAGCAGATCAGCGGGTTGTCGCCCAGCCGGATCTTCGGCTCGGGCACCGTGCTCGACTCGTCCCGGCTGCGTTTCCTCATCGCGCAGCATTGCGGTGTCGCGGTGCAGAGCGTGCACTCCTACATCGCCGGCGAGCACGGCGACACCGAGATCCCGCTGTGGAGCTCGGCGACGATCGGTGGGGTGCCGCTGACGTCGTGGACCCCGCTGCCCGGTCGTCCGGCGCTGGATGTGGTTGCACGCGAACGCATCCACCACGAGGTCGTGCATGCCGCCTACACCATCATCGAGGGCAAGGGGGCCACGAACTATGCGATCGGTCTGGCGTCGACGCGCATCGTCGAGGCGATCCTGAACAACGAGCACCGGGTGCTGCCGGTGTCGACGCGGACCGACGGGATCGAAGGACTCGACGGAGTGTGTCTCTCGCTGCCGACCGTCGTCGACCGCGGCGGCGCCCAGACCCGGCTCGACGTCCCGCTCTCGGATGCGGAGCGAGCCGGTCTGCTCGCGTCGGCGGAGACGCTGCGGGGGATGCAGGCCCGGTTCGGGCTGTAGTCGGGGTCAGGCCGGCACGGTGGTGCGCAGGAACTGCAGCTGGTCGGCGACGACCTTCTCGAAGTCCTCGCCGATGTAGATGTCGAAGTGCCCGACCGGGTATCGGATGACCCGGGCTCCGGGTGCGCGCCGCGCGTAGGCGATCGTCGAGCGTGCCGGTGCCACCGTGTCCCCGTCGCACACGCACAGCAGGGTCGGGCAGTCGAGATCTTTCAATGCCCGGCCGGGTGAGTGCAACGGAATGGTCAGTCCGACCCGCGCGGCCACCTCGTTGGGCAGTTCGAGACCGTCGGGAACCAGTGGGAGATATCCCGACACCGCGTCCGGTGCGGTCATCAGCGCCGCCGATCCCGGTTCGCCGGCCAGGCCGACCATGACCGGCGGCCTGCGCAGTGCGGATCCGGCCAGATCCGCGAGTGCCCGAACGGTCACCTTCGCCCCGGACACCACGCCCAGGGCCGCGGTCGACGCAGGTCCGCTGGTGAATGGGCACTGGGAGATCACCGCTGCCACCCGGCCGTCGCGTTTGCCGGCGACGAGCACGTGTCCGCCGCCGAAGGAGGTGCCCCACAGCACTATTCGTGAGGTGTCGACGCCGGCGAGAGTTCGTGCGAAGGCGATCGCCGCGGCCCAGTCATCGAGCTGACGGCGAATGGACAGGAGCTGGCGCGGTTCGCCGTCGCTGTCCCCGAAGTGGCGGTAATCGAAGACCAGACAGGAGTATCCGGCTTCGGTGAACCGTTCGGCGAAGGCATCGAGCCGCATCTGCCGGACCCCGCCGAGGCCGTGTGCCATCACGATGACCGGGGCCGGTGTGGCTCCCTCGGGCCGGTACCACCATGCTCGGCACGTCGTACCGTCCGAATCGAACTCGACGTCGTTCCTGATCATCGTTCCCCCGCTGGTCGATGTGTGGTCTGGGCGGACTTTATCAACACACGTTGTCATGCAACAGAGGCGGCGGCCCCCGCGACCGTGGACCCTGGTCGCTCGGCGTGTCCGTCGGCCGGACCAATCTTCGCGTCGAGCGCGTCTTTCATCGGCCGGACCCCGTAATGTCACCTCGTCACGATGAGGTGTCGGGGGACACACAGAAAAGGTCAAGCACGATGCGTTGCTCGCGAAAGATGGTTCTCGGATTCCTGGCCGCGGCGTCCATGACGGTCGCTCCGCTGATGGTGGCGGCGCCCGCCTCGGCGGCAACCGATTACGCCAACTGCTCAGAACTCAACGCCGACTATCCGCACGGTGTCGGCCAGACGGGCGCCGTCGACTCCACGTCGGGTACGCCGGTCACGAACTTCACCGTCGATGACGACCTGTACGACGCGAACTCCGAGTCCGATCGCGACAAGGACGGCATCGCCTGCGAGAAGCGCTGAGCGCGACCAGCGGCTGACGACGTCGCGGTCGACGTGCGCCTGCCGCCGGACATGCAGGCGTTAGATTCGTGCTCATGGCGGCCCGACTCGACAGGTTTCTGAGCAGCGCACACCCGGACATCGCGATCGCGGCCGCGCTGCTGTTCGTGGCCGGCTTGATCGACGCCATCGCGTTCTTCGTGCTCAAGGGCAGCTTCGTCGCCTTCATGTCGGGCAACTCCACCATCATGGGTGCCTCGGCCGCGGCGGGCCGGTGGTCGACCATCGCTCTCGTCGCCGGACTCGTGGTCGCGTTCTTCAGTGGTGCTGCCGGGGGTGCGGCGATCAGCCGCTGGGGCGGGAACCACGCTCCGGTGTGGATTCTCGGGGCGGTGACCGGCGCGCTTCTCGCCGGCACCGTCGTCGCGCTCACCGCGTCGCCGACCGCCGGGATGGTCGTCGTCGCGGTGGCCACCGGTGCGATCAACTCGGCGCTGTCGCACACGTCGACAGTGCAGGGCGGACTGACCTACGTCACCGGCACCCTGGTGAGGTCGGCACACGAACTGGTCGCGTCACTGGGCACCGATCGGCCGTGGGCATGGGTGGCGGTGTTCTGGATGTGGCCGGTGTTCGTGCTCGGCGCGGTGTGCGGTGGATTCGCCGAACGACACTGGGGTGTCGCCGGGCTGTGGGCCGGGGTCCTGATCGCCGCCTGCGCCCTGCTCTTGCGCGTCGTCGAGACGTCGTCTCGAGGCAATTCGCGCTCAGAGGGAACCGAACGGGCCGCTGGATAGTCTGAAACACATGCGCGACGACAAGCTGCTCACCCGGATCTCGGCCCTTCTGCGTCAGGCGGAGAACACCGACAACGAGCACGAGGCCGAGACCTTCATGCAGGCCGCCCAGCGGCTCGCGACCGCATCGTCGATCGACCTGGCCGTGGCCCGCGCCCATGATCCCGCGGCGCGCAAGAAGGTCACCCCCATCAGTCGGCAGATCGCCATCGGCGAACCGGGCAAGCGTGGACTGCGCACCTACGTGCAGCTCTTCGTGGCCATCACCGCTGCCAACGACGTGACCGTCGACGTGGCGAGCAACTCGACCTTCGTCCTCGCCTACGGCTACGAAGCCGACATCGACGCCTGCGAAGCCCTCTACACGTCGTTGATCGTGCAGATGGTCGCTGCCAGCGACGCGTACCTGCGATCGGGGGCGTACAAGGGCGAGACGTTCGCGCGGGTCGTCACCCGGGGGAGCGGGTGGCGTGCCCGGCGGGTGATCGAGGAGAAACCGCTGTCGCCGATCACGGCGCGCCTGAACTTCCAGTCGGCGTTCGCCGAACGCATCGGCAAGCGTCTCACCGAGGCCCGCGATGCAGCCCGTGCCGAGGCCATCGCCGCCGAACGCGACTCCGGCGAGTCGACTCGTTCGACGGCGGTCGCGTTGCGCAACAAGGAGATCGAGGTGACCGACTTCTATCGGACGGAATCGAGCGCGCGCGGCACCTGGCGTCCGTCGAGCGCGTCCGCGGGATACTCGGAGGCCGCGCGCCGGGCCGGCGACCACGCGGGACGACGGGCGAAGATCGGTGCCGACCGGGAATTCGGCGGCGCCCGCGGCGCGCTCGAGGGTTAGGGCTCGACGCCGGCGGCGGAGTCCTCCGCGGGCCTCGCGCCGGGCCGGTCGTACCACGCCACCGACGGTTGCGGGACGAACGGTGTCGGGGTGCCCGCCCACCGCCGCACCCATCGGCCGACGCGCCCCTCGTCGGTCGCCGCGGCGTGCACGACGATGGCGGTGACCACCAGGATCAGTGCGAACACGAACAGCCAGCTGATCGCGACGAAGACGATGCCGAGGGTGCCGTAACTGCGGATCGTGCCCGCGGCCAATGTCGGCAGCGCGACGCGGCTACCGGCGAGCAGCACGGTGATGAGGAGGCCGGTGCCGAGTCCGTTGAGGACGAGCAGCTTCATCGGCACCTGCGACGACACCAGGAGCCGGGGGATGAACGTGAACGTGGCCGACCAGATCAGCAGGGTCACGGCGGCGACCAGCACGATCCCCAGGACGCCGTGGTCGCCGACATGCACGCCGAAGATCGAGGTGGCCTGCAGTCCGGTGGACAGGCCCTGCACGGTCACCGCCGCGGGGATGAGGAAGACGACGACGACCCACCGCCAGAAACTGCGCCACGGCAGTTTGGCGACGTCCCAGATCGACACATACATTCGGCCGAGGGCACGGGACAGGGAGGTGGCGCCGGCGATGGTCATCAGCGCACCGATGATGCCGAAGGTCGTGGCCGATGTCGGGTCGTCGATCGTGGGCGCGTCGAGACTGCTGGCGGGGATACCGAGTTCGGTGAGCGCGTCGTCGACGACGTCGGTGCCCGGCAGGGTGAGCACGAGGATCACGATCGGGAGGATCGAGGTGAAGGCCTGCGCTGCCAGCGTCATCGATCGGTCGGTGAGGTTCCCCCGGGCGATGTCGATGACGATGCGGAGCACCAGGGAGGCGCCGGGCAGTCGCATCACGCGCTCGCGAACTGCATCGAGATCGGGACGGCGCATGAACTCTCCCATCGGCTCCGGGGTGAGCTTCGGCCCGCTCGCTTCGCTCCCGGCGCCGGGTACGTTCCATCATGGGCGATGCCGTGACTGAACGTGACACCGGGCGCGCCCGATTCTATGAGGCCGAGCACCTCGTGCACCGTCTGTTCGACAACGTGTCGTCGTCGCGGACGGTGCAGCTCGCCGGCACCGAGGTGACTCTCCCCGCCGAGGTTCGGTTCGCCTCGATCGACGCCGTCGACGACTACGTGCGCAGGGTGCTCGAGCTACCCGGGGTGCGGTCGAGCTTCGAGCGTGCGGCTCAACCGGTCTCGGTCCGCGAGCGGCGCGGCCAGCGGTCCGCGCACTACGCCGCCCGGGTTCGCAGATCCGACGGCGTGCCGGTCGGCGCCGAGATCGCCATCCCGTCCGCGGCCGAGGGGCGCTGGGCGCTGCGCGAACTGGTGGTGCTCCACGAGCTCGCCCACCACCTGGACGGCACGACCGGTCCGGCGCACGGACGCGGATTCGTGCTGACGCTCATCGAACTCGTCGGGCTCGTACTGGGGCCCGAAGCCGCGTTCGTGTATCGCGTCGTGCTGTCGGACTCCGGAGTCGGCTGACCGGCAGATCCACCGCCGATCGACAGGTCCACCCCCGGGTACGGCGGTGGACCTGTCGACCAGTGATGGATGTGCGCGAGTCCTAACGCGTCGTCGCCTCCCGGTCGGCGGCTCGCTGGAACTCGAGATCGTCGGATGCGCAGGCCAGACAGATCGGCGCGTGACCCGCGGACGGGTCGCGGTCCATCTCGTAGGCGATGTAGCTGTCCTCGCAGCGATGGCACCGGATGCGTGCCTCCCACATGTCGTCGACCTCGTCGCGGGGATCGTGCGGACGCACCATGGTGAACCAGCCCTCGCGGCGGAACGCCAGAGCCACCGCATAGATGAGACCGGCCACGACGAACGCGATGGGTGACGCCCAGACGGCGCCGAAGGTGCCGCCGAACAGGACGAGTGCGATGCCGATCACGGACGCGACCGCCCACGCGCCCACGCCTGCTGGGTTCACCGTCGGGACTCGACCCGGACGGAACTCCAGCGAATCGGCCGGGATCCTGCGCAGACGCATCCAGCCGATGTGCGTCAGCGCGATGGCGACCCACCCCACGATGAGGACACCCTGGTACTGCAGGGAAGTGGTGATCCAGGACAGCACGTTGGTCAGCATCATCAGGTAGACGATCACCGCGACGACACCTACCCAGAAGGTCCTGGGCATCGAGAACTTGACGGTCCGGGCGAAGAAGTTCTGGAAATTGGTGGACGCCAGGTAGAAATTGCCGCTGTTGACCCGAGTCTGGCTGACGACGACCCACAGCAGACCCCAGATCCCCATCATGCCGACGATCCCGAGGATCGCCGACTCCTCCGAGAGAGGTCCGGCGATGGTGATGGTCTGGGCGAGGAACATCCCGACAGCCGCGTTGACCAGGAGCGTGACGACATAGAACGGGGTGCCGAAGGACACGCGGGCATTGAAGCCGGCATCCTGCGGGCGGCCGAATCGGGCGTAGTCCCAGGCCATCATGGTGACGACCCAGACGCCCATGTAGATGACGAAGGCATACCACCAGCCGGGCACCCCGAGATCGGCTGCGGCTTCCGGCTCATAGGTGAGCCAGTCGTTGCTGTAACCGTATTCGGCGATCGCCCACACCACGGAACCGACCAGTCCGATGACGTAGAGCGGCAGCAGGACCCCGTTGAGCCGGTCGAGCCAGGTGGCGACGCCGCGCCACGCCAGGGGCGCCTGGTATGCGACGACCACGAACGCCCAGAACGCGATCGGGAGACCACCGAAGTAGGCGTGCAGGGCCGATGCGACGATCGCACCCTCGGCCACCACGTAGTAAGCGATGGTGATCCCGAACAGGGCTGCGGCGAAAGCGGATCCGGCGCGACCGAACACGACGCGGGAGAACAGCGAGACGCTGGTCCCGGTCTGGTTGGCGAACTTGGCGGCGACGGAGTTGATGGCACCGTAGGCCACCACCGAGAGTCCGATGCCGATGAGGGCGTCGGTGGCGCCCACGGAGAGGGAGACGGTGGCGCCGACGACCACGAAGAACATCGCGCTCATCAGGCCGAACCAGGCCATCGACACCGACGAACGCGACGTTCGCCACGAGTTGGGCACGATGTGCATGGAGTAGTCCTCGGCGGCGGCACGAGCCAGGACCTGGGGATCGTCGGTGTAGGTGACGTCCAGGGGCGGAACCCCGCCCGCCCTGGAGGATGAAATATCGAGAGTCATTGCTTTCCTAGGTGTTCGAGTGGTGGTCAGATGCGAAGCCAGCGGCGGGTGGATGGCGTCGATGCCACCACCCGCCGCTGGGTGTCGTACGAATCGGTCCCCGGAGCGGGGGGATGTCAGACGGTTGCCGGCTCCGACACCGTCAGCGTGCCCGGGACGAAATCGACGGCGGGGTCATCGGTCCAGTGGATGACGGTGCGCCGCTGCAACATCTGCCGGAACTGGGACGTCGTGTTGGTGAGCACCGCACCGCTGCCCCAGTCCAGGATCACGCCGTACTGGCGGACGCAGTCCATCTCGTTGATCAGACCGGAGCGATATTCTCCGGAGACCGCCTCCGGGTCACGCTCGATCCATGCATGCCGATTGCTGCGGATGTACTCGCGCGCACCAATGGTGGCTTCGAGATCGACTTCGTAGGCGAAGATCTCGGGATCGACCTCCTTGATGACCACGCCGTAGTCCTTCTCCGCGCGGGCGATCGAGACGTAACCGTCGATGACGTCCTCCAGCACCGCGTCGACGTCACGCTGGA
Organism: Gordonia sp. PvP123; assembly: GCF_040547295.1. Taxonomy (NCBI): domain Bacteria; kingdom Bacillati; phylum Actinomycetota; class Actinomycetes; order Mycobacteriales; family Gordoniaceae; genus Gordonia; species Gordonia sp. PvP123. Next base: position 207,152 of record NZ_JBEPPN010000003.1, on the reverse strand, counting down.
GCGGGTCGCCGAGGCCGCCGCCACCGGCCGATGGGCGGGTGAACTCGTCTCCGGACTTGATGGGGACCGCGGCGAAGATCGAGCCGAGGTATTGCTCGTCGTCGGTGCCCTTGTTGAGCCAGACGCCATGGGGGATCGACGGCAGGCCGCCCCACAGTCCCCAGGTGACCGACCGTTCGCGATCGCAGCAGTAGGACATGACGGTGTTGTCGCTGGCCCACAGCTTTCCGCCCTTCTCGGCGCCGAGTCCGCCCCGGAACTTACCGGGGCCGCCGGAGTCGGGCACCAGGTCGTGGCACGACGTCAGAACCGGGGCCAGCCGTTCCTGTCCCTCGAAAGGCTGTGTGCCGTACTGGACTCCGAAGACGGCTGCGGACGCGTTGTAACCGTCGGCGCCGTTGCGGGCGCCCCAGCCGCCCATCATCCAGTCGTACCACATGAAATTCGGATTGCCTTCTCCGCGTTGATCGCGACCGCCCACCAGGAGGTACTCCAGGTTGAACGTGCAGGCCATCGCGCGCTCGGGCTGGATGTCCGACCAGATCTCGAAGACCGAACTCATGATCTTCTCGAACGGGCCCGAGCAGAAGCCGGCACACGGTGACGGCCAGTCGGCATTGACCACCGACCCGAGCGGCCCGAGGTCCGCCGTCACGACGCGGTAGAACCCGGAATTCAGTGGGATGTCCGGGAATTGCATCTTGGTACCGGCGACGATGCCGGCGAACGACCCGCCGAATCCGGCGTTGAGCATCGACGAGATCGACGCGTGCGACTCGCTGAGGTCGTAGTGGACGGTGTCCCCGGAGATCGTCATCCGTGTCTTGATCGGGATGAGGCCTTCGCCGCGCGCCGGGTCCTGGTCGATGTAGTCCTCGGTGTACCAGACCCCGTCCGGGAGCTCGGCGATCTTGGCGCGGGTGAGATCCTCGACGTAGTCCTGCACCTCGGCCATCGCGGTCTTGATGGTCTCGACGCCGTACTTGTCGCACAGACGCTGGATCTCGCGCTCGGCCACGCGGGTCGCCTCGGCCTGTGCCTGCATGTCGCCGATGATGTCGCGCGGGTTGCGGGTGTTCTTCGCGATGAGATAGGCCACGTCCTCGAGGAACAGGTCCTTGCTCCACAACCTCGTCGGCGGGATCCGCAGTCCCTCACCCATGTGATCGAGTGCTTTGACGTTGAACGATCCGGGAGTGGCACCGCCGACGTCGGCCCAGTGGCCGTTGGCCTGGGCGTAGCCGAGGAGTTCACCTTGGTAATAGATGGGCCGGATGATTCGGGTGTCGTTGAAATGGCTTCCGCCCTCGTAGACGTCGTTGATCACGAAGACATCGCCGGGATGGATGTCGCCTTCGAACTGCCGGATGACCGCCTTGGCGGTGTAGTGCAGGGTTCCGACGTGGGCGGCGATGTCGCCGGTGCCCTGCATGACCGTGTTGCCCTCGGTGTCGCAGAGGGCCGAGGAGAAGTCCCGCGAGTAGATGACGAACGAGTAGCAGGTGCGCAGGATCTGTTCGGCCATCTGGTCGACGGTGTTGATGAAGGCGTTCTTCAGCACCTCGAAGGTGACCGGGTCGAGTGTTGTTGCCATGGTGTGGTTTTCCTGTTCTGTCAGAGTCGATGGGAGATCACTCGGCGGCGGTGAGCAGGAGGTTGCCCCACTCGTCGACCCGCGCGGAGGTCCGCGGCGGGACGACGGTCGTCGAATCGAGCTGGTCGACGATGCACGGCCCGGTGAGTACGGCTCCGGGCGGCAGGCCGGCTCGGTCATAGACCGGCGTGGCCAGTCGTGCGACCTCGTCGGGGAACAGCACGTCCCGCACCTCGAGGGGTTCCGGGGTGAAGGTCTCTGGATCGACCAGGTCGGCGGGGGCCGCGTCCATCCGCGGCGTGAGTCCGATGGCGCGCAACGAGATCCGGTAGATCTCGACGCCGGTGTCCTCCGCCGCGAAGTTGTGCTCCTTGAGATGTGTCGCGTGGAAGGTCGCGACGACCTCGTCCAGGCTTGTCAGCGGCATCGAGACCGGCACCGCGATCGCCCGCCACTGTCCCTCGTAGCGCATGTCGAGGTAGTACTCGAAGAGCATGTCGTCGGGATCGACGTGCTCGGCCGTCAGACGCTCCCGTCCCTCCTCCTGCAGTTCGGCGAAGGTGGCGGTGAGGTGGTCGAGGTCGGCGCCCGCGGCGTCGGCGAGATACATCCGGGTGATGTCGTGCTGGATGTCGACCAGCATGCAACCCATCGCCGAGGTGACTCCCGGGTGCGGCGGGATGATGACGGTCGGGATGCCCAGGTCCTTGGCGAGATAGGCGGCGTGCAGGGGTCCGGCTCCGCCGAAACCGACCAGCGCGAAGTCCCGCGGGTCGTGGCCCTTGCGGATGGAGATCAGGCGGATCGCGTCGGCCATGTTGGCGTTGGCGACCTTGATGATCGACTGGGCCGCCGTCTCGACGTCGAGACCCAGTGGTGCCGAGATCTTCTCCAGGGCGGCCCGCGCCATCGACTCGTCGAGCTCCTTCACGCCGCCGGCCAGCTTCTTGCCGACGGTGCCCAGGATCAGGTTGGCATCGGTGTTGGTGGCGAGATCCCCGGACGCGCCGTAGCAGGCCGGCCCGGGGTCGGACCCCGCGGATTGTGGACCGTTGCGCAGTGAACCGGCGTCGTCGAGCCAGGCGATCGAACCGCCCCCCGCGCCGATGGTCAGCACTTCGATGCTGGGGAAGCAGATCGGGTGGCCGAACGCGACGCTCCACATGTTGGTCGTTGCCAGCACGCCGTTGTCGGTGAGCGACACGTCGGTGGAGGTCCCGCCCATGTCGAACCCGATCGAGTTGTCGAACCCGCACGTGCGGGCGATGTGTCGACTCGCGATGGCTCCCGCCGCGATGCCGGAGGCGGCCAGGCGGGCGCCGTATTTCTCGGCCATGGTCGGGGTCATGACCCCGCCGCCCGAATGGAGCAGCAGGACGTCGTTGTCGTATCCGGCTTCGGCGAGCCGGCCCTCGAGCGTCCGGGCGTAGGGGCCGATGATCGGGACCAGGGCGGCGTTGGCGACCGTCGTCGAGAACCGCTCGTACTCGAAGATCTCCGGCAGCACATCGCTCGAGGTGGTGATCGACACACCCGGCAGTTCCTCGGCGAGGATCTCGGCCATCCGGTTCTCGTGGGCGGGGTTGGTGAAGGAGTTGACGAAACAGACTGCCACGGTCTCGATCTCGCGTCGGCGCAGGATGCGGGCGACCTCGCGCGCGGAGCCCTCGTCGAGCGGCTCGAGGACGGTGCCGTCGTAACCGATCCGTTCGGGAACGGTCAGGCGGTGGCGACGCGGGACCACCGGCGGGGCGACCTCCTGGTACGGGTCCCAGGACTCACGGTCGCCGCGCCGGATCTCGATCACGTCCCGGAACCCCTCGGTCGTCACCAGCGCGACCTTCGGGAACTTCCTCGTGATGAGCGCGTTGGTCGCGATCGTCGTTCCGTGCGAGAAGAATTCGACATCTTCCCACGCGACGCCGGCCTGCTCCATACCGGCCAGCACGCCCTCGATGGGATTGCTCTGGGTCGGATACTTGGCCGTGACGATCGTGCCGTCGGACTGCTGGATGAAGACGTCGGTGAACGTCCCACCGATGTCGACGGCGGTGCGGACCTTGTCGGTCCGGCTGATGGCTTTCGTCATGGGTACTTCCTCGTGGCTCAGCGGTCTCGGGACGCTCATCACGAAACCCGGCGCGGCGCTGTCGAACAATTGGCTCACCAGCCAGTGGTGCGGCGCGCAGGGCTGGACGGACGCACGCGACCGACCGGCCGCGAGCACGCGACCTGCACGAACCGTCGTACTCGGCGCGTAACGCGGATGTGTCCGACATGGACCGGAAACGTGATGTCACACAACGGAAACAACGACGATGGTGCCCGGTCGGGTGGTGAGAACGACTGCGAGCGCCGATAATCGACGAACACCGATGGCGGCGAGGAGGCGATGGGATGGCGACCGTGGGCGACGTCGTCATCGGCGTGGGTCTGCTGTCGGTCACGCCGGGGGCCGCCGGGCGGACGCGACACGTCGAGGTGTCCGGCACCTGCGAGGCCGGCCGGATCGAGCCCGCGGACGTCGGCGCGGGCGACATCGTGCACATGGGGTCGACGGGATGGCCGGCTGTGGGCGCGCCGGAGGTGTTCGCGGCGACCCTGCGGCAGCGCGCAGCGGCCGCCGTGGTGGTGGACACCGACGACGACAACCTTTCCGCCGAGTTCGTGTCGGCCTGCGTGAGTCACGGTGTGCCGATCTACATGCTCCCCAGGACCAAGACGTTCCGTGACGTCGAGGTGGTCGTCACGCCGCATGCCGTCGTCGACGACACCGTCGGCGAATCCGGTCCGGTGGCCTCGATTCTGGCGTCCCTCGGAGCGTTTCACCGCGCGTCGGGCATCAGCGGGGCGGTGCTCCTCGACGGCGCGGTCCTCACCGCATCGTCGGCGACCGTCGATACCGATCTGCTGAGGAAGACCACCGCGTTGACCCCCGCCGTCCTGCATGCGATCGGTGGAACCGCGGCGGCCCTGCACATCACCCTGCCGAGGTCTGGTGCGGCGCTGGTCCTCTCGAACCCGCGCCGCCGACCATTCGAATCGACCCGGGTCCGCAAACTCGCGAACGACATCGACGCCGATGCGCACCTGCTGCGGGTGAACCGGGCGATGCGCAGACCGTTGGAGGGGGGCCTCGTCCGCGAGCTGATCGAGGCGCGGATCCCATCGTCGGCGATGGATTCGTGGGTGGGGTCCTTCGGCTACGGGCCGGGCGATCGCGTCCACTCGGTGGCGGTGGTCATCGGTCCGCACAGCGACACCTCGTCGGCGCGGGTCGTCGACGCCCTGCACGACCTGGGCGCCTGCGCCGGGTTGGCAACCGTTGCAGCAGCACATGACTCGGTGGCCTACGCGCTGATCAAGACCGGCACGGAGAAAGACTCGGTGCCACCGGCGGGACGCGACTTCGACGCACATCTGCAGGTGTTCACCGACGTCTTCGTCGCCCGGCACGCCGAGCTCGCCGTCGGCGGCAGCTCCTACGTCATCCGGAGCAGCGACGACCTGACCAGGGGGCTCATCAACGCGCGACAGATGGCCGAGCGGAACTCCCGCGCCGACGACGAGTCGCCGGCCACGATCGCGCTTCCGGTGCCGCTCGCCGCGACATTGCTGGCCGGTGACCCGGAACGGTCGGCGGAGCTGCGCCGTTCGCTGCTCGATCCCGTCCTCGCCTACGACAGGGAGAAGGACACGAGCTACGTGTCGACCCTCAGCACGTTCTTCGCGCTCGACTGCCACTCCGGCGCGACGGCCAACGAACTGGGCATCCACATCAACACACTGCGATATCGGCTGTCGCGCATCGAGAAGCTGACCGGACGTGGCTTGCAGTCGATGGTCGATCGCACCGACTACTACCTGGCCCTATGCGTCGGCGAGACGTCCCGCGGACGGGGGGACCGGAGCCGGCGGCCGACTCCCTGACCACCACGGATCGGGCTGGCGTGCGGCGAAGTCGGCGATGACCTCGTACCTGCCACCCGCGGCACGACCGACATAGGACGGGTGCGAGCTGTAGTGGTTGGCGCGGAAGAAGAACGGCGCGCCTTCGGGATTCTCCTCGAATCGGATGCCGATCAGGGCGCGGGACAGGGCGTCGACGTCGAGCGATCGGGCCTGCTCGGCGGCCAGCGCGAGCGCGTGCACCGCGTTGAAGGCCCCGACCTGGGCGGCGTGACTCCAGCGCTGGCCCCGCACGTCGGCCAGCTCGCGCCGGAACGTGTCGTTCACCGGCGACGACAGCTCGGCGAAGTAGGTCGCGACCATGTAGTGACCGTCGCTGACCGCGGTCGGCATGTGGGCCAGGTCCAGCTCGGTGGTGACGGTCGCCGCGATCGGCATCGTGTCCGCGGTCAATCCGCCGAGGTGGTACTGGGTGTAGAAGGCCGTCGTCGAGTCGGCGCCGACGAGATTGCAGACCACCACGTCGGGTCGCACGCGTCCGATGTCGTCGATGATCGATTCGAACCTGGTCTCTCCGAGGGGTGCATAGCGGTCGCCGACGATCTCGATCCCGAGGCTCCCGGCGAGTCGGCGGATGGCTTCGGCCAGAACCCGCGGATAGATGTAGTCCGAGCCGGCGATGTATACGCGCCGGCCGAGAGTGCCGGCGATCCACGCGAGATAGTCGGCGACGTACTGGTTGGGTGCGGCACCGCAGTAGAAGATGCGCGAGTCGGTCTCTTCGCCCTCGAAGTAGGTGGGATACATCAACAGCGAGGCGTTCGCATGGATGGCCGGGGTCAGCGCCAGGCGTGCCGCCGAGGTGTACCCACCGACGATGGCGTCGACGTTCTCGGTGGTGCACAGATGATCCACCCCGCGGGCGGTCGACGACACCTCGGAGTGGTCGTCATAGATCGCGACCTGGACGTCCGAGCCCAGAACGCCACCGCGCGAGTTGATCTGGTGGACCGCGAGCATCGCCCCGTCCAGGATCGACTGCTCCATCTCCGCCTGGGCGCCTGACAACGAATACAGCATGCCGAGTCTCACGTCGGTCCCCGATCGGCGCGATCCGTGTGCATGGCAGCCACTATGCCAGTTGGGCCGCCCCTCGGCTTGTCCGGCGAATGCCCTCAGCGCAGCCCGTCGCCGGCCAGCAGCGTCAGGTGGCTCGGGTGGTCGGGGTCGAGGACCAGACGCTGATGGCGACGCCCGCGTGCCTTGATGAGATCGGGTACCAGGGTCAGGTAACGCGGCAGGCTCGCGGCGTAGACATCGACCCGGAGACGATGGCCCGGCTGGAGGACCGCATCGGTGGGGACGAGGTCGACGTCGATGCGGATCGCTTCGTCGGCGGGTACGGGCAGCTTGCGCTTGCGGGACAGGTAGTGGTGCGCCGAGAGCAGGCTGCCGTCGTCGGCGTAGGTCGACTTCGACTGGTCCAGAGCGCGATTCGACGCCGACAACGCACCGTTGGTCAATACGACCGACGTGCCGTCGGGAGCGACATCGTTGACGGTCACCGCCCAAATGGCCTCGTGTGCGGTCGTCGCGACGTTGAGCCGGAGGTTCATCGCGCCGCTGATCGGGGTGGCCTCGCCGACCGGCTCCGTGGTGAACGACAATGCGCCACGCTCCTGGTATCGCGCATCCCGGGCGAAGTCGGCGCCGAGGGCGAGCGTCGCGCCCGCGGTCACCTGGGTCATGTCGCGGGAGCGGAGGCCCCGGCTGTCCGGGCGCACGTGCAGGGACGACACAGACTGTGCGGGAGCGGTGCTCAGTGAACCGTCGTGGACGCAGTGATCCGCGGTCGACGACGGTTCGCCGGTCAGGTAGAGCCGGGTCGGGGCCACCCCGGGACGGGGGAAGCTCTGCCCCGCGGTCCATGCGCCACCCTGCTGCAGCATCGTGACCGGCCCGTAGTACTCGATCCCGTTGCGGTGTCCCTTGAGCCAGCGGTCGAACCACGCGCGTTCGAGGACGTCGAGGCGTGGCGGCGCGAACTGCCCGCCGTAGCCCGACCCGACGTCGAGGTGATAGCCGTCGCCGACGATCATCTGTTTGCGGCCCGGCTCCATCTGCAGACGTTCGTACACCCCGGTTGCGCTGCGGCCGAACAGATCATGCCAGGCTCCGACGGTGAAGGTCGGCGCCTCGATGCGGTCGACGATCGGGTCGCGGTCATCGAAGTACGGGTCGTCGAAGATGCGGGGATCGCGTGCGGTGAGGAATCCCCACAGCAGCGAGGGGATCTCGGTGGCCGGGGACTTCACCCGATCGATCGCCCAGCGCACCGCGTCACCGCGCACGAGGTCGCGGATCACGTTGGCGGGGTTGGGAACCCACTTGAGCATGTTGACCGCGGACAGCCACACCGGGATGAAGGCCGACGGCATGCCGCCGGTGATGTAGATGTCGCGCACCAGGTCGTCGCACCCCTCGACGGCGAACACGGCCTTGAGTGCGGCGGGCCGCTTGTCGGCGGCCTGCAGCGAGTTGATGGCGGAGTACGACCAGCCCGCCATCCCGACGGTCCCGTCGCACCACTCCTGCCCGGTCACCCAGTCGATGACCTCCACCGAGTCCTGTTGCTCGCGAGGACCGAGGATCTGCCATTTGCCGAGGCTCGCACCGGTACCGCGGACGTCGACGACAACCTGCACATACCCGCTGCGCACCAGGTTGCGGTTGATGCCGAAGACGTCGAAGACGCCACCCGACAGCGTCTGCGTCAGCGTCGTGAGGCCCTCGAGGGCCGTTCCGGTCCCGTCGATGGAGCGGGAGGCGGTGTGCAACGCCTTCCCGAGCACCGGCGCGTGGAGGGTCTGGTCGATGAAGTCGATGGCCGCGCGGTTGTACGGGTTGATGTTGATGACCGCGGGGTACGGCGTGAGGACCGTCTGACCGAACCGGTTGGCGGGCCGGATGACCGTGGCGCGCAGGACCACCCCGTCACTCATGGTGATGGAGACGTCGCGGTCGATGACGACCCGAGGGTAGAGCTGCTTGCCGTCGACCTGCTCGCGCCAGCGGATGCCGTCGGCGCCGCCGGTGGGATCGCCGAGGGGGAGGGTGCCGAAATGCGGCGCACCGGTGGTGCGGGTGCGCGTCGACGGAACGACACGTGCGCGCGACCGTGTGGGATCCAGCTGGTACGTCATGGTGCATCACCCTGCCTGGGATGAGGTGACGCACCCGCGGGTTGTTGCACGGATCGAGACGGCCGGGTGGACACCGACACCCCGTCGTGTCGGTCGCTTGCTTCCCGGCCCGTCCGCTGGCTGCGGATTACAGTGTGGTCCAGGTCACTTCACGCATTTGCTGAAGGATAACTCAGCGTCGATATCGGATGGCTAACGAGGTGGCGTCTTTTGGTCATGGGCGAGTGTGTTCCTGGTCACATTCGGGTAAACCAAGGTCGATGGCGGCGGCCGCCTCGAGCACCATCCACGCCGACAGCTGGACCGACAGGTCTCGCTCCGGGATCTCCGACGGATTGACCGCACCCTCGACGAACTGGGCTTTTGCCCCGTTGCCGGTCGGGATCACCGCTTGCCGGCGCCAGTCGCTGGAGAACACCGCGTGGCCGGCGACCTCGCGGCGGTTGGCCCATGCGGCGTCGGCGCTGCGGGTGACGATCCGGGCGGCGCGCTCTCGCAGGTCATCCGAACCGTCGACGTCGGGCAGGTCGGTGGCGACGAGTGCCAGGTAACGGGCCAGCACGCCGTGGAAGAGCCCGCCGTCCCCGCCGCCGCCTCCGTTGATCACCCCGTCGGTGCAGGAGTGGCGTTCGACGGCGCCGAGGAGCCGGGTCAGACGGTCGAGGTGCCGACGATCTCCGGTCGCACGCAACGCCTCCAGCTCGGCGCCCAGGACGACGCCCTGACAGTAGGTGTAGGTGCCGGTCTCGGGCTTCAGCGAACCGTCGGGAAGCTTCTTGAGTCCGTCGATGACCAGATGGGTGTCGGGATCGATGAGGTTGGCGTCCATCCAGTCGCACATCGCCACCGCGCGCTCGACGTGACCCGTGCGCGCCAGCAGGATCGCGGCCGGACCGTTGGCCGGCGCGTTGAAGAACTGATCGGCCTTGCGCCACGGGATTCCGCCGCCGTCGTCGGGCACCCACGCGTCGAGCATCTGGCCGGCGAGGGTGCGGAGTCCGCCCGCGTGGTCGAGGTGAAGGTGACGGTCGGCGCGTTCGATGGCGAGGCCGAGCCAGGCCATGTCGTCGTAATAGTTGTTGGTCCAGCGGCCGCCGTTGCGGATTCGGATGCCGCGCAGCAGCCGGTTGACGTCGTCGGCGACGTCGGGGTCGAAGGAACGGTCCGCTCCCACTCGGTGGATCGCGGCGTCGACGAGGAGGTCCACGAGGTGCGCGTGCCACCAGTAGTGCCAGGATCCGAACTGCGCCTGCATTCGTCCGATCGGCCATGCCACGGCCGCGGCGCGTGTCCCCGGCAGCCAGAACGCGCGTTGCAGATGCCGGTCGTAGACGGCGCTCGCGGCGGCCGCTGCGCGGCCGTTCGGGTCGTGCCGGTCCGGCGATTTGGATTGTTCGTCCACGTCCGCGTAGCCTAGTCGTCGATGTGATGCACACCCGTGTGTCGTATCGGTTCAACCAGAGACCGTTGGTCGTCGGGATTTCCCGGACGAAGGCGCGACGAGGTCGCCGGCCCACGCAGGATGAACGAGGAATGTCGCCCCACACGAACAGTGTGTGCGTTCACGCCCCGTGCCTGTGTGCCGGGGCGTTTGTCATCTCCGCCCTCGATCGCCTCCCGTTGCCCGTCGCTCTCTTGTTGGACTCGACCAACTCATAGTGACGAGGAGAGGAGGCGAAGTATGGCCAAGTCCGAAAAGGTCGCCGCAGTTGCGGAGATCGCGGAGCAGTTCAAGAGCTCCACGGCGACGGTTGTCACGGAATACCGTGGCCTGTCCGTCACCCAGATCAGCACGCTGCGACGTTCCCTCGGTGAGGGTGCAACCTACTCCGTCGCCAAGAACACCCTGGTGAAGCGTGCCGCTGCTGAGGCGGGCGTGGAAGGGCTCGACGAGCTGTTCACCGGTCCGACCGCCATCGCCTTCATCGAGGGTGAGCCGGTCGTGGCCGCGAAGGCGATCAAGACTTTCGCCAAGGACAACAAGGCGCTGGTCATCAAGGGCGGGTACATGGACGGCCGCGCGCTGTCCATTGCCGAGATCGAGCAGATCGCCGACCTTGAGACCCGTGAGGTCTTGCTGGCCAAGCTCGCCGGTGCCATGAAGGGCAACTTGGCAAAGGCTGCCGGTCTGTTCAACCAGCCGGCTTCGCAGGTGGCGCGCCTGGCCGCGGCCCTGCAGGAGAAGAAGAACGAAGCCGGCGAGACCGAATAGGTCGCCCGCCGCACCACCGCAATCCCCGAACCGTACGGGGATGAACACCAAGCCCCGTACGGGGACATACAGGAAGGACGCCGATCATGGCGAAGCTCACCGCTGACGAGCTCATCGATCAGTTCAAGGAACTGACCCTGCTGGAGCTCAGCGATTTCGTGAAGAAGTTCGAAGAGGTCTTCGAGGTCACCGCGGCTGCTCCCGTCGCCGTCGCCGCTGCCGGTGCGCCGGCTGCCGGTGGCGCCGAGGCTGCTGCCGAGCAGGACGAGTTCGACGTCATCCTCGAGGGTGCCGGCGACAAGAAGATCCAGGTCATCAAGGTCGTCCGCGAGGTCGTCTCGGGCCTGGGCCTGAAGGAAGCCAAGGACCTCGTCGAGAGCGCTCCGAAGGCTCTGCTGGAGAAGGTCGACAAGGAGGCCGCCGAGGCTGCCAAGGCCAAGCTCGAAGAGGCCGGCGCCAAGGTTTCGGTCAAGTAAGACCGAGTCACGCGCAAGCGTTCACGAGCCCGGGACAGCATCGCTGTCCCGGGCTCGTTGCTGTCCGAGGGGTCGTAACGCCGAGTTCGGTTCGTTCGAATCAGTAACAGACATCACGTCGACACCCCGCCCGCCGAGCATCGTCCGGCGGGCGTCGGGTCGTCGATCCGATGTTCCGCAGGTGGAGCCCAGGTCTGCGGTGGCCGTCACATCGGGGGCCGTGACCCGACTTCCCTCACCGCGAACCATCGGATATTGTCATCGTCGCGGCGAGAGTTACCGGGCGGTAGGTTTCCCCGCAGCCAATGCTGAGAACCATGCGGTGGCGTTGTGGGGTGGGTCAAGTCGGTTAGAGTGACCGCAACCACAAATGCCACCGGTTGGTGCGCGGTCACACCGTGGCCGCCTCGGGGGCAGCGATCGTCTGGAGGAATTGTGGGTGTTGAGGTCAGCGTCGAAGGACTCACCAAGTCGTTCGGTTCGCAGAACATTTGGCGTGATGTCTCTCTGACCCTGCCGGAGGGGGAGGTCTCCGCGCTTCTGGGTCCGTCGGGTACCGGTAAGTCGGTGTTCCTGAAGACCTTGATCGGTCTGCTGCATCCCGAGCAGGGGTCGGTGATCATCGATGGCACCGACATCACGCAGTGTTCGGCCAAGGAGCTTTACGAGATCCGCAAGCTGTTCGGTGTGCTGTTCCAGGACGGTGCGTTGTTCGGGTCGATGAGTTTGTTCGACAACATCGCGTTCCCGCTTCGTGAGCACACGAAGAAGAAGGAGAACGAGGTCCGCGACATCGTGATGGAGAAGATCGACCTCGTCGGTCTGACCGGTGCCGAGGACAAACTCCCGGGTGAGATCTCCGGTGGTATGCGCAAGCGTGCCGGTCTGGCGCGTGCGCTGGTGCTGGATCCGCAGATCATTCTGTGTGACGAGCCGGACTCGGGTCTGGATCCGGTGCGTACGGCCTACATCAGCCAGTTGCTGATCGACATCAACGCCCAGATCGATGCGACGATCCTGATCGTGACGCACAACATCAACATCGCGCGGACGATTCCGGACAACATCGGCATGTTGTTCCGCAAGGAGTTGGTGATGTTCGGTCCGCGTGAGCAGTTGCTGACCTCGGAGCAGCCGGTGGTCAAGCAGTTCCTCTCCGGTGACCGGTTCGGTCCGATCGGTATGTCGGAGGAGAAGGACGAGGCGGTGCAGAAGCAGGAAGAGGCGATGCAGGCCGCGGGTATCTCCGGTGGTGGTACCAAGGAGGACTTCACCGAGATCATCCCGCAGGTGCAGCCCAATCCCGGTATGCCCGAGCGCAAGGCGATCGCCCGTCACCGCGAGCGCGTCCATCAGATGCTTCCCGACCTGCCGCAGAACGCCCAGGAGGCGATCCGCCGCAGCCAGGAACAGGAAGACCAGATCCGCGAGGAGAGCCGCGCCCACGCCGACAACATGGCGAACGGCAACGACCCGGGCGCGAACAACCAGGGCGGCAATGAGTGGACCCCCGCGCAGGGAAATGTGGCGGTCGCGGATTCCAAGACCGACGTCATCGACTACGGCGGCAGTGATGCCCCGACCGAGCAGTGGCACACACCCGGTGATGCACTGACCAAGCCCAGCCATCGTGCTGATGGGAACGAAGGGCGGAATCCCTAAGGATGAGCAGTGCCACCACGCGTGGCGTCGATCGAATCGCGCAAGCCGGGACAGGTGCCCTGTCGCAGACCGGCAATATTGTTCAGCTCTTCGTCGATGTTGCACGCCAGACCTTTGTGCGCCCGTTTCAGTGGCGGGAGTTCATCCAGCAGGCGTGGTTCATCGCCAGCGTGACGATCCTGCCGACGGCACTGATCGCGATTCCGTTCGGTGCGATCGTCTCGCTGCAGACGGGTTCGCTCATCAAGCAGCTCGGTGCGGAGTCCTACACCGGTGCGGCGAGCGTTCTCGTCGTCATCCAGCAGGGTTCGCCCCTGGTGACGTCGTTGCTGATCGCCGGTGCGGCCGGGTCGGCCGTCGCCGCCGACCTCGGGTCGCGGACCATCCGCGAGGAGATCGACGCGATGGAGGTGCTCGGCATCAACCCGATCCAGCGCCTCGTCGTACCGCGTGTGCTGGCCATGGTCCTGGTCGCGATGCTGCTCAACGGACTGGTCGCCGTCATCGGCATCGGTGGTGGCTACTTCTTCAACGTCGTCGTCCAGGGCGGAACGCCGGGCGCCTACCTCGCGTCGTTCGGCGCGTTGGCGCAGCTGCCCGACCTCTGGGTGTCGACCCTCAAGGCCGCGATCTTCGGTGTCCTCGCCGGAGTCGTGGCGTCCTACAAGGGCCTCAACCCCAAGGGCGGTCCGAAGGGCGTGGGTGACGCGGTCAACCAGAGCGTCGTCATCACGTTCCTGCTGCTGTTCCTGGCGAACCTGATCATCACTGCGGTCTACCTGCAGGTCGTCCCACCGAAGGGGAGCTAGAAGTGACCGATGGTGGGGGCGGTGTGACAATCGCCAAGAGCCGGCCCGAGTACTACATGTACGAGGCCCGCAAACAACTGGGCAAGCCGCTGAAGGTGCTCGACGGCGCAGGCGAGCAGATGTCGTTCTACGGCCGGACGCTCGCCTGGATGCCGAAGACGATCGTGCATTACACGCGCGAGGTCCTCCGCCTTCTCGCCGAAGTCGCGTTCGGTTCGGGCGGGCTCGCGGTCATCGGCGGCACGATCGGCGTGATGGTGCTGATGTCCGGGTTCACCGGCGTCGTGGTCGGCCTGCAGGGTTATGCAGCACTCGATCAGATCGGCTCGCAGGCCCTGACCGGCTTCCTCTCCGCCTACGTCAACACCCGTGAGGTGGCGCCGCTGGTGGCGGGACTTGCGCTGTCGGCGACCGTCGGCTGTGGCTTCACCGCCCAGCTCGGTGCCATGCGCATCTCGGAGGAGATCGACGCGCTGGAGACGATGGCCGTGCCGTCGATCCCGTTCCTCGTGTCGACCCGCGTGATCGCCGGGTTCATCGCGGTCATCCCGCTCTACGTGCTCGGCCTGCTGTCGGCGTATCTGGCGTCCCGGGTGGTGACGACGGTCTTCAACGGCCAGTCCGGCGGCTCCTACGACCACTACTTCAACCTGTTCCTGCCACCGGCCGACGTCTTGTGGTCGTTCGGCAAGGTGCTGGTCTTCGCGTTCGTGATCATCCTCGTGCACTGCTACTACGGCTACTACGCCTCGGGCGGTCCCGCGGGTGTGGGCGTGGCCGTCGGTCACGCGGTACGAGCGGCTCTGGTGCTCATCGCCGTCCTTGACTTCTTCCTGGGCCTGGCGATCTGGGGCACCACGACAACCGTGCGAGTGGGGGGTTAGCGTGACGCTGCTGCGTAAACGGTTGCTCGGGCTGGTCTTCTTCCTCGTGGTCGCGCTGTTCCTCACCTTGACGATCACGAAGTTCAACAAGACGTTCACCGAGTTCACCGACGTCACGCTGGTGACCGATTCGACCGGCAACGCCCTGCCGGCGAATGCCGACGTCAAGGCCCGCGGCATGACGGTCGGTGAGGTGCGCGAGGTCAAGCCCGGACCCGACGGTCGCGTCGAAGTCGTGTTGGGACTCAATCCCGACCAGGCCTCGACGCTGTCGGACGAGACCACCGCGCGCATCCTGCCGAAGACCCTGTTCGGCGAGCGTTACGTGGCCCTGCAGGTGCCGGAGGACAACTCGGGGCCGACACTGACCAACGGTGCGACGATCCAGACCGATCGCAGCGGCAACGCGCTGGAGATCCAGCAGTTGTTCGACAAGCTGCTCCCGGTCCTCGAGGCGATCCCGCCGCAGGATCTGAACGCCACCCTCACCTCCCTGTCGTCGGCGCTGTCCGGACGCGGCGAGCAACTGGGTACGACGCTGGAAGAGCTCGATCAGATCTTCGGCGAGATCAACGAGAACCTGCCCGAACTGGAGGGCACCCTCGAAGGACTGGCCAGCTTCTCGCAGACGTATTCGCAGGCGCTGCCCGACGTGGTCGACGCGCTCGACTCGCTGCGCACGACGACGAACACCATCGTCGAACGTCAGGACGACCTGCGCACGCTCATCGCCACCCTGGGCGTCGCGTCCGACGACCTGACCGGCTGGCTCCGGGCGAACCGCACGGACCTCATCGACCTCGCCGTCGACTCCGAGGAACTCCTCGTCGGCCTGGCCAAGCAGTCGCCGACCTTCGTGTGCACGTTCCGCAACTTCGCGGGCCTGATCCCGGAGTCGCGCAAGATCGTCGGCCAGGGCACCAAGAACCCGGGCGTGCGCGTGAACCTGCAGTTCACCAATCCTCGTGGCCGTTACCTACCGAACCAGGACGAACCCCGCTTCATGGACCTCGATCCGCCCGCCGTGTGTTACGACCCCAAGATGGGCGGCAACCGCCCGTTCCCGCAGTACCCGGGTGGTTCGCTCGCCGACGGCAGCTACCAGCCGCCGTCGCGTAACGCCGGCCCCCGCACCATGCGTGAGCTGCCGCAGCCGCAGTTCAGCGGCGTGCCCGCCGGCTCGGTCTCGGCCGCACCGGCAGGCGCGAAGCCCGTTGCGGTGGAGTCGAACCCGTTCGACGACCCGGACTTCCGCAAGCAGCTGCAGGTCATCTACGGCGCGACGTCGGGCAAGTCGCCGGAAGAGGTGCCCACCTGGGTGACCATGATCGGCGGCGGTGCGCTGCAGGGTGCGAAGGTCGACATCAAATGAAGTCGATCGTCGGACCGCTGATCAAGCTGGTCGTCTTCGGCGTGGTCACCGTGGTGACCACGAGTCTGCTCGCCGTGACCATCGCCAACGCGGGCGGTGACGGTGACGCGAAGTTCAACGCCGTCTTCACCGACGCCACCCTGCTCAACCCGGGCGATGACGTCCGTATCGCGGGTGTGCGTGTGGGACAGGTGGAGAGCGTCGAGGTCTATGACCGCAACAAGGCCAAGGTCGCGTTCAACGTCGACCGCGACCGTCTGCCCGACGGCACGCAGCTCTTCATCCGCTACCGCAATCTGACCGGACTGCGGTACCTCGCGCTCGAGCGCGGCGCAGGCGACCCGTCGCAGACGGTCGCGCAGGGCCACACGTTCGGTCTGACACCGGGCGTCAAGGACACCCACCCGCCGGTGAACCTGACCGAACTGTTCAACGGATTCCGGCCGCTGTTCCAGCAGTTGTCCGCCTCCGACGTCAACAAGCTGACCGAGCAGATCATCGCGATCTTCGACGGGCAGGGTGGTTCGATCACCCGTCTGGTCAGCGACACGGCCGACCTCACCAACGCGATCGCCGACAAGGACAAGGTCATCGGTGAGCTGATCACCAACCTCACCAAGGTCCTCGACACGGTCAATCGCAACGACGAGCAGTTCACCAGCCTCCTCGACAACACCGAGAAGCTCGTGACAGGGCTTGCGGCGCAGCGTGGTTCGGTGGGCTCGGCGATCACCTCGGTGTCCAACCTGACCTCGGTCACGGCCAACATCCTCGGTGCGACACGCCCGTCCATCCAGGGCGACATCGCGGGACTGAAGTCGCTCGCCGACCAGATCAACAAGCGCGACGCGGACATCGAGGAGACGTTGACCAACCTGCCGATCAAGCTCCAGAAGATCGGTCGCGCAGCGACATTCGGGTCCTGGTTCCAGTTCTATCTGTGCGGCATCGACGTGGTGGCGGGCAACGGCAAGTCGCCGGTGCTGACGCAACCGCTGGTCCCGCTACCCGACATCAATCATGTGCTCTACACCAGCGCGGCCACGCGCTGCTGGGCCGACGACCGGCCAGGGGGGTGACCACGATGGCAGACAACAACGATCCGAACCCACGCGGCGGTGAGCACGACGACACCGAACGCGATGAGGAGCAGGCCCCGGTGCAGCATCCGCACCGGCGTTTCGGTGGCCGGCGCAGCCCGGTCAGCATCGGTGCCATCGGCATCCTGATCCTGCTGATGCTCGGACTCAGCTCGTTCTATCTCGCCGAACTGCCGCTGCTGGGCGCGGGCGCCCGCTACACGGCGAAGTTCACCGAGGCCGCCGGGCTGAAACCGGGCAACGAGGTGCGCGTCGCGGGCGTCAAGGTGGGCGAGGTCGACGACGTGACCCTCGACGGCGATCGCGTCAACGTGACCTTCCGGGTGGAGAACACGTGGATCGGCGACCAGACGCAGGCGACCATCCAGATCAAGACGATCCTCGGTCAGAAGTTCCTGTCGCTGAACCCGCGCGGCAGTGAACCCGCCGATCCCGACGTCCCGCTGACCGACACGGTGGCCCCCTACGACGTCATCGAGGCGTTCTCCGGGGCGGCCGAGCAGATCGGCGAACTCGACAACGACCAGCTGGCGGAGTCCATGCGCGTCCTGTCGGACACGTTCTCGGGTACGGCGGGGACGACCGGTCCGGCGCTCGAGGGCATCGCGCGTCTGTCGGAGACGATCTCCAGCCGTGATCAGGAGGTCCAGCGGTTGCTCGCCGCGACGAAGGACACCTCGAAGATCCTCGCCGATCGCAATGAGGAGTTCGTGCGCCTCATCGGTGGTGCAGGCCAGCTGCTCGACGAGCTGAACAACCGGCAGCGCAACATCTCGGCGCTGCTGGCCAGCACGACGAGCCTGGGCGACTCGCTCACCGGCATCGTGCGGGACAACGAAGAACAGATCGGACCCGCGCTCGATGCGCTGAAGGGCGTCAATGAGCTGCTACAGCGTCAGAACCAGAACATTCGCGACTCCATCAAGTACATGGCGCCGTTCTACCGGTTGTACGCCAACGTGCTCGGCAACGGTCGCTGGTTCGAGTCGTCCGTGGTGAACCTGCTGCCGCCCGCGCTGCCGCAGCAGAACACGACGCGGCCGCCGAACAAGCAGGCCATGGAGAACAACGCCGGAACGGGGGTCGGCTGATGACCACACCGGATCTGACCCGGCACGCGGGTCCAGGCCGCTGGTTCACGCCGCGGCACATCGTGGTGCTCGTGATCGGACTGATCATCGCGCTCATCCTGGCGGGAGCGCTGTGGTGGGTGTTCACCTCGATCGGGACCACCAAGATCACCGCGACGTTCAAGCGTTCGGTCGGCATCTACGAGGGCTCCGACGTCCGCGTTCTCGGCGTGGCGGTCGGCAAGGTCGACTCGGTGACGCCGCAGGGCGAGACCGTGAAGGTGACCATGACGGTCGATCGGGGAGTGGAGCTGCCCGCGGATGTCCGTGCGGTGCAGATCATCCCGTCGGTCGTGGCGGACCGCTACGTGCAGCTGACCCCCGCCTACACGGGCGGGGAGAAGGCGCCGCGCGATCTCACCCTGTCGGTGGACCAGACGATGATCCCGGTGGAGGTCGACGAGATCTACGCGAGCGTCAAGGAGCTGTCCGACGCCCTCGGACCCGACGGCGCCAACAAGACCGACGGCACCGGCCGACAGGGCGCCGTGAGCGAACTGGTCACGACCGGCGCAGAGAATCTCGAGGGCAACGGCGAGAAGCTGGGCCAGGCGATCGAGGGATTGTCCAAGGCGTCGACGACGCTGAGCGATTCGCGCGGCAACCTGTTCGACACCGTCAAGAACCTCAACACCTTCGTCGGCGCACTGCGCGAGAACGACGCCCAGGTGCGGCAGTTCAACACGCAGATGGCCTCGTTCAACCAGTTCCTCGCCGGCGAGCGCGAGCAGCTCGCCGCCGCGCTGAACAAGCTGTCGATCGCGCTCGGCGATGTGGCGACCTTCCTCGCCGACAACCGTGAGCAGATCGGGGAGACGGTGAAGGACCTCCAGCCGACGACCCAGGCCCTGCTCGACCAGAAGAACAACCTCAAAGAGGTCCTGACCGTGCTGCCGATCACGGTGAACAACCTGATCAACGCGTACGACGCCGAGTCGGGCACGTTGTCGATGCGTCTGACGATCCCGGATCTGCAGGATCTGATCGGGGCCCAGTGCCGCCTGCTCGACCTCGGTGCGCTGCTCCCGGGCAACCCGGCTGCCGATCAGTTCAGCAACACGCTCCGGCCGCTGATCAGCCAGTGCGAGGAGATCGGTGACCAGATCCAGCGCGGTGTCCTGGAGCCGCTGTTGCCGGTGCTGCCGTTCGGCATCATGAGTAACAACAAGCTGCAGCGCGCACCGGTGCCGGGCACCGTCCCGGGCAACCCCGATCCCGAGATCGGCAACCCGTCGCCGTCGAGGTCTCCGGCGGCCCCGTCGTCCACCCCGCGCCCCCGGGGAGGTAACTGATGAACCGCAGGACGATGCGTACGGCGGTGGCCGGCGCCGCTCTGTCGCTCACCCTCCTGGTGTCGGGCTGTATGTCCAACGGCATCCAGTCGATCCCACTGCCCGGCGGCGTGAACACCGGCGACAACGCGCGCACCTACAAGATCCAGTTCGACGACGTGCTCGATCTCGTGCCGCAGTCGATGGTCAAGCGCGACGGAATCCCGGTCGGCCGAGTGACCAAGGTCGAGGTGCCCAACGACCAGTGGTTCGCCCAGGTCACCGTCGAGGTACAGAACAACGTCGATCTCTCCGACGAAGCCGAGGCGAGCGTCCAGCAGACCTCGCTGCTCGGTGAGAAGTTCGTGTCGCTGACCGAACCCGACGGCAGTGCCGAAGCGCCGCGCCAGAATCCCGACCAGCCGATCCCGGTGTCGCGGACACGTACCGCGACCGACATCGAGCAGGTCCTCGGGGCTCTGGCCCTGCTGCTCAACGGCGGTGGCCTCAATCAGCTTCAGCCGATCGTCACCGAGCTGAACAAGGCGCTCGACGGCCGGACCGACAAGGTCCGTGACCTCATCGGCGAGACCGAGGACCTGATCGCAGGCCTCAACCGGCAGCGCGACGACATCGTCACCGCGATCGACGGACTGGCCGAACTGTCCACCCGGACCGCGGCGCAGACCGCGCAGATCGACCGCATCCTCAAGCAGTTGCCCGCGGGCGTCGAGGTGCTGGAGGAGCAACGGCCGCAGTTCGTCGAACTGCTGACCAAGCTCGATCAGCTCGGTCAGGTCGGCACCGACGTGCTGGGCAAGTCGCGCAAGGCGTTGATCAATGACCTGAAGGCGTTACGGCCGGTGCTGACCCAGCTCGCCGCGGCGGCTCCGGATCTGATCACCGCGGCACCGCTGATGCTGACCCACCCGTTCCCGGACTGGTTGCTGCCGGGTGTGCGTGGTGACTCGACCAACCTGTTCATGACGCTCGACCTCCGCGTCCTCAACCAGCTCGAGGCGCTCGGCGTCGGCCAGGGGACCCCGAAGTACTCGCCGCCCGCACGGGTGAGCGTGCCGGTCGATCGCCGCAACCCGTACTACCGCGGCAACGGCCCGCGCTACGGCTGGCCGACCATCACCCTGCTGCCGCCGGGTCCGAACTGGCGTCCGGGACCGAACACGCCGCCGTCGGGCGGGCGCTACCCGGCGTCCTTCGCCCGGCCCGCGGAGGCTGCCGGCCCGATGCCGACCCCGGCGACACCGGGGCAGGGCATCCTCGACGGCCCGCTGGCCGCGATGGGACTCGCGCCGGCCGCGCCCACCCAGAACCCGTCAGGAGCAGGACGATGATCGGCAAGCTCGTCAAGATCCAGCTGATCGTGTTCGTCGTTGTCGGCCTCGTCGCCCTGGTGTACGTGGGTGCGAAGTACGCGCGCCTGGACAAGCTCGCCGGTGTCGGCATGTACACGGTCACCGCCCAGCTGCCCGACTCCGGCGGCATCTTCACGAACGCGGAGGTCACCTACCAGGGTGTGCCGGTGGGTCGGGTCGGCAAGCTGACGCTGACGCCCGACGGGGTCGACGTTGCACTCGACATCGACTCCGGTGGGCCGGAGATCCCGGCGTCGGCGACCGCGGTCGTCGCGAACCGGTCCGCGATCGGTGAGCAGTTCGTCGACCTGCAGCCGACGTCGTCGGAGGGGCCGTACCTGAAAGACGGCGACACGATCACCAAGTACGCGCTCCCCGAACCGCTCGAGGACGTGGTCGCCTCGGCGATCGACTTCACGGATTCGATCCCGGTCGACGACCTGAACACGGTCATCACCGAACTCGGCCGCGCGTTCAACGGCCAGGGGGAGAACCTCACCCGTCTGGTCGACTCGCTCGGCAAGCTGTCCCGGGCCGGCGTCGACAACCTGAGCGAGACGGTCGCCCTCATCCAGAACTCCGATGTCGTGCTCGACACCCAGGCCGATCAGTCCGACGCGATCCTCACGTGGTCGCGCAACCTGAACCTGGTGACCGCGACCCTGGCCTCCGCCGATCCGGACCTGCGTCGACTGCTGACGACGGGCACGTTGTCGGCGACGCAGATCTCGGAGCTGATCCAGAAGAACGGCAACGACCTCTCCAAGGTCGTGAAGGACCTCGCCGAGGTGGCCCGGACCATCGAGCCGGCGACGTACACGACGTCGACGACGTTCGCGATGCTGTCGGCGCTGTCGGCGGGCAGCCATGCCCCGGCTCCGGGCGATGGTCAGATCCACTTCGGTGTCGTGCTCGAGACCAACAATCCCGCCGCGTGTACGCGCGGATACGAGGGCACCGACGCGGTGCTCGCCGAGGCCCGTCGGAAGAACCCGAACTTCGACGTCCATTACGACGACTTCGCATTCAACACCGACGCGAAGTGCACCGTGCCGTTCGGTAATCCGACCGGCGTCCGAAGCGCCGAGCGTGCCCAGTACGCCAACCCGGCGTACCCGCAGCCGTGGGACAACACCCCCAAGAAGGATCCCGACAAGCTCAACCTGAACCCGCTCGCCCAGCAGCTCGCAGCGTTGCTCGGCGTCCGGCCGCGGTAGACCCCACCACCCGACGCGCGTCGCCGCCGGCGACCGGACCGCATGGTCCGGTTCCCGGCCTTGGCTTGCGCTCAGGAGCGATATATACAGTGTGTTCCCGATGACTGGCACCCCAGAACCGACAGAGAAGAAGCCCAGCGGCATCCGTCCCGCCGTGCGGCGGGCGGCGGGGTTCGCGCCCCGCGCCCTGGCCTCCGCGGCGATCGTGGTCGGCGTGGTGCTCGTCGCCGTGTTCGGTGTGCGTGCCTACAACGTCTACTTCGACGAGTACCCCGCACAGGAGACGCGCGACGCGGCGACGCAGGCGGCCGAACAGGCCGTCCTGAACATCACGACGATCGACCCCGCCGACGTCGACGGCTTCCGCAAGCGTGCCGAGGCCTCGCTGACCGGCAAGGCGAAGGAAGAGGTGCTGGGCGGCAAGGACGGCAGCGTCCTCGACATGCTCGGCACGGCCGGGCCCAACACCGCCAAGCTGAGCGCGCGCCTGTTGCGCAGCGCGCCCAGCGAGGTCGACGCCGACGAGGACAAGGCCAAGGTGCTCGTCTACGTGGTGACGACCCTGCAGCGTCCCGGCCAGGCCGGTATCGACGAGACGCGCGGCTTCGACGTCAGCATGACCAAGGACGGCGACACCTGGAAGGCCGAGAACGTCCTCGGCCTCGAGGGCATCGCCTACGCCGACGGTGGCGGCGGTGCGCCCGCTCCGGCGGCCCCGGCTCCGGAGGGAGGCAACTGATGGCCAACGATCGCGGTAAGAAGAAGCCCACCCCGAAGCGCCGCCCGACCCCGAAGGTCGCCGGCCGTACTTCCCTGCCCCCTGAGGTGCGAGGAGCGAAAGCGACGAGCCACGAAGGGCCCGCCGACGAACGCCTCGAGGCGAGCACGACGGACGCCCCGGAGAGCACGACGGAAACTGCCGAGACCACGACGGAAACTGCCGAGAGCACGACGGAAACTGCCGAGACCACGACGGAAACTGCCGAGACCACGACGGAAACCGCCGAGACCACGACGGACACCCCCGAGAGCACAGATCCGGCGGACACCTCGACGGTCTCGATCACCAAACCCAAGACCAAGCCGGTCGCGCGGGTCTCGACCTTGCGTCGGGGCGACGCGTCGGCAGCGGGTTCCGACACCTCGGGCACGCCGAATCGGCCGATGGGCCGGCGTCCCGGCCGGCGGGACCGGCGGGGGAGCGGTGCCTCGCGCGGTCCGCTCGGCATCCGCACCGGGGTTCTCGCGGCCATCGCGGCCGGCTTGTTCGTCGTCGCCGCGATCCTCGCGTTCCATCCCGGTGCCGAGATCGGGCCCAACAAGGCGTTCGTCGACCAGGAGTCGACGGCGCAGCTGACCTCGCAGGCCCAGGAGCGGATCTGCGCGGTGTTCGGGTACGACCACACCGAGCTCGACAAGTGGCAGCAGCGTGCGCAGGACGCCCTGACCGGGCAGGCCCGCACCGAGTTCGACGAGACGCTCAAGGCGCAGCGGGACCTCATCACGCAGACGAAGACGGGCGCCGAATGCCGCGTCGACGCGATCGGCGTGCGGGACCTCTCCGGGGGCGGCGACGGCGCCACGGCGACCGTCATCGCCAATCTGATCGTGAGCGAGACGCAGAACAGCATGGCCACCAACAGCGGTGCACCACGTGCCCAGTTCGCCATGGTGCGTGAGGGTGATCAGTGGCGGATCCGTGCGGTCGAGCCCTTCTGATCGTCCTGCGCCGCACCCTGATCACCAGGTCGGGAGCCGAGTTCGGCACCGACTTCACGAAATTCGCGCGTAGCGCTTGACGTGGCGGCGATGTCGGGCCAGTCTGTGACCAGCGATCGACGTGCAGGCAGCCACCCGCGCGAACTCGCTTTCCAGACGGCTTGACAAAGTGCGTCTATTTTCTGCTACAGTTGGACGTTGCGCTGGCTGCCTCCTGTCCATCTATCGATCCTTCTTCGGCCACTCCTAGACGTGTGTGCTGCGGTGATCGCCGATCCCAGGGTGTCACCAGCGAACGGCCCATCAAGCCACGTACTGCACATCTAGGTTGTGAATAACGTCGTGTTGGAAGGACGCATCTTGGCAGTCAACCGCCAGTCCACCTCAACAATCCCCGGCGCGCCGCATCGCGCGTCGTTTGCAAAGATCAGCGAGCCGCTGGAGGTTCCGGGCCTCCTCGACCTCCAACTCGATTCGTTCGAATGGCTCGTCGGTTCGCCGGAGTGGCGCGCCAAGGCGATCGCCCGCGGTGACGAGAACCCGACGGGTGGCCTCGAGGACATCCTCCACGAGCTGTCCCCGATCGAGGACTTCTCCGGTTCGATGTCCCTGTCGTTCTCCGAGCCGCACTTCGACGAGGTCAAGGCCTCCGTCGAGGAGTGCAAGGACAAGGACATGACCTACGCGGCGCCGCTGTTCGTCACCGCGGAGTTCATCAACAACAACACCGGCGAGATCAAGTCGCAGACCGTCTTCATGGGCGACTTCCCGATCATGACCGAAAAGGGCAGCTTCATCATCAACGGCACCGAGCGTGTCGTCGTGAGCCAGCTGGTCCGCAGCCCGGGCGTGTACTTCGACGCCTCGATCGACAAGACCACCGAGAAGACCCTGCACACCGTCAAGGTGATCCCGGGTCGCGGCGCGTGGCTGGAGTTCGACGTCGACAAGCGCGACACCGTGGGTGTGCGTATCGACCGCAAGCGCCGTCAGCCGGTCACCGTGCTGCTCAAGGCGCTGGGCTTCACCGCCGAGGAGATCACCGAGCGTTTCGGCTTCTCCGAGATCATGATGTCGACGCTGGAGAAGGACAACACCGGCAACCAGGACGAGGCGCTGCTCGAGGTCTACCGCAAGCTGCGCCCGGGTGAGCCGCCGACCAAGGAGTCCGCGGAGAACCTCCTGGAGAACCTGTTCTTCAAGGACAAGCGTTACGACCTCGCGCGCGTGGGCCGGTACAAGGTCAACAAGAAGCTGGGTCTGACCGGCAACCCGATGGTGGGCGAGTCGACCCTGACCCGCGAGGACATCATCGCGACCGTCGAGTACCTGGTGCGTCTGCACGAGGCCGACCCGCACACCACCACCTACATGACCGTCCCCGGTGGCGTCGAGGTGCCCGTCGAGGTCGACGACATCGACCACTTCGGCAACCGTCGCCTGCGTACCGTCGGCGAGCTGATCCAGAACCAGATCCGCGTGGGCCTCTCGCGTATGGAGCGTGTCGTGCGTGAGCGCATGACCACTCAGGACGTCGAGGCGATCACCCCGCAGACCCTGATCAACATCCGTCCCGTCGTGGCGGCGATCAAGGAATTCTTCGGAACCAGCCAGCTGTCGCAGTTCATGGACCAGAACAACCCGCTGTCGGGTCTGACCCACAAGCGTCGTCTGTCGGCGCTGGGCCCGGGTGGTCTGAGCCGTGAGCGCGCCGGCCTCGAGGTGCGCGACGTGCACCCGTCGCACTACGGCCGCATGTGCCCGATCGAGACCCCTGAGGGTCCGAACATCGGTCTGATCGGTTCGCTCTCGGTGTACGCGCGGGTCAACCCGTTCGGCTTCATCGAGACCCCGTACCGCAAGGTCGTCGACGGCAACGTCACCGACGACATCGAGTACATGACCGCCGACGAGGAGGACCGCTTCCTCATCGGTCAGGCGAACACCAACTTCGACGGCAACGGCCGCATCACCGACGAGCGTGTCCTGGTGCGCAAGAAGGGCTCCGAGGTGGAGTTCGTCGGCGCGACCGATGTCGAGTACCTCGACGTCTCGCCGCGTCAGATGGTGTCCGTCGCGACCGCGATGATCCCGTTCCTCGAGCACGACGACGCGAACCGCGCCCTGATGGGTGCGAACATGCAGCGTCAGGCCGTGCCGCTGGTGCGCAACGAGTCGCCGCTGGTCGGTACCGGCATGGAGTTGCGTGCCGCCGTCGACGCCGGTGACGTCATCGTGTCGACGAAGACCGGTGTGGTGGAAGAGGTCTCGGCCGACTACATCACCGTCATGTCCGACGACGGCACCCGCGACACGTACCGGATGCGCAAGTTCGCGCGGTCCAATCACGGCACCTGTGCCAACCAGCGTCCGATCGTGGACGAGGGTCAGCGCGTGGAGTCCGGCCAGGTCCTCGCCGACGGCCCCTGCACCGAGAACGGTGAGATGGCGCTCGGCAAGAACCTGCTCGTGGCGATCATGCCGTGGGAGGGTCACAACTACGAGGACGCGATCATCCTGAGCCAGCGTCTCGTCGAAGAGGACGTGCTCACCTCGATCCACATCGAGGAGCACGAGATCGACGCCCGCGACACCAAGCTCGGTGCCGAGGAGATCACCCGGGACATCCCGAACGTCTCCGACGAGGTGCTCGCCGATCTCGACGAGCGCGGCATCGTGCGTATCGGTGCCGAGGTCCGCGACGGCGACATCCTGGTCGGCAAGGTCACGCCGAAGGGCGAGACCGAGCTGACCCCGGAAGAGCGTCTGCTGCGTGCGATCTTCGGCGAGAAGGCCCGTGAGGTCCGCGACACCTCGCTGAAGGTGCCGCACGGCGAGACCGGCAAGGTCATCGGCGTGCGCGTGTTCAGCCGCGAGGACGACGACGATCTGGCTCCCGGCGTCAACGAGTTGGTCCGCGTGTACGTGGCCCAGAAGCGCAAGATCCAGGACGGCGACAAGCTCGCCGGCCGTCACGGCAACAAGGGCGTCATCGGCAAGATCCTCCCGCAGGAGGACATGCCGTTCCTGCCCGACGGCACTCCCGTCGACATCATCCTGAACACCCACGGTGTCCCGCGTCGTATGAACATCGGCCAGATCCTGGAGACCCACCTCGGGTGGGTCGCCAAGGCCGGCTGGAACATCAACGTGGCCGAGGGTGTGCCGGAGTGGGCGTCGCGTCTGCCCGAGGACATGTACTCGGCCGAGCCCGACACCAACACCGCCACCCCGGTGTTCGACGGCGCGCGCGAGGAGGAGCTGACCGGACTGCTGTCCTCGACGCTGCCGAACCGCGACGGCGAGGTGATGGTCAACGGCGACGGCAAGGCGACGCTGTTCGACGGTCGTTCCGGCGAGCCGTTCCCGTACCCGGTGTCGGTCGGCTACATGTACATCATCAAGCTGCACCACCTGGTCGACGACAAGATCCACGCTCGTTCGACCGGTCCGTACTCGATGATCACCCAGCAGCCGCTCGGTGGTAAGGCGCAGTTCGGTGGTCAGCGCTTCGGTGAGATGGAGTGTTGGGCCATGCAGGCCTACGGCGCCGCGTACACGCTGCAGGAGCTGCTGACCATCAAGTCGGACGACGTGGTGGGCCGCGTCAAGGTCTACGAGGCGATCGTCAAGGGCGAGAACATCCCGGAGCCGGGTATCCCCGAGTCGTTCAAGGTGCTGCTGAAGGAACTTCAGTCGCTGTGCCTGAACGTCGAGGTGCTGAGCTCCGACGGTGCGGCCATCGAGATGCACGACACCGACGACGAGGACCTGGAGCGCGCAGCTGCCAACCTCGGCATCAACCTGTCGCGCAACGAGTCGGCCACCGTCGACGATCTCGCCAACTGACCTGACCCTCACCCGGCCGGGTTCACCCCGGCCACTGACAACAGAGCTCTGGAAAGGTAACAAGTGCTCGACGTCAACTTTTTCGACGAACTGAAGATCGGTCTGGCGACAGCCGACGACATCCACAACTGGTCATACGGTGAGGTCAAGAAGCCGGAGACGATCAACTACCGCACGCTCAAGCCGGAGAAGGACGGCCTGTTCTGCGAGAAGATCTTCGGCCCGACCCGTGACTGGGAGTGCTACTGCGGTAAGTACAAGCGCGTCCGCTTCAAGGGCATCATCTGTGAGCGCTGCGGCGTCGAGGTGACCAAGGCCAAGGTGCGCCGCGAGCGCATGGGCCACATCGAGCTGGCCGCCCCGGTCACGCACATCTGGTACTTCAAGGGTGTGCCGAGCCGGCTGGGCTACCTGCTCGACCTGGCGCCGAAGGATCTCGAGAAGATCATCTACTTCGCCGCCTATGTCATCACCGCGGTCGACGACGAGCTCCGCCACAACGAGCTCTCGACGCTCGAGGCGGAGATGGAGGTCGAGAAGAAGGCCGTCGCCGATCAGCGCGACGCCGACCTGAACGAGCGTCAGCAGAAGCTCGAGCAGGACCTCGCCGAGCTGGAGGCCGAGGGTGCCAAGGCCGACGTGCGCCGCAAGGTGCGCGACGGTGCCGAGCGCGAGATGCGTCGCATGCGCGACGCCGCTCAGCGTGAGCTCGACGGTCTCGAGGAGATCTGGGACAAGTTCGTCAAGCTCAGCCTGGGCGATCTCATCATCGACGAGAAGCTCTACCGTCAGCTCGAAGAGCGCTACGGCGAGTACTTCCAGGGTTCGATGGGCGCCGAGGCGATCAAGAAGCTGCTCGAGACCTTCGACATCGACGCCGAGGCCGAGTCGCTGCGCGAGACCATCCGTAGCGGCAAGGGCCAGAAGAAGCTGCGTGCGCTCAAGCGACTCAAGGTCGTCGCGGCGTTCCAGCAGTCGGGCAACTCGCCGCTGGGCATGGTCCTCGACGCCGTGCCGGTGATCCCGCCGGAGCTGCGTCCGATGGTCCAGCTCGACGGTGGCCGCTTCGCGACCTCCGACCTGAACGACCTGTACCGCCGTGTCATCAACCGCAACAACCGCCTCAAGCGTCTGATCGATCTCGGTGCGCCCGAGATCATCGTGAACAACGAGAAGCGGATGCTGCAGGAGTCGGTCGACGCACTCTTCGACAACGGTCGTCGCGGCCGTCCGGTCACCGGACCGGGCAACCGCCCGCTCAAGTCGCTGAGCGATCTGCTCAAGGGCAAGCAGGGTCGTTTCCGTCAGAACCTGCTCGGCAAGCGCGTGGACTACTCGGGCCGTTCGGTCATCGTCGTCGGTCCGCAGCTCAAGCTGCATCAGTGCGGTCTGCCGAAGCTGATGGCTCTCGAGCTGTTCAAGCCGTTCGTGATGAAGCGTCTGGTCGACCTGAACCAGGCGCAGAACATCAAGTCCGCCAAGCGCATGGTCGAGCGTCAGCGTCCCGCGGTGTGGGACGTCCTCGAAGAGGTCATCGCCGAGCACCCGGTGCTGCTGAACCGTGCACCGACGCTGCACCGCCTCGGTATCCAGGCCTTCGAGCCGCAGCTGGTCGAGGGCAAGGCCATTCAGCTCCACCCGCTGGTGTGTGAGGCCTTCAACGCCGACTTCGACGGTGACCAGATGGCCGTGCACCTCCCGCTGTCGGCGGAGGCGCAGGCCGAGGCGCGCATCCTGATGCTGTCGTCGAACAACATCCTGTCGCCGGCGTCGGGCCGTCCGCTCGCCATGCCGCGTCTGGACATGGTGACCGGTCTGTACTACCTGACCACCCTCAAGGAGGGCGCGGCGGGCGAGTACACCGCGGCGAACGGCGACGACGTCGAGCGTGGCGTCTACTCGACCCCGGCCGAGGCCATCATGGCCGTCGACCGCGGAGTGCTGACCGTGCAGTCGCGCATCAAGGTGCGCCTGACCGACCAGCGTCCGCCGGCCGACATCGAGGCCGAGCAGTTCCCCGACGGCTGGAAGTACGGTTCGCCGTGGGAGCTCGAGACCACGCTGGGTCGGGTGCTCTTCAACGAGCTCCTGCCGATCGAGTACCCGTTCGTCAACGAGCAGATGCCGAAGAAGCGTCAGGCCGTGATCATCAACGATCTCGCCGAGCGTTACCCGATGATCGTGGTCGCCCAGACCGTCGACAAGCTGAAGGACGTCGGCTTCTACTGGGCCACCCGTTCGGGTGTCACCGTCTCGATGGCCGACGTGCTCGTGCCGCCGCAGAAGGCGGAGATCCTCGACAAGTACGAGGAGCGGGCCGACGGTCTGGAGCGCAAGTTCCAGCGTGGTGCCCTCACCCCGGACGAGCGTCGTGACTCCCTCGTCGAGATCTGGAAGCAGGCGACCGAAGAGGTCGGTGCGGCCATGGAGGCGCACTACCCGGACGACAACCCGATCCCGATGATCGTGAAGTCGGGTGCGGCGGGCAACATGACCCAGATCCGCTCGCTGGCGGGCATGAAGGGTCTGGTGACCAACCCGAAGGGTGAGTTCATCCCGCGTCCGATCAAGTCCTCGTTCCGCGAGGGTCTGACCGTCGCCGAGTACTTCATCAACACGCACGGCGCCCGTAAGGGTCTGGCCGACACCGCGCTTCGTACCGCCGACTCGGGCTACCTGACCCGTCGTCTGGTGGACGTCTCGCAGGACGTCATCGTGCGTGAGACCGACTGTGGCACCGAGCGTGGCATCACCACGACGATCGCCGAGAAGCAGGCCGACGGCACGCTCATCCGCGATGCGCACGTCGAGACCTCGACCTACGCCCGCACGCTGGCGCAGGACGCGGTCGACACCGACGGCAACGTCATCGTCGAGCGTGGTCACGATCTGGGCGATCCGGCCATCGAGGCACTGCTGGCCGCGGGCATCACGCAGGTCAAGGTCCGTTCGGTCCTGACCTGTGGGACCGGCACCGGGGTGTGCGCGATGTGCTACGGCCGTTCGATGGCCACCGGCAAGCTCGTCGACATCGGCGAGGCCGTCGGTATCATCGCGGCCCAGTCGATCGGTGAGCCCGGTACCCAGCTGACGATGCGTACGTTCCACCAGGGTGGCGTCGGTGACGACATCACCGGTGGTCTGCCGCGTGTCCAGGAGCTCTTCGAGGCCCGCGTCCCCAAGGGCGTCGCGCCGATCGCGGAGGTCTCGGGCCGGGTGCGCCTCGAGGACGACGACCGCTTCTACAAGATCACCCTCATCCCGGACGACGGTTCGGAAGAGGTTGTCATCGACAAGATCTCGAAGCGTCAGCGTCTGCGCGTGTTCAAGCACGACGACGGTTCCGAGCGGCTCCTCGCCGACGGTGACCACGTCGAGGTCGGCCAGCAGCTCATGGAGGGCTCGGCCAACCCGCACGAGGTGCTCCGCGTCATGGGTCCCCGTCAGGTGCAGATCCACCTGGTCAACGAGGTCCAGGAGGTCTACCGCAGCCAGGGTGTGTCGATCCACGACAAGCACATCGAGACCATCGTGCGTCAGATGCTGCGTCGCGTGACGATCATCGACCACGGTTCGACCGAGTTCCTGCCCGGTTCGCTCGTCGAGCGCGCCGAGTTCGAGGCGGCCAACCGTCAGGTCGTGACCGAGGGCGGCGAGCCCGCCGCCGGACGTCCGGTGCTGATGGGTATCACCAAGGCCTCGCTGGCGACCGAGTCGTGGCTGTCGGCGGCGTCGTTCCAGGAGACCACGCGTGTCCTGACCGACGCGGCGATCAACAGCCGCAGCGACAAGCTGATCGGTCTGAAGGAGAACGTGATCATCGGTAAGTTGATCCCGGCCGGTACCGGTATCAACCGCTACCGCAACATTCAGGTTCAGCCGACCGAAGAGGCACGCGCCGCGGCGTACGCGGTGCCGTCCTACGACGACACCTACTACAGCCCGGACGGCACCTTCGGTGCTCCGGCCGGCGCTGCGGTGCCGCTGGACGACTACGGATTCTCCAACGACTACCGGTAGTCGGGTTTTGTAGCAGAACCGAATACGACGACGGCCCCGCACTCGATGAGTGCGGGGCCGTCGTCGTGCGCGGGGCATCTATCGGGCGTCGGGGCGCTCCGCGTCGAGCCGTAACCCGGTGAGCAACAGTTCGAGCCCGGCACGGAACTGGTCGATGTCCTCGTGGCCGTCGAACTCGTCGACGATGTAGTGCATGAACGGATACTGCTCGCGGTCGAGCGCACGCCACTGGTCGGCGATCGAGCGCAGATAGTCGCCGGCGGCGACCGTTCCGTCGACGACCTCCTGAGGCGGATCCTGACCGAGGTCCGCGGCGACGCCGATGACGTAGCCGAGGATCGCGGACACGGCATGAAAGCAGCGTCGGGGGGACAGGTCGAGACGCATCACCTGTCGGCCGAGGCGCTCGTAGAAGAGCAGGGCGTTCGACTGGACCGTCGTATTGCGCATGAAATACGCAGCGAGCCAAGGACGCTCGGCGATGGCGGCGAACAGGGTCTCCGCCATCGTCCGGATGTTGTCGATCGCATCGGCGTCGGAGTCGATCCCGTCGAGCGCGGTGAGCACTCCCGCCAGCACGTGGTCGGTGGCGCGATCGAGGAGTTCGTCCTTGTTCGACACGTACCAGTAGACGCTTCCCACGCCGCCGCCGAGACGGGCGGCCAGGGCCCGGAACGTGAGGGCGGCCTCGCCGGATTCGTCGAGGAGTTCGACGGCCGCGTCGACGACAGCCTCGAGTGAATGCGCTACGCGACGCCGAGTGCCGCGCCGTTCGGGGGTCATGACGTCTATCCCATCACACCGCGGGACACGCACTTGCTCCGACTCGAACAACGTTCTAGTCTCGAACTATGTTCGATAACCGAACAACGTTCGATGAAAGGAGGTGCGGAGATGATCCCGATGCTTCAGTCGTCCCCGGCCCGGTCGTATACATCCCTGCGTGCCGCATGGATTCCCCTCGCCGCCCTGTGTCTGGCCTTCTTCGTGGAGATGGTCGACAACACGCTGCTCACGATCGCTCTGCCGACGATCGGCCGTGATCTCGGTAGTGGTACGACCGCCCTGCAGTGGGTCACCGGCGCCTACTCGCTGACGTTCGGCGGGCTGCTCCTCACCGCGGGTTCGGCTGCCGACCGCCTGGGCCGACGCCGGGTCCTGCTCGTCGGGCTCGCCGCGTTCGGGCTGTTGAGCCTGTTGGCGATCGCCGTGCATTCCGCGGGGGAGCTGATCGCCCTGCGTGCCGCCCTCGGTGTCTGCGCCGCAGCCATGGCGCCGATCACCAACTCCCTGGTGTTCCGCCTGTTCGACGCGGACGAACTGCGGATGCGTGCGATGACGCTGATGATCATCGTCGGGATGAGCGGCTTCATCCTGGGGCCGGTACTCGGCGGGACCGCGCTCGCCCACGTGAGTTGGGAGTGGCTGCTGGTCGTCAATGCCCCGATCGCGCTCCTCGCATGGATCGGGGTGCGGCTCGGCGTGGCGGCCGACCGCCCCGAGGGTCTGACCGGTGACGCCCTCGATCTGCCGGGCGCGGTCCTGAGCATCACGACGATCGGTCTGGCCTGCTATGCGCTGACCAGCGGAGTCGAGCACGGATGGGCGTCGATCGTCACGGTGGGATGCGTGCTCGGTGCCGTCCTCGCGCTCGTCGCCTTCGTCTGGCACGAACGTCGCACCGCACAGCCGATGCTCGACCTCTCGGTCTTCACGTCCGGCACGGTGCGCGGCGCCGCGATCGCCCAGATCGGGACCTCGATCGCGATGGCCGGTGTCATGTTCGGACTGATCCTGCATTTCCAGTACGCCTACGGGTGGAGCCCGGTGAAAGCCGGACTCGCGAACCTCCCGATGATCGTCACCATGATCGCGGCGACACCGATCTCGGAGGGTCTGGCGAAGAAGTTCGGTCACCGGATCGCGTGTCTCGTCGGCGCAGTGCTGCTCGCCGGCTCCCTGGCCGGCCTGGCCTGGGGCGTCGAGCACGGTTACCTCGCCATCGCGCTGTTCATGGTCACCCTCACGATCGGTCTGCGCACGGTCATGACGATCTGCGCGGTCGCCCTCGTCGACGCGATGCCCGAGAACCGGACCTCGATCGGTGCCGCGCTGAATGACACCGCCCAGGAGGTGGGGACGAGCGTGGGGACGGCTGTGGTGGGCACCCTCATCGCGGTGCTCGTGACTGCGACCCTGCCGGCCGGGGTGTGGAGCAGCGATCTGGTCGCGTCGTTCTTCACCGGGGAGCGGATCACGTATGCGGCTCTTGCGGTGGTCGTCGGTCTGATCGCCGGATGGGGTGCCCTGACCCTGACCGACTCTCGGACGGCGGAAGAGCCCCACTAGAAAGGGACGTCAGCGCACGGCGAGTGTGGTGATGGTGCGGGTGCCCAGCAACAGGTCGTAGTAGCGGCCGCCGGGATAGTAGGTCGCGCTGACTGCGTCGGCCACCATGTCCGACGACCAGCCGGTGGCCAAGGTCCGGAGGACCCGGCCGTTGCGGGGACGCGGGACGGCCAGTTCGGACAGTTCGCCGATCAGATCGGTCGACTCGCCTTCGGCGTCGATGTGGATCCCGGTGACCAGCCGCGAGCCGAGGAACGCCTGCCGCGTCGTCCGTTGGAGGACGGACACACCCTGCCCGAAGTTGTTGGAGACCGACGGTTGCGACGCGATGACCCGGATGGGAAGCCGCTCGGCGCCGAGAGATGCTGCGGCGGAGGCGAAGTTGACGCCGAAGAACGAATTCACGGGGTCGAACAGCATGAGCCCGGCGAGCCTGCGGTAGGCGACCGGGTCGGCGCGGCGGAGCGCGTCGGCGGCCACCACGACGAACTCGCCGCCGGCCGAATGTCCCGAGAAGATCATCCGGTAGGGCATCGTGACGTCGGTCCGTCCGGCGGCGGCTCGCGCTCGCACAAGGCTGTTCGCCAGCGGGCTGTCGAGGTTGCGCCCCGACCCGAAGACTCCGCCGATGGTCCGGGCGAAGGCCGCGTTGTCGGCGATGTTGTACGCGACCGCGCACCCGCCGAGGTTGACCGAGTCCAGCGTCGGGCTCACGACCAGGAACCCGTCATCGGCGTACGCGCGGGCCACGCGGTCGAGGTTGGCCGCGGTGCGGGAGAATCCGTGCTGCAGCCAGACGAGCGCCGATGGCTGCCCGGGTGGAAAGTACCAGCGGGCCGAGACCCGGACGGGCTTGCCCGCACATTCGGTGGCGATGTCCGATGACTCGACGACCGGGCCGCCGGTGCCGGGCGCGGCGCGGGCCGCTGGCGGCGCGGCACCGGCGAGCACCATCGCCGCAAGCGTTGCGATCAGGAACCAGCGGAACCATCTCCCGGACATCCGGCCAGTCTAGGACCGGCCGGATGACACGGTGCGTGGATTCCGCCTAGAGCTTGCGCTTGACCAGCTTCCCGGTCGGCGTGCGCGGCAACGTGTCCCGGAAGATCACCTCGCGGGGCAGCTTGAACTTCGCGATCCGCGGGCGCAGATGGTCCAGGAGCGCGTCGGCGAGATCGTCGTCCCCGCTCCGGCCCTCGACGGGTTGCACGACGGCCGTCACCCGCTCGCCGAGGTCGGGGTCGGGCACGCCGATGACCGCGGCGTCGAGCACCGCCGGGTGGGCGAGCAGCGCGTCCTCGATCTCCCGCGGATAGATGTTCACCCCGCCCGAGATGATCAGGAACGAGTCCCGATCGGTGAGGAACAGGTGACCCTCGTCGTCGACATATCCGACGTCGCCGGTCGTCGTCCACGTGGGGTGGTCGGGATGCTGTGCGGCGCGGGTCTTCTCGGGATCGTTGTGATACTCGAACGGAAGCGTGTCCCGCTCGAAGTAGATCGTGCCGATGGTGCCGGCGGGCACCTCGGCGCCGCTGGTATCACAGACCCGGATCGTGCCCAGCACCGCCCGCCCCACCGTCCCCGGATGCTCGAGCCACTCCGGTGTGTCGACGATGGTGAGACCGTTGAGTTCGGTGGACGAGTAGTACTCGGAGAGGATCGGCCCCCACCAGTCGATCATGGCCCGCTTGACGTCGACCGGACACGGTGCTGCGGCGTGCACCGCGACCTTCAGGCTCGAGGTGTCGTACCGCGCGCGCACCTCCTCGGGCAGGCGGAGCATGCGGACGAACATCGTCGGCACCCACTGGCTGTAGGTGACGCGATGCTCCTCGATCAGCGCGAGCGCGCGTTCCGCGTCGAACCGCTCCATCACGACGACGGTGCCGCCGAGCGCCTGCACCGATGCACAGGTCCGAAGCGGCGCAGCGTGATACAGCGGCGCGGGCGACAGGTACACCGTGTCGGGTCCGACGCCCCACACCGAGGCGTTCATCGCTGTCATGGTGTCGCCGGGCTCGTCGATCTGCCGGTTCGGCAGCTCGGGCTTGATGCCCTTGGGGCGGCCGGTGGTGCCCGAGGAATAGAGCATGTCCGCGCCCCGCGGCTGATCCACCGGCGGTGTGGTCAGCTGCGCCGACGCGGCGGCGTCGAGGTCGTCGTGACCCTCGATCGGCCCGGAGTAGGCGAAACGCGTCTCGACACCGGGGGTGAGCGGGATGAGCTCGGCACCGAGGTCGTCGAGAGCCGCGTCGACGATCAGTGCCTTGGCGCCGCAGTCGGTCACGATGTAGGCGCTCTCGGCCGCGGTGAGATGCCAGTTCACCATGGTCAGGTAGAGCCCTGAACGCATTGCCGCCCAGTAGATGTCGAAGATCCGGGCGGTGTTCGTGGCGAGCACCGCGAGGTGGTCGCCCGGGCGCAGGCCGCGATCGGCCAGGGCCCGGGCGATCTGGATGGACCGGGTCTCCAACTGCGTGAACGTGACCGTTTCACCAGAGTCGGCCATGATGACCGCGGGGTCGTGCGGTCGGGTGGAGAGGTGGGCTCCGGGGTACATCAACACTCCTCGTGCATGAGCGGGGTCGGTCGATCTAGTACAGGTAGTCCTCGCCGCTGGCGCGCACCGTGACGTCGGACAGGCTGATGCCCCAGGGCTGGTCGATGACGTGCACGACGGCGTCGGCGAGGTCGTCGGGCTTGATCAGCCAGTACTTGATGGAGTCGACGTCGGTGAGTTCGGCGGGTAGGTCATCGTTCATCAGAGCGGTGACGTGCTCGCCGTAGGAGGCGGCGCGTTGGCCGACGAGGCCCATGATCGCGGTGTCGTTGACGATCCAGCTGGCGAGGTTGGTGCCGGTGATTCCGGTGGGCTTCACGGTGGTGACCTTGATCTTGCCCTTGGCCTCGATGCGCAGCGAGTCCGAGATGGTGGTGACCGCGGCCTTCGTCGCGCTGTACACGCCCGAACCCTCGATGCCCGCGTTGCCGTAGATCGACGAGATGTTGACGACCTGGCCGCGCCCCTGGGCGATCATCTGGTCGTAGACGGCCGAGATGCCGTTGACGACGCCCTTGATGTTGATGTCGATGGCGGCGTGCCACTTCTGCCATGCGCGTGCGTGATCGGCGAAGTAGGCCAGCGGCATGACGCCTGCGTTGTTCACGAGCACGTCGATGGCGCCGAACTTCTCAACGGCGGCAGCGGCGGCCGCGGCGACCTGCTCCATGTCGGTGACGTCGGCGACCTGGGCCAGCGCCGAACCACCGGCCGCGCGGATGCCCTCGACGACGGTGTTGACGTTGTCGGCGTTGACGTCGACCCCGACGACATGGGCACCGGCCGCGGCGGTCTTCTCCGCGATGAGCTTGCCGAAGCCGCTACCGGCGCCGGTGATGACGATGACCTTGTCCTTCAGGTACTCGGACATGGGTGTACTCCGTTCAGAGGTGAAAACGATTGCGGGAGAGTAATTCGCGGTGATCAGACGATGTCGACGGCGTCGAGGACGCCGGCGACGTGTTGACGGTCGCCGCTGACGGTGACCGCCGACCGCCAGGCGCTGCGGGTGGTGCCCCAGCGCAGGAAGTCGGTGGCCGAGGACGTGGCGACGTCGGCCGGGAGGTCGGTGGTCTCGCGGACGGTGACGATGGTGCCGGCGGTGTCGCGGTCGAGGACGAACGAGCGGTCCGTCGCGCCGGTGAGGTGCAGACCGATGGGCCGCTCGAGCGTGGGATACAGTGCGGCGCTGTTCATCTGCGGCAGGCCGGCGATCATCCAGTCGATGGCGGGGTCGATGGCCGCGCTCACCGACACCTCGGCGGAATCCAGCGGACCGAACGGTTGCATCAGGTCGCTGGTCAGGTGCACCAGGTGATCGAAGGCGACGGCGTCGCTGAGCTGACGCAGCCGGTAGGTGCCCAGGTCGAGCATGTCCAGCGGCTGGTCCCGCAGGTCCTCGCCCTGCAGCGCCGACAGGGTGGCGAGCCCCGCTTCCGACTGTGCGCGGTAGTAGTCGACGGCCTGCGCTGACGTCCAGTCGGCGCGCTCGCGCACCGCGGCGTCGTTGAGCCGCTCGGACTTTCCGCTCGGATTGTCGGGGAAGACCAGGTTGGGGTCGGCGATGAAGTTGAAGAAGAACCCCATGTGGGTGACGACGTCGTGCACGCGCCATCCGTGGCATGCGCTGTCGGCCGCCCAGTCCGCGGGCGTGAGCCGGTCGAGCAGGGCGAGAGTGTCGTTCACCAGCGCCTTGGCGGCAGTGACTCCGGCATCGGACATGGCCGATCGCCTCCTTGAAAAGTGATGTGGAAGAGGTGTTGTGAGAAGAGATATGCGGGGAAAGGAGTGCTCAACCCGGCAGGAAGATCGACTTCAGGTTCTGGTAGGCCGCCAGTCCCTCGGGGCCGAGTTCGCGGCCGATCCCGCTGGCCTTGACGCCGCCGAACGGCGAACCCCAGTCGAGGTTGAAGTAGTTGACGCCGAACGAGCCGGTCTCGACGCGGCGGGCGACGTCGACGCCGCGGTCGGGGTCCGACGTCCACACCGTTCCACCGAGCCCGTACGACGAGTCGTTGGCCAGGCCGATGGCATCGTCGAGGTCGTCGTAGCGCAGGACGGTGAGCACCGGGCCGAAGACCTCTTCGCGGGCGATGGTGGACGAATTGTCCACACCGCCGAAGACGGTCGGCTCGACGAAGAACCCGCGGTCCAGATCGGACGGTCGGCTGCCGCCGGTGGTGATGGTGCCGCCCTCCTCGCGAGCGCTGTTGATCATCGCCAGCACGCGGTCGCGGTGCCGACCACTGGCGAGCGGACCCACCGCCACGGACTCGTCCATCGGGTCGCCGACCGGCAGCGACGCGCACATCGCACTGATGGCGTCGAGGTACTCGTCATAGCGGCTGCCGGGCACCAGGATTCGGGTGGACATGTAGCAGGTCTGGCCGGTGTTGAGCAGCGAGGCGGTGGCGAGGCCGCCGACGGTCTGCTCGAGGTCGGCGTCGTCGAGCACCAGGGCGGCGGACTTGCCGCCGAGTTCGAGGGTCACCGGGCGGATGAGTTCGCCACAGACACGGCCGATCTCGCGACCGGCCGGGGTCGAGCCGGTGAACGCGACCTTGTCGACGTGCGGGTGCGACACCAGGTGGCGGCCGATCTCGCTGCCGCCGTTGACGATGTTGAGGACGCCGGCGGGCAGTTCGGCGGCGATGGCCGCCTCGGCGAGGACGTAGGCGTCGAGGCTCGTCTCGGGGGAGGGCTTGAGGACCACGGTGCAGCCGGCGGCCAGCGCGGGAGCGATCTTGAACATCGAGAGGATCGCGGGGAAGTTCCACGGCGCGATCGCCCCGACGACGCCGATGGCCTCGCGACGCACGATCGTCGAACCGGGCAACGGCTGGCTGGTACGTGTCTCCTCGACCGGGGTCGACTCGACGAGGTCGGCGTAGTAGCGCAGCAGCTGGACCGGCGCGGCGCCCTCGGCGAACCGGGCCAGCGCGATGGGCATGCCGTTTTCGGAGGTCACCGCGGAAGCGCGGTCCTCGGCGCGCTTGTCGAGCTCGTCGGCGAACCGGCGCAGATGGGCGGCGCGGTCGGCGGGGGACAGGTCGCGCCAGC
Organism: Gordonia sp. PvP123; assembly: GCF_040547295.1. Lineage (NCBI taxonomy): Bacteria > Bacillati > Actinomycetota > Actinomycetes > Mycobacteriales > Gordoniaceae > Gordonia > Gordonia sp. PvP123. The sequence goes on along the minus strand of NZ_JBEPPN010000003.1, from coordinate 167,380 downwards.
CCGATGACCGGAAGGCGGTCCGGGCGGCTGCCACGGCGGCGTCGACGTCGGCGGTGGTCGCCTCGGGGACCGAGCCGAACTCCTCCTCGGTGAGGGGCGAGATGACCGGGATCGTCGCCGAGCCGGACGGTGCGCGCCAGCCGCCGTCGATGTAGAAACTCGTGCGAACCGATTCGATGGTGGTCATCTCGTACTCCCTTGCTGTGTCAGCCGTCGAGCGTCCGGCCGTGTGTGTCCATGATCACTCCTCGAACCGGCTTATTTCTTGACATCTGATGACGACTATTTGACAGTTGAGACCATGGTCGACCTGATCTGCGCGTCGTCGCTCAGTCAGTTGCCCGAACTGATCGAGGAGTTCGACGGCGACGCCCGCTCGATGCTGGCGCGCGTCGGCATCGACCCGGCTGTGGTCGGTGCCTACGACCGGTTCGTCCCGTTCACCGCGCTGTCCACGATCATCGGGCTGTGCGCCGCCGAGTTCGGCGTGCCCGACTTCGGTCTCCGACTGGCCGCCCGGCAGGATCCCGACATCCTCGGGCCGGTGGCGATCGCGGCCCGCAACGCCGAGACCATCGGCGACTCCTTCCGGCAGGTCACCGAGTTCGCGCACGTGTACAGCCCGGCCATCACCGCGCAGTTGCACTACGGCGAACGCGAGGTCGCCTACGAGTTCGACACGGTGCTCAAGCGGGTGCCCTACCGCCCGCACGTCGTGGAGCTCGCGATGGGCGTCACCCGCTCGACGTTCCAGATGACTCTTGGGCACGATTTCCGGGCGAACCGGATCACGCTCGCGCACCCCGCCATGTCGGAGCCGCGGGTGTACGCCGAGTACTTCGGCTGTCCGGTGGAGTTCGAGGCGCGGGCCAATCTGGTGGTGTTTCCGCGCGGGGTGATGCAGCAGACGCTGCGCCGGGTCGACGCCCTCGCCTATGACGTGGCGATCCGGTTCATGACGGGCCACGACCGGGAGACGGCCTTCGTCGACGCGGTGTCGCAGCTCATCGTGCGGGCGCTGCCCGCCGGCGCCGCGACGCTCGACGCGGTGTCGAAACTGCTGATGATGCATCCGCGTGCAGTGCAGCGGGGCCTGGCGGACGACGGCGCGACCTTCGAGCAACTCGTCGACGACGCCCGCCGCGATCTCGCCGTCTCGCTGCTCGCGAATCGTGGTGTGCCGCTGTCGGCGGTGGCACGTCAGATCGGGTACTCCGAGCAGAGCACGCTGACCCGGAGTTGCAAACGCTGGTTCGGGATCCCGCCGCTGGCGAAGCGACGTGAGTTGAGCGCAGCCGGTCTCGGCGAGGCCGGGCGTCAGGTGTCCGGGTTCGCCGCGTCATCGGGGTCCATGAGATCGCTCGGGTCCTCGATGCGCACGTCGTAGTCGTCCCCGAGTCGCCGGGCGACCTCGTCGATCAGCCGGCGGGCGGCGTCGTCCATCACCCGGACGTGGGTCAGGTCGAGAACCACCGACTCGGTGTCGAAGCCCTCGCAGGCGCGGCTGGCGACGATCTCCGCCCCCGCGAAGCGCACATCGCCCTGTAGTTCGACGACGGTCGCGCCGTCGCGTTCGGTCACCGATCGCAGCGCGGGCCGACCGGTGGGGGCCACGTGCATCATGTGCAGTTCCATGTCGCGGGACAGACGCTCGAAGACCGCGACGCCGCGCACGCTGTTGCCCTGCTCGTCGAGCCGCGGCGACCACACCGCGAGCCCGACCTGACCGGGCAGCACGCCCAGGATCGCGCCGCTGACACCGCTTTTCGCGGGGATCCCGACGGTCGCCATCCAGCTGCCGCTGCCGTCGTACATGCCGCAGGTGGCCATGACCGACAGGACGTGTCGGGTGATCCAGCCCTCGATCAGGCGCTCGTCGTCGCCCGTCGACAGCCCGCCGTTGGCGAGTACGGAGCCCATCACCGCGAGATCGCGGCAGGAGACCCGAATGGAGCACTGGGCGGCGTAACCGTCGACGACCTCATCGGGTTCGCAATCGAGTTTGCCTGCCGACCGCAGCAGATATGCCAGCGCCGTGTTGTGGTCGTCGGAGGCGAGTTCGGCGCGGTGGACGTCCTTGTCGACCGTGACGCGGCGGCCGGCGAGGGTGCTGACGAGATCGATGACGCGGTCGGTCCGGTCGGTCGCGTCGGTGCCGTCGATCAGCCCGTGGACGGCGACCGCGCCCGCGTTGATGAGGGCATTCCGTGGCCGCCCGGTCTCCGCCTCGAGTGAGATCTCGTTGAACGCATCGCCCGACGGTTCGGTGTCGACGCGTTCGAGCACCGTGTCGAGCCCTCGGTCCCGAAGTGCGAGCGCGTAGGCCGGGACCTTGGAGATGGACTGCAGGGAGAACTCGTGGTCGGCGTCCCCGGCGGTGTATACGGTGCCGTCGATCGTGGCAAGCGCGATCCCGAACGACGACGGATCTGCATGTTCGAGTTCGCGATTGCCCGCCGCCACCTCACCGCCGTCGTCGTTGCGGCATTCGTGCAGGACACGTTCGAGGTAGTCCTCGATGGGGGAGCGCATATCCCACGGTAGCCACTCCGGGGCGGCGGGCTCAGTTCTGGCGGTACGGCATGTACTGCACAGACCAGGAATTGCCGTCCGGATCGTCGAAGTACACGAAGTGACCCCAGGCCTGCTCGTCGACCTCGCCGGGGTCGACGCCCGCCGCGAGCAGTTGTTCGCGAGCCTCGTTGATGTCGGTGACGACGATCTGCAGTCCCTTCACCGACCCGGGCTCGGCGTCGGTGAGCCCCTTGCCGAACGCGATGGAGCATGCCGAGCCGGGCGGGGTGATCTGGACGAAGCGGATCTCGTCGGAGACGACGTGGTCGTGGTCGACGTTGAAGCCGATCTTCGAATAGAAGTCCTTCGCGCGGTCGACGTCGCTGACGGGCAGGATGACGAGCTCGAGTGTCCAGTTCACGGTTCCTCCTGGGGTTGTGGTGTGACACCAGCCTCTCAGGAGATGCGGACAGTTACGGTCCTTATTCGACGATGTTCACCCGCCGCACCCTGAGGAGGCCCGGAGCTTGCGGAGGGTCGTCTCGCCCGCTCCCTGAGGAGGCCCGGAGCTTGCGGAGGGTCGTCTCGTCCGCTCCCTGAGGAGGCCCGGAGCTTGCGGAGGGCCGTCACGAAGGGTCGCCCCGTCGGCGGATGCGGTGACGGTCGGGACGTGTCAGCGCGCGAATCTCCTCGAGGACCTCCTCCCAGCCGTACAGCACGTCGTCGTAGGTGAGGCGCATCGTCATCCACCGGTTGAGCATCGTCATCCGGTCCCGCCGACGGTCGTTGCGGAATGCGGCTCGGTCAGAGTGGTACGACTCGCCGTCGCACTCGATGAGCAACGAACCCGTGCGGAGATCAGCGTGTTCGCGATCGCTGATCGACGCTTGCACCTCCACGTCGAATCCCGCGGCGATGAGCCGGAGCCGGACGAGCGATTCGGTTCCGGATTGCGAACGTGCGTCGCACCGATCGAACATCGCCGAGACAGCACGGGTTACACGACCCATCTCGGCCTGGATGTCCGGGATGGTCCAGTCGGTGGTGTTGAGGACCGAGTCGACCACCGCAATCCACTCCTCGGCCGAAAGGCACCGTGCGGCGCAACCGACCGCCACGGCGATCGGGTCGACGGCCGTTGTCACGGGGAGCGGGCGGCCGAAGCCCTGGCACCACCGGAACGGGCCGCTGGGCTTCGTGGTGGACTTCGCGTGTTTGCTCAGACGAACGTGGGTCTCGTTGTGACCCGGCGGTATCCAAAGATCAGGCAGGCCGCGCCGCTGATGGAACCGCAGCGCGCTGATGCAGGACAGCGCGCCGCCGGCCGTCACCGCGGACACGACGTGGGGGTCGGCGCCGGACGTCCGCACCCAGCCGTACCGTAGCGACGTCAGTGTCTCGGCCTTGCGCGCCTGCGCAATGGCATCGGGTGCCCAGCCCATCACGGTCAGTTCTCTCAGCGAGTACACGCCACAATCCGAAGTCACATCTGCTTTGACGCACGGAACCGGTCGGTGGTTTCGTCAGATCGGGCCGGGTGTGGAAAGTGTCGTCCCCGTGAGTGGCGTGGGAGGGCAATGTGCCCTTCGAGGTCGCTCATGGGGATGAGACTTCGGCTCACAAGGCCGAGAATCGGACGGTCGGCGCGGATCTGGGTGGCTCCGGGGGGGGTCTCAGGCGGTAGTCGTGTCAGCTTTGGGCGTGGCCAGGCGCGACGGCGGTCATGCCTGTGTGGACGCGGGCGGACCGGTTCCTCGGCTTCATCGGGCCGGGTGTGGAAAGTGTCGTCCCCGTGAGTGGCGTGGGAGGGCAATGTGCCCTTCGAGGTCGCTCATGGGGATGAGACTTTGACTCACCCCGCCGAGAACCGGATGGCAGCGCGGATCTGGGCGGCGATCGCGCGCCCGGCGCCGAGGGGCCAGCGGTGCATGACGTAGTCGGCGGCGGCATCGACGGTGAGCTGGCGGGTGGAGTTGCCTGCGCGAACCCAGAACTCGGGCGGATTGTTCTTGCCGGCCCGCAGATAGACCGGCCGCGGCGACGGCGAACACGTCACGCGGCACACCGGGACCGTTCCCGACTCCCCGGGCCGGCCGACCGATTCGACGGTGATCCCGACGGCCGCCGCCGTGTTCTGCCCGAGCGTGGTGGTCAGGAGATCGCGCAGCCAGAGCTCGAAGCGGTCGGCGTCGGGCACCTTCAACGTCGCGAAGTCGGGGTCGAGCCCGAGGGGTGTGCCGTCGTCGGCGACACCGATGAGCAGGGTCCCGCCGTCGGAGTTGAGGAACGCCGAGACCGTCTTGACGATCACCTGCTCCATCCGCGGGTCCTTCTCGCCGCTCCGCAGGTTCACCCGGGCGGTGGACTTGAACTCGAGCCGATCGGACTCGCCGTCGGAGAGCAGTTGGGCGACTGTGGCATTGGATTGCCGCTGTAACCGTGCGGCGAGTAGACCATAGGCCCCCACCGCGACGACCGAGCTGATCAGTCCCAGCACGACCGTTGTCACGCTCCACACCCGGAGATGTTTGTCGACGAGGCCGGCGATGTAGAGACCGAGCGCGGTGCCGAGGATCGACAGGACCATCGCCGTGGTCGCGTCGAGCCGAGCGCGCCTACGCAGCAACCATCGCGCGACGACGCCGAACATCCACGAGACCACCAGCACCAGGACCAGCGCGGTGGCGGTCGCCCAGACCGGTACCGCGAATTCGATTCCACCGATCGTTCCCACACCGTTTTATAGCCCGAAGCCGCGTGTACCGCGGCTTCGGGCTATGGATCGGGGGGGGGGGGTGGGGTCAGACGGCGTCGCCGCCGTCGATGCTGCCGAAGTCGCCGACCTCGACGTTGCCCTCGTCGTCGACGGCGGTGTCGAAGGTGCCGTCACCGTCGGTGTCGGCCACCGCGATGTCGGTGAGACCGTCGGCGTCGGTGTCGGCTTCGATGACGTCGATCTCGCCGTCGGCGTCGGTGTCGTAGGCGATGGAGTCGGCCTGGCCGTCGCCGTCGGTGTCGAGGATGGCGTCGGTGGTGCCGTCACCGTCGACATCGGTGAGTGCGGCGTCGACGGCTCCGTCGCCGTCGGTGTCGATGAGAACGGCGTCGGCGGGGATCTCGGTGCTCATGGTGGGGGTCCTTTCGGGAGTGGGTGCCGGGGCCGGCGTGTGCGGTTCTGGTTGCTTGGAGTCGAGCGTGCCGGGGTTTGTTCCCGTCCGTTCCGAAGTCGCGGTGAGGTCATTCACCTGGGCGACGACCAGGGCCGCAACCCCGACTATCGAAGGTCCGCAAGCAATTCGGACAAGATGGACCGCGCGCGCGAGATGCGACTACGTACCGTCTGCAGACCGATGCCCTGCGCCTCGGCGATCTCCGAGTAGCTCAACTCGCCGTAGACGCGCAGCACGAAGGTCGCCCGGTAGGCGTCCGGCACCTGCGACAACGCGTCGGCGATGCGGTCGGACACCACAACCTGCGCCGCGACGTCCAGATGGCTCATCGGGTCGTGATCGGCGATGTCGTCGGCGTCCGTGCGCTTCCGGATGCGGGCGAGCGCGGCGTTGGACCCGATCCGGTACAGCCAGGTCGACAGTTGCGCGTCACCCCGGAAGTTGCCGATCGCGCGCCATGCGGCGACGAGCGCGTCCTGCATCGCGTCCTCGGCGTCGTGCTGGTTGCCGGTGATGCGTAAGCAGATGGCCCACAATCGGTCTCGGTGCTGTTCGGCGAGTGTGGTGAAGGCCGCCTGGTCACCGGCACGGGCGCGCTCGAGCAGGTCTGCGCCGGAGGAGGATTCGTCGATCAACGACTGCACCCGCTCATCGTAGGACCGCCTCCCGGGCACGGCAGCGCATCGCGGTTTTCGATGCGGGCGATCTCAGAAGTCGTCATCGAGCGCTCCGTCGTCGAAGGAGTCGTCCGCAGAATGCTCGGAACCGCTGAAGACATCGTCGTCCTCGTCGAGGCCGGATGCCAGGTGATCCCCGGTCACGTCGTCCGCCGGCGGGTCTTCGAAGCCGCCGACGTCGGGGTCGGATTCGGAGTCGCCGTCGGAGTCCAGCGGATCCGGCCCGGGCGCCGCGGTCAGGTCGGTGGTGAGTTCGTATGACGGATCGAACGCGGTCTCGACGGCGGCGTCCCACGCGGCCTCGGGCACGCTCAGCTCGTCGGGCGGGTCGCCGGCACGTAGCCACGCCTCGAAGTCGTTCTCATCCAGATTGTCGGTCATGCTCTTCCGCCTCTGCTGGTGTGTCGGTCATCCGATATCGGTACCGATGGATTCGTCGACGCGCGGCGCCCGACACGGATACTGTCATCCGGTCGAGGGGTCGGCACGCCGACCCCGAGGGACATTCTCGGCATGTCCCTAGGAGTGTCGCCGAGCCCGGAATGTTCCCATCGGTCGACGAAGGTCTCGGGAGGTCGGATTCCGTGGAGCAGCGCATGACCGTGCGTGGTCGCGTGGAGCAGTTGCTCGACGAGGTCGGCCCGCTGTCGCCGGACACCGCGGGCCTGTCCGCCTTGCGCGCCCAACTGGCCGAGCCGTTGACCGTTGCGCTCGTCGGACGCGTCAGTTCGGGCAAGTCGACGCTGCTCAACGCCCTCGTGGGCGACCGCGTCGCCCCGACCGACCGCGCCGAGTGCACCCGCGTCGCCGCGCTGTACACCGAGGGCAACCCGCAGCGGGTCGAGGTGATCGGCCTCGACGGTACGGTCACCGAACTCCCCGGCCCCATGCGCGGCGACCTCGGCCGGCCACCCGAGGAGATCGACCACGCGATCGTCCACACCCCGTCCCGGTTGCTGCGTGAGCGCTTCCGGGTTGTCGACACCCCCGGCCTCTCCGGATTCACCGACACCGCCGAGATCGCCACCCGTCGGGTGTTCGGCCGACAGGGGAGGCTGGCCCGACCGGACGTCATCCTCTTCCTGCTCGACGACGCCGCGGGCCCGAAAGCCGACGAGGTCGCGTTTCTCGCCGAGGCCGGTGCGTCGGCGCAGAACACGATCCTGGTGATCTCGCAGGCCGACCTCATCGCCGCCGACAATCCGATGCTCAAGGCCCAGGAGATCGCGCGCCGGGTGTGGCGACGGTTCCCGGCGATCGCGGGCGCGGTGGTCGCGGTGTCCGGACTGATGGCCGAGGCCGGGGTCTGCGGGGTCACCGAACGTGAGACCGCGCAGATCTCGCGGCGCGGGCAGCTCGAGTCGTGGGAGTTGCTGACCATCCTCGACGGCGGGATGCCCGCTCCGCCGGGCATCGACGTCGATGAACTGGGCCGGCTCGAGCAGCTCGTGGGGACCTATGCGATGGATGCCGGGGGTGAGATCGCACAGCAGGGTGCGCGAGCGTACTGCGAATGGCTGCACCGGGTTTCGGGCATCGACGAGTTGCGGCTGGCGATCGGACGTCGATTCCTCGCCGTCGGCGACATCCTCAAGGCCCGCACCGTCCTGGCGGCGCTGCGCGAGACCGCTTACCGCAGCCCGCGCCGCGACGTCTTCCTGGAGGCCATCGACGAGGCCGAGACGTCACCGGCCCTGCACCGGTTGCGCGAGGTGTCCGCACTCGAGGCCCTCGCGCGGTGGCAACCCGACAGCGACCTGGTCGGGGAGCTCAATGTCGTGGTCGCGAGTCGTGATGTGCGGGTGCTGTTGTCGCTGCCGCCGACCGCCGGACCACCGCAGATCGCCGACGCCGCGCGAGCGCGGGCCACCGACTGCCGGTCGAGGCGCGCGTTCGCTGCGACGTCGGCGGAACGCGAGGCGCTGCTGGTACTCGAGCAGACCTATCAACTCGTCCGGCGCGGACTCTGGGTCAACTGACCGATGGTGAACGAGGAGCAGGCTGTGACCACCAGCGAACCCGGGCCGGCCAAGGGATTGGCGAAGGGGCCGGCGAAGACCACGACGCCGACGCCGGAGGCGGTCTTGCGCACCGCGATCGACGCGTTGCGCAAGCACGGTGAGGACGCGATCGCCGACCGGGCGCTGCGGGTCCGCGACCGGCCGGCGCCGCAGGGCACCGTGGTGGTCATCGGTGAGGTCAGCCGGGGCAAGAGCTCGCTGGTCAACACCCTCCTCGGGGTCGGCGACCTCGCGCCGGTCGACGCCGAGATCACCACCTCGGTCTACGTCCGGTTCACGCCCGCCACCGACGACGTCCCCGCCGGGACCGCGCTCGTGGAGTTTCCCGGTGCCGCCCACCGGATCCCGGCCGCCGAGCTCGCCGAGTGGGTGACCGTCGGCGGACGCCACGCGGCCGGCGTCCCCGCGGAACGTCTCGCGCCCGGTACACCGATCGATTCGGTTCTCGTGCCACCGGTCTCGGCACGCGTGGGTGTCGACGCCGTGGTGCTGCCCGGGGTCACCGTCGTCGACACACCCGGTGTCGGGTCGCTGGTCCCCGAACACGTCGAGGCTGCCGTCAGCGCGGCTCGCGGAGCGTCCGTTCTGGTCATGGTGTGCGACGCGACCGCACCGCTGAGCGCACCCGAACTCGACTTCCTGCGCAGCGTCAGCGAAGAGGTCGCATCCGTGGTGCTGGTGGTCACCAAGACCGACCTCGTCATGCGCCAGTGGCGGACGATCGTGGCCGAGAACCGAAAGTTGATCGGCGCCAACGCCCCCCGCTTCGCCCACATCCCGATCATCGGCGTCTCCAACCGCATCGCCGCCCAGGCCGCGGCGATCACCGACCCCGACCGACGCGAACGGGCCCTCGCGGCCTCCGGCGTCCCCGAACTCGTCGACGCCCTGACACCGCTGGTCCGCGACGGGGCCACGTCCCCGGTGCGCAACGCGCTGCAGCTGACCTTCGCCGGCCTCGACGACGTCCGCACGCGTCTCGTCCTGGAGATGAAGGCCGCGACCGCGACCCCCGCCGAGCGTTCTGAGATCGAAGCCGAGCGCGACCGACTCCAACGTCTCAAGGATCGCCGTCGGGAGTGGCGGGCGCGCCTCACACAGGACATCACCGCGGCTTCGCTGCGGACCGACGACCTCATGCGCGATCGCTTCGACACGCTGCTCGGCCAGTGGTCCACGCGGATCGACAAGCTGCGCTTCTACGAACCGCACCGGGCGGGTCAGGAGCTGATCGCGCAGATGACCGTCGATCTCGAGGCCGCCGCTCGTGAGGTGAGCGCCTCGTTCGTCGCCGGCATCGAGCGGATCGCCGACGCGCTGTTCGCCGACGCCGCCATCTCCGAGGAGCTCGTCGGGCAGATCGCCGGCGGAGCCGGCGAACTCAGGCTCCGTGAGCAGGAGAAGATCTCGCCCTGGAAGAACATGGTCGACCCGATCCTGCTGTCCATCGTCGCCGCGGGCGGCCCGCTGGCGATCATCCCGGTGGTCAATGTTGTCGCGGTACCGGTGTGGGCGGGTGTGGTGGTGGGGTTCCGCGCGTCGAAGGTGGGTAAGGAGAACCACCGCAAGTGGTTGACGAAAGCGGTCAACGACATGAAGGCCGACGTCCGGTCCCAGCTGCAGTCGATCAAGGCGCAGGCGAGCGGTGATCTGCAGATCGCCTACGACGAACTGCTCGAGCGGCTCCTGGCCGAGTCGACGAAGATCCTCAACGACGCCGCGGCGGAGTCCAAGAGATCGGCGGCCGAGCGCGAGAAGACGGCCGCGGATCTGCGTAATCAGATCGTCGCCGTGGACAACGTGCGCAAGGCGATCGCCCGCGTTCTTCGAGCGCCCACCGGATGAATGCCGGTGTCGTGTGCAACGATTTGCACCTGAGGAGGTGACCACGTGGCGCAGGAGAGCAGGCGGCGACTGTGTATCGACTTCGGCACCAGCAACACTGCGGCTGCGTACCGGGTCGGGCTGGGCGAGCCGGTCATCGTGCCGCTCGGACAGGGCGGACCCGCGATGCCGTCGGCGGTGTTCGCGGGGGACGGGTCCGTCGTCGTCGGTCACGAGGCGGTGCTGCGGCGGCTGCAGGCCCCCGACGCCTTCGAGGACACCCCGAAGTCGCGTATCGACGATGGTGAGATCGAGCTCGGTGACCGCTTCTGGCCGGTCGAGGATCTGATCGGCGCCGTCCTGCGACATGTGCATCAGATCGCGTTGCGCCACAGCGGACTGCCTGCCTTCGACTCGATCGTCCTGACCCATCCCGATCGCTGGAGCGAGCGGCGCAAGGACGTCCTCCGACGCGCGGCCGGCCGGGCCGGAATCGCTGCCGAGACGCTGCGAATAGCGTCCGAATCACTGGCTGCCGCTTGGTATTACGTCTACCGCGGGTACGACGTCAGCGGTGCCGAACGGATGTGCGTCTTCGACTTCGGCGCCGGCACGTGCGACGTGGCGCTCCTCGTCCGCGACGGTGTCGACGGGTTCACCGTCACCGGCTCGGGTGGCGACAACCATCTCGGCGGCCGTGACCTCGACGCCCGGATGATCCGCTGGGTGCACGACGAGGCCGCCGAACTCGATCCCGACCTCCCGGGCCGACTCCGCGCCCCGGCGGCCGCGATCGCCCTGGCCGATCGGGTGCGGACGGCGAAGGAAGCACTGTCCGACACCGCCCAGGCCGTCATCGAACTCCCCGGCACCCGGCACACGTTGCTGCTGACCCGGCGCGAGTTCGAGTCGATGATCGGGCCGTTCGTGGAACGGGCCGTCGAGCTGACCCGGGATGCGATCGCCCGCGCCGACGCCGCCGGCACGGGGCCGGGCGGACCCGTCATCGTCTACGTCACGGGCGGGACCAGCAGCATTCCGATGCTGCAGTCCGCGTTGTCGGCGGTGGGTCGCGTCGCCCGGATCGGCGACCCCAAGGTCGTCGTCGCGCAGGGCGGGCTCCTCCGGTCGACCAATGTCGTCCCGGGCGTCGACACACAGAAGGTCGGCGCGGAGGTGTCGGCTCGCCGTATCGCCTTCCCGCAGCTGCCGGCCGGCTCGGTGATCGCGGGTGTCTCCGTGCGTGACGGGCAGGTCGTGCGCGCAGGCGAGCCGCTGGCCACCGCGGACTCTCCGGCCGGCCGGGTGACGATCGACGCGCCGGTCGCGGGCACTCTGCACGGTCTCGACCTCCGGCCGGGCGTGGCCGTTCAGCCGGGGGCGGTCTTCGCGGCCGTCGGGCCGGTCGGTCTGCGGCCCGACCAGTGGCCGCGGTTGCACCGCACACCGGCTGGGACCTCGCCGGTGCGGGGCCACTCCGGTCCCGTGCCGTCGGCTCCGCACCGCGTCGTCCCCCAACCCGTTCCCGCGCAACCCGTTCCTGCGCAACCCGTGCTCGCGCAACCCGTTCCAGAGCAACCGGGGAAGGTGAACGGGTTCGGTCTGGCCGGATTGATCGTGGGCATCCTGGGCTTCCCGCTGTGTCTGGGCACGATCGTCGGGCTCGTACTCACGGTCGTGGGGATCACGCGTGCCGGCGGACGACGCGATGCCCTCACGACGACGGCGCTGGTCGTCAACGTCCTCGGTGCCGTGGCCTGGGTGGCGTTCGTCATCTGGGCGGTCGTCAGCGGCTGAGGCGGGGTTCTTTCGGCCCGTTCGCTCCGCTCCCGGCGCCGTCGCGGTTCAGGGGTGGCTGTCGATGTCGAACTGCCGCCACTCGGCATCCCAGCGTCGTGACCGGTGCTGATCGGCGACCATCCGGACGAGCACGGTCGAGCCCCACCAGCCGAGCACGACGAGCATCCCCACCGCGGCCCCGGCGATCAGGCCCTCCATCACGGCGTCCGTGGTGGTGACGGGTGGGTCCACCACCGAGCCGGAGTCGTCGAGCCAGACGACCCGGACCCGACCGACCGAGTCGAGCGGCTCGGCGGCGACGGCGGCAGTGAGCCGGTGACCGTTCGGGTCCTGCCACGCCACGGTGGTGAGGTCCGCGTCCGCCCCGCCGCCGCTCTGGGCGCTGCCCTGGCCGGGCGTACGAATGATCGTCGCGCTCACCGAATGTCGGGGTTCTTGATGTTCCGCGGCAGCCTTGTGCGCCGCATAGGTGTCGCCCCCGATGGTCAGGGCGATCATCATTCCCGCGACGGCGGCCAGCCACAGCATCACCAGCGTTGCGGTCTCCAGACGGTCACCGCGGCGGACCAGACCGTTCGACGATGCGTGCATGACACGCCAGCTGTGGAGTTCGCGGGCGAGGAATCGCAGCATGTGCACCCTCCTGTGCCGTTCGCCCCTTACATGGTCGCGGGCGGGCGAGCGCCGGGACAGGGCCTTTGGTCCCTATGCGCGCGGCGACACCCGTGTTTCAGTCATTCGACTCACAAACTACCCCGACTCCGCGTATTCTCACGGTGCGTCAGGGTGGCCGGCATCGCGCGGGGGGTGCCGGGGCGTAGGGGGTCGACTCGAGGGGCATCACATCGTGGCCCTCGTCGGTGTTCATGAATGTCACTGTTCGTGATCGTCACTGTTCATGATCTATGTGGAGGGGTTCAGTTGACCAGCGCATTGTCTGTGCGTGCATCTAGACGTGGTGCACGCACGTTTCTCACGTCGTCGGCGATCGTCGAGGCGATCGGTATCGAGGAGTCGATCGTCCTGTCCGGGTACGCGGTGCTCGCCGAGAACCCCGCGGAGTTCGGGGTGACCGCCGATCTCCTGGGGGAGGTCGCCGCCGCCATACGACGCCACCGGGCGATCGTGACGCGGCTTCGGCTGATGCACGACGAAGCCGTTGACGCCGAGCGGGTTTCATCTCCGCGCGATGAGGCGCTCGCTGTCCTTGGGCTCGCCGGACCCGACGCCGACGCGGATTCCGCCGTCGGCATCGTGGAAGGTCCCGCTGACCGGCGGCCGCCTCTGGTAGCGGTGGCTCTTCTGGTCTCTGCGGCCCACGCGTTGACCGACCCGACGAACTGCGGGACCGCTTCTCCGGCACTCAATCTCATGCCGCCGCCGCTGCATCGGGACCGAGCCCTGCTGGAGAAGGTGCTGACCAACGCCGTGTCGACGTCCGATGCTGCCGTGCGGGCGGAACTCGCCGATCACATCGCCGCCGCGAGTGCGGTCTTCGCCGAGGCCGGTCACGGATCCGACCGGCGGCTCTCCGTGCTGCGCTACAACCCGCACTCGTTGCGCACGTCGTGCCGAGCGGCGGGCCTCGGTGAGGTCGAGGTCTGTATCGCCGACTGACCGGTGACATGACAACCGGCGGTTACCCTGGGCGTCGTGACCACTTCGGTTCCACAGCGCTATCGGTGGCTGCTGCACGTCGATCTCGACCAGTTCCAGGTGGCGGTCGAGAGGTTGCGGGCTCCCGAACTCGTCGGGGTGCCGGTGATCGTCGGCGGCAACGGCGATCCGACCGAGGCCCGCAAGGTGGTCACCTGCGCGTCGTATGAGGCGCGTGACGTGGGTGTGCGTGCGGGTATGCCGTTGCGGGCAGCACACCGCAAGATGCCCGACGCGGTGTATCTGCCGCTCGACATGAGTGCCTACGATGCCGCGTCCGCCGACGTCATGGACGTCCTGCGCGCCACCGGCCACCCCGTCGAGGTCTGGGGCTGGGACGAGGCCTACCTCGGGGTCGACGCCCGCGGCGCGGAGGTCGATCCGTTCGACGACGAGGCCATCGTCGACCTCGCCGAACGGATCCGGTCGGAGATCCTGGACCGGTGCGGACTCAGGAGTTGCGTCGGGATCAGTGACAACAAGCAGCGGGCGAAGATGGCCACCGGGTTCGCCAAACGGCCGCCGGGCGCCGGGGCGAACGGCGCCGACGCCCCGCGGGTGTTCCTGCTCGACGATCGCAACTGGCTGGATTTGATGGGGGACAGGCCGACTCGCGATCTGTGGAGCGTCGGGCCGAAGACGGCGTCGAAGCTGACCGCCGCCGGCGTCACCACGGTGACCGAGCTGATCGCCACCCCTCGCGACGATCTGATCGCCATGTTCGGTCCGCACCAGGGCAATTGGCTGTACGTGCTGTGCCGCGGCGGCGGTGACTCGGCGATCACCGCCGAACCCTGGCTGGCCCGTTCGCATTCCAAGTCCCGGACGTTCGCGACCGACCTTAGCGACGCGACCGAGATGCGGGCTGCTGCCGGCGAACTCCTTCGTGAGTTGCTCGATAAGGTCGTCGGCGAGGAGCGACTGCCGTTCCGGGTCGCGGTCACCGTCCGCACCACGACCTTCTACACCCGCACCAAGTCCCGGAGGCTTCCCGCCCCGAGCCTCGACTTCGCAGAACTCGAGTCGGTGGTCGCCGACCTGCTCGCCAGATTCGACATCGACCGCCCGGTTCGACTCTTGGGCGTGCGCCTCGACCTCGTCACCGACGACGACCCCGCTGCTCCCTGAGCCGAGAGAGTGGCTTCGACACGGCTCCTCGCTGCGCTCGGTGCCGGCTCAACCAGCGGGACATCGACCCTGTGACCCCTCTGCTGGTCGAGCGACCCCCCTGCTGGTCGAGCAGCGTCGACCCCCCCTGCTGGTCGAGCAGCGTCGACCGAGCGAAGCGAGGACGCCGCGCCCGTCGAGGCCACTTGGCGACCGGCCCCGCGATCCCAGCCAGTGACTTCGACCAAACCCGCGCTACCCCGACGCCACGATCAGGGGCACGAGTTGTTCGGCAGCGGTCCAGGCGCCGTGATGGCCGAGCATCATCGACTCCATCGTCTCGCGGGTGCTGCGGGTGAGGGTGGTGGCGCCGCGGGCCACCGCGACGACGTCACCGATGCGTTGTGCGACCGCATCACTCACCACCGGGCCGAACCATTCTTCGTCGATGGTCTGCTCTCGGGACACCACGTGCGCGGCGTCGCCCAGGTACGACGACCAGCCGGCCAGGACGTCGTCGGCCGAACCCGGCGTCGCGTAGACGTGGCGGACCCGTGCTTCGCCGGCCACGGCGTCGACGCCGTCGAGCAGCGCGGGCGCGGTGTCGATGTCGATCGCCCGGTCGGCGGTGATCATCCCGTGGTCGCCGGTGACGAGAAGGGTTGTCCCATCGCCCAGTTCGGCGGCGAGGTCGGCGACAAGGCGCTCCACGACGCGCAACTTCTCCAGCCACTCCGGTGATCCCGGCCCGTGGATGTGGCCGGCCATGTCGAGTTCGCTGTAGTAGGCGTATACGAATCGTCGGTGGCGGCTTCGTCGGCGCAGGGTGGTCAGCACGGCCTCGCGGATGCCGTCGGGAGTCACGGCGGGCAGGAACTGGCCCGCGGCGCGGAACGCGGCCATCGTCAGGCCGGTTCCGCGGAACTCGCCGGGCATCACATAGGTCACTCGGACGCCGTCGGCGGCAATATCTTCCAGACTGCCGCGTTCGGTTCGGACGAGGGCCGGGGGATAGGTCATCAGCGCGGACGGACCCGACGCGTTGTCGAGAGTCCACCGGAGCGAGTTGAGCACGCGCCGGGACCCGCGGGTGCGGCATTCGTCGCCCGGGCGGAAGCTGTACCCGATGATCCCGTGCACGCCGCACGATGTCCCGCCGGTGAGGCTCAGGATGCTGGTGGCGGTGGTGGCCGGGAACCCTGCCCGCAGCGTCGTCGAGGTGAGCTCGCGCAGTGTGGGTGCGTGGTCGGCGTACTCGTCCAGCAGCGTCGCACCGAGTCCGTCGATCAGCAGCACCACGACCGAATCACCCGGCGGCACAGTCGGACCCGCGCCCGCATCGGTGACCCCGAGTGAAACCGACGCCGCCGGGAGGACGTCGGCGAGGGTGTGGGGAAAGGTGTGCCAGTCGGCCGGTGCCAGTTCGGCAGGAGCCACATCTGCGTCCGTCACCGGGCCCCCGAGCCGGCCGGACCGAACACATAGTGTCCGGAACGCAAGAAGCGCACGTCGCGGCGAGCGTCTCCGTCGACGAGCAGCGGCGACAGGGCATCCCGCAGCGCGATCCGCCACCGGGCGGCGTCGAGTGGAGCGGTGACCCGCATCGACTCGACGTCCCGCGGAACTTCGACGACGACGCCGGCGTCGGGGGTGACGCGATCGTGGTGCGCGACGGGTCGGGATGGCTGGTCGGCATCGATGATCGACACCGCGCCGTCGGCGAGCACGTCGTCCACCGACACCGGGGAGGCGGACGGGGCCGCGGCGTGCAGATTCCAGGACATGAGCACCCGGTCGGAGTCGGCATCGCCGCCCAATTCGTCGCCGAGTTCGCCGTAGAAATCCTCGTAGTAATGCACCGGCGTCGCACCCAGTTTGGCGAGGTTGAAGTAGGCGTTGCGCGCGACGAGCGGATCGAAGGTCCAGGTGATCGTCGACAGTCCGCGCTCCAGTGCCCAGCGGCGCTGGTGCATCTTCAGCGCGTAACCGACCTGGTGGCCACGGCCGCGTCGGGTGACCCCGGTGATGTGGCTGTGCAGGGTCTCGCCGACGGGCGCACCGAAGAACGCGACGCTGCCACCGGCGAGGTGGTCGCCGATGAACGCGCCGGCGACGTAGTTGCCGGCGTGGGTGAGCGCCCGCAGCATGTCGGTCCCCACGGGCCGGTTCGTCGGGTCGGGCCGCCACACGTCGTCGAAGATCCGCAGAAGGTCTTCGAGCTCGTCGGGGGACGAGAGTTCACGAACCTCCACACCGAGGCTTGCATCCGACATGGGAACGATTCTGTCACCGCCCGGCGACACCGTGGTCGGAGATGGCCCAGTCCACCGATCTAGGATGAGCCCCATGCCCCACACCGTCCGATCGCCCGACGCGTTCTCGCGCGCCGCCGCGGCCGGTGTGGTTCCCGCGGTCGCGGTCGCCGCGCACGGTGCGGCGAGCGGGGCGATCCCGAGTTCGTCGGGCATCCTGCTGAGCGCCGCGATCGGTGCGATCGCGGCGATGCTGCTCGCGCCGCGCCGAGGACGACTGCTGACCGCCGCGGCGTCGACCACGCTGGTGCTCTCCGTCGCGCAGGCGGCCAGTCACTGGGCCCTCGCGCTCGACGCGGGACATGCCGCCCACGGCACCTCGACGCTGCCGATGCTGCTCACCCACCTGGTGGCGATCCCGCTCAGTGCGGTCCTGATCGTCGTTGGCGCGCATCTGCTGTCGTCGATCGGCACGGTGATCCGATCCCTGATGCCGCCGGTCGCCCTCGCGGCGCGTCCGACTGCACCGGTCTTCTGGACGCAACCGTGTGTTCTGTCCGCACCTGCGCTGTGCGGCACCGGTGTTCGCGGACCGCCCGGCACGTTCTGACGCGCCTGGCCCCCGATCGCCCAGATCTGGGGTCGATGCGTGCGTCCACGCGCCCGATCCAGACAAACATCGAAAGACACTCCTGATGAAATCCAGTTCTCCGCGGGCCACGATCGCCCGCCGCCTCATCGCGCCCGCAACCGCCGCTGCCGTCGTCGGTCTCGCCTCCTTCACGGGTGCGGGTGCCGCGTCGGCCCACGTCACCGCCAACGCCCCGACGGTCACCCAGGGCGGGTACGGCGTCGTCACCTTCGTCGTCCCCAACGAGTCCGACGCCGCGGCGACGACCGCGCTGCGGGTGACGCTCCCCGGCCTGACCTCGGCCCGTCCCGAGGTGATGCCCGGCTGGAAGTCCGTCGTCACCAAGAAGGACGACAAGGTCACCGAGATCACCTGGACCGCCGACCCGGGTTCGCCCGGCGTGCCGGTGGGCCAGTTCGGTCAGTTCCGCTTCTCCGGCGGTCCGTTCCCCGAGCAGGAGACCGTCGAACTGCCGGCGTTGCAGACCTATGCCGACGGTGAGACGGCCGACTGGAACCAGCCGACGCCCGCCGACGGCTCCGAGCCGGAGAAACCCGCCCCGACCCTGACGCTGGCGCCCGACACCGGCGAGGGCCATCACGGCGGCTCGCACTCCGCCCCGGCGACCGACAGCTCGCAGGCATCGGACTCGTCCGAGTCGTCGGCATCGTCTGAGGACTCCGCCGCCCGGTGGCTCGGCGGCATCGGCCTGGTGGTCGGCACTCTCGGCGCGGTCATCGGCGTCGCGGCGCTGACAGCCCTGCGACGAAACGGCCGTGGCGGCGGCGATGCCTGACCGTCGCGCGCCGGTTCGACGCGTCGTCCTGGTCCTCGCGACGCTGCTGTGTCTCGGGCTCGTCGGATCGTGGGCGGCAGCCCCGGCGTCGGCGCACTCGCGGCTGGTCTCCTCCGACCCCGCCGAGGGGGCGACACTTCAGACCGGTCCGCAGGCGGTGACGCTGACCTTCAACGAGCCGATCCAGTCGTCGTATGCGGTGCTCAACGTCGTCGGGCCCGACGACCACTACTGGCAGAACGGCGACCCGACGGTCGATGGCCCCAACCTGCGTGTCGGGGTGCGCGAACTCGGCCCGGCCGGTGAGTACGTCGTCAACTACCGGGTGACCTCGGCCGATGGGCACGTCATCAGCGGACAGCGCACCTTCGAGCTCGCGGTCGCCGGCAACGGCGAGCCGGGCCCGGCGATCGAGGCCGTCGACGCGTCGTCGGACGAGGGAATCCCCGTGTGGTGGTTCATCGCCGGTGCCGCGGTCGTGTTGATCGTCGGACTCGGCGTCGTGTTCTGGGTGAGCCGGCGACCGTCGACACGGAGCTGACATCAGATGACCGTCCGCAACGGGTTCATCCTGGTGGTGACCCTCGCCGGCGGTCTGATGGTGAGCTTCGTGCTCGCCCGTCCCGACGGTCCGGACCTGGTCGCCGTGCCCACGACCCTCGCACTGGGTGTGTCAGTGGTATTGCTCGGACTGGGCGCCCTGCCGACGGTCGACGCCGAGCCCTCGACCAGAGTGATCGGCCTGCTGGCCGGGGTCTGGGTTCTGGCGACGCTGGTCGGCGCCTGGGTCCGGACAGCCGATCGGGCGGGCATCGAGGTGCTCGACGTCAAGGCCGACGACTTCGGTGACGTCCTGTTCTCGGGCGCGCCAGAGATGGTGGCGCTGGTCGCCGGGCTGCTGGTTCTGGTGTGGGTGGTCCTGGATCTGCTGACCGGGGTCGAGATCCCCGTCCTCGTGGTCGGCGCGCTCGCGGCGATCGGGGTGCTCGCCACCTCGATCGCCGGGCACGCCGGCAACGACTCGTGGGGTCCGTTCCTCATCGGTGCACACGCGCTGGCCGCGGCCTGGTGGTGCGGTCTGCTCGCGGCGATGCTGATCTCGGTGCGCGGCCGGTCCGGTTGGGCGCGCAGCCTGCCGGTCTTCTCCGGCCGCGCGCCGTGGGCGGTCGGAGTGCTCACAGTGACCGGCCTGATCTCCGGGCTGGTCGAGATCGACGGCCCGGCCAACCTCGTGAGCAGCGGCTACGGCCGCATCCTGCTCGCGAAGGCCGTGGTGCTCGTGATTCTCGTGGCCCTCGCCGCGTGGCACCGGCGACGCTGGCTACCGGCCGTGCAGCGGCACCGCAGCAGTGAGACGGCTTCCGTCCGTGCCGCGGTCGTCGAACTGGCGATCATGGCCTTGGCGCTGGGTCTCGCCGCCGGGCTGTCGGCCACGGCGCCGATCCCCGCCTGACCATTCCGCTGGTTGAGCAGGTGACTTTTTCTGCTGGTTGCGCAGGTGACTTTTTTTGCTGGTTGCGCAGGTGACTTTTTTTGCTGGTTGCGCAGGTGACTTTTTCTGCTGGTTGAGCCGGCTCCGAGCGCAGCGAGGCGCCGTGTCGAAGCCACTGCTTTTGGGTCGCCGGGTGGTCTCGACGGGCGCGGCGTCCGCGCTTCGCGCGGTCGGCGCTGCTCGACCAGCGGGGGGTTGTGCAGGTGACTTTTTCTGCTGGTTGAGCAGGTGGCTTTTTCTGCTGGTTGAGCCGGCTCCGAGCGCAGCGAGGCGCCGTGTCGAAGCCACTGGGCGACCACAGGGGAGTGGTCTCGACGGGCGCGGCGTCCTCGCTTCGCGCGGTCGGCGCTGCTCGACCAGCAGGGGTTGCGCAGCTGACCTTTTCTGCTCGTCGAAGCCACTGGTCCGCGCATGACGTCGGTCGCCCCTACTCGACCAGGGGAAAAATCACTCGCCCAGCGGCGGCCGCGACTGGTCCCACAGTGCGAGGAGTTCGTCGATGATGTCGGTCGCCATGTGCAAAGTGCTGAGGTGACTTTCGCCGGGCATCTCGAACAGCTTCGCGTCGGGCAGCAGCGACACCATGTGTTCCCCATGGGCGTACGGGATGATGTGGTCGTCGTCGCCGTGCCACCAGCGCACCGGCACGGTGACGTCGCCGACGCGGAAGCCCCAGTCCCGTGCGAACACCACGACGTCGGCGAACGGTGCGGCCATCCGGCGGCTGCCGCCGTGGAGCAGGTCGTCGAGGAACATGGCCCGGAACTCGGGGCGTGCCAACAGTTCTCGATCCGCCTGCGGGGACAGCCGACCGTAGATGGTGATCGCGGGTTCGGCGATCGGCCGGGCGAAACCGAGGGCGACGCTGAGTACCTGGCCGATCGGGGCACCGGCGACGCTGACGAGTGGCGCCAGCAGTGTGCCGAGTCGCATGGCGCCGCCCTCGATCCGGTCGGGCCCGACCGTCGGCGCGACGCCGCCGAGGATCCCGGCCGCCGTCACCCGGTCGGGCATGGCGTGCGCGACCCCGAGTGCGTAGGGTCCGCCGCCGGAGAGTCCGATGATCGCGAAGTCGTCGATGCCCAGGGCCTCGAGGACCTCGGCGAGGTCGGGCGCGAAGTCGGCGACGTTGTCGTATCGATGGGGGGTCGACGACCCCACGCCCGGCCGATCCAGGCCGATGAGCCGGACCTTGCGTTCCAATGCATACGCGCGCGCCTCGACGGGGATCTGGCGCCGCGCACCGGGTGTCCCGTGCAGCCAGACGATGGCCCGTCCGGTGGCCGATCCGTACTCGGCGAATCCGATCCGACGACCGCCGTCCGCAACGGCGATCGACCCCTCGATTTTCGGACGGGCGATGTCGATCATGTGATCAGCATCTCACGTACCGTTGAGTGCGTGATCCCCGAGTTCGTGCACGGCACCGCGCGCGCCATCCGACACGTGTTCACCCCTTACCCGGCCCGGGATATCCCCGAAGGCCGGATGGTCGAGCTCCCCGGGCGCGGACGCGCCTTCGTCACCGACTCGGGCCCGCGCGACGCTCCGGCGGTCTTCCTCTTGCACTCGGTGCTGACGACCGGGTTGCTCTGCTGGTACCCGACGATCCCGGCGATCAACGACCGCTACCGCGTCATCACCCTGGACGCGCGCTGGCACGGTCGCGGGATCGAGTCCGAGACGTTCGACCTGCGTGACTGCGCCGACGACGTCGTCGCCCTCGCCGATGTCCTGGGCATCGACCGGTTCACGGTCGCCGGGTTCTCGATGGGCGGGGGCATCGCTCAGCTGGTGTGGCGGCGACACCCCGAGCGGGTGGCCGGCCTCGTGCTGTGTTCGACCGGTCCGTACTTCAGTACCCACGATCCCCGGCATCGCGCATCGTCGGAACGCATGGGACGCATCCTGCGCCCGGTGTACCGGGTCCTGCCGCGGGTGTCCGACAAGAACCTCGACAAGGCAGCCCACACCACGATCTGGGCGCTCCGGCAGTTCTTCTCGACGCCGCTTGCACACCTCGGCGACTTCGGAAACGGGCTGGGGGAGTTCGATTCCCGAGGTTGGCTGCACGAGGTCGACGTCCCGACCGCCGTGGTCGTCTCCACCCGCGACCGGGTGGTCGAGCCCGAACGTCAACAGTTGCTGGTCGACGGCATCCCCGGCGCGCAGCGCTTCGAGGTCGACGGCGGTCACGCCTGCTGCGTCCTCGGGGCGCGGTTCTTCATCCCGCCGTTTACCGAGGCGGTAGACGCGGTGACCGAGGCATCGAACACTGCAGTCACAGAGGCTCCGGTCGGCTGACGACCCAGGGGCGAAGTCGGCCGTCGATCGGACCGAGACGATCGCTCAGGAATCGGCGCGAAGAGCTGCGCTGAGCCGGCCGGCGGCAAAGACTCGGGGGTCAGTTCCGGCTCGGTGAGCCCAGTGAGGCTTGCCGTCGAGCATGGCCGGTTCGAAAAGTCGGCCACCGATGTCCGGCCACACGATGTGGTGATAACCGGTGAGGTCTCCTTGAACAAGGTCGGCCGTCCAGTAGATCGCCTGAAGCGAGTCATGGAGCGACTGTGCCCCGGCGCGTTGGTCGACCGTGGACATCACGCGGTGAACGATCCCACCACCATTGCCTTTCATCAACTTTTGGTTGTTAGTGACCGTCCTCCAATCGAGCTCGTTAACGATCGTCAAGCGACCGTTGCTGATCGACAGGAGGCAATTGTGAATAGTTGTGCCGGAATAGTTTTCGCAATCACACTAGGACGACCGACCCAGTATCCATCTCCCGATGTCCGCGGCAAATGTGTGACATAAGTCAAGTGATTCGGTGCACGGTGATGGATCTGGGCGAGATCCGATCGCGCTCGCGATGACAGATCAAATGTACTGCTGCACAGTATGATCCAATCTTCAAGACGTTTCTGCAGCGGGCCGATCGCGGGCCGCAGATCGTTCCCTTGATCAGACGAACACCGGGGCGACGTGCTCCAACAACTTTCTTTTTAGCGTTACTCTGCTTGTAGTTCGCGATTCGGACGCCAGGGGGGCCACGGGGGTGGCGGCGAGTCGCGGCCGGCGCCGACGCTCGATGCTCAGGCGCTGTCCTGGGGAGGGCTCATGACTGTTCTTGATTCTGTCGCGCCTGCGTCACCGCCGTATGCGGACGCCGACAGCGGCACGGCTCCGCCGACCGCGCACGACACCGGCCGGCGTCCATGGCGGGAGACCCTGACCGCACCTCGCGAGATGTCGATGGGCGTTCGCTACGCGTCGACGATGGGTGCGGGCATGCTGGCGTTCGCCCCGGCGATCGCCGCCGAGTTCGATGCGCTGCGCCAGGGGTCGCCGACGGCGTATCTGCTGTTTGTGCCGCTGTGGTGTCTGATGATCGCGTTCGGGCTCGATGTGTCGTCGCGCGGCCGCGAGATCGGGGACGGCGAGTTCGACCGGATCCTGGTCGTCGTGGTGGGCGGCGCGCTCGGCCTCACCGCGGCGCTCGTCATCCCCCGGGTGCCTGCCGTGGCGGCGTTCTGGCACGCCGATCTGATCCCGTTGCTCATCTGGGTGTTCGCGGCGTCGATCGTGGTCTTCGGAATCCGGCGGGTTGTTCGCGATTACCTCGTCTGGCTGTTCCTGCTGACGTGCTTCCCGCCGAACTACCTGCTCATGGGGCAGCTTCTCGGCGGTTCGACCGTCGCGTTCGGCCTGTTGTCCGTGGCGGTTGCTCTCGTCGTGACGTTCATGTCCCTGCGTCGTCATCCGCGCGTCGCCATTGTGACCGCCGTGGTGTCGGGGGGTGTCGGAACCATGTGTGTGCTGGTTGTCCAGCACACACCGATCCTGGCCTACACGGTTCCCACAGCGGTGGTCACCGCGACCGCGATCGCCGTGCGATTCCGTTTCGGCAGAGCCGGTTCGGCGCACGCCGGGTTGCCCAAGCAGTCCGTCGCCACGCTCGCGTCGGCCTGGTTGGTGGCATTGGCGATCCTCGCGATGATGCCGCTCGCGCCGGATTCACCGAAGCCCGTGGCGTCACCGCCGATCGGTGAGGAGTGGCTCGAACAGATGCGGACGCTCGGCATCGGCATCACCGAACCAGAGGTGTTCGACTGGGGTCCGCGGGTCATGGGTTCCGGTGGCGACGTGCGCCGGTACCGGGTCACGACGGGGCAGACCGGCCCCGCGGACAGGCCGCTGTCCACCGCGTATCTCGACGTCTACTCCACCACCGATCTGGGGCGCTTCTCCAGTTACCGTCGTGGACTGTGGTACGAGACGGTGCCTCCGGCGACGATCGACGCGACGCCGGCCTCGTCGGGTGGGCGACACACCCAGATCGGCAGTATCGCCAACACTCTCGAGTCGGTACGCACCTCGGATGAGGCCCTGTGGACCGGTCGGTTCTGGGGGTGGCGAGTTCCCACGCCGGCCGGCGAGCGCTACTACGCCATCTACCTCATGGCGAACCGTGACCAGGCGAGTGGGTCGGATGTCGCGGAACCGCGGCCACCGAGCTACACCACCACCGTCGTCGAACCCCTCAGCTGGCTCGTGCGCGGTGGCACCGATGCCCGAGATCAGGTCGTCGGCAACCCCGACCTGGACCTCGCGCTGACCGACCTCGCCTGGTCGATGATCGACGCAGTCGAACGACCGTCGCGGTGAGCGCGTCCGGGCGTACCGGTTCGACTGCTGCCCATGTGACGGCGCTGTCGGCGCGCCATCCGCTGAGTCGTGGGCAGCGCCTCGGCCTGGTGGTCGTTGCGGTGGCGATCGCGGTCGCGTTCGCGCTGACGTGGCGGGTGTCGCTCGCGGTCGTTCTCAGTGTCTGCGCCGTGTACTTCCTGGCGTCGAGCATCGACAAGTTCGTGCTCATCACCCGCGGAATGTCCGGTCGGGGCGTCCTACGGGTGTCTGACGAGGACGCCCGGGTGATCCCCGACGACGATCTGCCGGTCTACACGGTCCTGCTGCCGGTGTACGGCGAGCCCGAGATCGTCACGAATCTGGTCGCCGGCGTCGGCAGGATCGACTATCCCGCAGACAAACTCGACATCTTTCTGGTCCTGGAGAGCGACGATCACGAGACGCGCGCCGCGGTCGAAGATGCCGATCTCGACGGGATCACCACGGTCCTGGTGCCGCCGAGCGAACCGCGGACCAAACCCAAGGCGTGCAACGTCGCCATGAGTCTGCCGTCGGAGCGCAGCGACATCGTCACGATCTACGACGCCGAGGACATTCCGGACCCGCTCCAATTGCGTAAGGCGGCTGCGGTGTTCGCCGCCTCCCCGCCGGACGTCGCCTCGGTGCAGGCGCGTCTCGGCTATTACAACGAGCGTGAGAACCTGCTGACCCGTTGGTTCGCGATCGAATACGACCAGTGGTTCTCCTACATGCTGCCGGCGCTGAGTGCGTCGAAGTGCGTCATCCCGCTCGGCGGGACGTCGAATCACATCCGCACCCACGTGCTGCGTGAGGTCGGCGGGTGGGACGCCTACAACGTCACCGAGGACGCCGATCTCGGAATCCGTCTAGCGCGCTACGGGTATCGAACCGTGGTCCTGGATTCGCTGACCGGTGAAGAGGCCAATGCCGACGTGGTGAACTGGGTCCGCCAGCGGTCGCGCTGGTACAAGGGCTATCTGCAGACGTTCCTGGTCCACACCCGCCGGCCACTCGACATGGTTCGGGAGATCGGACTCGTTCCCGCGCTGCGCATCTCGAATTTGACCGCGGGAATGCCGATCGCCAACACCCTCAACCTGTTGTTCTGGGCGCTGCTGCTGGTGTGGTTCGCGGGCAAGCCCGACTTCATGCACTCGTTGTTCCCAGGGCCCATCTACTACCTGTGCCTGCTCATGTTCACCGTCGGCAACCTGGCCACCATCATGCTGGGCGTCGTCTCCGCGCGCACCCAGGGCAAGCCGTATCTGCTCGGCGCAGCTCTCCTCGTCCCCGGCTACTGGTTCCTGCAGTCCATGGCGGCGATCAAGAGTATGGCCCAACTCATCTACAAACCCTCCTACTGGGAAAAGACCGTGCACGGGCTCTCTGCCATGCCCGGTGTGCCCGCACCGCCGAAAGGTCCTGAAGATGCCTAGCAAGACCCGTGTCCTCCGCCGCATCTGGTGCGCCGTCGTGACGGCCCTGATCGTCGGAGGGGTTGCGGTGGCACCTGCCGTCGCCGCCCCCGGGGACGGCCCCACGACGCTCGACTGGCGACAACTCGGGATGGGCAACTCGGTGACGTTCGACAGCGCCGACGTCCCGGTCGGTGTGAGCATCCCGGTGCCCGAGGGGATGTCACCGACCAGGCTGTCGGGAGTGGTGGCGTCGGCGACCAATGTGTCCGATGCCTTCATCCAGGTCGCCCGCTCCGATGGCACGATCGTCGGCACCGTCGTCGTCCCGCGATTCGGTCCGCGGCAGCTGAGCACACCGTTCTCGGTCCCGCTCTCTGCGGTGCCCGTCGGTGACAACGGCCGTGCGGATCTGCGTCTGACACTGCGCAACGGCGACGATGACTCCGTGTGTGGACCCATCCCGGACGTGTCTCTGACCGGCCTGAACGTCGCCTATGCCGGTGTTGCGTCGTCGCCCCGCACCATTCAGGAGTTCTTCGGCACCGTGGTCGGTGACGTCACGATCGTCACGCCCCAGGACCCGAGTGCAGCGGTCGCGCAGGCCACTCTGGGTACGGTTGCCGCGATCACGGATCACTATCGTCCGCAACGGGTGTCGATCGATGTCGTCGAGTCGGCCGGGACGCGCGTGCCGACCCCGGGCGGCCCGCTGGAGCGAACCGTCGTCATCGGCGAGGAGGATGGTCCGGGAGGTGTTCGTCTGGAACGTGCCGGACAACCGTCGGCTGCTCTGGTGATCGGCGGCAACGCCGACTCGCTGCCGGACCAGGTGGCGTTGTTCCGCGACGGGCTCACCGATCTGGCCCAGACCGGTTCTGCCGCCGTCGAATCGGTGTCTGGGCGTCCGGTACGGGGGTCGGATTCGGTGACCTTCGGCGAGTTCTCGGATCGATTGTCCACCGAGGTGCTCGGAATCACCACGCTGGTACCGGGTTTCGACCCGACGATGCTCTCGCTCGGACGTCCGGGTCTGGTGAACGTGCACCTGCTCGCGCGCTACACCCCGGTCCGGGAGGACGAGCGGGCGAACGTGCTGGCGGTCAGTGGCGGGGAGATCCTGCACACGAGCGCCCTGAACGCGTCGGGAAGCCTGGACACCGAATTCACCATTCCGGCTGCCCAGGTCGCGGCCAACGAACCGCTGGAGTTCCGGATCTCCTACGAACCGGGACCAGGTGCGTGCTCGCCGCGAAGTGTGCCGCTGAGCTTCCAGATCGACCCGTCGTCGACGGCGTCGTCGAGCACGACACCGGTTCGGATGGGCGGGTTCTCGTCGATCCCGCTGGGCTGGCAACCGACTGTTCAGGTCGCGCTGGACGACACGAACCCCGCCCAGCTCGACGCAGCTGCCGAGCTGATCGCGTCGGTGCAGCGGAGTTCGGTGACCCCGTTGGCGCCGGTGCTCGTCCCGCTCGAGCAGGCGATCGCCAGCAATACCGGCGCGCTCGTGGTGGCGTCGGCAGCGAACGCGCGTCCGCTGAATCCGCCGATCAACTCCGAGGATTCGTCCACCCTCGTCGATCTGCCGGCGCAGGTCCGGCTGGCGATCCCCGAGGGGCTGGGGACCATCCAGGCGTTCGCGCAGAACTCACGAACGGTCGTTCTCGTGAGCACATCGGGCTCGTGGGATCTCGTCGAGCCGCTGTTCACCTACCTTGATGAGCAGCAGGGCGATCTGGCGAATCTTCGAGGGGACGTGGTGGTGGCCGGGCGAGCGGGTCAGGCCGAGCTGATGACGATCCGGGCCGACGGCCCGCGGGCACAGGTCGATCAGGTCGGCGCCAGCTGGCTGATGTGGCTGGGGATCAGCATCGCGGTGGTGGCAGTCGCGGTCCTCGTCGCGGTCGGGATCACCGTCTATCGCAAGCGTTCCGACGATCCGTCCGACGACGCCGGCTTCGACACCCCGTGACAGTCGAGGTCCGTGAGCGTGCCGCGGAGACGACGACCGGTCCGGGGGCTGTCGCCTCGGGCCGTCGTCGGCTCACCCGGGTTCAGTGGTGGGGGATCTCCCTGTTCACCGGGCTGGCGTTCGCGTACCTTGCGGTCGGCGTCTATCTGTACCTGATCGTCGGGTACATCAACCCGGACGCGAGTAGTCGCGTCGGCAACGCCGGTTTCACGATCTGGAGCCGCGACCCACACCTGGGTGCGATCGGCTTCGTGTGGAATCCGCTGCCCAGTCTGGTCGAGATCCCACTGGTCGAACTGTCGGCGCACTGGCCTCTGAACCTGTGGCCGGAGTTGCGTCGCGTCGGGTTCGCCGGTGCGGTCATGAGTGCGTTGTTCATGGCCGGTGCGGGATGGCAGGTTCGACGCATCGCACTCGATTACGGCGTGGGCCGAGTTCTCCGGTGGATGGCAGTTGCGACGTTCGCACTCAACCCGATGATCGTCCTGTATGCGGGGATGGGGATGAGTGAGGCCCCGTTCCTGTTCTTCTTGCTGTGGACCTGTCGTCGAATCCTGCTGTGGGTGAATCGATTCCGCGTCGTCGATCTCGTCGTCGCCGGGGTTGCGCTGGGGCTGGCCTACCTGACCCGATACGAGGCGTTGCCGGTGGCCGCGGGTGTGGCGCTCGGCGTGTTTGTGATGTCGACTCGGCGGCACCGCCCGGCAGGGGTGAGAGGGCGCACTGCATGGCGGGCCGGCGCACCGTTCGGTCTGCACGATGCGACGATCGTGGCGTTGCCGACCGTGTTCGCGTTCGTCGTGTGGGCGGGGCTCGGATGGCTGCTCGACGGCAATGCGTTCTCCCAGTTCTCCTCCCAGTACGGCAACGCTGCTCAGGTGGAGGCGGCGGGGATCATCTCCGCCGAGGACGTCGGCGCCGGTCCGCTGGCCGAGGTCATCGCAGGCAATCTGCTGGGCATGCAACCGCTGCTGTTCGCGGTCCTGCCGATCGTCGGCTGGATCGCCGTTCGTCGGCACCGCGTCGACGCCGCCGTGGTGGGGGTGGTCTTCGGTTCGGTCCTGCTGTTCCAGATGTCTGCGGTGATCCTGGGGTCGACCTTCGGCTGGTTCCGCTTCTACATGGCGGCAACACCCCTGGTGGTCGTCGCCATCCTCGTCGCCCGCGGCCCCCGCTCCTTGAACCCTTTGCTCCCTGAGGTGCGAGGAGCGCAAGCGACGAGCCTCGAAGGGTCCTCCCTCGCCACCCCCGGCTCCTTGAGCAGCGACCGGAGCTTGCGGAGGTCGCGTGTCGTAAGGACTTCGCTCACCGCATTCATGGCGCTCGTCCTCGTGACATCGCTGCCGGTAACCGCGACGTCGATGCTGACCCCTTCGCTCGGCAAAGAGGAGTACGGCCTCCGGTCTGCAATCTGGCCGGACCGACACCCGCCGTCGGAGTTCTGGTTCTATTGGTTCGGCGACGTGTCACGCAACGTCGCGGGCTGGTTCGACGATCAAGCCCTGCCGCCGGGTTCGGTGCTCGTCGACACATTCGGTATCTCCCGGATCTGGCTGTTCTCCGACCGACCGGAGCAGTTCGTGGTCCGCAGCGATTACGACTTCTTCGCCAAGCTCAACGAACCGCGAGCGCAGGGCGTCCAATACATCCTGACCCCGCGGCCGACCGGCCTCGGCCGGCTCGACGCCATCAACGTGCGCTACCCGACGCTATGGGACGACGGTGCCGAGATCGCCACCCTGGAGATGACGGTCACCAGTCCCAGCGGGACGCCGCAATTCCGTATCTATCGGATCAAAGGGTCGGGTTGAGGTGACCGAGAGCGGTGACGGAAACCGCCTGCTGACAACGCAGTCGCCGTAAGTCTTCGCCTCAGCTTCGTCGCGCCCTGAGGCGGATCAGCACCACTCCGACGATTGCGAATGCGATGAACGACAGGACGTCGGACTCGGTCAAACCGCGGTCAGGACTGAATGCGATGAGCACGTTCCCTTCGAGCGGGTGGTTGAAGAACAGCCACGTGACGCTGAGAACGCCGAGAACGACTGCAGCCCTATATGACGGTCGCGCGAGGCACCACGCCCCAGAGACAATCAACAGATTCAGCAACGCGCAGGCGTGAAAGAGGGCAGGTTCATAGAGGACGTGCGGGATCATCAGTTCAGTATCGCGATCGCCGTACGCTCCGGGGGGCCGGGCTGCCGCCTGGATCCTGCGAGTGTGACGCTAATCCCTCGGGTATCGCAGAAGCGTGCTCAGCGAAGAGCAGTGTGCGAGACCTTGTGCGTGAAGTTGCTATCTTCCTAATCATCTGTTAACGAAATCGACGCCCTGCGGAAATGCGACTAGTTCGAGCAATTTAAGGGATCGTTAGCGATGTATACGGATCCCGATATCCGTCGTGAGGCGGCCCGTGCCGCCATCGTTCAAAACAGCGGAGCTCGAGCGAAACGCAAAACTGTGTCAAGTTTCGTCACTGAAAGTGCCGAGCGATCGTTGATTTAGGGTTTGTGATCGCTTGATTCTGTTTGCGAGCCACAACGAGGTTCAACCGTCCGAATGTTCCTGTAACACAGGCGTATTAGGTCCCGAATGACCGTGTGAACGCCCACCCTGGACGACGAAGCCGGAGCAAAATAGCCGCCGCTTGGGGCCAGGCTGATGGCGCCCGGTTTCACCCTGCAAGGTTGTGTTAACTTTTCGATCACTTTAACTATCGCTAAATTGTGTGCATTCATCACTCTCAGGTTGTGAGCGTGATCAGACTGAAATACTCTCGTTTCGATGCTTCGACTTCGTTGCCGCAAGCGGTCGAAGCTCATCCCGACGATCTCACCGCTGAGTTCTCGAATCTCGAACAGTCGGTTTTTAATTTCTGAGGAGGTGGCGGGTGGCCAATAGTCAGGCCTACGACACTCTGGGTCGTTCACACGGCCGAGCGACGCGACGGCTACGCATCGCCGGACGAGGACGCGAGCGATCCTGGATGCGCGGCTACCTGACGCGATTGGCTTGGACTGACGCCGCCATCATCGCCGGAGCCATCGCCATCGCACAGTTCGTTCGCTTTGGCGCGGGGAGTGCTTTCGAGCCGGTGGCAGCCACCAAGACTCCGATCGTCATCGTATCGCTGCTCCTTGGAGTCAGCTGGCTGCTGGCTCTGCGTGCGTTCCACACTTTGGACCGCCGCATCGCTGGATCAGGGTCGCAGGAGTACAGCAGGGTCGTGACAGCATGCCTGTCGGTGTTCGGGGTGCTGGCGATGATCGACCTCTTGTTCCGTCTCGATATCGCCCGTGGGTTCCTCGCCCTTGCCCTGCCGATCGGGACGGTGGGTCTTGTCTTGGCGCGGTGGGGCTGGCGGCAGCGTCTGGGGAATCAGCGCCTCCAAAAGAAGAACCTCGAGCAGGTGCTGATCGTTGGCAACCTCAGTTCCGCGGTCCCGTTGATGGAACGTCTCATCCGACAACCAACACTCGGTTACGGGGTCGTCGGGATCTGCCTTCCGGCCCACGCCGGGACGCGGGATTCCGTGGCGGTGGGCGACACCCGAGTTCCAGTGTGTGGGACATTCGACGAGGTATCGACGTCTGTCGTCGACTCCGGCGCGACCACGGTCGCGGTGACGTCTGCTGAGGCTCTGGGGCACGCCGCGATGCAGGCCCTGTCCTGGGACCTCGAGGGGCTCGATGTGGACATGGTGGTGTCGCCCGGTGTCACGGACGTCGCCGGCCCCCGCGTCATGGTTCGACCGGTCGCGGGCCTGCCACTTCTCCATATCGACAAGCCCAGATACGAGGGCGCGAATCGGTTTCGGAAGGCTGCGGTCGACCGAGTGGGGTCGGCCGCGATCCTAGCGATGCTGGCTCCGGTGTTTCTCGTCGTCGCGCTCGCCATCAAGCTCGATTCCCCCGGGCCGGTGTTCTACCGTGCCACCCGTGTAGGTATCAATAACCAACCATTTTCGATGTGGAAGTTCCGGTCGATGGTGCAAGATGCCGACTCACAGAAGTCGCAGCTGGCCGCGCACAACGAGGGGGCCGGGGTCCTTTTCAAGATGCGAGATGACCCGCGTGTCACCCGGGTCGGGGCCTTCATCCGGCGATACAGCGTTGATGAACTACCTCAATTGTTCAACGTGTTAGGCGGAACTATGAGTCTTGTAGGTCCACGACCGCCTCTTCCGGACGAGGTCGAGAAGTATGACGGGCGCGTTGCTCGAAGAATGTTGGTCAAGCCAGGTATGACAGGTCTGTGGCAGGTCTCAGGTCGATCCGATCTGTCTTGGGAAGAGTCTGTGCGACTTGATCTCTCGTATGTGGAGAATTGGTCGATCATGCAAGATGCCCTGATTCTGTGGAAAACAGTCAAAGCCGTCGTGGCGAAAGATGGTGCGTACTGATGCGAATGGTTGTATTAGGGCTGGGATACCTCGGCGCAACTCATGCAGCGTGTATGGCTGAGCTCGGACATGAAGTCCTCGGCGTCGAGGTGGTGCCGGACAAGCGTGCTCAGCTGGCCGCGGGAGAGGTGCCGTTCTACGAACCCGGGCTGCCGGAGCTGCTGAAGAAGCACATCGACTCCGGGATGCTGACGGTGTCGGGATCATATGAAGAGGCGGCAGAGTTTGCCGACGTCTTCTTCATCGCGGTTGGGACTCCACAAAAGAAGGGCGAGTACAGCGCCGACTTGAGTTACGTGGATTCAGCTGTTGAGGAGTTGGTTTCGCTTCTCACGCGCGACGCGTTGATCCTTGGCAAGTCAACTGTTCCGGTCGGGACCGCACGGCGACTGTCGGAGCGCGCGGACGAACTGGCGAAGGACGTTCAGGTCGAAATCGCCTGGAATCCCGAGTTCCTGCGGGAAGGATTCGCGATCGATGACACCCTTCATCCGGACCGTGTGGTCCTCGGAGCGTTTGCAGGTGGAAGCGCAGAATCGCGGTGCAGGGAGATTTACGCCCCGATGATCGAGGCGGGTACGCCTTTCATCGTTACCGATCCGCCGACCGCAGAGCTTGTAAAGACCTCGGCGAACGCCTTCCTGGCGACAAAGATCTCCTTCATCAATGCTATTGCGGAAGTCTGTGATGCCGCAGATGCGGACGTCAAGGCGATCGCCGATGCAATTGGCTTCGACGCTCGGATCGGCCGAAAGTTCCTCAACGCCGGGTTGGGTTTCGGTGGCGGGTGCCTGCCGAAGGACATTCGAGCCTTCATGGCTCGCGCAGGCGAACTGGGTGCGGCCGAGGCCTTGAGCTTCCTGCGCGAGGTCGACAACGTGAACATGCGGCGTCGGACTCGGATGGTTGAACTGGCACGAAACGTTTGTGGTGGGTCGCTACTCGGCAAGAGGATCGCGGTTCTGGGTGCTGCTTTCAAGCCGGAGTCAGATGACGTCCGGGATTCGCCGGCACTGAACGTGGCCGGACAGATTCAGTTGCAGGGTGCGTCGGTGACCGTCTACGACCCCAAGGCTATGGACAACTCGCGGAAAATGTTCCCCACCTTGGACTATGCCCTATCTGCGACTGACGCATGCGAGAAGGCCGACGCTGTTCTGGTCTTGACTGAGTGGTCGGAGTTCCAGAATCTCGATCCCTCCGCGCTCAGGACGACCGTGCGTTCTCCGGTCGTCATCGACGGGCGGATGTGCCTTGACGCTGTGGCTTGGCGACAGGCTGGATGGACCGTTCGCGTATGACCGGGGTGAATCACTCTGACGATCGGATCGTTGTGCTACACGCGATCAAGCCGCCGAGTTCGGAGACCCGATACGCCAATCAGCTCGAAGCCGGACGAGTTGACTCGTGCGAGTACATCTACTACACGCTGCGATCGGTGCTCAGGAGGCGGTGGAACGTTCTTCATATTCACTGGCCGGAGATTCTGATCGCCGACACCAACGTCATACGGCATGTTGGCAAGCTCGTGGTCTTGTTGTTCGTGGTGGCCAAGACTCGAGTGACGAAGGCCAAAGTCGTACGAACCGTGCACAACGAGGTTCCCCACGAGACAATCGGACGAATCGACAGCTGTGTTGTCCGGACGCTAGATCGCCTCGTCGATAACTACGTGGTTCTGAATGAGTCTCAGCTTGGCCGAGATCGCCGCAAGCCCACCTCCCATATCCAGCATGGACACTATGGCGATGTTTTCGCTCAACATGTTCGTACGAGCACCATCCAGCGAGACACCAATCGTTTCGTCTTCTTCGGCCGCATCAACCGGTACAAGGGTGTGGGAGAACTAGTTGAGGCATTTGCGACGCTTGACGACGAGGGTCTCGGACTCCGCGTTGTGGGGAAGCCGACCGACGATCTTCGGGACGAACTGGAGGACGCAATCGGGAAGGACTGCCGAGTCACGTACGACTTCGCCTTCATTCCTGATCGTCAGCTCGTCGAGGAGGTGATCGCGTCCAGCGTCGTGGTGTTGCCCTACGCAGAGATGAACAACTCGGGATGTCTACTCGTTGCGCTCTCGCTCAACCGGCCCGTCCTCGTCCCACGATCCCCGGCGAACGAAGCTGTCGCTAGAGAAGCAGGGGACGCGTGGGTCCAGATGTACGATGGCGACCTGACCGGTGAGCATTTAGAGGAAGCGCTGGTCCATGCTCGGGCGCTTCTTGCTGACTCGACTGGCAGGCCGCAGTTCACCGGCCGCGACTGGTCCCAGGTCGGTAGACGGCACTACGAGCTATACAAATCGATTGCGCCACAGCGGCGACGACCGAAATTGTTCGTCCTACTTCAAGGACAAGGGGACAATTTCGGCGATATCCTCATCCGCCGGAACCTTCTGGAACTCTTGCGAGAGTATGGAGAACCCAATGTCCTTCTGGGATCATCCAGAGACGTGTTCATCCCGCAGCTGAACAGTCGGGTTGACGACGTACTGTTCGAGAGTGCAGCGAGGTGGTATCTCTCCGCGCTGTACAACGTGTGCTTCCGGGGAGGAAGCTACGTGTACAAGCCAGGGGAAATACAGATAACCTTTGGGGGCATGAAGGAGCATCTCGCGGTGTTACCTCTCGCGTTGGCTTCGAAGCTCTCTTCGGGACGAATGATTCGGTTCGGCAGCGGAACTCGTGACGACCCATCCAAGCCGATGGCTACCGTGTTCCGCGCACTCCTGAGACTGGACGACGCGACATACTGGCGTGACAGAGAGACTCGAGCATCGGTGCGCCTCGGAGATGTCGCCCCAGACCTCGCCTTCTACTCGAATCCGACGAAGGATGGTTTGTCGGAGGCTGGGGTCCCAGCGCGCCACATGATAGTGGTCAGCGTGCGTGGCGACCGTGACAAGATCGCTTCTGAATGGCTGCAGGGATTGGAAGCCATTGCTTTGGAACGAAATTCGAAGATCGTATCCACATATCAGGTGGGGCGTGACAAAGAGAGGAACAAAGCGCTCGCCGAAGAGAACTCGTGGGAGTTCATCGATCCGGGTCTACTCGGCCCCGAGACTCCCGACGGCGAGCGATTGGCAGAGCTGTACGACGGGGCAGAAGTTGTCGTGAGTGACCGACTCCATGTTCTCGTATTCGCCTTGTCACGCGGCGCGGCTGTGGTCGGAATGGGGACCGATAGCGCAGGCAAATTGCGACGGTGTCTGGGAGTTGTCGGGCTTGCTCATCGAGTCGTCGACGTGGCAGGGCCGTCGTCGGTGCTGGTCGACGCGGTTCGGGCATCTCTGGCGGGTGTTGGCGAGGATCTTGTGGCGGTTCAGTCTGCCAGTAAAGCTGTCGAGGCCGAGTTCGACCGCGCGTTTGATCCAGACAGCGGCCTGACACGCGTTGCGACGTGACAGGGGTTCGAAGCACCGTGCCTAGCGTGGTCGTACGAGGTGTCTCGGTCGGCTTGATGGCCCAGGTGGTGAAGGCAGGCACGCTCTTCGTCGGAACCGTGTTGATTTCGCGCTATCTGGGAACCTCGTTGTTCGGCGTCGCTGCTGCGGTGATGGTTGTCGGTGGCATCGCGCAGGTGCTGGCAGATTTTGGACTCTCGACCGGTATCGCGCGGATTCCTGACGTCCCGAGGCAGGTGGCGACCAATCTATTCTGGGCGAACTTGCTGCTCGGGTTGATTCTCGGAGCAGCGGTTGCACTGCTCGCTCCAGTCCTCAGCAGCGCCGTGGGTGCTCCCGATTACACCGCACTCTTCTATCTGACCGCTGTTCTGTTCCCCTTGGGCGTACTATCCGGCCATTACAAGGCAATCGCTGCCTCTGAGTTGAGATTCTCACTCATAGCCATCAGCGACGTCGTGGGACAGGTGCTCAGCACGACGGCCGCGGTAGTGCTCGCAGCCAACGGTTTCGGCCCCGGCGCGCTCGTGATGCAGTTACTCCTGGCTTTCGCTATCACGGTCGTGCTCCTGCTGATTGCGATCCGGCAGGCGCCCGGCGTACCTCGAGACCTGCGAGAATCGCGCGAAGTGTTGAACGTCAGCAGCGGCTCGTTGGGAACCCAGGCGCTCGTGTACGCGACCCTCGCGATCGAGAAGGTGATCGTGTCGCGACTGGTGGGGCTGTCGGCATTGGGCGTATATGAGTTCGCGCAGCGAATCGCACGTATGCCGTCCATCCAGCTAGCGGTTCCCACCAATAGAGTCGCGATACCGGTGCTCGGTCGCCTGCAGAGCGACCCCGATCTGTTCTGGAATCGCTTCCGGGGATTCTATGTGCCCTTCGTGGTCACGGTGTCGGGGGTTCTGGCAATAACGATTTCAGTCGCGGACGTCGTGATTCCGGCGCTCATGGGCGGGAGTTGGAAGGGTGCAGTCGTCGTCGTCCAGGTTATCGCGCTGGGGACATTCCCCCAGATATTGGCGCTTCCGCTGGTCTGGATCTTCACAGCACTCGGCCTGACGACGCGCCAGTTCACTGTGTCGGTGCTGTCGCGGACTCTCGGCTTGGGCTTTGTGGCTCTCGGAGCGTCGTTCGGGCTCACATTCGCGGCTGTTGGATCGGCAGCTGCCAGCGCCGTCAACCTTATCCTGATGGCTGCTCTGGCCGTGCGACTGGTGCCCGCGCTCGCCCGCCGGTTGTTGCGCCTCATCGTGAGCCAAATGGCAATCTGCGGGGTCTTGCTCGTAGTGTGCTTCCTTCTTGGTCTCGTCGGAGGAGGCGTCTCTGCCGTCCTCGGCTCCGTCGCAGGGTTGGCGCTCATCGCATGGCAGGTGGTCGTCTTCAGTACCCGACGGCGTACCGGGAAGGTTCCACAGAATGTTTGAGACCTCAACTCTCACCGGTGACGCTCGTTCCAGGCGTGCTGAATTGACAAGTCGGCCAGATCTGTTCGCCGGGCTGGGACTTGGAGTTGCTGCCGCGACGCAGGGCGTCCAGATGCCTCTCGTACCCACGTCATTCGGCAACGTCGTGCTCTTGCTCACGGTGTTCGGGGTTGTGATCGCCAAGCCGGAACGCCTAATGTCGGGCCACCTGGGCGGGTTCGATTTCATCGTCGTCGCGTACTTTGCGGCCAAGATATTCTCAGATATCGCGTCAGCGGTCGTGGTGGGGCATCCGGTATCAGTCGGCAATATTTACGGCTCGATCATTTACCTGGGTGCTTACATATGTGTTCTCGCGCGAGCAGAGTCTATCCAGGCGGTTCGCTCGCTACTCTTCGGATTTGTTATCCCTGCACCCCTTGTCGCTCTGCTCGCAATCTTGCAGATCTCGGGGAACAGTGCAGCTATCGTTCTGATCTCAAGATATACAACAGGTGAAGCGGCTATTGACAGAATTTCCACCGACCGTTTGGTTCGTGGTTCTTCAACGCTCGGTCACTGGACAGCGCTCGGCGGTTATTGCATCGTTGTGACCGCCGCATGTCTCATATTGCTGGCAATTGGCCTCAGGCATGCGTATGTCTACTTTTCGATTCTGATGGTGACGCTTGGCGTGCTGACGACGTTGACATCTTCGGCGATTTTCGGTGTTGCGGCGCTGCTGCTGTTCGGGTTCGGGGTCATGCGGCGTTTCAGCATCCTTCTCTTGGCGGTGGTGGTGGCGGGCCTCGCTGCATTCCGCTCAGGCATCGAGTCTCGGTATGACGCACAGTTCACCGGAGCGGTGGTCAGTGACGCACCCAGTTGGGTGCCTGCAACACTCGGGGCGAGGTGGGAGTACTGGACGGAGCAAGGGATTCCGGCCTTCCTCCGGCAACCGGTCTTCGGTTGGGGGCACCGAATCTATGAGTTCAATCTGAGTTACTCGTACAAGCCAGACGTTCTGCTATGGCCATTCGCGGAGAGCGAGTACATTCGCGCACTTGTCACCGGCGGGTTCGTTCTGTTCGCTCTACTCGTGACAGTCCTGGCGGGCAGTCTTCTCCTGGGTTTACGGGGATACCGCAGCACAGGCAGGCGAGAGTTTCGAATATGGTTGGTCTTCGTCGTCGTGACGGTGCTCGTGTGTGTGGTCACGCCTTATCTCTCGACTGCTGGGTTGGGAGTCGGCTTCTTTATCCTGGCCGGCGCAATGCGTTCTCTGCTTACTCTCGGGGAAAATTCGAACCAACCGCCGCGATCTATAGATGGCTGAAAGTAGGAATGGTTGATGACTGAGATTATTAATGCCGGAGTGGCGGATGATCCTGCGGATCTGGGCGCTCAGGGTGTAGTGTTCGCTGCCTCAACAGGCGGCCATTTCCAACAGTCGATTCTCATTGCTACTCAGTTGAACAACCTTGAGTCGTCATCGTGGATCACGTTCGATCATCCTCAGACGAGGTCGATGCGTGAGAAAGTGTCGATGGCGATCGTCCCGTACATCGGGTCAAGAGACTATGTCGGTCTGCTTCGTTCCACGAGAGGGGTGGTCAGTGCGATCCGCAACAGCGATGCATCCACGGTGGTCAGCACAGGTGCGGCCATCGCTCTTATTGCTCTACCGACGGCTGTCCTCACCCGACGTCGCGCGATCTACATCGAAAGTGTCTCTCGGGTGGAGGGACCATCCACCACGGGCCGCATCATGCGTTACATCCCCGGGGTGTCGGTCTACTGTCAGCACCGGCGATGGGCCGGCGGTGCCTGGAAGTTGTGGCCATCGGTGTTGGGAGCTTACAAGCGTTCTGAGAGGACCTACTCGAACTCGGGGCCGTACAAGGTCTTTGTCACAGTCGGAACCCTCAAACAGTTTCGGTTCGACCGCCTGCTGGAGTCACTCTCGGCCCTCGACGGGCCGTACGAGTTCGTTTGGCAGACAGGCTGCACGGACGGGCATCAGTTACCCGGCGAGGTGCACACGAGTTTGTCGGCGGACGATTTCGACGAGGCAGTTCGAAGCTCCGATGTTGTCATCACCCATGCCGGAGTCGGTAGCATCCTGCGGATTCTAGAGCTCGGCCAGTTCCCGCTCGTCTGTCCCAGGGAGAGCCAGAAGGGCGAGCATGTCGATGATCATCAGTTACAGATATGTCGCCTGGTCACGGAGACCGGAGTCGGCCAGGTCGTCGAAGCCGACGCGATCACGGCGGAGGATATTGCTGAAGCGGCGCGGTGGAGAGTCGACGCTGCATGACGGTCGCGAGGGTTAAGGGAGTTGGAGTCGTCTACTGGGCTCCTCGTCGTTGGCGCACAGGTCGTCTGACGGACAGGGGGCGTCGACTGACGAACTTCGGAGACATGCTGGGCCCATGGCTTGTACGGCAGATGATCGATACTGTGCCCCCGTCATGTTCGGGACCTCGTCGCAGCCTTGCGGGCAGTTCGCACCCGCGACTGGTCACCGTAGGGTCCGTGATCAGGCTGGCTGCAGACGGCGACGTCGTGTGGGGCACCGGGGTCAATGGCAAAACTCGCGAGCTGCCCTTCGAGAGGACGCGGCTGGATATTCGGGCAGTGCGTGGTCCTTTGACGCGGGAGTGGCTCATCGGTAAGGGGTTCGACGTCCCGAAAGTATTTGGTGATCCGGGCCTGTTGACGGCGCGCTTCGCAGAATCAGTACCTGTGTGGCCTCGCGAACCGCGCGATGTCCTGGTCGTGCCCAACCTGCATGACTACGAACGGTTTCGCGTCGTATACGGGGACGATCATGACGTCCTCAATCCGCTGACGCAGCTGGATCAGTGCATCGCGCGCATTAGAGCAGCGAGGTTTGTGACCGGTTCATCGCTGCACGGGATCTGCATCGCCGAGTCATTCGGGGTGCCGGCACGACTGATGGCGTCCAGTACTGAGCCCGCATTCAAATATGAGGACTACTTCCTGGGGAGCGGTCGGGAGGTTCCTCGTGTAGCGCATTCAGTGGATGACGCTCTATCGTACGGTGGAGCCCCGCCGCCTCAATTTGATGAACAACGGTTGCTTGCGGCCTTTCCTCACGATCTGTGGGGATTCACAAACGGTGATAGTCGAGACGTGGCGCTGACCGATGACGCAGTCGCTGATAATCCAGCTTATAAAACGTTAGGTGACAGAAATGACTGACGAACGCGCAGACACGACAACTGCGAATTCGAACCGGAGGCCGGTCACTGAGCTCTTGAACGTATTGCGCCGCAGTTGGTGGATCCTGGTCGGGTCCGCCTTGGTGGTCGGCCTCGTCGGACTGCTCTTCTCAGTGCTTCAGCCAGCGGAGTATCGGTCCTCGTCGACGCTGTACGTCACCTCGGGCAGCGACCCCAACACGCAAAGCGCGTTTCAGGGCAGTCAAGCAGCTCAGCAGCGGGTCGCCTCGTACGTGAAGCTGGTCACCTCAGACGCGATCGTGCTCGAAGCGCTGCGTGACGGTTCCATCGACCTTTCGCCTGAGGATGCGCGCGAGAAGCTGACCGCGTCTGCCGCGCCCGAGACGGTTCTGGTCACCGTGAGCGCGACTGACACCGACGCAGAACGCGCAAGGGCTTTGACCACCGCGGTGGGTGAAGCGATGACTAGGTACATCGAGACTCTAGAGCAGCCGAGCGGCGGGGGGGATTCACTCGCGAAGTTGACTGTCGTGAGCTTTGCATCGCAGCCTGAGCAGGTGGCGCCGCGAGTGTTGCGGAACGTGGGCCTGTCTGTTCTGCTTGGATTCTTCGTCGGGATCCTGATCGTGTACTTACGCGAGCGGTTCGACACAGTGGTTCGAAACGTCGGAACGATTCCGGACGGCGTCGGATCCCCAGTGTTGGGCTCGGTTCCACAGGAACCTCAGTTGAGAGGTGGTGGAACGATCAATTTCGCGGCGGGTGCTACATCGGGCGCTGCCGAGTCCTATCGAAGGCTCCGTACAAATCTCACCTTCTCGAATGTCGATCATCCTCCTCGGATTGTGCTTGTGACGAGTGCTGCCCCCGGTGAAGGAAAGACAACCACGGCTTTGAACCTTGCCGCGTCCCTGGCAGACAGCGGAGACCGGGTCGTCATAGTCGATGGTGACCTGAGAAGACCCGAGGTCGCGAATCGAACCGGACGATTGCCGGCCGTTGGATTCACCAACTACCTTCGGGGCGATGCGGACATGTCTGACTTGGTTCAAGCAAGCGACTACCCGAATTTGGATGTCCTCACGAGCGGCGAGCTGCCGCCCAACCCGGCAGAACTTCTGGCTTCTGACCGAGCTGCACAGGGCATTCGCGAATTGGCCAGTCGGTACGATTACGTGATCGTTGATTCGCCGCCCGTGCTGCCAGTTACCGATGCTGCGGTCACGGCTCGAAGCGTCGACGGTGTGCTTCTCGTCGTCCGTGCGGGTAGCACCAAACAGCCGGATCTGATCGAAGCCGTCGGGTCGCTCCGCGCCGCACATGCGTCAATCCTCGGGTTGGTATTGAACGACGTGCGTTCGACTCAGAGCGGTTATCGGTACACGGGCTATGCCAGTACGGACGAGACGCTTTCGCAGTCAGCGGCTGTCGGCGCGTTCAAACGATCCGGCAAGTCAGACAACGGCGGTGGCCTCCCCGGTTCGAGTGGCCGATCAACGCTCAACACAGGTGCCGCACACAAATAGGTTGTAGAGACACCCAGTGAACCCTTGCATGCACTCGCGAAAAATGTAGCGGGTCCAGACTCTGGCCGAAGTCGTGGTTTGTGGTGCATCAAGCTGCGCGCGATCGTATCCTCAGATGCAGTCATTTGGCGGGCCCGGTAAGTACGGGTCCAAGTGTGGCATTGGAGGATATGGTGCGTCGCACCGCAATCGCGATGTTCTCTATCGTTGGTGTCGTCGGACTATTGGTCACCGCCCCTGGATCCACACAAGCAGCAGTGCGGGTTGCAGTAGGCGTGGCGTCCATCTCGACCCAGTATGCCGGCGCCGACTTCGCCGGAGAGGCCGAGCAGATCAGGGCCACCGGAGCGACGGCCATCCGGATCCCGGCGAAGTGGAACCTGCTTCAACCTTCGAACTCGAGTTCGTTCACGTGGACGCGATTGGATTCCGCGGTCGGTGCAGCCAGGTCAAAGGGGCTGTCGATCATGATGAATCTCGAGGGGCCGGCTCCGGTATGGGCACAAAAGTTCGGTGCAAATCCGCTTGCCAACGGGAACGGGCCCGCGGACCCGGCCACTTTCGGTGAGTTCGCGAGACAGGTTGCAGTGCGATACTCATCGCGAGTAGCCACCTGGGAGGTGTGGAACGAGCCGAATCTGGCGCACTACCTCATCCCGCCGACGGCCGGTGAGTATGTGCCGCTGCTCAAGTCGGCGTTCGGAGGTATCCGAGCGGGAGGCGGCAATCAGCCGGTGATCACCGGCGGTTTGTCGAGTCTTCGAACCGAGACTCGGGACGTCACCTTCATCTCGGACATGTACGCACTCGGCGCGAAGCCGTACTTCAATGGGATCGGCGTCCATCCGTATACGCTGCCGTACCCGATCACCGCGGACCCGCGCGCCGGAGACGGAGGCGGCGCGGCGGTGCTTCCCGAGGGGCGCGCGATCATGGTGGCGAACGGGGACTCCACCAAGTCCATCTGGGTGACCGAATTCGGGCAACCGACCGGGAACACGCCTGCCTCGACAACCGAAGCCGTCCAATCCAGCATCATCACCGACGCGGTCAACCGCGCGAACGGACTGTCGTGGATCGCGGCGATCTTCCTCTTCACATCCCGTGACCTGTCCACGAACAAAGCGGATGACAACTCGAACTTCGGTCTGTACCGCTTCGACGGCTCGCCCAAGCCGGTCGTCGGTGCGTTGCAGACTCTGTTGGACTGATTCTTACGCCTCCTGACATTCGAGGGTCTGTTCGCACATGGGCCGGGGACTCATCCGCGAGCATTGAGACACGCATTCTCGGTCCGTTGGTCAGTGCAGTGCGTCGCGCACCGCGGTAACGAGCTGCGGCGCCAAAGTTTGTGAGTAGGTGGCGGTCATATGTCCGGCCGTGTCGCGGTAGACGATGACGTCCCCGATCACCGCTGGGCACCGATCCCCGTTGCAGAACGAGTCCGTCATATCCAGCACGCGTATGCCGGGAACCTGCCCGGCAGCGGCGAGTAGCGGATCCGGCTCGGCGAGGGCGACGGAACGGGGCGTCGCGCACTCGCCGCTGCTGTCGCGCCCGATGGACACGCGGGTCACGCAGCTGAGCGTTTCCTCGCTGACCGACGGGTTGTCGGCTACGACGAGGACTCGCGAGCCGCCTTCGACGACCGGACGCCAGGTCGCCGCGTACTCGTTGGCCGATCGGGTGGTGCGAGTGGCCGTCGTGATCACTAGGTCGTACTTCTGGGCGAGCAGCCGCTTCTGCACCTCAGGCATGACCGTGCGATCGCAGTCGCCGGACTCGCGTAGCGCCCACTGGCAGCCGTAGCCGACGAAAGTGGT
Organism: Gordonia sp. PvP123; assembly: GCF_040547295.1. Taxonomy (NCBI): domain Bacteria; kingdom Bacillati; phylum Actinomycetota; class Actinomycetes; order Mycobacteriales; family Gordoniaceae; genus Gordonia; species Gordonia sp. PvP123. The sequence continues at coordinate 123,613 of NZ_JBEPPN010000003.1, read as the reverse complement.
GAGGCTCCACTTGTTCTCGTTGAGGTGTCGGGCGAGCCCGGGCAACAGCATGGCGGCGTGCGAGTCGCCGACGATTGCGAGGCGTTTGGCGGCGGGACCGGTGTAGCCGTAGGTGCAGCTGCTCAGTGCCCGCCCCTTCTGGCGGTAGCACTCGTAGGCTCCCTGGGTGTCGTCAGTGAACCTGTCGATGTCCGGGGTCAACCCCTTCGCTGGATCGCGCAACGCGCACCCGGGTGTCGACAGGGCTGCGGCGCCGAAACACGGCGCGTCGTCGGCGGTCCCGGGGTTCATTCCGGCATCGGGGCCGGCGCCGGTGACGACCAGCTTCTGGTTGGCCTGCGATGTCGAACTCTGGTTGCCGGCGTTTTCCTGCAGCACGGCGCCGACGAGGCATGCAACTGCCACCAAGGCTCCAAGGGTGACCCACGCGGTCGGGTTGGGTCGCGGGATGCGGGTACGTGGTCGGTACCCGATGGGCTGCTCGAGCCAGTTGGAGCGACGGATGCGGTTCTCGTAGAGGTGAAATGTTGCGATAGTCAATATCGCAGTCACGCCAATGACCGTCAGGTTGTAGGTCAGCCCCTGGGCCATGATGGCAGTGAGCAGCACGATGACCGGCCAGTGCCATAAGTAGAGCGTGTAGCTGACCTCACCGATGTAGACCGCGCCGCGGTTGGTCAGGTGAGGCACGGCACGCGCCGGTGAGCCGACGAACGCAATGATGACCAAGGCGGTGGAGAGAACAGGCAGAGCCGCTGTAGGTCCGGGGAACACGCTGCTCGGTGTGATGACGAACAGCGACACGGCGACGCCGACGAGCCCGATGTAGGACAGCGCCGGTCGGATCGAGTGCGGGATCCGCGAAAGGACCGGCACGCTGATCGCGATCAGCGCTCCGAGTCCGAGTTCCCAGATTCGGGTGAATGTGGAGAAATAGGCCGCGGTCGGCTCGGACGCCGATTGCACGCAGGCCCACACGAACGACGCGATGCAGATCGTGGCCATCGCCGTGATCAGCCATGCCTGACGCGTCGCACTGTACCGCTGACCAGGGCGTGAGTACCGGCGCGTGAGTGCGAACAGGCCGAGAAGCAGCAGCGGCCACACGAAGTAGAACTGTTCCTCGATGGACAGTGACCAGTAGTGCTGGAGGGGGGAGGGTGGAAGGCCTTCGGCGAAGTAGTCGGTGCCTACTCGCTCGAATCGCCAGTTCGAAAGGAATATCGTCGCCCACAGCCCGTCAATGAATGTTGCCTGCGCCCGGGTCTCGGTGAGCAAAATGTAGCTGGCGGCGACGGTGGCTACGATGACGAGCATCGCCGACGGGATAATCCGGCGGGCGCGGTGGGCATAGAACTTGCGGAAGGAAATCTCGCCGGTGCCGGTGCGCTCGCGGATCAGGACGCCGGTGATGAAGAATCCCGATAACACGAAGAATATGTCAACGCCGACGAAACCACCGCTTGGCCAGCCGAACAGGTGATCAGCGAACACCGCGAGTACAGCGACGGCACGCATTCCCTGCAGATCCAACCGGATATGTGACGGCCGGGGGGCGGGCTCACCTGGTATCGATCGATGGCCCCGCTCGGCGATGATAGTCACAGATAGTCTCCCTCGAATATATCGGCGCAGTGGCCGATATCGAATCATCCATGATGGTGATTCGAGACGCATCTCGGGGCTACATATTGTCCTGATTTTGCGCTGCTTACCATTAGCTCGCAGATAGTTCGACGGATCACTAGACCAATACTTCGACGGCGGTCTACTCGAGACTTTGAATCCAAGTGACAGCGGGGGCCTTTCGTGAAGGGATGGTTTCGACGTGGTCAACACCTTTAGCTAAGTGCGCTGCTGGCCTACCGGCAGACCAAGACGAAGACTCGATGCCGCCGCGGCCCAGTCTGGAACAGGCGCCCCCGATGTTGCGGTCACCGCTATGTCCCGCAGTCACCGTTCAGCTGACCCCACCCACCAAACCCGCCCCGTCCGGTCGCCGAATGTCGGCTGACGGTGTGGCGAGCGGTGTAAGTCGCGGAGCGGCTGCTGGTTTCGACACGGCTCCTCGCTTCGCTCGTCGCCTGCTCAACCAGCGGGGAACGGCTGGTTGCGTGGGTCGGTGCCGGGTCAACCAGCGGGGAACGGCTGGTTGCGTGGGTCGGTGCCTGCTCGATTAGCGGGGAACGGCTGTTTGCGTGGGTCGTCGCCTGGTCAACCAGCGGGGGTCGGCTCGTCGGCACATGCTGGCTCCTCATCGCGCTGGACGGGCGGTTGATGGTGACCTCGATGTCGCCGGTGGTCGGACCGTCCGGGATGCGGTCGGACTGCTCCACATCGGACACGCCGCCGCGGCGACGATGGAGCAGCAGTGCGATCAGGGAGCCGGCGAGCGCACCGCCGACCGCGCCGATGCCGAGGAGCACCGGGTCGATGAGTTGCTGACGCACGGCGCCTTGGGTATTCGGGTCGACGACCACCAGTCGAAGTGCCCCGGGGCCGCCGCTGGCCGGCTCCTGCAGAGCGGTGACCGTGCCGACGAGTTCCTGCGCGAGGGCGGTGGACAGCCGTTCAGCGTCGGCCGACGTCGAGTTCTGGACGGACACATCGAGGATGACGGTCTGCGGCGGGACGCTGACCGAGATCTCGGAGATGAACTGTGGCAGAGAGATGTCGACCCCCGATCTGGCGATCGCCCGCTGCGCGACGGTCGGGTCGGTGGCCAGCACAGCGAACGTCTGGATGCTCGCCCGGGCCGCTTGGTTTCCCTGGTAGGCCTCCAGCATGTCGGAGGTGCCGGTGGCGATGTAGGTCCGAACGGTCGCCACGTAGGTCTGCGGTTGAAGCAGCGAGTAGCCGATGGCGGCGATGAGGCCGATCAGCGTGAATGCCACGACGAGCATCCATTTCGCGGCAACGATGTTGAGGACTTTCATCGGGACTCCATCTGTGACTCGGTGGACACCTCGTGACCGGGCACGGGCGACAGGGATTGGGACGAACGGTGAACGGGCGGACGGTGGTGGTACAGGAAGTACGGGAGCAGTGCCGCAAACGGCGCGATGCCGAGGAAGTACGGCACATACACGGCCTCCAGCGAACTGAGTGCCAGGATCGTGCTGAAGTAGGCGAGCAGGTAGGCCCGCGTCGTTCCGTCGGTGGTCTGGACCACCTTGACAACGGCGGCGACGACGATGAGCAGAACCCCCCAGACCCCGACCGACAGCAGGATCTCCAGCCAGCCGTTGTGCGGGGAGTAGTTGGCCTTGAACAACAACGACGCGCCGGATTCCACCCAGAACGCCGGATTGTGGCCAAAGAACCACTGGTCGGGGATCTCCCGCAGCGCCTGGTTCCAGAGGTAGCCCCGCAAGCTGTAATCGGCGTTGGTGTAACCGATGTAGAGCGGGAACAGCGAATAGACGGTGCTCGCAACCAGCGCGAGACCCAGCAACAGGTTCCGAACCCGAGTGGTGATCGAGGGGATCGCCAACACGACTCCGAGCAGACCTGCGACGGCGATACCGCCGAAGGCGGTTCGGCTGCCGGCGAGGAGGCCGATCAGCGCAACCCCGGCGACCGCGGCGAGTACACGCCACATGGACACGCGGTACACCGCGAACGGCAGCAGGGCCGTGATGGTGATTCCCGCGAGATTGCCGTTGCCGGCGAACGGTGAGGTGAGCACCGCACCGAGGTCGGTGCACTTGTCGATACGGCACGCCCCGACGACGCGAGATGAGTTGAACAGCACCGACACCAGCAGGCTCCCGGTGGTCACGACGAGCGCGATCCGGGCGTACCTGGCCACATCGTCGAGCCCGAACGACCGGTAGCGGAACACGAAGCCCACCAGCAGTGCCATCGACATCACGAGATTGACGATCCTGCCCGAACCGTCGACAATCATCGCCGCGCAGGCGTACAGCATCAACAACGCGAGGATCGCCGCCGCGCCGTCGATGCGCAGATCGCTGGTGGAGACCGCACGAAGCGCTGCAGCCACGCTGATTCCCGCCGCAGGCCCGTACAGCAGAACCGCGAAGATCGGCCCGGCGGCGTCGGCCGTCGACCACAAGGCCGGGGCCACGGCGTAGATGACGATGACCGGCCATGCCGTCAACGCGATCAACCAACTGCACAGGAACCGATCGACATGCCGGGCCCACTGCCTGTCGTGGGCAACTGCGACGAAGAGTCCCAGTGCGACCAGCAACGTCACGAGAATCAAGGTCATGACGCCCACAACTCCCGGAATGACGCGGGACTCGTGCCCGGGGCGTCTTCGTAGAGTTCCCAGGTCGCCCAGCTCCCGGCGAATTCGGCGATGCGGCCGTCGGTGAACACGATCGACGTGGCGTCGGGAAGGTAGACCTTCGCCCGGTCTCCGTCGAGTTCGATCTCGAACCGAGCGGCGTCGCGGTCGAAGGCGGTCCGATAGGTGCCCTGGCCCAGGATCGTCTGTCCGGCATCGCCCGCCTGCCAGATCGCATACGACCATCCCGTCCGCGTCGCGACGAAATGCACCGCCGCATCGGGTGCCGCGTCGGACTCGTTCTCCGGCACCGGTTTCGCGCTGACGAGGAGCGCGATGGCCCCGGAATCGTCTCCGGTGAAGCTCGCGGTCGCGCCGATTCGTGTGACTCGGGCGGGCGCGAGATCGGTCGAGATGTACGACGCCGCATCGGATGCGGAGGACGTGCCGTGCAGCAGACGCCCGTCCGCGACCCGGAGTGGGTGCAGACTGCGGCCCCGCTCGACGGCGACGAAACCGGGCGGTACCGCAGCCGCCGTGGCGTAATCGACGTGCACGGTGGCGCCCCGCGCCGAGGCGACCCGATCGTCAGACCGTTCGGCCTGTGCCGCGGTGGTGCACGCCGAACCCAGGACGACGACAGCGACGGCCAGGACTACGATGGCCATCGACGACAACCGGGGCGTGGAGGTCGGAACCATCAGAATCCCTCGACCTCCCGCACCGGGGTCATGTACGACGACCGGTACCACCACTTGCATTCGGGGAGATCGCGTCGCCACCGTGCCGGCGCCCCGGCGTACAGCCCGGCGTCGCCGACGGCGGATTCGGTAGACGCAGTCACCACCGATCCGGCGGCGACGAGCGAATAGGGAGGGATCACAGCGTTTTTCAAGATGAGGCACGCGGTCGCGGTCAGACTCCGCTCGCCGATGGTGATGGTGCCGATGGTGGTCCGGTCCTCGACGATGTCGATCTCGTGGGATTGCAGGAGACTCCGCGTCCCGCCCACTGCGCTGTAGGGCTCCATCTCGATCCGGCCCGAGCAGTCGAAGTAGTGGCGGTTCGTGACGGCGGCCTGCTCGGCCATCGACAGCACGCCGGCGCGCTCGCTGAATTTCTGGTACGACGGCGCGGCCGTGAACTGGTTCAACCGGCCGATGAAGTTGTCCTTTTCGAGTTCGACTCGCGCCATCTGCCGAAAGATGTTGAACGGCGCGATCACTCCGTGGTCTCCGACGCGGAATGGTCCGCACCCGAGCACGAGGTTCGGTCCGAGGCTGACGCCGTGACCGATGGTGTTGCCGAGGATGCGCAGCATCGCGTTCTTTGCCGTGGACGCGGGGAGCAGCCAGACGATCAGGCTGAGCCACTTGTTGGGTCGCTTCATGGTGTCCTCCAGACAACTGCGGTCGGTGTGGGTTGGGGGAGTGGTTGTCGGGCCGGGCGGCGCGCGAACATCGCGGCGAGAACCAGTGCGGTCAGTCCCGCCAGGGTCGCCAGCAGTGCGGTGCGCACCGGCGCATCGGGGAATGTCCGATCGGCGTCCACCGGTCCGAGGACGAGTGATTCGATCGGCGCCGGTGACTCGAGTTCGGCGAGGGCCGCGGTGAATTCGCGCCCGACGCCCAACGCTGCTGCTTCGACGATGCGCGCGTCGTCACCCCGGACGGTGAAGTCCATGATCGTCGTCTCGGGCGGAGCGGTGATCGACACCGCGCGCCGGAGTTCGGCGGGACTCATCGCGATGTGGTGGGTGTCGATCACGCGACGGAGGAAGTTCTCGCTGGTGACCAGCGACGAGTAGGACTCGATACTTCGCGTCAGCAGCATGGTGGGTGCGGGGTCGAAGTCCTGCGGTAACTGCATCGCATCGCGTTCATAGGTGAGGACGACGCGCGATGTCGCCTGGACCGTCGTGTGTTGCGTCGAGAAGGTGGTCACCGCCATCGCGAGGATCAGCCCGAGACATGCGGTGACCCCCAACGCGGTCGCCGCACGGATGACCCGTGGGCGGTTGTGAATGACGCGCGGCCGGTTCATTCGCAGCTCCCCTTGCGCGCCAGACTTTCCAGGACCGGTGTCATGTGGTCGGCGATGATGGCATGCCCCTCGTCGGTCGGGTGACGCAGATCGGCACCCACGATCGAATGGTCGCGGGGGGCGGCGTACCAGCCGCTTCTGATCGGATCGACGAAGGAGGCCCCGTGCCGCTTGGCGGCGCCGCCGAGCAACCTGTTGGCGCGCAGATACTCTGGCGCAACCGGGGCGTCGTGAATCCAGGAGAGCCCGACGATGACGACCGGCAGTTCGGGCCGGGCCTTGCGCACTGAGCGGATGGTGTCGTCGACCGCGTCACGGTACTGCTTCGACGGATGGGAGAGGTCGTTGCCACTGCCCACGAGCACGATCGCCGAGACATCGGGAGTGAGCAGTCGCTGCGCCTCCGAGGCGAACGTGGTGTGCCGGATTCCGGTGGTGAGGTAACCGGCGCCACCCCGGCCGGACACCCGTAGCAGCACCGGGCACGTGTTGAGGCGGGTCGCTGAGAGACGGCCCTGTGCGATGCGGGTCCAGTTCGAGCTGCCTTTGCCGCCGTACGTTGTTCCCTCGGTGAAGCTGTCACCGACGACGAGGATTCTGACGGCCGTGCCGTCTGCCGAGGTGCCGGTCGCCGACCGCGAGGTCGACGCGGCGGAGCTGACCTCGGCTCCGGCGTTGTGCGTCTCGGAACCGGGTTCGCGCGCGCCGGCGAAAGCCACCCCGCCGGTCAGGGCGAGAACCACGACGGCGGCCGTCAGAAGAGCTTTCTCCCAGTGAGTTCGGATGAGTCGGGTCATTCTCCCACCTTCGTGGACGTCGGAGAGCAGTGCGGCGAGTACGAGTAGTTGACCGGCGACGGGTGCGAGCCAGAGGGCGTCGAGGTGGTCGAGTGCGCCGGCGAGGAGCAGGAGGGCCAGCGTCACCGCGCCGCCCAGGATGATCGCTGTGGTCACCGTGCCGGGACGGCCCGCGGCGATGTGCTTGGAGCTGATCGCCTGCGAGAGCGACGAGATGCCGGCCGCGATGATCATGCCGATCAAGAGGGTCTGGGCCGGTTCGTATTTGGTGCCGACGATCTGCACGATGACCCAGGCGACGGGCCACGCCGCGATGACGACGACGACGCAGTAGGCGATGACGATGTTTCGGTAGCGTCGGTAGATCCGGTCGAAAGCCGACGCGTCGTCGACGGTGCGGGCGAGTTCGGGGACCGCAACCGTCGACAGCGCGGCAGAGAGCAGTGTCAGCGGCCCGGTGACGCGCGTGGCCATCGCGAAGTAGCCGACGGTCAGGGGCGGCGCGACCACGGCGAAGGCGGAGACCTGCAGCTGCGCCAACGTTCCCGACATCGCGAGCGCCCAGTAGCGGGCGGTCTCTGCGTCTGGCGCGTGGAGTGCACCGGCGGCGGTCCGAAGCCCCCGGACTCCGATGGAGACCGCGGGGACCACCAGCGCGGTCACGGCCGTACACGCGAAGATCAGCGCGAGTGCGGAGGCGTCGAGACTGCGGCCGGACACTGCCAACCCACCCCACACCAGGAGGGGTGCGGCGCGCTGCACGACGACGAGGCAGCTGGCGGCAGTGTGCGCGTGGGTGCCGGCCAGGAAGTTCTGCGCGAAGTTCTGCGCGGTGTCGGAGTAGGCGAACAGCGCGCCCGCCACGACGATGAGCGGAAACCCGCACGAGACGAGTCCGGCAACGGCGACGACGAAGACGGCGGACACGGCGATGGTGTGCGCGACGTACAGGCCTGCGGCGGTGTGGTTGTCTCCCGACGCGCTGACGCGCATCACCCGGATGGGTGCCCCGAAGCCCGCGGCGAGGCCGGCCACCACGCCGAGCGTGTACGCGAGGACGAACTGGCCGAAGGCGTCGACCGGGAGGGCTCTGGCCAGGAGCAACAGGAAGACACCGAGCATCGCGGAACTGGCCACCCGGGCCAGAATTCGCACGGAGGCATCGGTGCGCAGCCGGTTGCCTGCGCCTGCGCTCTGGTCAACTGCGGAAGACACCGCGCACCCTTCGGTAGCCGGGAGTCAGCCGGATGCGGAAGACCAGAAACGAGACGAGCTGTTCGAGGGTGCCGACCAGACCCAGCACGCGGTCCGTGGGGGACGTTGCATAGCGCAACCGGAGACGGAACGACTCGACGAGGAACGTCTGCCACAGGTTGGCCGACTTCGAGGCATCGTGAAAACGCAACGCGCCGATCGGAACCGGGATCGCCTGCTGTACCGGTGCGGTCTCGGCGATGCGGAACTGCAACGAGTAGTCCATCGTGCAGTGCAGATCCTTGTCGAACCCGCCGAGCGACGTCAGGTAATCCCGACGGATGAGAACCGAGCCGGAGAACGATGCGCAGGTGGATCGTCGCAACAGGGTTCGTGTCTCGATGGGCTTGCCGCGGTAGGTCCCGACCACCTCGCCACCGGCGCGCAGCAGTTGGTGATCTCCGGTCAGCACCGCTGCGCCGGGTGAATCGCGAAGCGCGGCACGAACAGCGTTCAGTGCGCCCTCGACGAGGATGTCGTCGGCATTGAGCCAGAGAACCCAGTGGCCGGCGGACCGGGCCAGTGCCCGGTTGAGCGCATCCGACTGGCCGTCGTCAGCCTCGATCACGGCTTTCACCCGCGAATCCGATTCGGCGAGAGCGGCGATGAGGATCTGGGTTCCGTCGGTCGATCCGGCGTCCTGGATGAGGATTTCGTCGTGCGGGCTCATCTGGCCGAGTGCCGAACGGATCGCCGGTTCGAAGTGAGCACCCGGGTTGAAGGACGGGACGAGGATGGAGACGCTGACCGTCCCCACGCTGTTCGTCGGGTCGGCGAGATCAGCGGGCCGCATCGTAGCGCTCCTCCAGTTGTCGGGCGATCGACGAGATGCCCCAGTGCTTTTCGACAGCGATTCGTCCCCGCAGTCCTTGCGCGCGGGCCCGCGCCGGGTCGGTGAGGAGTCCGGTCAGAGCCGCCGAGAGGGCGCCGATCGAGTCGTCGACGACGAGACCGGCGTCGGCGCCGGCAACCAGACCGGCGAATCCGCAGGTGTCGGTGACCACCACCGGCAGACCGGCGGCCATCGCCTCGAGAACCGACATCGGTAGCGGTTCATGAATCGACGGGAGCACGTAGATGGTCGCCTGTGCGAGACGCTCCGCCACCAAGCGTGCAGGAATCGGTGCCTCCCGACGGATGCGGTCGGCGACCTCGGGGTCGTGGGAGGCCCGGAAGGTGCGAAGCACGTCGTCGACAACCGGCCCATCGCCCTCGTCGGGTCCGATGATCGTGAAACGGGCTGGGATCAGCGGCGCGAGTTCGGTTGCGACGCAGGCGAAGGCCACTGCACGCTTCCGGGGATGCAACCGGGCGAGAAAGAGGACCTCGGGCAGCCCGTCGGGGCGATCGGCCGGCATGGCGTCGGGCAGTGGCACACCATTGCCCAGGTAGGAGTAGCGCGGTGAACCGCCGATCGCCGATCGGAGCTTTCGCAGCTCGACCTCGTTCAGGTAGAACGCTGTTCGGGCATCGCGCACCGCCGGGATCGTGAGCGCCCGATCGATCACCTGATAGGGCAGCGACGGCCGGGGGTTGATCATCCCGTGTGTCTGCACGTGTGTCGGGACGTTGCCCCATGACAGCAGGCGAGCGGCGGGGAGGGTCACGAAGTCCCGACCGAGGTGGACATGGGCGACGTCGAAATCGTCGGCGTGCGCCCGAATCCAGCGCAGCATCGACGGCGCGATGATGCGTGAGAAGCTTCGCCCGCGGCCGACGGTTCGCGTCGGAAACGTGAGGACACGGACACCGGGCAGGTCAGGGGCCGCCGCCGGCCCGTCGTACGAGCCGGCGATGAGCGTGACCGCGTGACCCAGCTCGGCGAGCGCGCGACTCTGGTTGATCGCAACGGTTGCGGGTCCGCCGAACTCGCCTGCGGGCGACAGGAGTGTGAGTACCTGCAGGATCCTCATGGTCGGCCGCCCGGTGTCGAAGAACGCGACTTCGCCGAGATCGCCGGGATGACCACCGCTCCGGCGGGCACCTGCGTACCAGGCTGGAGCACAACGCCTTTCAGTACGGTCACGCCGTTGCCGAGATGGCAGCGATCGCTGATGACGACCGACTCGCTCGTGCGGGTGAAGGTGGGTGAGCGGTGGTCATGACCGCCCGAGCAGATGACCGTCCGTCGTCCGAGCGAGCAGTGGGCGCCGATGGTCACCGGTTCCGGGTTGATGATCCACACATCGCGGTCGATGCGCACGTCGTTGTCGAGGTCCAGCTTCCATGGGAAGTGCACCCGGAAGCTCCGGTGGATGTCGCATCCGGCACCCACCCGCGCGCCGAAGGCACGCAGCAGACGGGTACGCAGCACGGTGCCGCCGACCCCGCTTCGCAACACGGCGCCGACGCCCAGCCAGGTGACAATCCACAGTCGATTGCGTCCGCGATCGGACTTGTCGACGATGTAGTCGCGCAGGCGTCGGGGTTCGAGTTCGGACAGGACCTCCGAGCGCGCGGTGGTCGTGGTCGGTGTCGTCACGGTCATGCCCGCACCGAGGCATGGTGCGACAGCTTGCGCAGCCACATCTCGAATTTCTCGACGGCGGCGTCGGCGCCGAGCACCTCTCGCGAATACCGTTCGCCCGCTTCGCCCATGATGCGTGCCGCGGTGCTGTCGGCGGCGATCTGGGTGATCGCTTTGAGCAAAGCAGCCGGATCGCCCGGGGAGACGACGACCCCGGCGAGCGAGCGCCGTACCTCGGCAGCGGTGATCCCGCCATCGGAAACCGCTGCCACCACCGGTATTCCGTAGCTGAAGTAGGTGGTCAGCTTGCTCGGCAGCGACATCTCGAGGACGCCGGGCTTCTCGTTGACCACCAGGACATCGGCGGCGGAGAGCATGAGGTGGAACTGATCGTCGGGCAGGGAGTCGACGAAGGTGACGTCCGTGCAGCCGCGCGCGCGGTCCTCGAGATGCCGGCGCTGATTGCCGTCGCCGACCAGGTACAGGTGTACGTTCCGAGCTGCGTCCGACGACCCGGCGACGAGTCGTGCGGCGTCGACCAGGTTCTCCAGGCCCTGCTTCTGGCCCATGTTGCCGGCGTGCACCGCGACGATCGCGTCGGCGGACATGCCGAGTCGGTCTCGTGCGATGTCCCGGGGCGCACGAGGTTCGTGGCGCACCTGCGTCCAATTCCGGACGTGGGTCACCACCGCCGGGTCGACGCCGAGTCGGTCGACGATGATCTCGCCGAAGCGCGGATGCACGACCGCCACCTCATCGGCGGAGCAGAGGGCGAACTTCTCGAGTCTGCTCACGAGGGCGCGGCTGAGGGACCCGCCCGCGGCCGCTTCGCTGACTGCCTGGCTGTACAGGTCGTGGACCCAGACCCCCATCGGTGACAGCGTGCGACGCCCGACCCTGCGGCGCATCATCACCAGCGCCGACGCGATGAGCGGCGGACTGGCCATGACGGTGACGGCCTCCGGTCGCAGGTGGGCGACGATGGCGCGCAGGCCGAACTCGAGCTCCATCCGCGAGCGTGACACCAGAGCAGTGCCGTCTGGGATGCTGTGCGGTACTCGCACCACGATGACGCCCTGATCGACGACCGTGGACGTGTAGTCCGACATGTTCCCGTCGAGTCGCCACTGCGGGTAGTGCGGGTAACCGGTGATGACGCGCACGCTCCACCCACGAGCGGCGAGGCGTCGGGCGATGTCGGTGACGTAGGGCGCGATCCCGGTGACCTCGGGGGCGTAGTTGATCGCGATGAAGTCGACACACTTGCGACCCTCGGACCGATCCATCGGTTCGGCGACGCCGTTCATCGGGCCCGATCCACCTCGGGTTCGATACGATGGCGGTCGTGTTAGCTCAGTTGTCATCGCTGGCTTGGCCTTTCGTGATGCGTGCGATCGGGTTGGTGTTCGTGCCCAACTCCGTTCGCCTGGCGGTGCTCCGGGTGTTCGGTGCGGAGATCGGCCGCGGGGTGCTGATGCGACCACGTGTGCGGGTCACCAGTCCGGCGCGACTCGTGATCGGCGCGGACTCGTGGATCGGCGAGGCGGTGACTCTCGACAGCGCCGGTTCGATCCGGATCGGCGCGAACGTCGTGGTGTCGCAAGCCGCCGCCCTGCGGTGTCCGGCCGATACACGCGGTGAGCTGGTCGTGGAGGACGGCGCGTGGATTGCGTTGCGCGCGCGTGTGATAGGTCCGGTGACCATCGGACGACGCGCGGTGGTGGGTGCCGCCGCGATGGTCTCCCGCGACGTCGCGCCCGGGACGGTGGTCGTCGCATCGGTCATCACCGACGACTCAGATCCGGACATCGCCGGCCCCGACCTCTGAGCAGGGGTCCATATCGGCTTGGTGAGCTGCGCGGTACCACTCGACGACGTCGGCGACACCCTGCTCGAGACTGATCGTCGGCCGCCATCCCAGGCTGTGAATGGTGCTGACGTCGAGCAGCTTTCGTGGCGTTCCGTCGGGTTTGGTGGTGTCCCAGTCGACAACACCGCCGTAACCGACGGCGTCGGCCACGATCGCGGCGATCTCGGCGATCGAATGGTCCATGCCGGTACCGATGTTGACCTGGCGCGGATCGTCGTGATTCTCGAGCAGGCACAGGCAGGCCTCGGCCATGTCGTCGGCGTGGAGGAGCTCGCGACGCGGTGTCCCGCTTCCCCAGTTGGTGACGCTCGGCGTGGCCCCCCGGCGCGCCGACTCGTAGCGTCGGATCATCGCCGGGAGCAAATGGCTCGTCTCGCCGGAGAAGTTGTCGTTCGGCCCGTACAGGTTGGTGGGCATCGCGGAGATCCAGGGCAGCCCGTACTGGCGTCGCGTCGCCTGCACCTGCATGATGCCCGCGATCTTGGCGACCGCGTACGCGTCGTTGGTCGGTTCCAGGGCGCCGGTGAGCAATGCGTCCTCGCGGATCGGCTGCGGGGCGAACTTGGGGTAGATGCACGACGACCCCAGGAACAGCACGCGCTCGACGCCATATGCGGCCGCCGCGTCGAGGACGTTGACCTGGATGCGCAGGTTCTCGGAGAGGAAGTCGACAGGCCAGGCGTTGTTGGCGGCGATTCCGCCGACCCGGGCGGCCGCCAGGATCACCACGTCGGGTGTGTTGTGCGCGAAGAACTCGAAGACGCTGTGCCGGTCGCGGAGGTCGAGTTCACGGCTGGTGCGCCCGATGATGTCGGAGATTCCCCGCCGCCGCAGCGCCCGCACCAGAGCCGAACCGGCGAGGCCGCGGTGGCCCGCGACGTAGAAGGTGGCCGACGGATCGAGCGGCCCGGGCTCCCAGCCGCGTCGTCGCACAGACCGCGTCATGACGCGCGACTCCAAGCGAGCAGTTGCGGCTTGTCGATCCACTCCGTGCCCTCGCATTTCAAGGCGGCGATGTCGGCATCGACCATGATCCGAGCGAGCTCCGGTGCGCGGACCGCGGCTCGCCACCCGAGGTCAAGTTCGGCCTTCGACGCGTCGCCGATCAGCGAGTCGACCTCGGTGGGACGCAGGTAGCGCTCGTCGAAGACGACGTGGTCGCGCCAGTCGAGGCCGGCGTGGTCGAAGGCGTGCTGGAGGAAATCGCGGACGGTGAAGGGCACACCGGTCGCGAGCACGTAGTCGGCGGGCTCGTCGGCCTGCAGCATGCGCCACATCCCCTCGACGTACTCCGGCGCGTAACCCCAGTCGCGCACGGCGTCGAGATTGCCCATGTAGAGGTCCTTCTGGACGCCGGCCTTGATGCGGGCGACTGCGCGGGTGATCTTGCGTGTCACGAAAGTCTCGCCGCGGCGGGGGGATTCGTGGTTGAACAAGATGCCGTTGACGGCGAACAGGCCGTAGGCCTCGCGGTAGTTACGGGTGACCCAGTACGAGTAGACTTTCGCCGCCCCATACGGGGAGCGAGGGTAGAACAGGGTGTCCTCGTTCTGCGGCGGGGGAGAGGCGCCGAACATCTCCGAACTGGATGCCTGGTAGTACCGGCATCGAATGCCCGCCTGGCGCACCGCTTCCAACAGTCGGACCGAGCCGATTCCGGTGGTGTCACCGGTGTGCTCGGGCTCGTCGAAGCTGACGCGGACGTGCGACTGCGCGGCCAGGTTGTAGACCTCGTCCGGGTCGATCGACGCGAGCAGCGTGACCAGTCGGGCGCCGTCGCTGAGATCGCCGTAGTGCAGGAACAGGCGGGCGAACGGGTCGTGCGGGTCCTGATAGAGGTGGTCGATCCGGGCGGTGTTGAACGACGACGATCGTCGGATGAGTCCGTGCACCTCATAGCCTTTGGACAAGAGCAATTCGGCGAGGTAGGAGCCGTCCTGACCGGTGATCCCGGTGATCAGGGCCTTCTTCATGGTGCTTCCTTCGAGTGGTGTCGATCCGTGGTGGTGGCGGTGCGGATGATGGGTGGACGTGGCGGTCAATAGGCGCCCCGACGAGAGAGGACGGCGCTGGCGGTCCGCCAGAGGATGACGAGATCGGTTGTCAGTGACCAGTTCTCGACGTAGGAGAGATCGAGCCGCACGGAGTCCTCCCAGGAGAGGTCGCTGCGACCGGAGATCTGCCACAGGCCCGTCATCCCGGGGCGGACGAGCATGCGTCGCCGGACGACCGGGTCATAGGACTCGACCTCTTCACGCAAGGGCGGGCGCGGACCCACGAGGCTCATCGTCCCGCCCAGCACGTTGAACAACTGCGGCAGTTCGTCGAGGCTGTAACGGCGGATGATTCGACCGACACGGGTGACCCGCGGATCGGCGTGGAGTTTGAAGAGGACTCCGTTCCCGTCGTCGCGGACGGCGAGGCCGGCGCGCATGGTGTCCGCGTCGACGACCATCGAGCGGAACTTCCACATCGCGAACGGAGTGTTGTCGGTGCCGATGCGTTCGGCGCGGTAGAACACCGGGCCTCTGCTGTCGAGCTTGACGGCCAGCGCGCAGAGCGCGAGCAAGGGTGAAAGAAGCACCAGTGCAACCATTGTCAGCACCTTGTCGAAGGTCTGTTTCAGAAAGCGGTTGGCGCCTTTGTATCGCGGTCGATCGATGTGGAGCAGTGGGAGTCCGGCCTCGGGACGCATGGTGATACGCGGGCCGGCGACGTCGATCAGTCCGGGGGCCACGAGCATCTCGACATCGCAGTTCTCGAGCTCCCACGACAGTTCACGCATAGCCCGATGGCCGAGTGCGTCGGCGGAGGTCACGGCAACGGTGTTGGCCCCGCAGGTGCGGACCAGCTCGGAAGCCCGGTCGTAGCCGGCGAAGATCGGGACTTCGGCGAACACGCCCTGGGTCGCGTGTCCGGCGGCGAACTTCGGGGTCGGAGAGGCGCCGGGCGGATCGGTGAGGCACACTCCCACGACTCGGTAGCCGAGGGCGGGATTCGTGTTCAACCGGTCGATGAGTGCTCGAGCGGATGATCGGGATCCGACGACCAGTACCGATCGCAGGAATCGTCCGCTCTCGCGGCCCGCCAGGAGGTGTCGGCGCCAGGCCCATCGGCCGACGATGAGCATCAGCGTCCCTGCCGGGAGCGCGATAGCGATGAATCCGCGGGCGATGCCCAGAGCGAATGCGAGGTCGATGATGGCCCAGGCACCGAAGCAGACGAAGCAGGCGCTCAGGACACGGTGGTACTCAACAGGTCCGGTGCCCAGTATGCGGGGATCGCCGGCCTGTCCGACGCGCAACGCCGTCTGCCATCCGACGATGAGGGTCACGGTGACCAGGAGTGCGGGGATACCGTCGCGGCCGATCGGCCGGAAGGGGTCGGCACCGAACCGTAGGAACTGTCCGGCCAGAACGGCGATCGAGATGAGCGACAGATCGGTCCACGCGACGTGCCGCGCGTACTGGACCAGCCAACTCTGCGACGTGGTCGGCGTCGCGTCCGGAACACGGTCGGTACCGATGAAGGCCCTCGTGAACCGGTCAACTGGAACGCTCATGTACTCCCCCTGAGTGACGCCGAGGCGAACGGCCGGTTGTATTCGAGCGGCTCGCTGCCTTGGCGATTCGGAACACTACAACGCATTTCTCGGCTTTTACACAGATTGTTTTGCGCGGGTTCGTCTGGACTACGTCGCTTTGTCGGAAAAGGCGGAGAACCTGGACGACTGACTCAATCCCGGTTTCAGAGCGGGATTCTCGATCACTGTCGAATGGGCTGGTATCGGCGTCGGGCCCGTTTGTCAGGCGATGCTTGTCGAGTGTTCCGAGAGCTGAGATTCGCGCCCATGAGACAACAGTGGTTGTCTCGTCGGTGGCGCTCTAGGTGTTCTGAACTGCAGGTTTACCGGGCCGTCCGTCAGCCGGTGCGCTCGGCGGTGCTTCGGTCGGCGTGTGGCGACGCTCGCGCCTGTGTTGCGAGTTGACAATCGCCGGTTGAGAAATGCCGGTTGACTAATGACCGCTTATTTTTGTGAGTCGTTTTCGTTGATCAGAACGTGAGCTATCGGGGCGTTCCCGAATCGAACCGGAATTGGACAATTCGACGGGTTGTCGTCGGTCGGAATGTCTCGCGGGAGAGTTCCGGGGAACCGCTCGGAACTGCCGGTGAGTTGGCACAATTTTGTACCGAGTCGGCGTGTCCCGGAGGACAGCACGGCCAAAGGTGCGCACAGCGAACGGGTTTCGGGTTCCGCCGGTATGAGACGGCGATCAGCTCTGCAACGTGAGCTTCTACGGGGTCTAGAGCGCCCGGGCGATCAGATTTGCGATGGCTTTGCTTCCCAACGGCGTCGGGTGGCGGGGTTGGGTCTGGGATTGCGAGGCGTTCCCTTCGAACCAGCGCGCTGCGCCCGCGCATGCGTCATGTCCGACCGCGGCGGCGGCCACGTCGACGAAGGTCATCGATCGTGTGACGGCGGCTGTCCGCAGGATCGCGTCGAATCGCTTGAAAAACGCGTAGAGGTACGCGGCGTCGGCGTTGCTGATGTTCGCCTGGCCGGGGCAACCGGTTCGGCCGTAGTAGCCGCCGTGTCCGACGAGAACTACGCGAGCGAGGGGTGCGCGGGCGGCGATGGCGCTCAGAGTTGCGCCGATCTTCGGTGCGACTGCGGTGAGGGCCGAGGTCATCCGGTCGGCCATGGCTCGATCCTGTCGACACCGAGCGTCCTGGCCGAACCTGGGCGTGAAGCAGGAGGAGACAATCGACCACCAGCGGAGATCGTTGCCGCCGATCGAGAGAGTCACCAGTCGCGTGGACCACGACAGGGCGTTGATCTGGACGGGCCGGGCGCCAAACGATGTCGTCTGTCGGCTGGTCGTGACGTCTGCTGTCGTGGCGTTCACGCAGGCAACCGAGGTGAAGCTCATCCGGAGCTGGGAGGCGAGGTGCGTCGGGTAGGCGTCGGCGGTGCGGCCGCACCCGTCCGGATGCTGTGCCGAGGTCAGTGTCGGCGCCGCGGCGCGTGAGTCCCCGAGGGCGACGTAAGCGGGTGCCGCCGGCGCGGCGAGAACCGACGGTACCGACACACAGCTGATCGCGATGGCGAGGATGGCGACGAGTGCGAGGCGGATTCGGGTCACGGCGGGAGTATCCCAGCTGTCCCGGCGGGCGTTACATGAGGCCTGCCTCAGACGGAAACAATCAACAGGGCCGTTGCCGCCCGTTCACGCGAACCCTTTAGCATGACGGGGTTCGATTTCGATGCGAGCAGTGGCTGACCAGCGGGGTGTTCCGGTCCGGGATCGCTTGTATGACAAGGAGTATCGGCGATGCCGGCATGGTGGAACGTGCGGCCCTGGACGCTGCGCGCAGCGGCCGCTGCAGTGATGGCGACGGGGATGACTATCGGCGCGGTCGGCGGTCCGGCGGAGGTGTGGGCCGAGCCGCCGAATCTCGGTCCCGCGCCCTCCGCGGTTCCCGAAGCCATCGACGCGGTTGTGCCCGCACCGCCGGTGAAGGAGCTGCAGCGCATACCTGCGCGCTCGGTGACCCCCGGAGCCTCCCACGAGCTGCAGGAACTGCGCGAGGCGGTCATGCCGTCGGCGAGTGGCGACCGGTTCTTCGACCAGTGGCCGGCCGATCTCGCACGCCGTGCTGCCGGAGACGTGATCGCCACTCGCGATGTCATGCGCACGGCGCAGTTGCTGATGACGGTTCCGCTGCGGTCGGCGCGCCAGATCAAGTTCCGCAGCGTCGACGCGGGGGACCAGCCGATCTTCGGTACCGCGACCCTCCTCGCCCCGGCCAAGGCGTGGAGGGGACCTCGGTCGCGTCCGGTGCTGGTTCACAATTCGCCGATCGTGGCGCTGGGCACGAAGTGCACGCCCGGTTACACGCTGGCTCACGGCTATCACTCCGACACCAACACCACCGACCTCATCCCGCCGTTCGCGCAGTTGGCCTTGGACCGCGGCTACGCGGTGATCGTGCCCGACCACACCGGCCCCCGGATGGCCTACGCCGAACCGTATGTCGCAGCGCACGTGATCATGGACTCGTTGCGGGCGGCAGGCCGGCTCGACCCCGACAACTTCGCCACCGGACCCATCGCCATGCACGGATACTCCGGCGGCGCGATTGCCACGAATGCCGCAGCGAAGCTTGCCGAGTCCTACGCCCCGGAGCAGGCCGGGCGGATCGTCGGGGCGGCGTACGGCGGCGTTCCGGCCGACTACCGTTCCCTGGCCGGGGCCATGAACGCCAACCTCGGTACCGGGGTGTTCCACGCCGCCATGCTCGGTGTCGCACGGGAACGTCCCGAAGTCCTCGCGATGGCGAACAACGCGGCACGCTGGTTGGCCACTTCTCCGATGCGGGACCTGTGTACCACCGGGATGGGTGCCCTGGGCGCGTCGCACATACCCACCCAGGTGTTGTCGGCCGACCCCGATCCTTACCACTCACCCGTCGCCGAGCGCCTTTTCGAGATCACCTCGATGAAAGATCGGCAGGCGACGATGCCGCTGCGGATCTACCACGGAACGTACGAGTGGTGGATCCCGGCGAGCCAGGCGCGCGCTTTGTTCGCCGAGCAGTGCGCGCTCGGGGCATCGGCGTCGTATCGCGAGTACCCGGCCGAGCACATGACCGGGATCTTCGCCGGGCTGCCCGACACGTTGACGTGGCTCGATGATCGTCTGCGTGGGAAACCCGCGCGGAGTGAGTGCCGCTGACAGGACGACTTGTTTCGACGTCGCCGCCGGCCGGCCAACGGTGGGGTGGCTTCGACTCGGCGCCTCGCTTCGCTCGGGGCCGGCTCAACCAGCGGTGGGGCGCGGGGACGGCTCAACCAGCGGTGGGGCCGCCGGGGGACGCTGCCAGCGGTGAGGCTCGGATCGGCTCGCCCAGCGGTGGCGTCAGAGCGCTGCGACGACCAGGTCCGCGATGGCCTTGCTGCCGAGCGGGGTGGGGTGGCGTACCTGGGTTGCCGAGCGCGAGACGTTTCCCTCGAACCATCGGGCGGCACCCGCGCATGCGTCGTGTCCGACGGCGGGGCCGGCGACGTCGACGAAGGTGACCGACTGCGCGTGGGCGGACTTCTCGAGTACTGCGTTGAAGCGCTCGAAGAACCGGAGGACGAACGCGGCGTCTGCGGCGCTGATGTTGGCTTGGTCGGGGCAACCGGTCTGCCCGTAGTAGCCACCGTGACCGACGAGTACGACCCGCGCGTGGGGAGCGCGTCGTCGGATCTGGGTCAGCGTGGCGTCGATCTTGGGCGCGAGCGACGCCAGGCTCGGGTCGATTCGTCTGCTCACCGACGTGTTGTCGCGGCAGCGCGCATCGTGGCCGAATGTCGTTGTGAAGCAGGACGACACCAGCGACCACCACTGCAGATCGATACCGCCGATCGACAGGGTGACCAGACGTGTCGAGCGAGATAGCGCGCGAGTTTGGACGGGCCGCGGGCCGTAGAGCGTCAGCTGCCGCGTCGTCGTGACATTGGCAGTGGTGGCGTTGACGCAGGCGACCGACCTCACGGCGAGTCCGAGTCGCGAGGCCACGTGTACCGGGTAACCGTCCGGTGTGCGCCCGCAACCGTCTGGGCGCAGGCTGGAACCGTTGGTGGGCGCGGCAGCGCGCGAGTCGCCCAACGCGACGTATGCGGGAGCACTCGGTGACGCCGTCGCCGGCACCGCCAGCGCGGAGCCGAGCAGACAGACGAGGGCTGCGAGAGTCGCGATGCGGACGCGGGACATCAGGGAGCTGTGGCCGTCGATCATGTTGGTGCTTCCGGTTCTTTTGTGGGGCTGGTCTGGAGTGGGGCAGTACGTCAGGCTCGGCACAAGGCCTTCAGGTTCTGCTGCGAGGTGAAAGCGGAAATAGTCACCGATCCGTCGCCGGCGAGCTTCGCCAGGTATGTGCCCTCGTACTGAACGGCTTCGTCCGGGTACCTCGTGGCCAGGTCGCCAAGTGCGGCAACAGCTTCCAGGTCGCCGGCAGGACCACGGGAGTTGATCAGATTCCTGGTTCGGTACAAGTCCGAGACTTGCTGCCACGCGTTGCAGACATCCTGCTTCGTCGGGGTGGCGTTCTCATCCGACGCGCTTCTGGGCTCCTCGACCGTGACCTGCGCGCCGTCGGGCCGCTTGCACCGGATGACCGGCTCGCCCGCCTCGGTTTCCGCGGCACCGAGGATGTTGCATCCCCATGCGTCGATCTGAGCCCCGCGATCACCGCGTTGGGTACGAGGATCGTCGACGTAACGTTCGACGAGCCGGAGCGCGGTCTGGCAGTCAACACCTCTGGCGACGACGCGAAGCTTCGGGAAATCGGCTGTGGGCCCGCAGTTGTCGGCCTCGTCCTGTGAAGTCGGTTTCGGCAGGCAGGTGCACAGGGTGAGAGTCCGGACGGTACCGCTGACGACATCGCCGTCGTAGGCAATCCGAAGTGCGATACCGCGGGGTTCCTCTGCAGCGAAATATGCCGTGGACGTAGCTTTGTCGTCACTGACAGCCTCGCCGAACAGTTCGACGACGCGACTCATCGGAGTGCCGACCGTCACCCCGTCGACCGTCGTGACAGACGGTCCGAGCGGGCGGATCTCGACCAAGACGCCGTCGGCGAAGACCCATTCGCAGTCACGCCAGCGCACGACCACGCGGTCGCCGTCCGCCGTTCCCGTGGACAGTTCCGGGAAGCCAGGTGTCGTGGCTCTGATCTCGTTGGCACGAGACCCCAGGTTCACCCCGGCCAGGCCGGTGTCGGTCAGCTTCGCCGACGCCGAGTCGGCGTCGCGGGCGGCGGTGATCCGTGCGGCGAGCTGCTGCGAGTTGTCGGCCGTGATGTACACGCCGCCGCCCTCGCGCGCGATGCACTCCAACTGCGTATTCGTCGCACGGAAGCCGATCGTGCTGATCGTGACGTCGGGGTAGCGAGCGCGCAGCTGCTGGGCCGTGTCGCAAGGATCGGGCGGGCAGTTTGCCTCTCCGTCAGAAACCAGAACGACGGACCCTCCGCTGTCGGCCAGCAGCTCGACACCTTGGGTGAGAGCCTTCGACAGCGGGGTCCACCCTTGAGCCTCGACACCGGCGATGGCCCCGGCTGCTGCGCCCTTGTCGATGCGTGCCAGATCCATGATTGTCGTGACGTCTTGGCAGCCGGCCGCCTGGCGCGTCGTCTTCGCATCGAGCATGTTTCCGTAAGCGACGAGACCGAACGGTGTGCCGTCGGGGAGGCCCGTCGCAAAGTCCGTCACGGCGGCGCGTGCAGCGTCGATGCGCGGGCCCGGAGCGTCGGCAGTCAGCATCGACTCCGATCCGTCCAGCACGACGACCACTGGGGAGGTGTCGGCGGACGTGGTCGCACTCTCCGACGAGGAGCTCGGGCGGCCGTCGCCCGACGTGCTACAAGCGGCCACCAGGAGACAGATGATGGCCAAAGAGCCCAGCCGGGCGAATAGCGTCACCAGCGGATCGTAGGTAGTCAGCAAGCACTCCCGGAGGCTTCGCCGGCAGAGTTCACCCGATCGGGTGACACTCACTTCTCCTGTGCCGCAGCGCGCTTCGCGCGAGACGTCGGTGCTGGTGCCCCCACCAGGGCTCGAACCTGGGACCTGCGGATTAAAAGTCCGTAGCTCTACCAACTGAGCTATAGGGGCAGGACCCCGGCGAGCCGGGGCGTCGACTACTTTACAACGCCCGCCGACGGCATCGACGAGCCCCTCGGCGTGCGTGTCGCGGACCTGGATCTATAGACACTTTTGCCGCCTGACCTGGCGATTTGTGGTTTTCGCGAGACGTGTCATAAGCTATCCAAGCTCCCAACGGAGAACACGACCGGCCCCCTTCGTCTAGCGGCCTAGGACGCCGCCCTTTCAAGGCGGTAGCGCGGGTTCGAATCCCGTAGGGGGTACGCCTGCCCGGCACTCGGCGACGAGGACCGGGCAGATAATTGAACAAGGCCCTGTGGCGCAGTTGGTTAGCGCGCCGCCCTGTCACGGCGGAGGTCGCGGGTTCGAGTCCCGTCAGGGTCGCCAAAGGTTTCGGTTCATTAGTGACCGGTGCCTTCCGGCCAGGTAGCTCAGTTGGTACGAGCGTCCGCCTGAAAAGCGGAAGGTCGTCGGTTCGATCCCGACTCTGGCCACCTGTAGATCCCCAGCAGTCTAACTGCTGGGGATTTTTCATTGCGTGCCGCTGGGTGTGACGCGCCCGATGCGGACCAGTCAGCAGTGCGTCGGCGCACAACCGGTCAGCTGTCCAAACCCCAACAGCGGCAACAGAATCACCTGAACGGACGACGTAATGCTCTTTGCGGTCCGACGCTCGAGCAGCCATGATTGTGCGATGAACGCGTTACCGGGGGGTACGCCGCGTGAACCCTCATACAGTCATTTTCCGAGAACGAACGAGAGCGGACAGCCGCGCCATGCAACGGCGCCCGCCGACAGCCGCGAGAGAGACGTCGGCACACCGACATACAGGTACGAGTACAAAGACCCGTACGCTCCCATGTCCACCGCGAAACAGGTGGCGCTCGGATGCGCGATCTCCCTCGTCTTGATCGCCTTCGCGGTCGCGGCCTTCCTCGTCGGTCAGTCCTGAACCGTCGTCAGAACGGCGGCGGGTTGTCGATGAAGTCTTGACGTTCGGCGGCTTCTTCGGCTTCGCGCTGCTTTCTGTTGCGGGCACGTTCGGCCCGCCGACGGGCCAGTTTGGCGTCCAGTCGGCTGGTGGTGCGCCGCGGGTTGTCCTCGGGCGCGATCGTGCGGGGCGTGGGTGGGGCTTGCGCGGCTTGTTCGAACCGGATACGCCGCAGGTTCGGGAACAAATCTTCGAGGGTTTCCGCGTCGCCGTGGATGGTGACGCCTTCGGGTGTGGTGTATTCGGTGACCAGGCGTCCGTCGTTGTCGCGGTATTGGTCGTCGATCCAGTCGCCGTGGGTTTTGAGGAGGTGACCGGGGCGGCATTTCGCGTTGAGGTTGTCGCTCGACGTCGTGCCGCCGTGCGATGGGTTGGTGTGGTCGTATTCGGTGACGTGGTCGAGGTCGCAGTCGAAAGCCGAGTGTGTGCAGCCGGGTTCGGTGCAGTAGCCGTCGCGGACCCGCACGAAGTCGGCGCAGGACGTGGTGGGCCGGTAGGGGTCGGCGGGTTGCGATCCCGGGTAGATCACCACGACCTCGGGTGCTGACGATCCGGTGGGTGCCTCGCGGTGGGCTGTAGGTCGGTCGGTGTGGTCGGCCGGGTCGTCGGTGCTGGTGCCGGCAATCGGTTCGGTGCCTGAAAACGGTTCGGCGGCTGCGGGTATCGGCCGGGTTCGTGATGGTGTGACGGGTGTGAGGGTGGCGTCGGTGCGGGCGGCGAGGTCGCGGACATGCTCGTCGGAGATGACGCCGTATCCGTCGAGGAATCCGGGTCCGGTGGCGCCGGCGAGGGTGGCGGCGTCGGTGACGACGTGGATGACGACCTCGGTGCTGATGGCGGCGAGGACCGCGTCGGGGTCGGGGATGGTGGCGGTGCAGTCGTCGCGGTCGCATTGGCATTCGAATGTGGTGCGGGTGAGCAGGGCGAACATCGCATCGGAGGTCCGGACACCCAGGAGGCGGTCGTCGTGTTCGCACACCGAATCGGCGAGGATGCGGACTGTTTTGGCGCTGATGCGGATGTTTTCGGCGGACATGACGGCGGTGATCTCCCCGACGCCGTCGTGGAAGTTGTCGGTCCACACGCCGCGGGAGTCGAGGGCGTCGCGGCGTCGTTCGCGGACGAGGTCGGGGTCGTGGCGGAAGAGGGTTCGGTCGACCATGTCGCGCAGGCGGGCCCGATCCCACGAGCCTCGCCGGTTGCGGATGGTCTTGGCGATCTCGGCGTCGATGGTCAGGATGATCGGGTCGTCCGTGGGGATGAGTTCGGTGCGGGAGATGATCAGCCGGATCTGGTCGTCGGTGAGGAGTCCGTCGCGCAGGGTGGTGGCCACCTCGGGGAGGCGGTCGCGCAGGGTGAGGGCTTCGTCGATGAGGGTTTCGGCGCGGCGGCGTGAGATGGCCGAGTGGCGGGCGATGCGTGAGGCGCAGTCGGCGTAGCCGTCGGAGACGAAGGCGTCGGTGTGTTCGCGGGCGGCGACGAGCCGGTCGTGCATGACCGCGACCGTCTGGTAGCGACTCCAGGCGAGGTAGGACTGGCCCCGGTTCGTCGCGCCCAGGCCGTTCATCAGGGTCACCATGTCGTCCTCGTCCGGGTAGGCAGGATCAACTCCGGCGAGAAACTCGCTCGGTAGATCGGTCCACAACCGCACGATGACCCCGGACTTTCGTGGACCGGTCCCCATCCCGGTCCTCTGCCACCCACGGTAAACCACCCCACCGACAAGATCGGACGATGCTGGGAGTGGTTGAGGGACTGGTGGTTTGGTTGCGAGGTGGTTTCGACTCGGCGCCTCGACCTCGGGGCCGGCTCATCCAGCGGGGAGGGGTGCCGGCTCAACCAGCGGGGATGGGCGGCTTCGCTCGGTGCCGGCTCAACCAGCGGAGGGGGAGGCGGCGGGTGGCGCAGCCGGCAGAAGGGCTGCCGGCTGCGCCGGTCGCCGACGCGACCAGCAGGGCGGGTGCGGGTCGCGGTGAACGCCGGCGCAGCCACCGGAGGGGTCTGGTGGCCGGGAGTGTCGCCGACGCGGCGTGTGGGGCCTCAGGCGGCGGCGTCGGACCCGCCGTCGGCCGAGTCGGATTCGGTGTCGCTCCCGGTGTCCGGCGTATCGGTTTCGGTATCCGACTCCGATGCGTCGGAGTCCGGAATGGCCGAGGTGTCGTCAGCCGTTGGGGAATCGCTGCCGTCGGAAGACGGCTCGGCATCCGTGGAATGCCGTCCGACGCCGGTCAATCGGTGCCGTCCGCCCTCGGTAGGAGTTTCGGTCTCGAGAGTGCTGCCGGAATCCGTGGTGTCGGGCGCGCGATGGCGGCCGCCGGTCGGCGTCTCGGTGTCGGGAGTGGCTTCGACAGGCTTGACCAGCGTGGGGGTGGGCTCAACCAGCGTGCGGGTGGGCTCAAGCAGCGTGGTGGTGGCTTCGACCGACTCAGCCAGCGGGGTCACCGGCACTGCTGCGTTCGACGGCGTCGGGGTCACCAGTGGGTAGAAGGCGTTGTTCACGCGGTCCCACCGAGCGACGTCGGCGTCGCTCGGGTCGATTCCCACCGCGTCGTTGAGAATCATGGCGACCAGGGTGAGTGGGTGGTGCTTCGGCTGGTAGACGACGTAGGTGGTGTTGCCATCCTGGCTGCGCATCGCGGTCGGCGGCGCGCTGTAGTCGATCAGGTTGCCGTAGTTCTCTTCACCGAGGCCGGAGTGGATGGCGATGAAGCCCGCGCCGTTGACAAGCAGCGAAGACAGCGGTCGGTGCGATTTCCACTGGAAGTTGGCGACCGGATCGCCGACCACGATGATCGACGTGACCGGCAAGTCGTCGCCGGTGGCGCCCGGGTCGCGGGCGCCGTTGCTCTCGGCGCCGAAGAGCTCGAACACGGTGCTCACCAAAGGGTTGTCGTCGGCCCACGCCTTGAGACCCCACGGGCTGCGCGGGTCGGAGATGAGCAGGATCAGCGAGTTCTCGGTGTCGATCGTGCCGTCGGCGACCGCCGCCTCGGCGGCGTCACCAAGTGCGTCGGCTCCCTGGGAGTAACCGGTGTACACAACGAACGGCTGTCCCACGGCCTGGCGTGCGAACGCCGCCATGACGGCGAGGTTGTTGTCGATCGCAACGTCGCGCGACGCGTCATAGCCCGGGGCAAAGATCGGCAGAATTGCACCCGAACGACCGGAAACCAGCGGCCCCAGTGCTTCTGGATAGTCGATGACGAGGGTTTGGCGGCCCGCTCGTAGGCCCTTGATGCGCGGGAACAGCGTGCCGTCGTCGGTTCCGGGCGTCACCACCACGACGGTGTTGCTGTCAGCCCGGGGAAACGATGTGGACAGCCAGTCCGGTCCGAGCCCGTCGTCGGGTTCAGCGGGTCGGAAGACGCCCTCGCCGTTGAGCTGGTCAATGGTCTGCTGCGTTTGCGGAGACAGCACTGGTGTGGCCGCAGCCGTCGATGACAGCGCAGTTGGAACGATCAGTCCAAGGCACAGTGCGCACCCCACCGTAGAAGCGCGCAGCGCTTGTCGAATACCTGTCATCAGATTCCCCGCCCCCGGTGAATGTCGCGTCGGCGTGACAGCCAGTGTTGTCATGCTCAATCGTTGCTCCGCGATCTCGAAACTCGGCCAATTGTGCGCCCTGGCTGCGAGTCCCGACAAGTTACCGGCGGGTTTTCGCCCGATCGGGGGAATGGGATTCACTCGTTTGGGGGAAGGAAGGAATTCTGCTGACTGCCAAGTGGTTTCGAGTCGGATCACCCAGCCGAAGGGTGGGAGTGGTCACCAGGTGGCTTCGACTCGGCGCCTCGCTTCGCTCGGAGCCGGCTCAACCAGCGGGGTTGGGTGGTTTCGACGAGCTCAACCAGCGGGGGTGGGTGGTTTCGAGAAGCTCGACCAGCGACGACGGCCAACCGGCCATACTCGTTCAATGAGAACTCGCGCGACCACGGTGGTCGTCCGCAGCGTGTACGGCACCGCGGCCGTCGAGTGGTTCTTGATCATCGCGATCGCGACGATCATCGTCACCAGGCTGTACCTGCACCTGACCGGGTATCCGCAGATCGGCGGCGGCACCCTGCACATCGCGCACGCGCTGTGGGGCGGGGCGCTGATGATGCTGGCGCTGATCACCGGTTGGCTGTTTCTAGGGGCGACGGCGCGGATCGTCGCGATCGTGCTCGGCGGCATCGGTTTCGGGTTGTTCCTCGACGAGGTCGGCAAATTCGTCACCCGCACCAACGACTACTTCTACGGGCCGTCGGCGGAGATCATGTACGTGCTCGTCGTGATGATCCTGTTGATCAGCCGCGTCGTCCGAGATGTGCAGCGTCCCACCGGCGCCGAAGCGCTCGCCAATGCGGCGGTCATCGCGGCCGACGGTGTCGCACACGGGCTTCCGGAGCGCCGCCGACGCCAAGCCGAAGAGTTCCTCGTCGTCGCGGAGGACAAGGGCCTCGATGCCGAAACGATCGGTCACATCCGGGCGCTGCTCGAGTCGAGCGAGGGCACGCCGGATCGGTTGATGCGGCTCCGCGACCGCGCGGTGGCGTTGATCCCCGGCTTCTTCCGGAGTCCCCGATGGATTCCCTTCGTCGGCTGGGGATTGGTGGTGGCCTCCGCGCTCACCATCGTCGTCGGCGTGTTGAGCTTCTACTTCACCGGGGATCGCAGCGAGGAACTCGACATCTACATCGAGCTCACCGGCAGTACTCCCGCCACGTGGATCCTGCTGGTCAGCGGCATCATCACCCTGGCCTTGGCCCTGCCGGCAATGGTCGCGCGTGGACGCGGGGTGGCCTCGGCGGGACCGCTTCGCGGGCTGCGTATCGCGGCGTTGGTGTTCATGCTGTCGAACGCACTCGTCGACTTCGCGCTCGAAGGGTTCGGTGCCCTGTTCAACCTGGCCCTCGGGCTGTTCGCGCTCAGCATCGTGAGCTATCACCTCACGCAGGCGGTCACGACGGATGGCCGACATGATCAACTGAGGGTGTGACTACTCTCGATCGGGCCGTGGCCGCCGCGCGCGTCGGCGCCTTTGACCGGCGCACCGCCGACGTCCCGGATGCCCGCGCCGCCTCGGTCGTCCTCGCCGTCGCCGAGAAGGACGGACGCCAGGGCATCTGGTTGTCCAAACGCCCGGCGACCATGCGACGCCACGCCGCGCAGTTCGCCCTGCCGGGCGGACGGCTGGACCCCGGTGAGGACCATGTCACGGCCGGTCTGCGTGAACTCGACGAGGAACTCGGCATCCAGTTGCCGTCGAGTTCGGTGCTCGGTGCGCTCGACGACTACCCGACTCGCTCAGGGTTCGTGATCACCCCGATCGTCTGCTGGGCCGAGGAGTACCAGGAACCGACGCCCAATCCCGACGAGGTGGCCCTGCTGTTCTTCGTCACCTTCGAGGAACTGCTCGTCGAACCGCGATTCCTCACGATTCCACAGTCGGATCTGCCGGTCATCCAGCTGCCCATCGTCGGCTCCCTCGTCCACGCGCCGACGGCTGCGGTCATCTATCAGTTCGCCGAGGTGGTCCTGCGGGACCGACACACCCGGGTCGACGGCTTCGAGCAGCCGGTGTTCGCCTGGAAGTGAGGCGTCAGCCGTCGCCGAGTCGATGCTCGGCGCGCCGCAGGTAGGGACGGGCGCCGGTGTCGCGCGCGACCCGTATGGCCTCCCGCAGATCGGCCGAGCCATCCATCCCGACGATCTGGCGTGCTGTTCCTCGATAGAGCGTCACCGGACCCAGGCACACGAGTCCAGGCCACTGCACCAGAAGGCCCGACGACCAGTCCGCGGTGAACGGCTCGATGCGTCCGCAGATCTCGCGCGCGGCATCGCGGTGACGGGGATCGCACGAGATCGCGTACAGCGTCTCGATCAACAGCGGAACCCGGGCGACCACCCGCGAACCCGTCCACCCGCCGGCGTCCGCGGTGAGCTCGGTCGCCAGGTCGAGGGCGCGGTCGAGGTCGCCGCTCTCGGCGGCGCCGAGAGCGATGACGAGGGCGAAGTCCTCGTCGACCTCTTCCGCCAGCGCGTCGAACGGCGGCAGCGCCGAGGCGAGGTCGCCTCGATGCCACGCCGCGATCGAGGCGCTGGTCGCCATCGAGGACTCGGCGAGAAGCCTTGCACGGTCCGACAGTTCGCCGACCGTCGCCGCGAACCGTTCGGTCAGCCTCGTGCTGGTCTCATGATCGCCGCGCAGGAGCGCGATCATGACCTGCCACCACAACTGCATGGTCTCCGCGTCGGTGCCGCCACCTCGTCCAGCGAGTCGGGTGAACTCGGTCGACAGCCGCCGCGCCAGACGGAGGTCACCTGCCTCCAGCGCACACACACGTCGTAGGTGGAGTGCGGTGAGGCGCTTCTGAATGTCGCCCGCCGACAGTTCGTACAGCTCCCGCGCGATCTTGCGCCGATCCGCCAACCGGTCGGGAACCCACCGCACGAGGAAGTCGGCGAGCGCGATCTCGAAATCCACGGCGCCGCCGCCGTGGACGACCCGTGCGGCCCCGAGGTGATCGTCGGCGCCCGGCAAGCCGAGGACCGTCAACCGGGCTGCCTCCGACGCGTGCAGGCGCGCCGACACCTCTGGGGCCAACGCGTCGCCGTGTGTCAGCGCCTCACGGGCCAGCGCGGCGTCGTCGGACTGCACGACGCCGTAACCGGACCAGTAGCCCGCGACCCCTCGGGGGGTCGACAGCAGCGCGGTGTCGGCGAGGGAGCGCCAGTCCCGCGCAGCCCGACTCGGAGCTGCGGCCGATTCGAGAGACGCAGCCGCGGAATCGAACTCGCCGACACGGAGTGCGGCCTCACCGGCGATCCGGTGCAGCTCGACGGTCGACGACGGGTCCAGCCCGGGAAGGGAGAGCCCGCATCGGGCCAGGTCGAGCGCGCGATGGTCCGCCGACGCGGACAATGCGCGGTGAGCCGCCCGGATACACGCCTGAGTGGCGACGGCGATCGATGCCACGTCGACGGTGCCCCGGAACTCGCTCCTCAGAGGAGTGAGGTCGGTCAGCAGGCCGCTGCGCCGCGCCTCATCGCCCACGCCTCGACCGAGAGCATCGGCCACCTCGGTGAACACGTCCTCGGGGAGTTCACCTCCGGCCACCGCAGCGATGGTGACGAGTGCACGCGCGGCGTCGGACAGGTCGTCGAAGCGTGTCGAGATCATCGATCGGACCGGTTGGTTCCGATCCCACGATTCACCGGTCGCCGCCGCAACGCACAACTGTTGCGCCAGAGCGGGATTGCCGAGCGACTGGGCGACCAGCGTCTCGGCGTCGAGGTGTGCGGTCTCGCCGACGTCGCCGAGGCGCTGATCGATGAGGGTGCGGATGTCGTCGGTGCCGAGCTCGCGCAGACGCAGGTCGGCGACCGGGCCGTGCCGATCCAGCGTCGACCGGAGGATTCGGACGGGCTCGGCGTCGGGGTCGCGGGAGG
Source organism: Gordonia sp. PvP123 (assembly GCF_040547295.1). NCBI lineage: Bacteria > Bacillati > Actinomycetota > Actinomycetes > Mycobacteriales > Gordoniaceae > Gordonia > Gordonia sp. PvP123. The sequence goes on along the minus strand of NZ_JBEPPN010000003.1, from coordinate 92,856 downwards.
TGACCAGTACCGCCAACGGTGCCTGCCCGATGCCTGCCAGCACCCGGCCCAGCACACGCGCGGAGTCGGTGTCGAGCCATTGGGCGTCGTCGACGAGCAGCACTGATCGCCCGAAAGCGGCTACGTCAGACCAGATGTGGGCGGTGAGGTCGGTGACGATTCGCCCGGCCGGGATGGGCGCCGTCGGGCCGGATACGGGTGACTCGCCGAACAGTTCCTCGAGTCCGCAGAACATCGGTCCGGGCGGCCCGGGGCGGCCGATGAAGCGGCGCGCGGTCGCACCGTGTCGGGAGACGAGGTGTTCCACGAGCGCGGTCTTCCCGATGCCCGACGGTCCGACCACGACCGCACCCGCGGGGCGGCTCGTACTGGCGTTCCAGACCTGTTCGAGGACAGCGTGTTCCGCGGTGCGGCCGAACAGTTCGCGTGTCGTCCGGGCCGGCGACGGTCGCGCGACGGCAGGGGAGGTCCGCATGACCACGGGCGACGGGTCGAGCAGATCGACTTCGAGGGCGACGGTGTCGGGGTGTGGATCTAGACCCAGGTCGTCGCGCAGGCCCTGCCGGAGCAGGCGCAGCACGTCGAGGGCGTCGACAGTGCGTCCGTCGTCGTGCAGTGCGTGGGCAAGTGTCCGCGCGGCGCCCTCGCGGTAGGGATGGCGTCGGCACAGCGGCGTCAGCAGCGCCACCGAACGACGGTGCTCGCCCACGGTGCGCAGCGCGTCGGCGGCGGTCTCGGTGAGTTCGGCCCGCATCTCCTCGAGTCGGACGAGTTCGGGTGCGATGTCGGGGATGTCGGCGATCTCCGGAAGCGGATCGCCGCGCCAGAGTTCCAGGGCTCGGCACAACAACTCTGCGCCGGCTCGAGGGTCGGTCCGGACCAGCTGCAGTCCTTCTTGTCCGAGTATGTCCAGCAGGTCGAGGTCGGTGACCGCTCCGTCGCAGCGCAACACGTATCCCGCGGGCACGGTGTCGATGCGCACGGCACCGGTGGGGCCGAGCGTCCGGCGCAATCGTGAGACGTAACCGTGCAACGTGCTCACCGCCGACGCCGGTGGACGACCGCGCCACAGCAGTTCGGTCACCCGCTCGGGGGAGCACGCCGTGCGTTCGGCGGTGAGGATGGCCAGCAATTCGGCGTGTTTGCGGGCCGTCATCGTGATCGGCGACCCGTCGGCGGCCGTCACCGACAAAGGGCCCAGGACCCGGATCGCCAGTTGTGGATCGGAAGCCAACACACGCGCCGTTCGTCGGGCCGCACCAGTCGCGCACAAGGCTAACACCAGTGGGGGCCGCCAGCGTTGCGGTCATGACTACCACCGCACACACCCAGAACCAGAACGACAACGCGACCGGCGCCGACGGTCCCGGCCCGTTCCGCAGTCCGAGTTGGCAGGTCCTGCGCCGCCTCAGCGGGGGCGCCCTGACGCTCGGCGGGCTCGCCTGCATCGCCGGCGGCACCCTGCACCCCATCGTCGACGGTGAAGCCCATTCGGTGCAGGCGCTACAGGGGGCGGGCGCGCCATGGGCGCAGATCCTGCTCGCGATCGGCACGACCCTGCTGCTTCTCGGCCTGCCCGGGATGTATGCGTGGCTGGCGCCCCGGATCGGGATCGCCGGACTGATCGGCCTCGTCGCCTACGCGGTCGGCAACCTCGTCACCGCAACCGGTCACCTCACGATCGAATTGTTCGTCGCGTATCCCTTTGCGCACGATCCGGACAAGGCCGCGCTCATCGCTGCCGACGACTCGATGCTGGGCACCACTGCCTTCGAACTGCTCAACACGGTCGGCGGCCTCGTGATGCTCGCCGGAATGGGGATCTTCGGCGTCAGCCTCATCCGCAACCGGGCGGTACCGCTCTGGATCGGGATCCTGACCGTGGTCGGCATGGTCGGGTTCATGCTGCCGATCCCGGCGATCGCCGGGATCTCCGGCTTCATCTACGAGGCGCCCCGCGGAATCGCCATCGCCGCGATCGGAGTGTTGATGTTGCGGAGGTGACGTAGATCACACGAGCGCCGGGGATGAAATCGGACCGCGGTCCGGTTAGTGTCTGGTGATGGGTCGCGAAGGCCCACAGCCACCATTCGAGACCCGAACGAACACTCCCTGGAAGGACCACGACATGACCTCCGCAACCACCGTCAAGGCACCCGTCCCCGCCGGCACCTGGACCATCGACGCCGTGCACTCGGCGATCAACTTCACCGTCAAGCACCTCATGGTCAGCAAGGTCCGCGGTAGCTTCGACACCTTCTCCGGCACCATCACGGTCGACGAGAACGGCACCCCGGCCGTCCAGGCCGAGATCGACGTGACCTCGATCAACACCCGCAACGAGCAGCGTGACGGCCACATCAAGTCCGCCGACTTCTTCGACGCCGAGAAGTTCCCGACGGCCACCTTCGTGTCCACCGGCGTGCGTCAGAACGGCGACGACTACCTGCTCGACGGCGACTTCACCCTGAAGGGCGTCACCAAGCCCGTCACCCTCGAACTCGAGTACCTGGGGACCAACCCCGGCATGGGCCAGGGCACCGTTGCCGGCTTCGAGGCGAAGATCGTGCTCAGCCGCAAGGAGTTCGGCATCGACATCGAGATGCCGCTCGAGGGCGGTGGCGTCGTCGTCGGCGACAAGATCACCATCAACCTCGAGATCGAGGCCCTGCAGGCCTGATCCGCAGCTGACCCGAATGGACCGGCACCGTGAGGTGCCGGTCCATTCGTGGTTTCGACACGCCGCGTGGCCGCTTCGCGTCCGCGTGGCGGCTCAACCAGCGGGGGATGGGCGCGTGGCCGCTTCGCGTCCGCGTGGCGGCTCAACCAGCGGGGGATGGGCGCGTGGCGGCTCAACCAGCGGGGGATGGTCGCGCGGCGCCTGGTCGAAGCCACCTGGCTTGCGACAAGGGTCGTTGGACACCTCTGCGACGGCGCCTCCTTGGGTAGGCTGCGGAGAACGCCGTCAGGCAGGAGAGGCCGATGGGACGACCACGCCGGACCCGTCGTGGTGCGTCGTGGATGCGTCTGCGCCGACGCACCGCGGGTTTTCTGTGGGGCGTGTCGACGGTCCCGAGTCCGCGCGGATGGGCCCGGATCGGGCCGACGATGCGCAGCAAGATCGCTCTTCACGCCACCGTCACTGCGATGACGGCCGTGATCGCCAGCAATGCGGTGATCGGCGTCGAGACCTTCCTGCTCGTCCAACTCGCCTTCAACGGCGGACAACTGACCTTCGACGAGACGCTGGGTGCGCCGAATTTCCCGGTCGTCGTAGGGGCGATCGTCGTCGGTATCCTCACCAACCTGCTGCTCGGAATGCTCGCGGTCCGGCCTCAACTGCGCTGGTTCATCAGCTGCCAACCCGCCGACCATGCCCGACGACGCGCAGTGCAGCGGATACCGATCGTCCAGCTCGGGGTCACGGTCGTCTCCTGGAGTGCGGCAGCCCTGTTCTACGTGTTCATCGCCGAGGAACTGACGACCGCGACCGTCGCGGGCGTCGCGGTGGCCTTCGCGCTGGCCGGTATGTCGAGCGCTTGTCTCACCTACCTGTTCGCCGAGCGCGCCGCCCGGCCCCTGGCTGTCGTCGTTCTCGAGGATTTCCCGACGGATCACGTGATGAACGGTGTGCGGGTACGGATGCTGGCCGTGTGGGCCGTGAGCTCGGCGGTGCCGATGGTCGGTCTGCTGACCGTCAACGCAGGCCGGTGGACCGGTCTGTTGCCCGACGTCTACGGTGCCGTCGACTGGACGACGGTGATCCTGTGCCTGGTGGGTCTCGCATCGGGAGCCCGTGTCATCGCGCTTGTCGGACAAGCGATCACCGACCCGTTGACCGAGATGCGCCGCGCGGTTCACCGCGTCGACCACGGGGACTACAAGGCACGCGTGCCCGTCTACGACTCATCGGAACTCGGCGTGCTGCAACACGGTTTCAACCAGATGGTCGAAGGGCTCGCCGAACGTGACCGCATGCGTGAGATCTTCGCGCGACACGTCGGCGACACCGTGGCCGATCTCGCGATCTCCGACGGGGTCGGCATGCACGGCACCAACAAACGAGTCGGCGTCCTCTTCGTCGACATCGTCGGATCGACCGGACTGGCGCAGCAACGCAGTCCCGATGACACCGCCGCGCTGCTCAATGCGTTCTTCAGCATCGTCGCCGACGTCGTCGACCAGCACTCCGGCTTCGTCAACAAATTCGAGGGCGACGCCGCGCTCGCCGTCTTCGGCGCACCCGTCGAGATCGACGACCCGGCCGGCGCCGCGTTGGGAGCGGCCCGCGATCTCGCCGACCGCCTGGCCAGCAGCCTCGACATCCGTTGGGGGATAGGCGTTTCCTACGGCGAGGCGTTCGCGGGCAACATCGGCGCCGAACGGCGCTACGAGTACACCGTCATCGGCGACCCGGTGAACGAGTGCGCCCGGTTGTCCGACATGGCCAAGACCGGGCGGATCCCGGCGCTGGCGAGCGGGGCGGCCGTCGAGTCGGCAGGCGAGGAAGCCGAGGAATGGAAGCTTCTCGGTACTCGGATCATGCGCGGACGCTCGGAGCCGACCGCCTTCTACGCGCCGATCCAGCTCGTCGAGCGGCTCGGATCGTCGACCAATCTGATCGCGGAACTGTTGCGGCCTGCCCGGCGGATCGTCGGCGCGAATCCGTTGCGGCTGACGACATTCTTCGGCGGGTAGGCCCGCCGAACGCCGGGGACGTCCACGGCGACTCGTTGACGTCGTCCCGGCCGGTCAATAGCGTGGGCCGCATGGACCCGGCGTCGGTGCCGGGCCTGACAACGCATCCCAGGGGGTCGTGATGAGTGGTTGGACGAATTCAGATGTGCCGGACCAGGCGGGCCGGACGTTCGTGGTGACCGGCGCCAACAGCGGTCTCGGCTATCAGACCGCCAAGGTCCTGGTCCGTGCCGGCGCCGACGTGGTCCTCGCGTGCCGGAACACCGCGAAAGCCGACGCCGTGGCGTCGGAGCTGGGGCCGAAGGCGACCGTCGCCACACTGGACCTCGCCGACCTCGAATCGGTGCGCAGCTTTGCCGCCGGGATCACCGGCGCCGACGTCCTCATCAACAACGCGGGGCTGATGGCGGTGCCGTTCCGGCGCACCGCCGACGGGTTCGAGATGCAGATCGGCACCAATCATCTCGGGCACTTCGCCCTCACCGCGCTGCTGCTGCCGAAGATCACCGAGCGCGTGGTGACCGTGTCCTCGACGATGCACCAGATCGGCGACATCCAACTCGACGACCTGAACTGGGAGCAGCGCCGCTACCGCCGGTGGCGGGCCTACGGCGACTCGAAGATGGCCAACCTGATGTTCGGCAAGGAACTCGCCGCGCGGCTGGCCGCGGCCGGGTCGTCGAAGAAGTCGTTGATCGCCCATCCCGGTTATGCGTCAACGGAATTGCAGGGCAGGAGTGAGAACTTCTCCGACTTCTTCGCGAAGCTGGGCAACAAGCTGCCGATCGCCCAGCCGGCGGCCGACGGCGCGCTGCCACAGCTGTACGCGGCGACCGTGCCGGACGCGGAGTCCGGGACGTTCTTCGGGCCCACCCAGATGTTCGGCATGCGCGGTGCGCCCGGTCGGAGCGGTTACAAGAAGGCCGCCGACAAGACGGAGTTCCGAGCGGCGCTCTGGGAAGAATCCGAGCGGCTGACGGGTGAGAAGTTCGACGTCGGGGCCGCGGGCTGACGAACGGAGTCGGCCACGCGATTCGTTCCCATGATCGGACGAATTGTGTTCGGGATCGAGAACTTCGGACGCTGATGCCATAGATTCTCGGCATGACTCTGTCGAAAGTCTCGATACGAATCGTCCTCGCCGGCGCCGCGTGTGTTGCCGGCGCGGCATTGTCCACCGTCTCGCCTCCGTCGGCGTCGGCCGAACCCACCGGATGTGTGGCGGGTTCGGCCTTCGTCGTGGCGGCGTCGTACTGCAGTGGCGGGACGGGTGAGCATCGGGTCGAAGCGGCCTGCGTCGTACCTTCGCTCTACGCCACGTTGTTCACAGCCCCCGGACCCTGGACGGCGCCTGGCCAGCTGTCCGTCGTGACGATCGGTGCGCCGACGACGTCGCCGACTTCGGCCGGGAGCTGCGTTCTCCCGGTCTTCGCCGGAACCGGGACGCGCTGACACCGAACGCTCGGCCGACGTCCGGCGACGTGACTACTGGACGCTGAACGCGATGCTGTTCGACGCACCCGAGATGGTGTCGGTGACGCGGATGGTGAAATCGCCCGCGCCCTTGAAGAAGTAGGACTTCACCGCAGTGCAGTCCTGCGTCTTGAACAGGGAAGCCTGCTTGGGGACCTTGGGTCCGGACAGACGGACCTCCATGCGGCACTCGTTGCCGTCGACGATCGGCCCGGCGTCGATGATCGAATTCCAGCGCACGCCCAGACGCGAGTTCTTCGGGTAGGTGTTGGGCACGATCGCCTGGGTCTTGTCGGGCGTGTAGACCCACACATTGATCGACTTGATGCCGTTTGGCGCGCCGGGACGACCGAGCTTGCCGTAGTGCGTCACCTTGTCGCCGCCTGACGAACCGAGCGCGGCGCTGCCGGAGTCGAGGCTGCCGCTCGCGCTTCCGAACAGCGTGTCGAGCGGGCTCGCGGTCGCCGGCGCGACCGGCAGGGCCAGGGCGGCGGTGGCGAGCAGGGCGGCGGCGATACGGGTGCGCTTCATGACTTCTCTCGGTCCTCGCGGTTTATAACGAAATGATTAAAGCACGATCGCCCGCTGGTTGACCCGGCACCGAGCCGAAGGCACTTGGTGACCTACCCCCGCTGCTCGGCTGGCAGGAGAGCCCTGCCCCCGCTGGCTCGGCGAGCGGGAGAGCCCTACCCCCCGCTGGTTGAGCCGGCTCCGAGCGGAGCGAGGCGCCGAGTCGAAACCACTTGGCGACCGCAACGGCCCACATCACCACACCCCGGGCGGCCTCAGTTGAATGCTGATCCGGGCGCCGACACCACGCACCTTGGGGACCGCGTGCTCCCAGGTGCGTTGGCAACTCCCACCCATGACGAGCAGGTCGCCCGAAGACAGCGTGAACTTCAGTGACCGCCCACCACCGCGGGGTCGCAGCATGAGGGGTCGAGGTGAACCGAGCGAGATGATGGCGACCATCGTGTCGTGTGTGGACGCCCGGCCGATCCGGTCACCGTGCCACGCAACCGAGTCATTGCCGTCGCGGTAGAGGCTGATCCCGGCCGTCGAGAATCCCTCGGGCAGTTCGTCGCGGTAGTGCTCGGTCAGCGCGGTGCGTGCGTCGGTGATGATCGGATCGGGGAACAGGTGATCGGCCTGGTAGATGGAGACAAGCCGCGGGACCTCGACCACCCGCTCGTACATACGACGTCGCTCGGCCCGCCAGGGGACGCATTCGCTGAGTCGGTCGAAGAGTTCGTCGGCGCCCCTGATCCAGCCGGGACACAGGTCGACCCACGCTCCCTCGGTGAGCGGGCGCCGCGAGATCGAGGTCGCCAGGTTTCCAAGCGTCGGCTCCGCTGACTGCTCAGAGAACAAGGAGCCTTGGGTACCGAGGGACATGGCTGCAGGGTACACCTGAATAGCACGTGTGTTCGAGTGTTCTGCCCCTGCCGTCACCTCCCATCCGCGCGCGACAGTTCCGGCAGCAGGTCGAGCCGGCCCTCGATGAGTGCGGTCCGCTTCGCGCGCGACCAGCCATGGATGCGACGCTCTGCTGCGTAGGCCTCGCCGATGTGCGGGAACTCCTGCTGGTAGACGAGCCGAACCGGCCGACGAGGACGCGTGTAGCGCGATCCGTTCCCCGACTGGTGCTGGTCGAGTCGATGCTCGACGTCCCGGGTGCTGCCGACGTACAGGGTGCCGTCCGAGCATTCCAGGATGTAGAGAAACCCGCTCATGGTGTGACTGTCCCAGGATTGCTGCGACAAATCGGCCAGAGTCTCCACAGCCGACGGAGCGCGGCGAGGCTGTCCACAGGACCGTGTGGGATGAGTTTCGCGGATCGGTCGCCAGGTGGTTTCGACTCGGCGCCTCGCTTCGCTCGGGGCCGGCTCAACCAGCGGTGGGGACTGCCGGGCTCAATTAGCGGGGGTTGTCGCCAGGTGGTTTCGACTCGGCGCCTCGCTTCGCTCGGTGCCGGCTCAACCAGCGGGGGTAGGGTCCTCGCTTCGCTCGGGGCCGGCTCAACCAGCGGTGGGGACTGCCGGGCTCAACCAGCGGGGGTTGTCGCCAGGTGGTTTCGACTCGGCGCCTCGCTTCGCTCGGTGCCGGCTCAACCAGCAGTGGGGGGCTTCCGGGTCAACCGGCGCGGGTGGCGTCGGACACCGGCGTGATCGGCAGGCGCAGCGCGCCAGGGGCGTGTGCGGGGACGGTCGGACGGTGGGGTTCCACCGGCTCGACGGGACGGTACGACGCTCCGAGCTCGGGTCGCGGGTCGGCCTCCCCGGCGTTGGGCCACATGGCGAGCGCGCGCTCCGCCTGTGCGGTGATCGTGAGCGAGGGATTGACGCCGAGGTTGGCCGAGACGGTCGCGCCGTCGACGATGTGCAGGCCCGGGTGATCGAACACCCGGTGGTAGGGGTCCACCACGCCGTCCAGTGCCGACCGTCCGATCGAGCAACCGCCCAGGAAGTGAGCGGTCATCGGGATGTTGAACAGGTCGACGATGGAACCTCCTGCGTCGCCGTCGATCTCGCGTGCGACAGCCCGGACCGCGTCGTGTCCCTCCGGGATCCACGTGGGCGGTGGATCGCCGTCGCCCTGCCTGCTACGCAGCATCGGGCCGAAACGGCCTCGCCGGGAGAACAGTTCGAGTGAGTTGTCGGCAGTCTGCATGACGAGCGCGATGATGGTGCGCTCCGACCAGCGCCGTACGGAGAGGCCGCGCATCGTGATCACCGGGTGGCGGACCATCTCGATCAGTGCCTGCAGCAGCCGCGGCAGCGGACCACCACCGTCGACGAGAATCGCCTGCAACAATCCGATCAGGTTGCTGCCCTTGCCGTATCGCACCGGCTCGATGTGCGTGTGCTCGTTGGGATGGAACGACGACGTGATCGCCACACCCTCGGTGTAGTCGGTCTCGAGGTCGCGCGCGGTGGCGGCCAGTACCGCCTCGGAGTTGGTGCGGACCACCTTGCCCAGGCGCGACGACAGCCCGGGCAGGTGTCCGCCCTGCTGCATGTCCAGCAGGAGCTTGTTGGTGCCGTACGTGCCGGCGGCGAACACCACGTGATCGGCGGTGAACGTGCGGCGCCCGCGGCGCGACCAGCGGCGGCCCGACCGGTGCGCCTCCACGACGTACCCGTCGCCCGAACGGGGACGGACGGTGTCGACGGTCGTCATCGGGATGATGTCCGCGCCGGCCTGCTCGGCCAGGTACAGATAGTTCTTGACGAGCGTGTTCTTCGCCCCCACCGGGCATCCCGTCATACACGCGCCGCAGTCGGTGCAACCGGTGCGTGCCGGACCGGCGCCGCCGAAGAAGGGGTCCTCGACGGTCTTGCCGGCCTCCCCGAAGAACACGCCGACGGGGGTGTGGACGAAGGTGTCGCCGACCCCCATCTCCTCGGCGACCTTGCGGATCACGCGGTCGGCCGGCGTCACCTTCGGGTACGTCGTCACACCGAGCATTCGCGACGCCTGGTCGTAGTACGGGTCGAGCTCGGACGCCCAGTCGGTGATCGACCCCCAGTGCGGGTCGTCGAAGAAGGCGGGCAGCGGCCGGTACAGGGTGTTCGCGTAGTTCAGCGATCCGCCGCCGACGCCGGCACCGGCCATCACGAGCACGTCGCGCAGCAGGTGCATGCGCTGTACGCCGAACAGTCCCAGCGCGGGCGCCCAGACGTAGTCCTTGAGGCGCCAGCTCGTCTTGGGCAGGTCGCCGTCGGAGAAACGCCGTCCGGACTCGACAACCGCGACCCGGTAGCCCTTTTCGGTGAGACGCAGGGCCGCAACCGAACCGCCGAAACCGGAGCCGATGACGATGGCGTCGTAATGGTCTGGGGTCGAACTCACGGTGCGACGGTCCTCTCGGTGTCGGGTTCGGTTGCATCGGTGGCGGCCGCGAGTGGGATCGCGGCGTCGAATCGGTGATCGGCCGGGTCGAACGACGACATCATCCGGCGGAAGTCGCTCGTGAACTTCGGCCACATCACCGAGTTTCGTCCGGTGGAGTCGAGATACCAGCTCGAGCATCCGCCCGAATTCCATACGGTGCGTTCGAGTTCGGGATCGAGGTCGGCGTTGTACCGGTCCTGGGCGGTGTCGGTGACCTCGAAGGTCGACCGGCCGCTGCGGGACAGCTCGGAGAGTGCCTTGCTCATGTAGTACGCCTGCGGTTCCAGCATGAGCACGATCGAGCTGTGACCCAGATTGGTGTTGGGGCCGTACAGGAAGAACAGGTTGGGGAAGCCGTGGATCTCGACGCCGCGGTAGGCGCGCGGCGATCCCGCCCACGCCTGGGCCAGGGTGCGCCCGTCGCGTCCGGTGATCGCCGACGCGATCGGCGGTTCGGTGGGGGTGAACCCGGTGGCGAAGACGACCGTGTCGACCTCGTGTTCGCGGCCCTGGTCGTCGACGGCGCCGCGTGCGGTGAGGCGGGTGATCGCGCCGGTCACCGTTGCATTGTCGCGCTGCAACGCGGGGAACCATTTGTTGGTCAACAGCATCCGCTTGCAACCGATGGTGTAGTCGGGGGTGAGCCGACGGCGCAGGTCGCCGTCACGGACCTGGATCCGCAGCTGCGCCAGCGCGATGGTCTTGGCGATCGGGAGCAGTTTGGGGTTGCGGGCCATCATCAGGACGTAGGCCTCGCGATAGGTCCACACCATCCGCCGGACGAGCCGGTGGACACCGGGGACGCGGCGATAGAGTGCGCGTTCGAGGGAACCGATGGTGCGGTCCAGACGCGGCACGACCCAAGCGGGAGTGCGCTGGAAGACCGTGAGATGTCCGACCTCGTCGACGATCTCGGGCACGATCTGGATCGCCGACGCGCCGGTGCCGACGATCGCGACGCGACGTCCGCGGAGGTCGTGGGAGTGGTCCCACTGAGCGGAGTGGAACACGGTGCCGGTGAACTCATCGGCTCCGGCGACCGGTGGCAGACCCGGCTCGGACAGCGCACCCGGTGCCGCGACCAGGTAGCGGCAGCGAACCTCGCCATCCGTCGTGACCACGACCCATTCCTGCGCCGCGCCGTCCCAGTGAGCCGATGTGAGTGCACAGTTGTAACGGATCTGGTCGGCGAAATCGGCTGCGACCGAACGTAGATACTGGTGGATCTCGTGGCGGCGACCGTAGGTGTTGGACCAGTCCGGGTTGGGGGCGAAGGACAGGGAGTACAGCGACGTCGGGACGTCGCAGGCCGCGCCCGGGTAGTCGTTCTCGCGCCAGACCCCACCCGCGCCGTCGCCACGTTCGATGGCCAGCGTCTGCAACTGCGGATGATCCGTGCGAAGACGATGCAGGGCGGCGAGACCGCCGAACCCGACGCCGACGACGAGGACGTCCACGCGCCGGGGCAGCGTGTTCTGCTGCGGGAGAGTCGGACTGGGTTCAGTCATGGGTCAGGAGTTCCTTCCATACGGGCAGGAGGTGGTCGAGCAGCGCGCGGTCGGCGTCGGGTGAGCGCAGGATGCGCGACACCGCCAATCCGCGTGCGAGTTCGATGGAGAGTTCGAGTTCCGCGGCGGTGTACCGGTCACCGAACAACTCGGCACAACCGACGGCGAGTGCGTCGGACACCTGCTGTTCGAGCGGGATGATCGCGGTTCGCAATCCGACGTCGCAGCGGGCGGCGACCCACAGCTCGAGAGCGGCGTCGAACAGCGGGCCGCTGAACGCCTCGATGAGTATCTCGAGTCCCTCGTCACCCGTCCGGGGCCGCGACAGGATCTCTGCCAGCCGACGCTCGACCAGGTGTCCGACCGCGGCAACCACCAGTGATTCCCGGGTGGGGAAGTGATGCAGGAGAGCGCCGCGGGAGATACCTGCCCGGCGGTTGACCTCCTGCGTCGTGGTGGCGGCGTAGCCGACGTCGACCAGGGCGTCGACGGTCGCGTCGAGGATGAGCGCACGCGTGGTCGCGGTGCGTTCGGCCTGCGTGCGTCGGCGCGGGGCTCGGGTGGGCTCGGTCACATCGACGACGATAGCACAAACAGTCCGGACTGCTTGTAAGTTCCGGGGATCATCCACCGCACGCCGCATGCGATGTCGTGATTGTCCACTCCGTACGATGACCGGGACGCAAGGGAACCCGGTGCGAATCCGGGGCTGTCCCGCAACTGTGACCCGACCTCGATCGGGAAGCCAGATCGCTTGCGTCTTCGCGACCCACGAGGATGGACATGAAAAATTCAAGATCGACAGCTGCGCACGCAGCTCCCGAATTGACCCGACGCCGGCTGCTACGCGGAGCCGGTGGGATCGCCGGCCTCGCCGGTCTCGGCGCGGTGGGCCTGCTCGCCGGTTGTGCCGACCGGCCGAGCCCGGCAGGCGCTCCGAGCGGCGGTACCCCGGTCCCCGGCGGCACATTGCGCGTCGTCTTCGCGGGCACCTCGGCGACCGCCGATGTCCTCGACCCGCACGTCGTCGGCCACTCGGCGGGTGGCGCACTGTCCAAGGCGGTGTGGGATCACCTCGTCGACTACAACAACGACCTCACCCTCGACTATCGGCTCGCCGAGTCGCTGGAACCCAACGCCGACGGCTCGCAGTGGCGGATGGCGCTGCGCCGGGGCGTCGAGTTCAGTGACGGTTCGCCGTTCACGTCTCGCGATGTCATGTGGAGTCTCGAGCGCATGCTCGACGAGGAGAAACCGTCGGCCGGTGACCTCGACATCATCGACCTGTCCCGCACCAGGCCCGACGGCGATCACGCCGTCGTGGTGTCGATGAGAGAACCCGTCGCCGACTTCGGTTCGGTGCTCGCCGGTTGGTACGTCTACGTGATCAAGGACGGTACGACGGAATTCACGCCGTCGTCGCTTCCCGTGGGGACCGGCCCGTTCGTTCTGGAGTCGTGGTCGCCGGGCGACCGGTCGGTGTTGACCCGCAACGAGAACCACTGGGATCAGCGGCCGCACCTCGACGGGCTGGAGATCCTCCAGGTCGCCGAAGCCGACGCCAGATTCAACGCGTTCGGCTCGCAGGAGGCCGACGTCGTCTACGAACTCTCGCCGGCGCAGGGCAACATCCTGCGATCGCAGTCCGACGTCTACCTCGTGACGCCGCCGGTGGGCACGATGAGCTCGTTCACGATGCGTACCGACCTCGCGCCGTTCGACGATCCGCGAGTACGGGAGGCCCTCAAGCTGTCGGTGGACCGGCAGGCGATGGTCGACAAGGTGTATTACGGGTTCGCCGAGGTCGGCAACGACCTGTACGGCAAGGGCGCACCGTTCTACGCCGACATGCCGCAACGCGCGTACGACCCGGAACGAGCTCGCCGCCTGCTCCGAGAGGCGGGCAAGGAGAACCTCGTCGTCACCCTGCACACCGCGGACGTCAGTCCCGGCCAGTTGGCCTCGGCGACCCTCTTCGCCGAGCAGGCCAAGGCCGCCGGGATCACCGTGAACCTCGCCGTCGAGCCGGGCGACACCTACTTCTCCCAGGTCGTCGGGTCCAAGCCCTTCACCCAGTCCGGTTGGTGGAACTACAGTCTGGACTACTTCTACGGGCAGACCCTCACCTCGGACGCCCCGGCCAACGCGACCGCCTGGCGTCGTCCCGCGTGGGATGCCACCTTCGCCCAGGCTCGCGCCGAGATGGACCCGGCTCGCCGTGGTGAGTTGTACCGGGAACTGCAGGACGAACTCTGGAACGACAGCGGTTACCTCATCCACAGTTTCGCCCTGCAGCCGACGGGCGTCCGCAACACCGTGCAGGGCATCACCGACGGGGTGCCCGGCACCGGGCAGTGGGCCTCCTTCACGGGCACCTGGCTCCAGCAGCGCTAGGGGACTCGTCGTGTTGCGGTATGTCGCGGGCCGGTTGGCGGGGGCGTTGGCCGTGCTCGCTGTCGTTGCGGTGTCGATCTTCGTGCTCTTCGAACTGCTCCCGGGTGATGCCGCCACGACCCGGTTGTCGAGAGGAGCCGCGGGCCAACCGGATCCGGCTCAGGTGGCCGCTCTGCGCGCGGAACTGGGACTCGATCGTCCGGCAGTCGTACGGTTCCTCGACTGGGCAGACGGTTTCCTCACCGGGGACCTCGGCGTGTCGCAACTCTCGGGCCGTCCGGTCGCCGAGATCCTCGACGGGCGACTCGCGAACTCGGTGATCCTCGCGATCGTCACCGTCGTCGTCCTGGTCCCGGCGGCGCTGGCGATCGGCGTCGCCGCCGGCGCACGGCCGGGTTCGCGCTGGGACCGGTTGCTCAGTACTGCGGCGCTCGCGGCGGAATCCGTCCCCGCGTTCGTGGTCGGTGTCGTACTGATTGCCTGGGTGGCGATCGGGATGGGGGTGCTGCCCGCGGTGTCGCTCGTACCGACGGGCACATCGGCGCTCGACCGTCCGGAGGTGCTGGTGCTACCGGTGCTGTGCCTGCTCATCGGGCTGGCACCGCATCCGGTGCGACTCGTCCGCGCCCAGATGGCGGAAGCGATGCGCGCGCCGTACATCTCGGCGGCGCGGGCGAACGGGGTCGGCGAATTCCGGCTCGTCGTGCGTCATGCGGCGCCCAACGCGATCTCCGCGTCGGTGCAACCGCTGGCGGGAGCCGTCGTCGGGCTCGTCGGCGGTATCGCGGTCATCGAAGTCGTGTTCGCGTATCCGGGTGTGGCGCACGAACTCCTGCGGGCCATCTCCGGACGCGATCTGATCTTCGTGCAGTCGGTGGCGGTGCTGTTGGCCGCGTACGGACTAGTCGTGTACCTGCTTGCCGACCTCGTGGCACTCGGCTCGTCACCGGCCGCGCGTGGTGTCATCGGACGTGGGCGGTCATGAGTACGCGCTCTCGACGGCTCGTCGGCCCCGCTGCGGTGTTGGTCGTCCTCGTGATCGTCATCGTCCTCGGGCCGTTCGTCGCACCGTTCTCGCCGACCGCGATCGCCTCGGTGCCGTTCGAGACACCGTCGTCGAACCATTGGCTCGGAACCGATTTCGTCGGACGCGACGTCCTGTCACGCGTTCTACACGGTGGTCACCGGCTAATACTGATGACCGCGGTCGCGCTGTCGGTGTCGTACGTCGTCGGCGTTCTCCTCGGAGTCACCGCGGGAATGTCACGCCGGCTCGACGGCTGGGTGATGCGCCCGGTCGACGCGATCACCGTCCTGCCATGGTTTCTCCTGCTCGTGGTCATCGCGACGACGATGGGGAAGGGCCCGGTCGCGGTGTGCCTCACCGTCGGAGTCGCGACGGTGCCATGGGTGGCGAAGATCGTGCGGACGGCGACGATCGAACTCATGGACGCGGGTTTCGTCGAAGCCGCGATCGCCCGCGGCGAGACACTGCGATGGATCGCGGTGGCCCAGGTACTGCCGAACCTGCGGCCGGTGTTGCTGGCCGACGCCGGGATACGGGTCTCGGGAACCATCGCGCTCGTCACCGCGGGAAGCTTCCTCGGTCTCGGAGTGACTCAGCCACAGCCGGACTGGGCATTGATGGTCACCGAGAACAAGGGCGGGATGGCGTTGACCCCCTGGCCGGTCATTGTGCCTGCCGTATGCATCGCATCGCTGGTCGTGGCGGTGAACCTGCTCGTCGACCGATTGTCCGAACCTCCCGAGCCCTCACCTCGTGGTCCGCGACAACGTGTCCGGCGGCCGCTGGACCGTCCGGATGCCACCGCCGGGAACTCGATATCGGTGTCGGGGCTCACGGTGGCGGCACCGGATGGCACCCCGCTCGTCGCGATCGACGCCCTCGAGGTCCGCCGTGGCGAGACCCTGGCCGTCGTCGGACCCTCCGGTGCCGGAAAGACCACGACGGCACTCGCTCTCGTCGACGCGCTGCCACCCGGATTCGTCACCGCCGGGACCGTGCGTGTGCAGGCTCCCGCCGACGGCGGTCGACGGCTCGGATACGTACCGCAGGACCCCGGTACCTCGCTCAACCCGTCCATGCGGATCGGTTCGGCCCTCCGAGAAGTCCGACGCGCCCACCGGTCGCGTCGTGCCCGGGACATCGAGATCCTGCTCGCCGAACTGGGATTGCCGACGGACCGCGAGTTCCTCCGCAGGTATCCGGCGCAGCTGTCCGGCGGCCAGCAACAACGGGTTCTCCTCGCGATCGCCCTCCTCGGCTCCCCGGGCGTGCTCGTCCTCGACGAGCCGACGAGCGGTCTGGACGCGGCCACGGCGGACGAACTGGTCGGGGTGTTGGACCGTCTCCGCAGTGGACGCACGGTCATCGCCATCACCCATGACCTGCACCGTATCTCGCGTATCGTCGATCGAGTCGTGATGCTCGACGGCGGGCGGATCACCGGTGAGTGCCAGGCCGACGAGTTGCCTGCATCGCATGTTCCGGCGGCGGTGGCGCCCGCGGCCCGGTTCGTCGACGACGCCGGCCCACGCGTCGTCGTGCGCGGCGTCACGGCAGACCATGGCCGCGCCACCGTGCTGCACGACGTCTCGTTCGAGATCGGGCGGGGCGAGTGTCTGGCGATCGTCGGACGTTCGGGCGCCGGAAAGTCGACGCTCGCGCGGTGTCTGGCGGGTCTGCATCCCCCGACCGACGGTGAGCTGCTGCTCGACGGCGCGCGCCTGGCGTCGACCGCCCGTGACCGCAGCATCGATCAGCGGCGCGCGATCAGCATGGTCTACCAGAATCCGCGACGCAGCCTCGACCCCCGGCGGACGGTCGGCCGGGAACTGCGCCGGGTACTCCGGGTGTTGCGCGGACTCGACGGCGTTGCCGCGGACCGCGAGATCGCGTCATTGCTGGCGGCGGTCCACCTCGGCCCGGAGATGCTCGATCGCCGCCCCGGCGAGTTGTCCGGCGGCCAGATCCAGCGCGTGGCGATCGCACGGGCACTCGCCGGCGGTCCGGACGTCCTGATCTGCGATGAGATCACGTCGTCGCTGGACGAGGTGGCCGCGGATGCGGTCCTGAGGATCCTCGAGGAACTCCGGGCGACGGGAACCTCGATGCTGCTGATCTCCCACGATGCGCAGACCGTGCGGCGGATGGCCGATCAGGTCCGGACGATGATCGACGGCCGCGTAAGTTGGACGGCATGCGATTCGGACTCTTCATTCCGCAGGGCTGGCGTCTAGATCTCGTGGGTGTGGACCCCGCGGACCAGTGGGGGGTGATGTCCTCGGTCGCCGACCGCGCCGAGTCGGGCGGATGGGACTCGGTCTGGGTCTACGACCACTTCCACACCGTGCCGCTGCCGACGGACGAGGCCACCCACGAGGCCTGGACCCTGGTGGCCGCACTGGCCGCCACCACCAGCCGCGTGGAGATCGGCCAGATGTGCACCGCGATGAGTTACCGCAACCCGATGTACCTGGCCAAGGTCGCCGCCACCGCCGACCTGATCTCCGGGGGCCGCGTGCAGATGGGCATCGGCGGCGGTTGGTACGAACACGAATGGCGCGCATACGGATACGGATTCCCGTCGGCGGGCGAGCGCCTCGCGCGGCTCGACGAGGGCGTGCAGATCATGAAACAGGCCTGGGAACAGGGCCGCGCGACGCTCGACGGCAAGCACTACACCGTCGACGACGCCATCTGCGCCCCGCAGCCCACGGCCGGACGGCTGCCGCTGTGGATCGCCGGCGGCGGGGAGAAGAAGACGCTGCGGATCGCGGCGAAGTACGCGGACTACACCAACTTCGACGGCACACCCGACGGATTCGCGCACAAATCGTCAGTGCTGCAACAGCATTGTGCCGACCTCGGACGCGACTTCGAGGCGATCACCCGCTCGGCCAACTACAACATCATGCTCGGCGAGACCGAGGCCGAGGTGGAACGCAAGCTCGCCGACCTCGAAGCCCGGCTCAGCAAGACGGTCGGGCCCGACGCGGCTGCCGGCAGCATGGGCGCGTTCCGCGGTATGCCCGGCGTCGGAACCCCGGAACAGGTCGCGGAGAACCTCCGCGTCCTCGCCGATGCCGGTCTGGCATACGGGATCTGTTACTTCCCGAACATCGCCGTCGACCGCGAGGACCTCGAGTTGTTCGAGGAGCGAGTGGTTCCGGCGTTGCGCTGAGTGGCTTCGGTCGCCTGGTGGTTTCGACTCGGCGCCTCGCTCCGCTCGGTGCCGGCTCAACCAGCGGGGGTGGGCGGCTCGCTTCGCTCGGTGCCGGCTCAACCAGCGGGGTGGGGGCTCGCTTCGCTCGGTGCCGGCTCAACCAGCGGGGGCAGTGCCCGCTCGATCAGCGAAAGATCAGAGCCGCCGAAGTCGTTCAGCGGCCTCGGCGATGACCTCGTCGCGTTTGGCGAAGGCGAACCGGAGCAGGTGGTGCCAGGGTTCGCGGTCGTCGGTGAAGACGCTCACCGGCACCGCGGCGACGCCGATGCGCTCCGGTAACGACCGGCAGAACTCGATGCCGTCGTCGACGCCGAGCGGCCGTGGGTCGGCGCAGACGAAATATGTTGCTTCGCTTCGGTGTACGGCGAAGCCCGCGTCGGTCAGGGCGGTCGAGATCAGGTCGCGTTTAGCCTGTAGTGCGAGAGCTGACTCGCGTACCCAACCCATCTCGTGTTCCAGGGCGTGCGCGACCGCGGGCTGGAACGGTCCGGAGCCCACGTAGGACATGTACTGCTTCGCCGTCCGTGCCGCGGCGATCAATTCGGGCGGCCCACTCACCCAGCCGACTTTCCAGCCGGTGCAGTTGAAGGTCTTCGCAGCGCTGGAGATCCGCAACGTCCGTTCCCGCATACCCGGCAGCGTCGCCAGCGGGGTGTGGGTCCGTCCGTCGAAGACGAGGTGTTCATAGACCTCGTCGGTGAGGGCGACGACGTCGTGTTCGACGCAGAGTCGGGCGATCTCGGCGAGGTCGCCGGGCGACAGGACGGTCCCCGTCGGGTTGTGCGGGCTGTTGACCAGCACCACCGATGTCCTCGGCCCGAAGGCCGCGGCGAGCCGTTCGCGGTCCAGGCGGAAGCCGTCGCCGTCGGGTACCAGCGGTACGACGCGTCGCACGCCGCCGGCCATCGCGACGGTGGCGGCGTAGGCGTCGTAGTACGGCTCGATCATGATCACCTCGTCACCCGGTTCCACCAGGCCGACGACCGCACCCGCGATCGCCTCGGTCGCGCCGACCGTGATCAGCACCTCGCGATCCGGGTCGTAATCGAGCCCGTACAGGTCGTGCTGCGTTCGCGCGACCGCGTGCCGCAACTCCGGCACCCCGATACCCGGCGGGTACTGATTGCGTCCGTCGGTGATGGCCTGGCGCGCGGCGTCGAGCATCGACGCCGGCCCGTCGGTGTCCGGGAAGCCCTGGCCGAGGTTCACGGCGTCGTGGTCGACCGCCAGCGCCGATATCTCGGCGAAGATCGTCGTGGCGAATGGACGGAGCCTGCGGGTTGTCCTGTCCTCGAATGACATGGATCCCACAGTGGCACAGGTCCACTGTGTGCGGACACCGGACCTCGTCCGAATGACGGGGTCGACGACCCCGCCGGGGCGTACGATCCGTGCATGAAAAACCCAGCAGAGGTGAAGAAGCCCGCCGGACGGGTTCGGGTGCTGGCGGCGATCGCGGGGTGCGCTGCACTGTTCGCCGTGGCGGCCTGTTCGTCGGTCGAGCGCGTCACGAACAACGTCTCCGAACCCTCGGACGTCGCGATCGGGGAGTGCGTGGAGGTCCGCGAAGCGGACGGTAGCTCCACCGTGGAGGCGACGAAGACCGATTGTGACGGTGACGGAATGACATTCGTCGCCACCCAGGTGGTCCCCGGCGAATGCGGCGAATTCGAGAACTACCTGACCTTCCCGGAGACCTCCGACAAGCTGTGCCTGATGCCGAACTTCGCCGACGGCCAGTGCTACCAGATCCCACAGTCGGCGGGCGGGTCGCTGGTCGACTTCGCGAAGATCGACTGCGCGGGCACCGCGGAATCCGGATCGGCGATCTACCGCGTCGATGCCAGCGGTGACGGCTCGCTGGAGTGCACCGAAGAACAGCTCAAGGCCACGTACGAGGTGCCCGAACCACGCGCGTTCTGCATGACCTCGGTGGGAGACGCCTGACGCGCGAGGAGGGGCGATGCCGCGCAATCCAGGCGAGCACTTCGCCGGCTACACCATCATCCGACTCGTCGGCCGCGGTGGGATGGGCGAGATCTATCTCGCGAGACACCCGCACCTGCCGCGGAACGAGGCGCTGAAGGTACTGCCCGCCGAACTCAGCCGCGACCCGATGTACCGGCAGCGGTTCGTCAAAGAAGCCGAGCACGCCTCGAGCGTCGTCCACCCGTCGATCGTGACGATCTTCAACTCCGGCGAGTACGACGGCCACCTGTGGATCGCGATGGAGTACATCGACGGCATCGACGCGCTGCGACTGCTCCGCCAGACCCCACAGGGTCTCGACACCCCGACCGTGATCGCCATCGTGCGCGCCGTCGGTGCCGCGCTTGACCGTGCGCACGCGACGGGACTCCTGCATCGCGACGTCAAACCGGCCAACATCCTGCTGCAGGGCGTGGGCGGCCCGGAGCCGCGAGTCCTGCTCGCGGACTTCGGGATCGCCAAGTCCGAGCAGGACGTCAGCCATCTCACGTCGACGAATGTCTTCCTCGGCACGGTCGCCTACGCCGCCCCCGAGCAGCTGCTCGGCGATCCGGTGGACGCGCGTGCGGACCAATACGCGCTTGCGGCCACCGTCTTCGAACTCCTCACCGGCCGGCCGCCGTTCCAGGGCGCCGGCACCGCGTCGATCATCGCCGGCCACCTGCAGTCGATGCCGCCGCGCCCGTCGACGCTGCGACCGGGCATCTCCGGCAGCGTCGACCCGGTGTTCGGCCGCGCCCTCGCGAAGGAGCCCGACCGCAGGTACGGATCCTGCCGCGAGTTCGCCGCCGAGCTCGAACGCGCGCTCGCGGCACCACCGCTGTCGAAGGAGCCGACGGTGCGTGCGCCGACACCCGCGCCGGTTTCGGTGACCCCGCCCGCCCCGGTGGGTCCGGTTTCCTATCCGCAAGGGCCGCAGCAGTATTCGCCGTATCAGTCGCAACCGGGGACCTATCCCGGTGGGTTCGCCTCGCAGGGCGGCTACCCCTCGCAGGGCGGCTACGCGCCGCCACCGCCGAAGAAGCGGTCCGGCCTGCTGATCGCCCTCGGCTCGCTCGCGGTGATCCTCGTCCTCGCGATCGCCGCCGGGGTCGTGTACGTCGCGACACAGGTGTCGAGTGCACCGACCGCGGGCGGCACCTCGACGTCGCGCTCGACCCCGGTCGCCGGGCCGGAGACCACGACCTCCGCCGCCGGCACCTCCGCTCCTCGCACCACCGACTCCTCGACGCCGGCCGTCAACGGACCGGGGGACGTCCAGGTCGGCGAATGCGTCGGCATCGCCACCGATTCCGGGTCGTCGACGAGTGTGAATGCCTCCAAGGTCGACTGCGACTCCGCCGGTCTCAATTTCTACGCCGCGTCGAAGATCGCCGCGTCCACGTCGTGCGCGAGCCCACAGAATTCGACGCTCACGTTCCCGGACAGCACGGACAAGCTCTGTCTCACACCGAATTTCTACGAGGACCTCTGCTACCTGGTCCCGCTCTCGGGTGGCTCGCTCGCCGACTACCGGGAGGCCCCGTGCGCGAGCTCGGCGACGGCGCAGACGGTCCTCGCGCGTGTCACCACGCGGTCGGACGCAGCCGTGACCTGCTCCGGCGACGAGACCAAGTGGGTCTTCTTCGAACCGGAGTCGATCGGGTACTGCCTCATCGAGACCTGAGGCCGTAGGGACCGGAGGGGCTCAGTCCGCGGAGGTGGAGTCACCGATCGTCGGGCCGAGAAGGTCGTCGGCGTCGGTGATGCGGTAGGCGTAACCCTGCTCGGCCAGGAACCGCTGGCGGTGCGCCGCGTAGTCGGCGTCGAGGGTGTCGCGGGACACCACCGAGTAGAAGTGTGCTTGCCCGCCATCACGTTTCGGGCGTAGCAGCCGGCCGAGGCGCTGCGCCTCCTCCTGGCGGGAACCGAACGTTCCCGACACCTGAACCGCGACCGAGGCCTCGGGGAGGTCGATGGAGAAGTTCGCCACCTTCGACACCACGAGGGTCTGCAGCTCGCCGGAACGGAACCGGTCGAACAGCACCTCGCGCTCCTTGTTCTTCGTCGAGCCCTGGATCACCGGGGAGTCGAGTTCGCGACCGAGTTCCTCGAGCTGATCGATGTAGGCGCCGATGATCAGGGTCTGCTGACCGCGGTGCTTGTCGAGGATCGCCTTGACCACGTTGACCTTGGTGTGCGCCGTCGAGCAGAGCTTGTACTTCTCCTCCGGCTCGGCGACCGCGTACTGCAGACGTTCCTCGTCGGTCAGGGTCACCCGGACCTCGACGCAGTCGGCCGGGGCGATCCACCCCTGGGCCTCGATGTCCTTCCAGGGCGCGTCGTACCGCTTGGGGCCGATGAGGCTGAAGACGTCACCCTCGCGGCCGTCCTCGCGGACCAGGGTGGCGGTCAGGCCGAGGCGACGACGCGACTGCAGGTCGGCGGTCATCCGGAAGACGGGGGCGGGGAGGAGGTGGACCTCGTCGTAGATGATCAGACCCCAGTCGCGCGAATCGAACAGGTCGAGATTGCGGTACTCGCCCTTCGACTTCCGGGTCATCACCTGATACGTCGCGATGGTGACGGGGCGGATCTCCTTGCGCTCACCCGAGTACTCGCCGATCTCTTCCTCGGTGAGGGAGGTGCGCGCGATGAGTTCGCGTTTCCACTGACGACCGGCGACCGTGTTGGTCACCAGGATCAGCGTCGTCGCGCCCGCCTTGGCCATCGCCGCCGCGCCGACCATCGTCTTGCCCGCACCGCAGGGGAGGACCACCACGCCCGAGCCGCCGGCCCAGAACGAGTCGGCCGCCATCTCCTGATAGTCGCGCAGCTGCCAGTCGTCCTGGGCGAGCTCGATGGCGTGCGCCTCACCGTCGACGTACCCGGCGAGGTCCTCGGCCGGCCAGCCGACCTTCAACAGAACCTGCTTGAGTCGGCCGCGCTCGGACGGATGCACGATGACGGTGTCGTCGTCGATGCGGGCGCCCAGCATCGGCGCGACCTTTTTGTTGCGCATCACCTCGATGAGGACGGCCTGGTCGAGGCTGACGAGGGTGAGGCCGTGTGCCGGATGCTTCACCAGCTGCAGTCGGCCGAACCGTCCCATCGTGTCCACGACGTCCATCAGCAGCGGCTGGGGCACCGCGTAGCGCGAGTACGTCACGAGCGCGTCGACGACCTGTTCGGCATCGTGACCTGCGGCTCGGGCGTTCCACAACGCGAGCGGGGTGACGCGGTAGGTGTGGACGTGCTCGGGGGCACGTTCGAGTTCGGCGAAGGGTGCGATCGCCGCGCGCGCCGCCGCGGCGTCGGGGTGATCCACCTCGAGCAGCAGTGTCTTGTCGGATTGCACGATCAGGGGTCCATCGGTCACCCGCTCCATTGTCCAGAAAGCACCGACGATTGTCAGCGTCGGGCCTGCTCTGGAACGCGTGAGACCCCCGTCGGCCTCAGAAGACGGGGATGCCGAGCTTGCGTCGGACCCGCAGATCCACCAGGTTGAGCCGAAAGATCCCGCGCAGCACGGGTGCCACCAGAGGGTCCACGAGTCGGAAGCCGGCGAGCGCCCGCTGGTACCGGCGCTCGTCGCGGTCGGACCACCGCCACCGCATCATCTCGCGGAACTCCGGCGGTAGCCCGGCTTTGATCGCGTAGGCGAGTGAGGGGCCGATCGTGATGTGCGCGAGGGTTCCCAGCGCCCCGACCCGGTACTCCAGGAACGACAGGTCGGCGAGGCTGCGGAGTTCCTCACGGACCGGGTCGTCGATGCGCAGCGCGGTCAGCTCGGTGTTCCAGTAGACGAGCAGATCGTCGTAGGTCTTCGGCCATCTGTCCCGCGGCACGTTGAGCGCGGTTCCCAACGGGTGCGACTCGGTGAGCACCATCTGCTTCTCCTCGGCGCTCAGGGGGCCGTAGAGCAGTTCGTACTGGTCGATGAAGTACTTGAGCAGGCACACCGCGACCCACAGCTGTAAGCGTGAGTCGTTGGCGCTGTAGCGGACGGGACTCGTCGCGGTCGAGTACACCTGGTCGTGGATGTGGCCGACGGCGTCGTGGATGTAGGCCTTGTCGGCGTCGGTGCCCATGAGTGCGACGGCGAGGAACGTCCCCGTCGTGCGGCCTCGTTTGATGGGCCGCTTGATCGCGTTGCCCGACGGCACGCGGCTCTCGTGTACGCCGTAACCGACCTTCGGGTTGGCGAGCTGCATGATCACGTTCGCGCCGGCGAGGGAAGGCCCGATAGCGGTGACGAGGTCGGCCGGTCGTGTCACCCGGGGGCGCTTGCGCGAGGGTTTCATCCGGGTGACGAGGTCGTGCTGATAGGTGTCAGCGACGCCACCGGGGGGTTCTCCTGCGGGGATCTCGCGAGCCGCGGTCATACCCGAGGGTACCAAGGATGAGACGGAAATCACTCCGATGTCTCTGTCTCCAGGGCTCAGGCGTCGAGCAGTTCCACGCTGGTGAGTCGATGGAGCGAGAAGCGCTGCTCGTCGTCGCTGCCCTCCTCGACGGCCACGAGTTGACCCGCGCCGAGGATCTTCGGCGTCACCACGTGCCGGCTCGCCGAGCCCTGGGCGTCGACATACCCCACACGCAGCCTGCGGTTGGCACGCAGGGCGAGCTGGATGAGCGCGGTCGCGGATTCGCCCCCGCCGGTGGCCCGGACCGGGGTCGTCGTGGCCGCGCCGCGAACCGGGGTGGCGGCCGCCGCCCGGTCGGTCGAGCGGATTCGCGTGACCACCGACCGTAGTTGGTCCTCGGACGGCGCATTGCGGCGCGGCTGGCTCTGTCGCCGCGCCCGCGACACCGTGACCCGACTGCCCCGCTCGCGCAGATCGACCAGGGCGCCCGACGAATCCTCACCCGCCGGAGCGAATCCCGCCGCTCGCAACTGGTCGATGACGTCGCGCACCTCTGATGGCGACACCGCGACCGTCGGCGCCAACGCGCGCAACGCGAGTGGCTCGGCAGCCGCGCTGCGCAGCACGGCGGCCAGCACCGTCGGGTCCTCACATCGGATGAACGCCGACGCCACGCCCACCCGCAACTGGCCGTGTCTGCGGGCCACGTCCTCGATGAGATACGTGAGGGATTGCGGCACCGGGGTTCTCGAATGCGTCGTGAACATCGACAACAGCTCGTTGCTGCTGCGGCCCGCGTCCAATGCCCGGCGCACGCTCTCCGGCGAGACCCGATACACCGAGGCCGCGCCGCCCGACTCCAGATCGGCGACGAGTTCGACCTGTTCCGCGAGTTCCGAGGTCATCGGGCCGGGGACGGTCAGCGTCAGATCGGCCTGCGTCAGGAAGTGATCCACCGGTTCGGGCAACGCCTTGCGCATCGCGGCGAGCACCGCCGCGTCGACATCGGCGGGGTCGGTGGCCGGTGATTCCTCGACGGTGTACGCGCGGCCGACGGTGGTCAGGGCGTCGTGCGCGACGAGACCCAACTCCCGTGCCTCACGGAGTGTTTCGGCGACGACGCGGCGACTGAAACGTCGGATCTGGCGGGGACGGTGCCAGTGCAGGTTCGCGAGGACCGTGTCGGCGGGTACCCCGACCGCGGTGCCGGCGTCGGCGAGCGTGGACAGGATGAGCTGACGTTGCACGGGAGCGTACGCATCGTGCAGGTCGGCGGCCAGGGTGGCCAACGCGTTGCCGTCCCGGTCGGGTTCGCCGACCTGCCAGGCCCGGCGCGGCATGTGCAGCCAGGCATCTGCCAGCGCGAGCCACTGACGTTCCCGCGGTTGGTGCAGCCAGGTGTCGGCGGTGGAGGTGGGTGCGAAGGACTGCTCGCCGGAATCGTTGGGCGGCGCGGGTTCCGGGAAGCCGGCGTCGATGAGCCGGAGGTAGGCGGCGAGCTCGATCAGGAACGCGACCCGTTGAGTCTCGAGGCCGGTCAGCTTCGCCAGGCGCCGCAGTTCGCGCACGCCGAGCGCGCCCGAGCGGAGCACCGCCGCCGGGGTCGCCCCGAGGACCGTGATCAGCTGGGTGAGATGACGGATGAGTTCGAGTGCCTCACCCCCTGCGGCGGCGTCGACCGCCTTGGCCCCGAAACGGGGTTTGGCGCCGGACTCGTGTAACGGCGGTGGCGTGAGAACATCTGTGTGCCAAGGCGGTTCGTCGCGAAGCACGGCGCCGACCATCGGTGGGAGCTCGACGGTCTGACTGTCGACGCGGGCGAGCAGGCCCGACGAGATGAGGCGCGCGACCGGGGACTCCGGATCGGCGTCGGGTGCCGCATCGCGGCTGCGGCCCAAGGCCGGTCCGCGTGCCAGCGTCTGCAGCAGACCGAGAGGGCGTTCGTCGAGACCGGCGATCATCGCCGCGATCTCCTCCCCGGACCGTCCGACGAGAGGTCCGGTGAGATGCCGCGCCTTCCATGGCATCGCGGATTCGAGGTGCTCGCCGGCGCACAGGGAGGAGTCATCGCCCCACAGCACCGCGCGTCGACGGAGGAGATCGATCCGGGCACGTACGGAGTCGGCATCGGCCCGTCCGGACAAGGCCTTGGCCACCGTCGTGACCGACGGTCGCTTCTTCTTGTCCGGACTACGGCTGTGGCGCGCGCTGACCACCTCGAGCACCGCGACGGCGAGGATGTCGAGATCCTCGCCCGCCAGGGACAGCGACGCCGCCGACAACGCCCGCTGAGCGAGCACTCGGGTACCCGACGGTGTCGGTGAGGCGAGATCGGGGCGTTCGACGAGGAGCTCGGTCAGTGCGTCGTCGGAACGCGCGGCCAACTCATCGGCCAGGCCGGTGTGCTGGTCATCCGAACTCATTCGATCGAGCTTACCGGGGGCCTTCGACGGGGCTCAGGCAGCAGGGACGAGGAATCAGACGTCGCCGCGGCGGAGCATGCGGCCCCGGGCGGTCTCGAAGTCCACCCGCTGTCCGCGAACCCAGGTGCCCGTCACCACACCGGCAAGCGCACGACCGTCGTACGGGCTCACCGGGTTCTTGTGGTGTAGCCGGTTGACGTCGACGATCTGCGCGGACTCCGGCTCGAAGATGGCGAAGTCGGCGTCGCAACCGAGGGCGATGCGGCCCTTGGTCGGCAGGCCGGCGAGGTCGGCGGGCTTCGACGCCATCCACTCGATGACCTGCGGGAGGTCGATGCCGCGCTTCTTGGCCTCGGACCAGATGAGCGAGAGCCCGAGCTGCAGCGAGGCGACGCCGCCCCACGCGACCCCGAAGTCCCCGTTCTCGGGGTCCTTGAGGTCGACGGTCGACGGCGAGTGGTCGGAGACGATGCAGTCGATCGTGCCGGCCAGCAGTCCCTCCCACAGCAACTCACGGTTGCCGGCCTCCCGGATCGGCGGGCAGCACTTGAAGGCGGTCGCACCGTTGGGCACCTCCTCGGCCAGCAGGGTGAGGTAGTGCGGGCAGGTCTCGACGGTGATCTTCACGCCGTCGCGCTTCGCGCTTGCCAGCATCGGCAGGGCGTCCGACGACGACAGGTGGAGCACGTGGGCGCGGACCCCGGTCCAGCGTGCGCGCTCGATCACCTCGGCGATGGCCAGGTTCTCGGCCCCGCGCGGCCGCGAGGCGAGGAAACGTCCGTACTCGTCACCTTCGGGTGACGGAGCCTTGTCGATGGCGCGGGAGTCCTCGGCGTGCACGATCATCAGCGAGTCGAACTCGGCCAGCTTGGCCATGTCGGCTTCCATCTCGTCGGCCGTCAGGTGCGGGAACTCGTCCACTCCCGAGTGCAGCAGGAAGCACTTGAAGCCGAAGACGCCGGCGTCGTGCAGTCCCCGCAGGTCGTCCTCGTTGCCGGGGATGGCGCCGCCCCAGAAACCGACGTCGATGTGCGTCTTGCCCTGCGCCGCAGCGCGCTTCTCGGCCAGTGCGTCGACGTTCACGGTGGGCGGAATCGAGTTCAGCGGCATGTCGATGAGCGTGGTGACGCCACCGGCGGCGGCCGCGCGGGTGGCCGAGTCGAAGCCCTCCCATTCGGTGCGGCCGGGCTCGTTGACGTGTACGTGGGTGTCCACCAGTCCGGGGATCATCACCTGGTCGTCGGCGAGTTCGATGACCTCGGCGCCCACGAGTCCGCTCCCGAGCGGTTCGATGGCGACGACCCGACCGTCGCGGATGCCGATCTCACGCGCGACGATGCCCGCCGTCGTCAGCGTCTGTTCGCCACGCACGACCAGGTCGAACGGGGTGTCGGAGACGGGGGCCTGGTCACCGGATTCTGAGGTCATGGGGCGGGACTCCTTGGTGGTCGCCGTGTCCTGGGTCGATCCAGAGACTAGCTCACACTATTCCTCATCATGGAATCCCGTGCTGTTATTTCGGAACGTAACTCGCGAGTAGCGCAGGGTCGTGCTATTGACAACGACCCTGAGCGTGGGGCTAACTGTCACGAACGCGGAAATCCGATTCCACATCACGGAACTCCCGCAAGTGTAGGAGCGCGGTCATCGCCGACCGTCCGACCGAAAGTGCAGAGATGAGCACTGAGCAGCACACAGTTCCCGTCGGTGAGGATGTCTCCGGTACCACCGGCGTCGTCCCGGATGGGCTGAGTCCGAAGCTCTACAACGACGACCTCGCGCCCACGAGCCGTGTCGGTCGACGCTGGAGCAGCTACAACATCTTCACGTTGTGGGCCAACGACGTCCACAGCCTGGGCAACTACGCCTTCGCCATCGGACTCTTCGCGCTCGGACTCGGCGGCTGGCAGATCCTGACCGCGCTGGTGCTGGGCGGCGTCTTCCTCTTCCTGCTGCTGAACCTCTCCGGGTTCATGGGGGAGAAGACCGGTGTGCCGTTCCCGGTGATGAGCCGCATCTCGTTCGGTATCCGTGGCGCGCAGATCCCCGCCCTCATCCGTGGCGGAGTGGCGATCGCGTGGTTCGGCATCCAGACCTACCTCGCCTCCGTCGTCCTGCGGATCATGCTGGTGGCCCTGTTCCCCGGCGCGGCCGATCTGGACACCAACCGCTTCCTCGGGCTGTCGACCCTGGGCTGGATCGCCTTCGTGTCCCTATGGGTGATCCAGGTGATCATCGTCAGCTACGGCATGGAGATGATCCGCCGCTACGAGGCGTTCGCCGGTCCGGTCATCCTGATCACGATGGTGTCCCTCGCCATCTGGATGCTCAGCAACGCCGACTGGACGATCGCGTGGTCGACGCCCGATTCGTTGACCGGCGTGGACATGTGGCTCCAGATCATCGGTGGCGCCAGCCTCTGGGTCGCGATCTACGGCACCTTCGTCCTCAACTTCTGCGACTTCACCCGAAACGCCGAATCGCGAAAAGCCATCGTGGGCGGCAACTTCTGGGGCATCCCGCTCAACATGCTGCTCTTCGGCGGCATCGTGGTCGTCCTCGCCGGCGCGCAGTTCCGGATCAACGGCACGGTCATCGAATCGCCGGCGGACATCGTCCAGACGGTGCCCAACACCTTCCTGCTGGTGCTGGCCTGCCTCGCGCTGCTCATTCTCACCGTCGCGGTGAACCTCATGGCCAACTTCGTCGCGCCGATCTATGCGCTGTCGAACCTCTTTCCGCGGCATCTCGACTTCCGGCGCGCAGCGCTGGTCACCGCGGTCATCGGGCTGGTGATCCTGCCGTGGAACCTCTACAACTCACCCGCGGTGATCAACTACTTCCTGGGCGGGCTCGGTGCACTTCTCGGACCGCTGTTCGGCATCGTGATGGCCGACTACTGGCTCGTCCGGCGTGCTCGGATCGATGTACCCGCGCTGTTCAGCGAGGCTCCCGACGCCGCCTACCACTACCGCGGCGGGGTGAACATGCGGGCCGTCGCCGCGCTGATCCCGACCGCCGCGATCGCCCTGGTGATGGCGTTCGTCCCGGCCTTCGAAGTGATCTCGGAATTCTCCTGGTTCATCGGCGCCGGTCTCGGGGCGGTGGTCTACCTGGTGGTCGCCGACCGTCGCGGGCCGTTCGCCGAGGTCTCGGGCGAGCCGATCTCCGTCGCCAGCACCCACTGATCAGGAAGAAGATCTGATGCGCATCCTCGTCGCCAACGTGAACACCACCGAGTCGATGACCGAGGCCATTGCCGATTCGGCTCGATCGGTGGCCTCACCGGGCACCGAGATCGTCGGCATCACACCGCGATTCGGCGCCGACTCGTGCGAGGGCAACTTCGAGTCCTACCTCGCCGCCATCGCGGTGATGGACGCGATCCTCGCCTACCCGGAGCCGTACGACGCGGTGATCCAGGCCGGGTACGGCGAGCATGGCCGCGAGGGACTGCAGGAACTTCTGGAGGTCCCCGTCGTCGACATCACCGAGGCCGCGGCGTCGACGGCGATGTATCTGGGACACCGCTTCTCGGTCGTGACGACGCTGGATCGGACCGTCCCACTCATCGAGGACCGGCTCAAGCTCGCCGGCCTCGATCAGCGCTGCGCATCGGTTCGGGCCTCGGGACTCGGTGTGCTCGAACTGGAGTCGGACCCGGAGCGTGCGGTCAAGGCGATCGTCGAACAGTCGACGCGCGCCGTGGCCGACGATCACGCCGAGGTGATCTGCCTCGGCTGCGGCGGGATGGCCGAGCTCGAGGAGCAGGTCCGCGAAGCGACCGGCGTCCCGATCGTCGACGGCGTGCGTTCAGCCGTCACGATCGCCGAAGGTCTTGTCCGGATGGGACTCTCGACGTCGAAGGTGAGGACCTACGCCCCGCCACGAGAGAAGAAGATCACCGGCTGGCCGTTCCGGATCTGACGGGGCGAATGGGCCGACCCACGCCCGGCCCGGCCGTGCCGGCTGCGATGCGTGTACGGAGGACGACGGCCCACCAGAGGAAGCCCAGCACCAGCAGGACCGCAAGCGGTACGACGTTGGGCCGGAATTCCGGCAGGAGGACCAGCGCGCCCATCACGACCGAGAAGCAGAGCAACCCGACGATGTGGACGGGGCGCCGGAAGCGTCCGAGGTCGAAGAAGCCGGGTTCGGACGACGGGAACGTTCCGCGACGATCGGCGACCATCATCCCGGCCGTGGTCAAGATGTACACGCCGACGTACCCGATCGTCGCCATGCCCAGGATGTAGGAGAACGCTTTCTCGCTGAACAAGGCGGTGACCAGGAAGAACCCTGACACAGCTGCCGATCCCCACACCGCGGTCGTCGGAATCCTGTGCTTGGCCGAGACGGCGCCGAGCGCCCGCGAGCAGGGAACCATGTTGTCGCGGGCCATCGCGTACAGCAGTCGGGTGGCGACGAGCATGTTCGCGAGCACGCACACCAGGATGTTGGTCAGCGCGATTGCGACGACGAAGTTCGCGAACTGTGGCGACACCTGGGCGGAGATGATCTCCAGGATGGGCGCCGAGGATTCGGAGGTCGCCCCGATGTCGGCGGTTGCCAGCAAGAACGTGATGTACATGAAGAACTCGATCGCCGCGGCCGTCCTGAGTGCGAGGAACATCGTCCGGGGGATGACGCGCCGCGCCGACTTGGTCTCCTCGGCGATGTCGGCGGGCGCCTCCACACCGAGCAATCCGAACATGACGCCGAGACTGGACACCATCCATGCGAAGACGAACGTCGCGTCAACGGTGTTCCCATGTGAGGCAAAATAACTCAGAGGTTGCCCGGACTCCTTGACCAGGACCACGTAGATCAGGACGAAAGCGGTGATCCCGACGGTCAGGAAGATCTCGAGCATCACCCCGATGTTGTTGACCGCGGTCGCGAGCCTGATGCCGTAGACGTTGATCAACACGCAGAGCAGCAACACGCCTGCCGTCACCCCGAGTAGCTGCGGTGTGGAGGCGTCCCACCCGACGAGGCCGGCGAAGTAGGTCGCGAACGTGAACGCGACGCCGGTGAACCCGGAGATGAACCCGATCAACGCGATGAACCCGGTGAACCATCCCAGGTTCGGGTGAACCAGGCGACTCGTCCATTGATACGCGTAGCCCGCGAGCGGCAGTTTCACCGCCAGATCGGCGGCGATCATCGCCCACAGTGCGAAGACCACAACGACGACGGGCAGGGTCCAGACGAACATCGGGCCGACCGTGTCGATGCCGAAACCGAATCCGGCGTAGACGGCAGTGGTGGCGCGATCAGCGCGAATCCCACACAGAAACTCGCGAACGGGGTGACGGAACGATCGAGTTTCTGTGCGTACCCGAAACGTTCGAGATCGAGGTCCTCATCGGAGGTCATCAGTTGTGTCCCATCTGAACACCGGCGGGGCCGGGTGGGGTGCGGAATCGACGGACTCAAGCAGGGGAAACGAATATTCGTTCGCTCGAGTGCGGCAACGCTAACCCCGGGCGGAGACGAGTGTCAATGACTTGGTGCGATCTCCGCGCTAGTCGGCGAGCATCCGGCGTGCCAGGCGCCAGTGCAGCTCCGCGACGTCATCGGGAGTCAGCGCGCTGTCGGCGTCGTACCAGATGGCGACGCGGTCACACATGGCGAGGATCGCCATCGTCACGATGTCCACCTCTGGCGCAGGCAGTTTGGGCGCGTACGCCGCCACTCGTCGACCCAGTAACTCCAGATAGTCACGCTGCTGTTCGAGCAGTCGGTCGTAGTCCTCGTGCGAGACGAAATCGCCGGCTGACGCCGTGTCGAGGAGCATGTCCGCAACGCGGGCGAGATGCACGTTCTCGATCTGATAGAGAACATGCCGGCGGACGGTGTCGCGAAGTTCTTCTTCCGGTGTGCCGTCGCCGACGGCGGCCGCGTTCTCGGTGAAGTCGGCCAGTACCCGCGAGACGGCCTCGGTGAGGATCTCCTCCTTGGAGCGGAAGTGGCTGTAGAGGCCCGGCGCCTTGATGCCCGCGGCCTCGGCGACCTCGCGCACGGTGCATGCACCGAATCCGCGTGTGGCCACGATCGTGACGGCCGCCGCCAGAATCCGTTCGCGCCCGATGTTCTGGTCGAAGACGCGGTCGAGACTGGTGGGTTCCGCACCTCTGGTCGACGGCATGGTCGCAACAGTACCGCGATGTCCGAACGTGTCCGACAATCACCGACCGACCTGGGGCGTTGACCGATGGCCCTTCAGCGGCTAGCTTAACGAATATTCGTTCGCACGCTCGTGGAGGCTGGAAATGGTGTCAGTGGCAATCGTTGGGGTCGGTCAGATGGGTGGCGCAGCCCTGCGAATTCTGTTGGAGGAGTTGCCGGACGCGCGCTTCGTGGCCATGGACCGGGCGCCGGAGGCGCTCGCGCGCGCCGAAGCACTCGATCCCCGGCGCGTCAGCGGCCGGGTTGTCGACGTCTCAACCGAGGAGGTCGATCTCGCCGGGGTCGACCTCGTCCTCAACATGTCCGGCCCGTTTTTCGCCGGATCGGGAAGCCTGGCCCAGGACGCCCTCCGGTCCGGCACCACCTATATCGACATCGGTGACGATCTTGAGGCCACCGACAGCATCCTCGCTCTCGATGCGGCCGCGAAGTCGGCCGGTGTCGCGCTGATCACCGGCGCGGGTTGGTCTCCCGGCGTGACGAACTGGTGCGCCGCCCGGCTGCTGGACGAGCACCCGGATGCAGACGGTGTCCAGGTGGTGTGGGCGACGCACGAACGCAACCCCGGCGGGCTCGCGCCGCTGCGGCACATGCTGCACATGGCGGTCAGCCCCTGCCCGGTGTGGTCCGACGGCCGGTGGGTCGAGTCGCCGGGGTTCGTCCCGGCCACCGCGGCCGAGTTCGACTTCCCGGAACCGTTGGGCCGCATCGAGGCCTACGACACCGCTCACCCGGAACCCCGCACTCTTGCCCGTACCTACCCGCGCCTGCGGAACGCGAGCTGCAAGGGATCTCTGCGGCCGGCATGGGCCAACGCTGCGTTCTCCACCCTCGGCCGCATCGGCTTCGGATACCACGACCTCGCGATCGACGTCGCGGGGCACGACGTCGAACCCGCGGAGTTCTTGTGGAAGATGATGTGGGCCAGGCACTCCGCCGGGTCGCGTCGGGATGAGGGCGTGGCCCTGACCGCGTTGCTGGTGCAGGTGCTCGGCGGTTCAGACGCCGAAGTCCTCGGCTCGCTGGCAGTCGTCGACGACGCGCCGATGTCCCGCGGCACGGGTCTGGGCGCCGCCGTCGCCGCCGTCGCCGCGCTGCGCGAACCCCCGCCCGCCGGCGCGTGGGGACCCGAGGTGCTCCCGTGGCAGTTCGCGCTCGGCGAGTACGAGCGGGTCGGTCTCGAGCTGGGTGGTTTCGGCCCGGGTATCCAGTCGTCGATCGTCTCGGTGCCGGAATGACCGCCCGGTCGAACCGGCCGACCCTGTCGCGTGCCGTCTCCGCCTGGGCCGAGGACCGCCCGACCGCCATCGCCGTGGAGTCAGCGGGCGACTCCGTCACCTGGTCCGAACTCGATGCCGCGCTGACCCGATTCGCAGGTGAATTGCGTTCCCGCGGTGTGGGTGTCGGGGACCGGGTCGCCCTGCTGGGAGAGAACAGCCTGGAATGGGTCGTGGCGTTCCTCGCCTGCGAACGCGCACAAGCCGTCGTCGTGCCGATGAACACCCGGCTCGCGCAGGCGCAGATCGCGCAGCAGGTCCGTGTGGTGGATGTCGCGCTCGTGCTGGTCGATACCGATTCGGACATCCCGCCGCTCGAGGGGGTGGCATGCGTCGAACTCGGCGCGCTCATCGCCTCCGTCCGCGCCGGCGGACCAGCTGATGCGCCGGTGATCGACACGAGCGACCTCCCGGACGACCCGCACGATGGGGTTGCCGATGATGCCCCCGCGCTCATCAGCTTCACCTCCGGGACCACCGGAACCCCGAAAGGCGCGACGGTCTCACGATCGTCCCTGGCCGCGTACGGACAGGGGTTCGCGCAGTACTTCGGCACCCGTCCGGACGACAGCACACTCGTCATCGTCCCCATCTTCCACAACACCGGATTCGCCGATCAGCTCGCGCACATGATCGCCGCGGGAGCCACCACGAGGCTGCTGCGGCGGTATCGCACCGACGCCGCCGTCGCCGAACTCGTCGCTCGGCCGGTCACTTTCCTCGCCGCAGTGCCCAGCATGTTGCGCATGCTGATGCTCCACCACGACGCCGATGCGGTCTTCGCGGGTGTGCGCACCGTCATGTACGGCGGCAGCGCCATCCCGGAGGCGTGGGTGCGCGAAATGCACCGGCGATGGCCGCACGTCCGGCTCGCACATGCCTACGGACTGAGCGAGTTCACCTCGGTGTGTACCGTCCTCCCGAGCGAACTCGCCTCGACCGCAGCCGAATCCGCGGGCAGGCCGCTGCCCGGCGTCCGGATGCGGGTCGTCGACGACGGTCGCGATGTCCCACCGGGCGATACGGGTGAGGTCTGGGTGTCGGGACCGACTCGCATGCTCGGCTACTGGAACCAACCCGAGTTGACCGCGCAGAAGTTCGCCGGGCCGTGGTTGCGGACCGGGGACGTCGGACACATCGACCCCGACGGCCTCCTCTGGCTGCATGGTCGGGTCGACGACGTGATCAACCGCGGCGGCGAGAAGATCATGCCTGCCTTCGTCGAGTCGCACCTCGCCGGGCACGACGGCATCGCGGCCGCGTGTGTCTTCGGCTACCCGGACGAGATCCTGCGCGAGCGCATCGCCGCGGCTGTCGAACTCCGCGACGGGGTCGTGTTCGACGCCGACGCCATGCGGTCTCACCTACGGCAATCGTTACCCGACTACGCCGTTCCCGATCGCTGGATCGTGCGCGACACCCTCCCGCTGAACGCGTCCGGGAAGGTCGACCGCAGGACCCTACGAGCGGAACTGACCCGAGAACCCACTCTGCCGACATCGAGGAGCATCCGATCATGACCGACCCGACGTACGCGGTCACCGACCCCGCGACCGGCGAGACGCTGCGGACCTATCCGGCCGCAACCGATCAACAGATGGACGCCGCCCTCGGCGCGGCATGGCAGGCCCACCGGGAGTGGTCGAGAAGGTCGACCGTGGCACAGCGCGCCGAACTCATCCGCGAGGTCGCGTCGCTGCACACGCGACGCCGCGACGAACTGGCCGAGATCATTCATCGGGAAATGGGTAAACCGCTCGAGGAGTGCGTCGGCGAGATCGATTTCAGCGCTGCGATCTACGAGTACTACGCCGATCACGCGGAACGCCTCCTGGCCGACCAGCCGATCGAACTCCTCGACGGAGACGGCAGCGCGCTCGTCCGACGCGAGTCCATCGGAGTCCTGCTGGGGGTGATGCCGTGGAACTTCCCCAATTACCAGGTCGCTCGCTTCGCCGGTCCGAACCTCGTTCTCGGCAACACGATCGTCCTCAAGCACGCGCCTCAGTGTCCGGAGTCGGCGGCCGCGATCGAACGGATCTTCGCCGACGCCGGGCTGCCTGCCGGCGCATACGTCAACGTCTACGCCACACACGAGCAGATCGCCGATGCCATCGCCGATCCGCGGGTCCGGGGAGTGTCGTTCACCGGGTCCGAGCGGGCGGGCGCTCAGATCGCCGAGACAGCTGGCCGGCATCTGAAGAAAGTGGTGCTGGAGATGGGCGGGTCGGACCCGTTCATCGTGCTGTCCACCGACGATCTCGACGCCACGGTCGATGCCGCCGTCCAGGCCCGTCTGGACAACACCGGCCAGGCGTGCAACGGCGCCAAGCGGATGATCGTCGTCGACGATCTGTACGAGGAGTTCCTCGCCGCGTTCACGGAGCGACTGCTCGCCCACACCGACGGAGTGGCCCCGCTGTCATCGGTCGCCGCGGCCGAACGGCTCGAGCAACAGGTTGCCGGCGCCGTCGCCGACGGGGCGACCCTGGTCCGCACCGGCACCCGATCAGGGGCGTTCTTTCCGCCCGCCGTCCTGACCGGCGTGGCCCCCGAGTCGGCGTCCGCGGCACAGGAACTGTTCGGCCCGGTCGCGACCGTGTACCGGGTGGGATCGGAGGACGAGGCGGTCGACCTCGCGAACGCGACGCCCTACGGGCTCGGCTCCTACGTGTTCACCTCCGACCCGATCCAGGCGATGCGTGTCGCCGACCGGCTGGAGGCCGGGATGGTCTTCGTCAACGGCGTCGGCATCGAGGGCGTCGAGCTGCCGTTCGGCGGCGTCAAACGCTCGGGCTTCGGCCGCGAACTCGGCAACCTCGGGATAGAGGAGTTCGCCAACAAGAAACTCATCCGTATCGCCGGCTCCTGAAGTGCCACAGAGCATTCGGACATCTGAACCCAGACAGGGAAGCACAACCATGACCACCATCGAGTTCCAGGCCGCCGTCTTCCGCGCGCCGAGCACACCGCTCACCGTCGAGACGGTGTCGATCCCCGCCACCCCGCCGCCCGGGGAGGTGCTGGTGCGGTTGAAGGCGAGCGGGTTGTGCCACAGCGACCTGCACGTGATCGTCGGCGAGTGGCACGGCATCCCGACACCCACGATCCTCGGACACGAAGGTGCCGGCGTCGTCGAAGCGGTCGGCGATGGCGTCACCGATCTCGATGTGGGCGACCACGTGGTGTTGACGTGGACTCCCTCGTGCGGGCGATGCCGGTATTGCGTCAGCGGTCGACCGGTGTTGTGCGACAGAGCTGCCGAGCACTCGGCCAACCATGTTTCCTTCGACGGCGGTACCAGGGTCACATCCGCGGACGGAGAACCGGTCTACAGTTTCGCCGGTCTCGGGACGTTCGGGGAGTACGCCGTGCTGCCCCGATCCGCGGCCGTCGCCGTCGACCGGGCCGCGCCGTTCGAGCAGTCGGCGCTCGTCGGTTGCGCGGTGACCACCGGGATCGGCGCTGTCGTGAACACCGCTGCCGTCCGCCCGACCGATACGGTACTGGTCATCGGGTGTGGCGGGGTGGGCCTCAACGCGGTCCAGGGAGCCCGGCTCGTCGGCGCCCGACGCATCATCGCCGCCGACATCAGTGATCAGAAGCTGGAACAGGCCAGAGCGTTCGGCGCCCACGAGGTGATCAACACGACCACCGAGGATCTCGGGGAGCGGATCGCGCAGATCACCGACGGCCGGGGCGTCGAGGTCGCCGTCGAGGCCATCGGTCTGCCGCAGACCATCGAGGCGGCCTACGGCGTGCTCGCGCGGGGCGGCCGGGCGATCGTCGCCGGGCAGGTGGCAGATGGTGTCCGGGTGTCGATCGACCCGTTCGTGATGTCTGATCAGGAGCTGTCACTCGTCGGGTCCAATTACGGCTCGAGCCGGCCCGATATCGATTTCCCGAATCTCGTCGACCACTATCTGCACCGACGCATCGACCTCGACTCGCTGGTGACCGGCGTGATCGGGCTCGACGAGATCAACGACGGATTCGAGGAGATGAAGCACGGCAAAGGGATTCGCACGGTGGTCGCGTACTGAGCGATCCGGCGGGGCCGAGTGCGACGGTCACTCACCGCCCCGCCGGACCCGCAACAGGGTGAGCGCGACGACCACCTCGGTCGGGTTCTGTGCGAACGGTGTAGGGAGCAGCTCGTCGACCCGGGCCAGGCGCCGGTCGATGGTGTTGCGGTGGGTGTACAGCCGTTCGGCCGTGCTGGTCCGGTTCAGGCCTTCTTCCACATGGACGAGCACGGTTCGATGGAGAACGGGACTCGCGTCGAGGAAGTCGCCGAGGACATCTGCCACGAAACGGTCAGCGGCGGCCACGTCTCCCGAGATGAGATCGACGAGATGGACGTCTTCGTAGCGCACCACCGTCATCTGTGAATCCAGACGGACCAGAAGACGCTGCGCTGCAGCGGCATCCATATGCGTCCGGCGGAAGCCGGCCGCGCTCCGCGCCGGACGTCCGAGAGCCACGCGGACGTGCCGATGGCCGCGGAGTCGATCGATGACAGCGTCGGGCGACGGCGTGGCGGCCGTCGGAATCCAGAGCCACAACGTCGCTGTTCCGGCGACCACGGTGAGACGACGATCGGCGCCACACGCCCGCATCACCTGTTCGGCAGCGCGGTCGAGCGAGCCGACGTCGTCCTCGGAATCGACCCAGACCACCACACCGAGGTGTGATCCGGTCAGCGCATATCCCAGCTGCTCCTCGGCATGCGCGGTAGAGATGTCCGCACCCTGCAGCAGCAACTCGACCGTGGCGTATCGCTGCAACTGAGAACCGCCGGCGAGCTCGTCGGAGATCCGCCGCACATATTCGCTCAGCTCCGCCATCGCGTCGTCGGTGAACGTGGTCAGCGTGTTGCCCGAGACCTCGCACAGTTCACGGAGCTCCGCCGGATCGTCGGTGGCGTCGAAACACGCTGTCAGCCACCATTTCCAGCAGACGCGCTGTACCGACCGCCAGGCGCCCACATCGTCGGCGACGAGACCGCGCAGCACGACATCGCGTGCGAACGTGCGCATCTCGGCCCCGCCGAGTGGCCGCACCCGCTTGCCCGGTTCGGTGATGTTGGACGTCACCCAGTGCTTGACGAGCGACACGACCAGGCGTGCGTCTGCGTCGGCGAGTGTCGGGTCGTCGGCGATCGTCCGGTACTGGGGCTCCGCGATGGACGCGGCGGTCGCGTCGGCGATGACCTCGTCCAACCGGGCGAGCAGTGTCTCGGCCAGCTCGCGGATCAACCGTGACACCGACTCGGAAGGGTCGGGCCACGGCTGATTCGGCGTCGTCATGCCAGCCAGTCTCCTCGCGAGAGCCTCGGGCATCAGTGATTCCGGCAGACTTCGACTACAGGCCCAGGTAGTCGGCGAGTTCGGCGTAGTCGACCTGCCAGAGTCCCGGCGAGCCGAGGGGGTACTGCGAACGGAAGCCGAGGATGCGCTGCACGCGCTCGGGCAGGCCGGCGGCCACGTCCCGCGACACGAGGAAGGGGTAGGCCTCCTCGCCCACGAGGTAGCCGGGGTTGAACGCGAACGACACCGCACGCCGATATTGATCGGCGGTGACGTTGGCACCACCGCCGTGCACGGTCTTCCCGCTGATGAACAGTGCGTCACCGGGCTTCATCGTCGCCGGAATCGTCTGCTCCGGGGATCCGCGATCCTCGAAGTCGCTCCAGAGGTGGCTGCCCGGAATGACCCGCGTGGCCCCGTTCTCCTCGGTGAAATCGGTCAGCGCGATGAGGAAGTTCAACGTGATCTCGGGTCCGGCCGGTCCCATCCCGACGAAGGGGTACCAGTTCTCCAGGTCGCGGTGCAGCATCTGGGCACGGTTGCCGGGCCCGATCTCGATGACCTGGGCGGTGGTCATCCAGTAGGTTCCCGACTCTTCCAGGAACCGCGCGTCGCACAGTTCGTGGACCAGGTCGAGGTCGATGATCTCGTCCCGGAACACGTCACTGCGGTTGACCAGGTTGGTCAACCGCTTGGTGTTGACGCCGTGGAACTCCTGCACGATCTCGTTCTCGTGTGTGCTGCCCGGTGCCAGGGCCGCGACCGAGGGGTCGATCTCGGCGTTGAAGCGCGAGACCTGTTCAGCGGACAGCAGTCCTTCGATGACGACGCCTCCGTCTCGCGCGACGATAGCGAGGATGTCGGCGGCGGGTGTCGTACTCGGGACTCGCTGGATGTCGGTGTCGAGGCTGGTCATGGCACTTCCTGTCTGTCCGATCGAATGTGGCGCAGGTCTCACTATCGACATCTCCGGGCCCGTTGCCCATCCGCATGTTTCAGCGTTTCCGGGGTGGCCGCGGTGCAGAGTGCACCGGTCCCGCAGGTCGGTGCGCTGCCGGCGGCGACGGGCGAGCGAAGTGTGTGAGGAATGCACACTCCGATCGTCGAAGACGCTCACATCTGCTGTGGCGCGCGTTACACCCGCGTCGGCAGGCTATGCCCATCACACAGTCGTTCAAGCCAAGTCGTCGGCTCCCCGGCGCGCAAGGGAGGCAGAGGATCATGCCCGGACACTCACCCACCTCACCGGAGAATTTCGACGTCGTCATCATCGGCGGCGGGATCTCGGGGATCGGTGCCGCCGTCTACATCACGCAGGAGTTCCCGACGAAGAAGGTGGCCCTCCTGGAGGGTCGCGACGCAATCGGCGGGACATGGGACCTGTTCCGCTACCCCGGTATTCGGTCGGACTCCGACCTGCACACCTTCGCCTACGAGTTCAAGAGCTGGCGGCACGAGACCGCCATCGCGGACGCGCCGCTGATCAAGGACTACCTCGCCGAGACCGTCGACGAATACGGCCTCGACGCGATCGTCCGGTATCGCCACCACGTCACGTCCGCGGACTGGTCGGGGAGCGACGCGCGGTGGACGCTGGCGGTGGACATCACCGACACGGACGGGGCCGTCCGGCACGACATCATCACGGCCGGTTGGGTTTTCGGTGCCACCGGTTATTACCGGTACGACGAGGGTTACACCCCCGAGTTCGAGGGCCGGGACGACTTCGCGGGTGACATCATCCACCCGCAGCACTGGCCCGAGGACTACGACCACACCGGTAAGAAGGTGGTTGTGATCGGCAGCGGTGCCACTGCGATCACGCTGATCCCGTCGATGCTGAAGGGACCGGGTGCGGCGTCGCACGTCACGATGCTCCAGCGGACGCCGTCGTACATCATGACGATGCCGCGGATCGACGGACTGAGCCTCACGTTGACCAAGTTGCTCGGCGAGCGTCGCGGATACCTGGCGACTCGATGGAAGAACGTGTGGGCCGATTGGGCAGTCGTCAAGACGCTCACCACGTTCCCGAAGGCGTCGCGGCGAATGATCCGCTACCTCAACACCAAAGAGCTGCCCGCCGGATTCGACGTCGACAAGCATTTCAACCCGCCCTACGACCCGTGGGACCAGCGCCTGTGCCTCGCGCCGGACGGTGACTTCTTCACCTCCATCCGCACCGGCGATGCGTCCGTCGTCACCGACCGCATCCGGCGGTTCGTCCCGGACGGCATCGAACTCGAATCCGGCGAGAAGCTGGAGGCCGACCTGATCGTGACCGCGACGGGACTCAACATGCGGCTCCTCGGCGGTATCGACCTCAGCGTCGACGGTCGTCCCGTCGACCTGCCGTCGTCGGTGGTCTACCGGGGGATGATGCTGTCCGGCGTGCCGAACTGGGTCATGGCCGTCGGTTACACGAAATCGTCGTGGACGCTGAAGATCGGGCTGCTCGGCAAGAGCTTCATCGAATTGCTCCGCCACATGGACACCCACGGATTCGACACCGCGACGGCGGTTGCCCCCGACGGCACCGGCACCCGTCCGGTCATCGACCTCGATGCCGGTTACATGCTTCGCGCCAAGCACACACTGCCTCGACAGGGTGATGAGATGCCGTGGCAGATGAAGAGCGTCTTCCTCGAGGACCGGAAGATGTTCCGCCAACCCGTGATCAGCGATGCGCTCACCTTCTCCTCGCGTCTCGAACGGGAAGTGGGCAGGCCGGCCGCGGTGGAAGCTGCACGATGATGACGGTTCTCGAACGATGTCAACGCGCGGCGTTCACCGCTGTCGGTCGTCTGCCCGACACCGTGCTGAGCCGTGTCGTGCCGCCCGTCATGAACTCCGACGGTGACGTCATGGCGCCGGAAATCGCTGTCTTGATGAAGGTCTCGTCCTCCGGTCCGGACTTCAGCGACGGGACCGTAGCGCAGGCACGGGTCGCGATGGACAACGATTGCCGGGTCTTCGCTGACGACGCCCCGGCGATGGACGTCGACGATCTCGCTCTGCCGAACGGGATACGCGCCAGCCTGTATCGCCCGCCCGGCCGGTCCGATGGACTCGTCGTGTTCCTGCACGGCGGAGGTTTCGTGCTCGGCAGTCGAGCCGGGTACGACGCACCGGTCCGCCTCATCGCCGACCGCGCGGGCGTGGCCGTCCTGTCGGTCGAATACCGGCGCGCGCCCGAAGCGCGGTTTCCCATCCCGGTCGATGATGCGTTGCACGCGTGGCGTTTCGCTGTCGATCAGGCTTCCGAGTGGGGAGTCGATCCGGAACGGATCGTGCTGCTCGGTGACAGCGCCGGGGCCAACCTGTGTGCGGTGCTCGCCAACGATCTCGCCGACGAACCGCTCCGGCCCCTCATGCAGGTGCTGATGTATCCGGTGGTCGACGGCGTCGGCGCTCATCCGTCACGTACCGAGTTCGCCGACAATCCCGCATTGTCGGCCAAGCAGATCGACTGGCTGTCAGAACTCTATGTCCCCGACGGCCATCCCGCGACGGACCCGC
Organism: Gordonia sp. PvP123; assembly: GCF_040547295.1. NCBI lineage: Bacteria > Bacillati > Actinomycetota > Actinomycetes > Mycobacteriales > Gordoniaceae > Gordonia > Gordonia sp. PvP123. The sequence goes on along the minus strand of NZ_JBEPPN010000003.1, from coordinate 49,587 downwards.
GAGTCTCGCCGCTGTACGCCGACGATCTGTCCCGGGCGCCGGCGACGCTGATCACCGTCGCCGGATTCGACCCGCTGCGCGACGAGGCGATCGCGTACGCCCGTCGGCTGATCGACGCAGGCGTACCGACGCGCGTGATGCGCGAAGGCGGCCTGGTCCACGGTTACATCTCCCTGACACGCATCAGCAAGGCGTCGCGCCAGGCCGTCGACCGTGTCGCAGACGCCATCGCCGACGCACTTCGACATGACGCCGGACCAACCCGAGATGAGTTGCCATGAGCTTGATTCACATGACGTTGGTGTTGATCGCCAATCTCGCGATGTTGGGCGCGGGCTATGTCTACGGTGTCCGACTGCTACGGCGCCATCGCAACCTGCTGCTGGGCGTCGAATGGCTGGTGATCGCGGTGTCCGGCACCAACATCTTGGTCCTCGCGGCCACCGGGGTGTCCCACGACAGCGTCAGCTACCACCTGATGGTGTTCTTCGACGCGTTCTCCCGGTCGTTCGGCATGACGGTCATGTTCATCCTCGGGATGCTCGTGGTCACCCACCGGTACCGCCCGAGCTGGATCGTCGAGGCTCTCGTGATCGGAGCGGGAATCGCTGTGGGGCTCGACCGTGCCCTCGACGTCCGGCCGGTCAGCACGGGGTGGACGGTCTTCTACACCGTCGCGAACCTCGCCACCGCGGCGTTCATGCTCTACGTCGCCGCGCGCCTCGTCCGTATCGGCGAACGGCGCCCCGGCGCCTGGGTGGCGGTCGCGACCGTGCTCGGCGCGTTCGTCGCCGCGTCATATGACGTCATCCGAATTCCCGGCGACGACGCCGACCGCACCCTGTTCTACAGCGTCGCGATGGCGGTCTGGGCTCTCATGCTCGTGACGTACTACCACGGTTACCGCGTCCTCGACGAGCACCGGCAACAGCTCTCGCGCAGTTCGGATTCGGCTCTGATCGGAAGCTGAGGGCGTCACCGCTTCCTCGACCTCGACGGGCAGTTCGGCGGCGTTTCGCGAGTCCGCGGATTGCGCGCCGACGTCCCCGTACCCTGGTCCCGTGACGTCTCCGATTCGCGAGTACACGACCATCAGTCATCCCGGGCCGAACACTCGTGTGTGGCATGAGATCCAGGGTGATGGGCAACCGGTCGTTCTGCTGCACGGCGCGTTCTCCGGCGCGTCGTCGTGGGGTGGCCAGGTGCCCGCTCTCGTCGAGGCGGGCTGGAAGGTGTTCTGCCCGGAGCGGCACGGCCATGGCCACAGCCCGGACATGATGGACGAGTTCCACTATGCGGACATGGCCGAGGAGACGATCGCTTATCTCGATGAGGTCGTCGGCGGACCTGCCGAGATCGTCGGGTGGAGCGACGGCGCGGTGGTGGGAGTCATGGTGGCGCTCCGTCGGCCCGATCTGGTCCGTCATCTCGTCCTCATCGGCCAGTACTACAACAGTTCCGGGCGCGCGGTCGGCGGCATCCTGGATGCGCTCGATACCGCCGACGACGAGCTGATGGGATTCTTCGCCGCGGAGTACGCATCCGAATCCCCGGACGGGGCAGAACATTTCCCGGTCATCTTCGCCAAGACGATGGCCATGATCAACACCGAACCCGAGATCGATCTCGGTGACCTGGCGGCGATCACCGCGCCGACGCTGGTGATGCAGGGCGACCAGGACGAGGTGACCCTCGAGCACAGCCGCGACGTCGTCGCGGCCGTCGCGGGCGCCCGGTTGGCTGTCATCCCCGGTACGCACCTCATCCCGATCGAGGCGCCGCAGGCGGTGAACGCGGTGCTCGTGCAGTTTCTCGGCGCGGAATGAGCGTGCGGCTTCTCGCGCCCGCGCCTGCTCAGGATCGAGTCATCGCCGCGAAAGCGTCTGTCAGAGTGGGGTAGACGCAGAGTGTCCGATCGAGACCGGACAGCTGCAAGGGCCGCGTGATCGCGGGATGCTCGGCTACGACGCCGAACCGGCCGCCCGGGGTGATGGCCGCGTGGGCGGCGAGGAGTGCAGCGATGCCGGAGGACGCGAGGAAGTCGGTGGCGGTGAGATCGATGATGAGCCCGCGGGGTTGCTCGCTCACCGCCTCCAGAACAGCTGCACCCAGCCGCGGAACCGTGAGCAGATCGAGGCTGCCGTGAGCGGTCAGGATGGTGAGCTGATCGCGCTGTGTCGAGATCACTGCCAATGCCCGACCTGCCGGGGACTCGTCCCGGTCGTCGTCGACGACCACCGGTTCGAAGCTGTCTGCCTTCATGTGGCGCTGCCTCCCTGTCCGCTCGACGTCGACCATCGGCGAGATGGCAGCGCATCGAGATTCGCCTGTGCGGCTACGGCAGTTGGCTTCGCCGGGGCCTTCGGAGTGTGTCTCCCGGTATGGCGTTCGGCGCCGCGGACGACACGGATGGTCGGGCCATCCTCACCGAGGTGCCGGTTGCGTGACCGAGGAGACGTACACGGCCACCGCCACAGCACTGACCAGCACGAGGTACCACCCCTCGCCGTGGTCAAGGGCCAGCAGGTAGAGCGCGGCCAGCGTCGCGGCGCACAGAGCCGCGGCCAGGACTGCCGGAAGCCATCGACTGTCTCGCAGGACGAAGATCGCGGCCTGGAACTGCAGCCCGAGGTGGGTGAGTGTCAGGACCGCTCCGGCGCAGCCCGTCGCGACCCACCCCGGGACGGAACCGACGTCGAACAGGGCTGCGGTCACCGGCGTCGCCAGGACTGCGATCGTGCCCAGAAACGCCCGGATCGTCTGTGACGTGAAACGCGCGAAGTCGCGGTCTACCGAGGTGTTCTCGAGTTGCTCGACGGAACTGTGCATGACTTCTGTCTAACGCACTACGTGCATCGACGGTAGTATGCACAATATCGTCCATATGGACGACAATGTCCACATGAAAGCCGGCGGGAGGTCGACGATGGAGAGCGAGGACGAGTCCACCCTGCGGGACCCGGTCCGACGCGCCTACGAGGTGTGTCCGGTCGAGGTGAGTGTTGCCGTGCTCGGCGGCTCCTGGAAGATGACCATCGTCAAGAACCTCCTCGAGGGACCGATGAGGTACGGCGCCCTCGGACGCGCGGTCGGCCCGGTGACGCCTCGCGTCCTCACCCGCCAACTCCGTGAACTCGAGAGCGACGGCATCGTGCAACGCACTGCCTATCCCGAGGTTCCGCCCAGGGTCGAGTATTCGCTCACCGAGCAGGGCCACGCGTTGAGCCCGTTCGTGTCGGCGCTGAACGAGTGGGGGAAGACCTACGTGACCGAGGTCATCGAGCCGAAGGTCGCTCGCCAGGGGGCAGTGGCGAGCTGACCGGCGGAACCGCCCGACAGACGGAGTGTTCCGCGGAACACTCGTGACCTCGGGTGAGGCCCGACGAAATTGTCGGTGGCGGCCGATACATTTGTCCTGTTCCGTTCGTTTGGATCAGGGGGTTGCGGTGGGGGTCAGTGCTTTTCGTGCGGGTGCGGGTGCGGGTGTGTCGTCGATGTTCGATGGTGCGGATCCGGTGTCGTTGTCGGATGAGGTGCTCGAGGGGCGGGTGTTGGGGTATGCCGCGCAGATGTCGGCGCTGACTGCGGATTTCCTTGGACTGGTGGCGGAATTTGCTGAGCGGGGGTCGTGGCGGGGGCCGGGGATTCATTCGCTGGCGCACTGGTTGTCGTGGAAGGCCGGGATCGCACCGCGAACAGCGCATGAGCAGGTGAGGGTCGCGAAGGCGATCCGAGGATTGCCGTTGATTCGCAGGGCTTTTGGTGAGGGTCGGCTCTCGTATTCGAAGGTTCGGGCGTTGACGCGGGTGGCCACGCCTGAACGTGAGCAGGAGTTGGTGAATCTGGCGTTGTCGTGCACGGCGAGTCAGTTGGATCGGGCGGTACGGGCGATGGGCCAGATCGACCGTGACCGTGGCGTCGAAGACGAAAGCCGGCCGCCGGTGGAGTCGACGGGTCGGTGGAAGTGGAACAGTGACGGGTCGTTGTCGGTGTCGTTGCGGTTGAGTCCGTTGGATGGGGCGCGGTTCCTGGCTGGGACGGTGCGGGCGGAGTATGAACGCACCCGCACCTGCGATGACCCGGATCTACCGACCGTGCAGAGTGTTCCGCGGAACACTGAATCGGGTTCGGTTGTCGAGGATTCGGTGGTGGAGTCGGAGGTGGTTCCGTCGCGGCGTCGGGATCTGTGGCGGCAGGTGCCGTCGAATGTGGCGCCGGCGGTGGTGGCGATGGCCGGCATGGTGCATGACGGGATCGCGATGCCTGATCTTGCGCCGGGTGCGGAGATCCTCGTTCATGCCGGTGCGGAGGTGGAATCCGCTCATCTCGATGACGGTCCCGGGTTGTCGGAGGTCGAGGTGGCCGAAGCCCGGTGTGGTGCGTCGACGCGGGATGTGGTGAGCAGCAGGGTTCCCGGGCAGCCGGGGAAGTTGGCGTTGTTGGGTGTGGGTCGTCGGAAGCGGGCGCCGAACAAGGCGTTGATCAGGGCGTTGTTCCTACGTGATCGGTGTTGTCAGATGCCGGGGTGTGGGCGTACGCGTCATCTGCATGCCCATCATGTGCGGTTCTGGTCGGCGGGTGGGCGGACGGATCCGGACAATCTGATCTTGTTGTGTGGGTCGTGTCATCGGTCGTTGCATCGAGGTGAGTTCTCCATCACCGCGCACGGTGAGCAGCGGTTCACCTTTCGCGGTCCGGACGGTGTCGAGATCGTGGCAGCCCCGCCGACCTCGAAGCCGGTGGGCTGGGTGCCCGATTCCCGCATCAGTGCAACGGCGACGGTGCCGGTCGGTGGCGGGCGGATGGACTTGGGGTACACCACCGAGGTGCTCTACGCCGTGTGGGAATGGAAGGAACGCAACGCAACTCGATCGGGGCCGGTCGTCCGAGCCGCGGCGTAGCTATTCGTCGCGCAGCTCATCGATGTCGGCCCGAGCGATCTCGTCGAGCCGGTCGAGGATGCGGTTGTAGGCGGGAGACTGATGATGCACGAGTGAGGTGTGGGTTTCGCCGTCGAACAGCTGCAGCTCGGTTGAGCCGCCGGCGGCGTCGAGGGCGCGCGTATAGCGGCGCGAGTTGTTCGGATCGACATCGGTGTCGGCCAGACCGTGAAACATGGTGACCGGTAGCGCGGGGTCGAGATTGCGGATGGGATCCACCGAGTCGTAGCGGTCGGGGACTTGTTGAGGTGTGCCGCCGAGTATGTGAGTGATGACGCGGTTGTTGCCGTGGCCGACCGCATAGCGCATGTCCAGGGGCCCCGAGATGGACACCAGTCGCGATGGAACGAAGGCCGGACGCGAGCCGACTTCATCGTCGGTGAGGCGATGGCGCGTGCCGCCCCACACGGCCAATTGCGCACCGGCGCTGTGACCGATCACCAACTCGTCGTCGATTCGCAACTGCGGGTAGGACTCTGCCAATGCGGGCACGTGATCCAATGCGCGAGCCACATCGTGGAAGGTGGTGGGCCACCCGCCGCCCGTACCCAGGCGTCGGTACTCCACGTTGTAAACCGCCAGCCCGCGATCGGCGAGATCCCTCGCCATCTCGTCGAATTGCTCGGCGCCCGCACGGCTTTCCCAACCGCCACCGTGGATGATCGTCACGAGCGGCAGCGAGTCGTCGGCTTGCTCACCGGTAGGCAGGTACAGATTCGCCCAGTTCTCGGCGGGGTCGGCATCGGCGTCATCGAGATACTCGACGCGGACGACGTCGACCGATTCCGTTCCCGCAGGGACAGCGGGAGCGGTTGCCGCAGATGGTGTGCTGCCCGAAGTCGGCGACGACGACGGCTCGGGTTGCGTCGAGCATCCACCGCCGGCGACCGCGACCACCATGCTGACAGCGATCGTGACCATCCGGCGTCCCATCTGCTACTTCAGACCCGCCGGAACAGTCTCGCCGTTGACCGTCACGGTCACCTCGCCCGTCGATGTGTTCTCGGTGATCCTGCCGTGTTCGAAGGTCACCACCTCGAGGTCCCCCTCGACTGTCACGTCGCTCGTGGGAACACCCAGCGGTCCGGCCGAACCGTTGGTGCCGGTGAGCAACGGGACCCCGTCCGGCCCGCGCTCGGTGTTCCACGCGTCGCGGATCTTGCCGGAGGTGACGATGTAGGCGGGCGTTCCGGCGTCACTGTTCTTCGCGATGATCACACCACCGCGGAACTGTTGATAGACAACGCCGCTCTCGCGCGTCCCCGCGTTGTGATCCCCGGTCAGCGGCCTGCCCAGGGCTTCTCGCTGTGCCCCCGTCGCCGACCCGTACTTCACCGCGATCGGACCGGTGAGGGTCACCTCCACGTCGTCCTCGCCCATCACCGTCACCTCGGTGGGTCCGGACGCGGCATTCTGCGCGACAGGGGAGGGGGCCGTCGTGTCGCCGGCCGCTGCGGTCGTCGTCGACGACCCGGTCGTCGGGACTCCGGTGGGTGAGTCGTCGGCATCTGAGGTGCCGCACCCGGCGGCGATCAGCGTGACCACGAACAATCCGGTAACGAACTCGGTGCGGCGGGAAGCCATCTGCTTCATGTGCTCACCCTAACGGTGAACGGCAGGTGTGCTCACCCGTGCCGACGGCGATACTCACGCGCGGCACCCGGATGCAGGGGGATGGGGCCGGTGAGGATCAATGACTGCGCGTCGAGGAACTGACTGCCGATCGCCTGCGACGGTACGAGGTGTGCGGAGTCGTCGAGGAGCAGATCGACGACGGCCGCGGCGGTCGCGTCCGGCACATCCCGACGGGCGAGCAGCAGGTTCGCGACCCCGACGGTGGTGACCGCCGGGTGTCGGCCGTAGATGTCGGCCGGGATGCGTACGGGCTCGTACGCCGGCCCGTGCTCCCGTCGTAAGGCCGCCACGACTCCACCGAGATCGAGGAGGGCGATCGGCACGCGCAGGTCGGTGAATGCCGGGGTCGGCAGACCACCCGCCCACATGACGGCGTCGACCGCTCCCGTGGCGAGCGCCGAGCCGGCGTCCCGCATGGTCTGGCGAACCGGCCGGATGTCGCGGTCGGCGTCGAGGCCGGCCGCGACGAGTACCCGCTCGGAGAGTCCCGCGGCACCGGAACCCGGCGCGCCGACACTCACCACCCGTCCGCCCAGATCGGCGATCGTCGCGATGCCGGAATCTGCGCGGACGGCCACCTGGAAGTAGTTCTCGTACACGCAACCGAGAGCGGTCAGTTGTGGATTCGCACGTTCGATGGCCGTGTCACTGAGGCTCATGGCCAGGTCTGCGGAACCCACTGCCAGGGCGTCGAGGTTCTCGGCCGAGCCACCGGACCGACGCGGGCGGATCGGCGGCGCGCCCGACCGGTCGGCCGCCGCGGCGAGCAGTCCGGCGAACTCCCAGAAGAACCCGCCCGACTCGCCGGCGGCCAGGCGGACCGGCGCCCCGCGCTCGGTCCCACACGCGGACACCAGGAGCAGCGCGCCCAGGCCGGTGGCACCGCGGAGCATGGTCCGCCGGCCCACCGACCCGCGCGCGAACGACATGGTGCCACCTTAGGCCCGTCGCGCGCCGACCCCTGCGTCGAGGAAGGCCCGCCCCTGCTCGCGATCGAGCGGCGTCTCCGCCTTGTTGCGCAGGACGAAGATGTACACCATCAGCGACACCGCGATCACGATCGTGACGTAGGCGATGAACCACGGGACGTGACCGCCGTTCTTCGCCGCCTGGTAGATCAGCGGTGCGGTGCCGCCGAACGCCGAGTTCGCGAGCGCGTAACCCAGACCCACTCCCAGCGCACGGACGTGCGAGGGGAACAGTTCCGCCTTCACGATCGCATTGATCGAGGTGTAGCCGGTGAGGATCACGTAGCCGACGGCGAGCAGGGTCAACGACGTTGCCACCGAGGTCGTCTGGGGCAGGTAGGTGATCAGGACGTAGGTGTACAGGACACCGCCGACGCCGAAGAAGATGAGGACGGGCTTGCGTCCGACCTTGTCGCTGATCATTCCGCCGATCGGCTGCAACACCATCAGGAACACCAGGCCGATGAGATTGATCCACGTCCCGGTGCGGCCGTGGTCCTCGTAGGCGGTCTTGACGATGGCCGGTGCGTTGACGCTGTAGGTGTAGAAGGCGATGGTGCCGCCGATCGTGACCAGGAAGCAGACCAGCAGGGGACGCCAGTAGTTCACGACGAGTTCGCGAATCGATCCGGACTCGGAGTCGGCCCCGCTGCGCACGGCCTCCAACTGCTCCGGTGTGAGCGACTCGTCCATGCTGCGGCGCAACCAGAAGACGACCACCGCGGCCACACCGCCGATGAGAAACGCGATGCGCCAACCGAAGTCGGAGATCTGCTCCTTGTCGAGGAACACCTGCATCACCAGCAGGGTGAGCTGTGCCAGCACGTGTCCGCCGATCAGCGTGACGTACTGGAACGACGAGAAGAAGCCGCGACGCTCGCGGGTGGCCGCCTCGGACATGTAGGTGGCCGACGCGCCGTACTCGCCTCCGGTGGCGAATCCCTGCACCAGACGACAGAGCACCAGGACGACCGCCGCCCACACGCCGATCGATTCGCGACCCGGTGTGAGCGCGATGACCAGGGAGCACGCCGCCATCAGCGACACGCTGAAGGTCAGCGCGGCCCGTCGGCCCCGACGGTCGGCGTACCGGCCGAAGAACCAGGAGCCGACCGGCCGCATCAGGAAGGTGACGGCGAAGATGGCGTACACGTAGACGGTCGAGTTCTTGTCGGCCGAGTCGAAGAACTGGCTCTCGAAGTACGTCGCGAACACCGTGTAGACGTAGACGTCGTACCACTCGACGAGGTTGCCGGAGGACCCGCGCAGGGTGTTGAGCACGGCACGGCGCGTCGCCGCGGCCGACGAGGTCGGCGGTGCGCTCCGGGCGTCCGCGGGCTGCCGGGTGGGCGAGTCGGTCATCGGGGTCCTCCAGATCGTCGAACGTGCTCCCGACCCGGTCCGGCGTCGGTGCCCCTAACACTGTGAACGCAGTCACAGGCGAAACGGAAGCCGATCGACGTTTCCTAACACTCCCTTAGGAGAGGTCCTCCACGTCGACCTCCGCTGCCGGGATCCAGAGGTCCACCCGCAGTCCGGTGGGACGTCCGGCAGCAACCCTCAGCTCGCCCCCGGCCGCGTCGACGAGGGCCGCAGCGATGGACAACCCGAGTCCGGACCCCGGTACGCCGCCGGTCGACGCGCGGAAGAACCGCTCCGTGACGCGCGGCAACTCGTCGTCCGTCACGCCGCGGCCGGTGTCGGCGACCCAGATCCGGGTTCGCGCGCCCTCGGACCGACAACCCAACTCCACGTGGGCTCCCTTCCCGGCGTGGCTGACCGCGTTGCTCATCAGGACGTCCATCGCCCGGATGAGGTCGTCCTCGTCGAGCGCGGCGATCACCGACCGCGGTCGGGGTGGCGAGACGATCGACGCCGACAGCCCGGCATCCGCGAGCGCATCCGCCCAGAAGTCGTGCCGTTCGACCAGTACGGCGGCGACGTCGCAGACCCCCGTGGTGGAGCCGGCGGGCCGCGACTCGGCGGTGGCCAGGACGAGCAGGTCGTCGACGATGCGGTCGAGCCGGTCGATCTCCACGATGGTCTTCTCATGTGATTCGAGCGAGCGGCCGGTCAATCCGAGCCCGAGGGTGTCGAGACGAAACCGCACGGCCGCGAGCGGATTACGAAGTGCGTGCGCGGTGTCGGCCACCAGGCGGCGCTGGGCGCCGGTGGCGTTCTCGACGTCGGCTGCCATCGCGTCGAAGATCCGGGACAGCTCGCGGACCTCCGGCGGGCCGGTGTGCCGGTGATCGGGCGGTCCGCCCTGGGGCGTTTCATCCGCTGCCGGACCGACCGGTGTCGGACCGCCGTCGATGACCGAGGCACGCAGTGATCGCACCCGTGCCGTCAACGCGGTGAGTGGGCGAACCGTCCACCGCGACAACGCAACCGCGATGAGGGAACCGATCACGAGCATCGCGACGGCACCGCCGGCGATCACGGCCCACGTCCTGGCGACATCGCGTGTCGCCGCCGACGTCGACGCCTGGATGACGACCGCACCATCGACCTGGGTGCCCGTGCCGATCGGCATGGCCACCAGTACCGATTCAGGCGACCAGGGTGTCAGTCCCGACGCGATCCGGGTGCGCTGGTTGCGCAAGGCCCCGGACACGGCCTCGGCGACCTCCGGTGACCGGGCCGAGAGGCCGGCCGAGGCGCGGGTCGTGCCGGCTCGGTCGACCACCACGACACCTTCGTCGTAGAGATCGCGATAGCGTTCGACGGCCCGCTGCAACTCGGTGCCCCGCATCTCCGGTTCCCGATCGGCGAGGTCGGCGAAGTAGATCGCAGACGCGGTCCGGCTCTCGGTGAACCGTTGCAGCCGTTCGCGACTCACGGTCGTCGCGAGGGGGACCGCCAGGCCCAGGACCACGATCGCCGAGTAGGCGACGAGCACGAGCAGCACGCGCCGCCACATCGTTCAGGAACCCCACCGGTAGCCGAACCCGCGGATCGTCTCGATCACGCCCGGCCTGCCGAGCTTCGCCCGGAGTGCGGTCATGTGGACGTCGAGGCTTCGGGAGATCGCGACATGGGCGTCGCCCCAGATCGCATCCATCAACTGTTCGCGGCTGACCGCCTCGCCGCGCCGCGCGACGAGGTGCCCGAGGAGTTCGAACTCCTTCGGGGTCAGGGCCACGTCGACGCCGGCCACGGTGACCAGTCGCGCATCGAGGTCGACCACGATGTCGCCGGTCGTGATCCGTCGCTCGGCGACGGCAGGCGCATCGACGACGCGGCGGCGGGCGGCCACCTCCAGGCGCGCCATCAACTCACCCAACCGCGCCGGCTTGACCACATAGTCGTCGGCGCCCGCCCGAAGTGCCCGCACCACGGACCGTTCGTCGTGCCGCGCGGTGAGCACCACCACCGGCAGCTCGCTGACGGTCCGCAAGCGGCGCAACACGGTCAGACCGTCGTCGTCGGGCAGGCCCAGGTCCAGCAGCGCGAGGTCGACATCTCGATGACCGAGTAGGAGATCGGCGCCGCGCCGCATCCGGCGGGGCTCGTGACCGACCTCGGTCAGGGCGTCGACGAGCGCATCACCGACCCCGTCGTCGTCCTCCACCACCGCGATACGCATCGCGTCCACGGTACGATGCGCCCAGACCGCGGCTGCCGTGACTAGCCGTAGAGTCCGTCGATACGATATGTTGATACTTATTGACGGATTTGGTTCCTCGGCGGACGGATGAACGACCATGAGCACGACAAACGATCAGCAGAGTCGTGAGCTGGTGTTTGCTGCCCTGGCCGACCAGGTTCGCCGACAGATCCTGGACACACTCGCGTCCCACGGCGAATGCAGTGCCGGGTTCATCAGTGACCAGATCTCCTCGGTCGGTCGCACCACCGTATCGACTCATCTCAAGGCACTGAAGATGTCCGGGGTCGTCGTCGAGCGGCGTGCGGGGCGGAACCGCTACTTCTCCATCGACCCGGCCGGCCCGGCCAACGACGCCCTGCAGTTCCTGCAGGGTGTGCTGGAGCGGGCGCTCGGTGCGGGGGAAGCCACCGGCGACGCCGCGGCCCCCGATATCCGTGAGGACGAGGCGAAGGCGCGGCGGCAAGCGTAGCCTGGCGCTGTTCCGGCTATCCGGGGGTGTTGTGTGCCGACTCTTTCCGTGACTGCCCAGATTCCCACCGCTGATCCGCCCGACGTCGCATTCGGCCGATTCGCCGCCGGCGGATTGCTCGATCTGGAATGCACCAGGCTGGAAGTGGGTGCGGCGGTGACGGTGTCCCTCCCCGTCGGCGGCGGCCAAGGTGTCGCGGGAATGCCCATCACCCTGCTGGGACATCTCGCGTCGGTTCGGTGGGGCAAGGCCGTGGTGATCGTGCACCATCAGCCGTGGCGCGGTCGGCTCACCGTACGATTCTTCGCCGACGGCAGTGGCTCGCGCGTGGTCGTGGAGTCCAGTCTGGATCAGGACGGCGTGACCTGGCTGGCCCACAAGCGCGGGTTCGGTCCGCCCGAACCGCTCCGGCCGGACCGGCACCGAATCGGATTGCTGGTCAGCAAGTCCGGGTCCGCGGCGGTCTTCGCCCAGGCCACCGAGATGTTGGCCCAGTTGGCCGTCGATGAGATCAATGCCGGGGGTGGCGTCGGCGGTGTTCCCGTCGAGTTGCTGGTCGGTGACGATGCCTCAGAGTCGATGGCGGGAGCAACCGCCACCACCAGGTTGCTGCGCAGCGGATGCCGGGTGATCTTCGCATGTGTCACCTCGGCGACCTTCAATGCTGCTGCCTCTGTCCTGCAGGGCAAAGATGTGTTGCTGGTGCACACCGTCCTGAACGAAGGTGGGAGGCCGAGCCCCACGACACTGCGACTGGGAGAGCGGCCGCTGGCGCAAGCGCGAGCCGCGATGCCTGCGCTGATGGCTGAAACAGGTAGCCGTAGATGGTTTTTCGTCGGTCACCGCTACTCGTGGTCCTATGGAGCGCACTGGGCGGCCCGCCGCGTGGTTGCCGAGAACCACGGGTCGGTTCTAGGGGACACCTACCTCCCCCTGGGGACTCAGGACTTCACCGCGACCATCGACGCCATCGAGGCGTCCGGCGCGGAGCTGATCCTGTCGTCGCTGGTGGGGCGGGACGAGGTCGTCTTCGAACGGCAATGCGCCGAGCGAGGACTGCGGGCCCGGACCAGAACGCTTGCGCTCGTGCTCGACGAGGCGACGTTGCAGCTGATCGGTGACACGGCTGCCGACGGTGTCTGGGCGGCATTCGCGTACTTCCAGGGTGCTCTCGACGCCCATCGCGATCTCGAGAGTCGCTACCAGCACGAGCTGCACGGCCTGATGCCACCGATGAGCTCGTTGTCCGAGACGACCTACGAAGCCATCAAGGCGTACGGGCAGGAGATGTCGACTGATCCCGACATGGACAGAGACGGGCTGCGGCGCAAACTCATTGCGGATGCCGCCACTGCCGGGCACTCGCCCTCCCGGCCCATTCTCCTGGCGGAGTCGCGACACGGAACCCTGCATCCGCGCTAGTCCAAAGAGTTAATGCGTCGCCACTCATTGACATATCTGTCCCGGGGTACTACGTTTTGACCATGTGACGCGCGCCACGGTGGCTTCTGAACCGGACCTCCGGACGAGGGGCTCGTGAGGGCTGGTGGTGCGTCTTAATGTGCTGCCGCACAGTCGCATCGGGTCGGTCAGCGGCCCACGGGAGGTGGAGAACATCGGCGAAACACGATCTTAATAAGTCGATGTGTCGATACCTATTGACTCATTCATCCACGGGTTCCTAGACTCGGGATCGTTCATCAGCGAGAAGGCGCACTGGCGGGGGAGTTGGTCTCGCGTTCCGCCTCGAAAAGGAGAGAGAGCATGTCGGTTCGTCGTCCTGGTGTGGATGAGATAAGTACTGCAGCAACGCATTTCGGCCTGAGTCTGACTGCTGCGGATCGTGCCGAGTTCGCTGAGCTGGTCGACGGCGCCCTGGGGTCCTACGACGTGGTCGACGATCTGTATGCCGCATCGGCGGCACCGGTCGCGCCGACGAGGGAATATGTCGCGGCCTCCGGCGCGGAGTCGAATCCGTTGGGCGCGTGGTACATACGGACCTCGATCACCGCCGACGAGCCGGCTGACGCGCGGCTCGCAGGTCGGCGGGTGGCGATCAAGGACAATGTCGCGGTGGGCGGGGTGCCGATGATGAACGGCTCGCGCTCACTGGAGGGGTTCATCCCTGCACGAGACGCCACCGTGGTCTCGAGGCTGCTGGAGGCCGGTGCCGAGATCGCCGGAAAGGCTGTCTGCGAGGACCTCTGCTTCTCCGGATCGAGCTTCACGCCCGCCACCGGACCGGTGCGCAACCCGTGGGATCCGGGACGTGAGGCGGGCGGATCCTCGGGCGGCAGCGCTGCCCTGGTCGCCAACGGCGACGTTGATCTCGCCATCGGAGGGGACCAGGGTGGATCGATCCGAATACCGGCTTCGTTCTGCGGGGTCGTGGGGCACAAGCCCACGTTCGGTCTGGTGCCCTACACGGGCGCGTTCCCGATCGAGCGCACCATCGACCACGTGGGGCCGATCACCCGCACGGTCGCCGACGCGGCTCTGATGCTGTCGGTGATCGCCGGTGCTGACGGACTCGACCCCCGCCAACCCGAAGGGATCACTCCGAGCGACTATATGTCGGGTCTCGCCGACGGGGTCCAGGGGTTGCGGATCGGTGTGGTAACCGAGGGTTTCGGACACGATGCCTCTCAGCTCGAGGTCGACGCGGTGGTGCAGGACGCGGCGAGACGGTTCGCCGACGCCGGTGCGGTCGTCGAGCAGACGAGCGTCGCGTGGCATCGCGACGCATTCCATGTCTGGAACGTGATCGCCACCGACGGCGGTGCCTACCAGATGCTCGACGGCAACGGGTACGGCCTCAATGCGAGTGGTCTCTATGATCCCGAACAGATGGCCTACTTCGCCCAGCGCCGCATCGAGCACGCGAACGATCTGTCCGAGACGGTCAAACTCGTCGCGCTCTGCGGACACCACGGCGTTACGGCTCTCGGGGGCGCCAGTTACGGCAAGGCCCGCAACCTCGTGCCGCTGATCCGAGCGGCCTACGACGCGGCCCTGCGCGACTACGACGTCCTGGTGATGCCGACCCTGCCGTATGTCGCCACCGAACTCCCGGAACCGGGCGTCGATCGCGCCACCTACGTCACCAAAGCGCTGGGGATGCTGGCCAATACCGCACCTCTCGATGTGACCGGTCATCCCGCACTGTCGATTCCGGCCGGCGAGGTCGGCGGGCTGCCGGTGGGGATGACGATCATCGGCAAGCACTTCGACGATGCGACCGTGCTGCGCGTGGGGCATGCATTCGAGCAGCTGGTCGGTGGATTCCCGACCCCACGGATGACATCGGTCAGTGCCCCGTCGTGAGCAGGCAAGCCGCTACGCCGACCGCAACGCTCGAGCGGTGTGCGAACCCGTCGCCATCGCCAGAAACCAAGGAGGAGTTCGCATGAACGGTGTTTTCGATCTGGGCGGGACCGACGGTCTCGGTGCGGTCGTCGTGGTCGACGACGAGCCGGTGTTCCGCGCCGAATGGGAGAAGCCGATGTTCACCATGTTCCCGGCGTGCTTCCGCGCCGGGTACTTCGGGGTCGACTCGTTTCGCCACGGCATGGAGAAGATGGACCCCGCGGTCTATCTGAAGGCCCCGTACTACGAGCACTGGCTGTATTCGATCGAGAACCATGCCATCGCGGCCGGAGCGATCGATCCGGCCGAACTCGATCGTCGCACCGAGTACTACCTCGCGAACCCGGATGCCCCGCTGCCCGAGCACGAGCAGTCCGAGGAGCTCATCGAGTTCGTCAATGCTGTCGTCCCTGCGGGCGCGACCGCCATCCGCGAGACCGACAAGGTTGCTCGGTTCCGGGCGGGTGACGTGGTCACGGTGACCGACGTCAGCCCGCTCGGTCACACCCGACGGGCACGATACGTGCGCGGAAAGACCGGAACCATTGTCGCGCACCACGGTTCCTTCATCTACCCGGACACCGCAGGCAACGGGCTGGGTGAGGACCCCGAACACGTCTACACGGTGAAGTTCGCCGCCGAGGAACTGTGGGGAGCCGGTTACGCCGACCCGAACAGCTCGGTCTACTTCGACGTGTGGGACCCCTACATCGAATTCGCCCCAGAAGGATTCGCCACAGAAAGATCCGCCACAGAAGGAGCACAACAATGAGCAACGGAGTACCCAGCCAGGAAGAGATCGCCGCACGCGTCAAGGCGTTGGAGTCGATGCTCATCGAGAACGGCGTGATGACCACGTCGATGGTCGACCGAATCGTCGACATCTACGAGAACGAGGTCGGCCCGCAGCTCGGCGCGAAGGTGGTGGCTAAGGCATGGTCGGATCCGGAGTACCGCGCACGCCTCCTCGACGACGCGACCGAGGCCTGTAAGGAGTTGGGTATCAGCGGCTTGCAGGGCGAGGACATGCGTGTACTCGAAGACACCGATTCCGTGCACCATGCGATTGTGTGCACCCTGTGCTCCTGCTATCCGTGGCCGGTCCTCGGCCTGCCGCCGAACTGGTACAAGGAACCGCAGTACCGGTCGCGAATCGTGCGCGAGCCGCGCAAGGTCCTGGCCGAGGACTTCGGGTACGACGTCCCCGAATCCACCGAGATCCGCATCTGGGACTCGAGTTCGGAAATGCGGTACTGGGTGCTGCCCCAGCGACCCGCCGGCACCGACGGCTGGACCGAAGACCAACTCGCCGAGCTGGTGACCCGGGACTCGATGATCGGTGTCGGACCGGTCAAAGAGGTGTCGGCGTCATGAGCGCCACCGCACCGGCGACGACCCGGGAGCGGCAGATCGTCGAGGATCTCGTCTGCGATCTGCCCGGTGGCCGACCCGAGGATCTCGCGTTCGACAGCCCTTGGGAGATCAGGGCTTTCGCCCTCGCCGTGGCCGCCCACCAGGGCGGGCAGTACGAGTGGGCGCAGTTCCAGGGTGCGCTGATCGCGTCGATCCAGGAGTGGGAGAGCTCGGTCGAGGACCTGTCCGATGAATCCTGGTCCTACTACCGGCACTGGGTCACCGCACTCGAACAGGTCCTCTCCGAGGTCGGCGCGGTGCATCCGGGCGACGTTGCCGGACGCACCGCCCGGGTTCTGGCCGCGCCGCCGAATCGCAACCACCACAAAGCCATTCTCGAACCGGTCGCGATCGACCCGGCCTCCGCGCCCTGAGTCCACTGCCATCGCCCAACCCGCTCGATCGTAAGGAAGCAACGTCATGTCCACCACCGCAACCACCACCACCCGCTTTGCCGCGCCCAGCTGGGCGGTACCCCATCTCGAGACCGCCAGTGTCGCACTCACACTGAGTTTGACCATGGCGCTGGCCCTGCTCGTGTACTACTTCATCGGTTACGACCAGGGCGCGGTGTCGGTCTTCGGTGCCGACACCCACGTGCACGAGTTCGTGCACGATGCCCGCCATTTCCTCGGCTTCCCGTGCCACTGACGACACTCGGACATCAGACCATGGAGAAGAAGTTCATCGGCGCGGGTCTCGGCGCCGGCCTGATCTCGGGAATCGTGACCTACGTCTTCGCCCGGATCTTCCTTCAGCCACGGGTGAGTGCGGCGATCTCCTACGAGGAGGGCCGCTCGGCCGCGCACGAGGCACTCGAGGGTGCCGGCGGGCACTCGCACGATCACGGCGAGGTCTTCAGCCGGGCGATGCAGGCCAATCTGGGTGCCGCCGTGGGCACCGCCGCCTTCGCTCTGTGCATGGGCGCGGTGTTCGCGGTCGCCTTCACCGTTCTCTGGAGCTTCGTCGGCAAGCGTTACCCCGGCACCGACCCGCGGTGGGTGGCGGCAGCGGTCGGCGCGATCGGGTTCACCTCGGTGTTCGCGGTTCCCTTCCTCGTCTTTCCCGCCAACCCGCCCGCGGTCGGCAGCGGCGAGACCATCGGGTCGCGCACCAGCGCGTTCCTCACCATCACGGTGGTGTCGGTCCTCGCCGCCATCGCGGCGGTGGCCGTGGTCGTCGTGTGGCTGCGACCGCGGCTGGGTGGACTGACCTCGTCGCTGGTCGGTGTCCTCCTGTACCTGACGACCGTCGTGGTCGCCGCTCTCGCCCTGCCGAGCTTCGACGAGGTCCCCGGGCCGCTCATGGACGGGACCGGCATCGCCTATCCGGGCTTTCCCGCCGATGTACTGGGGGACTTCCGGATGTACACCATCGCCGATCACGCACTCTTGTGGACCACTCTGGCCGCATCGTTCGCACTGCTTGCCCACCGAGTTCTCCGCGCGCCCCGAGATCACGGCTCCGTCGACGCGGCCACCGGCGCCCGCAGAGCACCGCTTTCCTGACTCGATCACTCAGCTCGACACCGCAATCCGACCCGACTCACAGGCCAAAGGATCAGCCCCCGATGGAATCCGCGATCGACACCCACCTCACTTGTCCGCGCAGTATCTCGCGGCGAGTACCCGACGACTACGAACCGCCCTTCCCCATGTGGGTGGGCCGCGCCGACCACCGGATACAACAGGTCACCATGGCGTACCTGGGTGTGCAGTCATCCGGTGCCGAACACCGGACCGAGGCACTCGCGGCGGTCCGGCAGATCGCGGCGAGCCTCCAGCACGCCGACGGACCCGCCCACCACGACATCACGCACCACACCGACAACCAGGGTTACGACAACTTCATGATCGTCGGCTACTGGAGCGATCCCAGTGCCTTCGGCAGGTGGATGAGCAGCCCCGACATCGACTCCTGGTGGTCGTCCACCGACCGCGAGACCGGACCCCTCGGGTACCTCCGAGAGATCGTGTCGCCGCGAGTCGACCAGTTCGAGACCCTGTACGCCTTTCAGGAACAACTGCCCGGCGTGGGCGCTCTGATGAACGGGATCAGCGGCGACATCAACGAGCACGGTTACTGGGGGTCGATGCGCGAACGAATCCCGTTGTCGCAGAACGATTGGATGCAACCGCGACGCGACGAGTCGCTGCGCGTGGTCTACGGAGATCCCGCGCATGGCGGCCGCGTCGTCGTCGCAGGGCATGACAACATTGCCCTGATCCGTTCCGGCCAGGACTGGCGCGAGGCCGGACAGGCCGAGCGAGATCTCTACCTCGACGAGATCCAACCGACCCTGCAGGCGGGTATGGACTTCCTTCGCGACAACGGTGCCGACGTCGGCTGTTACAGCAACCGTCTCGTCCAGAACATCGATCTGGACGGCAATCCCGTCGACGAGACCTACAACATCGGGCACTGGCGGTCACTGGAGAAGCTCGAACGCTGGGCAGAATCGCACCCCACCCATCTCCGGATCTTCACCACCTTCTTCAAAGTGGCGACCGACCTGGACAAGCTGCGGCTGTACCACGAGGTGTCGGTGGCCGACGGCGCCAGCCAACTCTTCGAGTACATCAACTGCCATCCGGCGACCGGAATGATGCGCGACGCGGTCGTCGCGGCAGCCGTCGACGCGTAAGGAAAACCGACATGACAGAGCAAGCAAGCCTCTATGACCGCCTGGGCGGACTCGAATCGGTGAAGTTCTTGGCCCGGACCCTGGTGGTGCGGGCGATGTTGAACCCGACGATCGGCCACATCTGGAATCACAAGACCGAGGCCGAAGTCCAGGAGGAGATCAGCGGATTCGTCGAATTCCTGGGTATGCACTGGGGTGGTCCGCACACCTACCACGGACCCGATATGGCCACCGCGCACCGGGGGATGGGCATCACCGAAGAGTATTGGGACGCTCTCTTCGACGACATCGTCACCCCCGCCTACGCCGAATTCGGTATCCCGCAACGGGAAGCAGAGGAGGTCGATGCCTTCCTGCGCTCGTTCAAGTCCGTGGTGGTCGGCAGCCCGTCGTTCAAGGACGTCCTCAGGGAACACCCTGACATGGACGTCATGCAGGGCATGAAGAGCGTGGGCGTGCACTGGCCGGCACCCGCGGCCGGCTGATACCTCGACCAGGGCGAGGGAGATGGTCGTGAGTCGTCGACAGTGGCAAGCGGAAGTGTCTCTGCGGTGTATCGGCGCGGGTCTCTGCGTCGCAGTGGCCCCGGCTCATTTCGAGTTCACCGAGGGGCACGCGCAGACCACGACGGACTCCATCGACACCGCCGAAGCCGTCGATGTCGTCCGCAACGCCGCGCACGCATGCCCCGCGCACGCCATCGCCGTGTCGGAGATCTGAGGACCGCCGGGCTCAGAGCACGATCTGCCGGTTGACGTCCTTGTACAGCAGGTAGCGGAAGTTCGACGGTCCGCCCGCGTAGCAGGCCTGCGGGCAGAAGGCGCGCAGGGACATGTAGTCGCCCTCCTGCACCTCCACCCAGTCCTCGTTGAGGCGATAGACGGCCTTGCCCTCGAGGACGTACAGGCCGTGCTCCATCACGTGGGTCTCGGCGAAGGGGATCGAGGCGCCCGGCTCGAAGGTCACGATGTTGACGTGCATGTCGTAGGCGAGGTCCTGCGGGTCGAGCATTCTCGTTGTCCGCCAGGCACCGTCGGTGTCGGGCATCGCGGTGGGCTCGATGTCGCGCTCGTTGCCGAACTTCGGGGCAGGCTCATGGCCGGCGATCGGCTCGTAGCGCTTGCGGATCCAGTGGAACGACGCCGGGACGTCGCCCCGGTTGTGCGCCGACCACGGTGTCCCCGCGGGAAGATAGCCGAACCCGCCGTCGGTCAGCGTGTGTTCCTCGCCGTCCACGGTCACGGTCAGCGCACCGGCGGTGACGAAGACGAAACCCTCGACCTCCGACTGTGGTTCGGGCGCATCCGATCCGCCGCCCGGGGCGACCTCGACGATGGTCTGCGCGAAGGTCTGCGCGCCACCGGGTACGGGGCGGTTGAGCACCCAGGCGCGGGTGTCGGTCCACTCGGGGAAGACGGAGGTGACGATGTCGCGCAGGACTCCCCGCGGGATCACCGTGTACGCCTCGGTGACGACCGCGCGGTCGCTCAGCAGGTCGGTCTGCGGCGGGAGTCCGCCGGCGGGGGTGTAGTACGGTGTCGCGTTCATCGGGCCGTCCTCTGTGAGTGGGGGAGTGCGAGTTCGCGCACCTCCGCGATGGGCAGGTCGGTCGCGGTCTCGACCTCGTCGACGGTGAGCGCTCCGCACACCTCGCCGCGCCGGATGAAGCCGGCCAGGGCGCGGGCCGTAGCCGGCTCGTCGAGGACCGACGACTCGATGCGATGCGCATAGTTCCGCAGACGCACTGCGGCGGAATCGAATCCGTCGCGATAGAAGGCGTATGTGGCCAGGAATCGGGTGACCAGTTGAGCGGGATGCAGATCCCACCCCTGGTAGAAACCGCGTTCGAGGTGGCGGCGGACCAGTCGCGCGTGCAGGGCCCAACCGGCCTCGACGGCTTCGGCGTCCCCGACCGGGAGGATGTTCGTCGATCCGTCCGACAGCCGCACGCCGGTACCCGCCGCCGCGAGTTGCATCACGGCCTTCGCGTGGTCGGCCACCGGATGCTCCATCGACTGATAGGCCGCCGCGATGCCCAGGGAGGCCGAGTAGTCGTAGGTGCCGTAGTGCAGTGCGGTCACCCGGCCCTCGCCGGCCTGGATCATCGGCGCCACGGCCGCGGTGCCGTCGGCGCTCATCACCGACTGCGGCGTTTCCACCTGGATCTCGAAACCGATGCGTCCCTGCGGAAGTCCGTGGACCCGCTCGAGTTCGCGGGCGACGGTGACCATCGCGGCGACCTGATCGGTCGAGGTGACCTTCGGCAGCGTGAGCGTCAGCCCCGCCGGGAGGTCGCCGGTCTCCGCCAGGCCGGTGACGAACAGGTCGAGGGTGCGCAGGCCGCGCGCGCGGACGTCGGCCTCGAAGCACTTGAACCGGATGCCGAGGAACGGTGGCGAGGCGTCACCGGCCTGACGGACCGCGGCGACGGCAGCGGCGACCGCCGCATCCTCCGCGTCGTCGGGCCGGACGCCATAGCCGTCCTCGAAGTCGATACGCAGGTCCTCGATGGGCTCGGAGCGCAGCTTGCCCTCCACCAGATCCGCGAGCGCGGAGGCTGTCGAGTCGGTGTGGGCGACGGTCGCCCGCGCGATCGCGGCGAGCCCGCCGTGCGAGGCGGCCGTGTCGAGCGCCGCACGGCCCCATCTCTGGGAGAGGTCCGCGGTGTACCGGTCGGCGGGGACGTACACCGTGTGAACCGGTTGCCGACTGCCGTCGTCACCCGGATACCGATCGGACAGGATGGCGTCCGCCGGTGCCAGGGCGGCGTCGACGCCGGCGAGGAAGGCCGCACCGAGGCGACCGGGTTGCACGCTCACGACGCGTTCCCTCCATCCGCTGGATTGTGGAAAAACTATTCCGCAAGGCGGAGTTTACACCCTGATTGTGGTTTCACATGATGGAACGTAGCGTGAGGCCGAAATATGGAGGTGGCGATGCCAGGGAACTCGGGCGGTGTGCAGTCCGTCGAGCGGGCCTTCGAATTGCTCGAACTCATCGGACGCGCCGGTGGCGAGTGTTCGCTGAGTCATCTGTCGGCGGAATCGCCGTTGCCGCCGCCGACCATTCACCGGCTCCTGCGGACGCTGGTGGGCATCGGATACGTCCGTCAGCTGCCGAACCGGTCGTACGCCCTTGGCCCCCGGCTGATCCGTCTCGGTGAGGTGGCCAACCGGCAGCTCGGCGCAGTGGCCGCACCCGTCCTCGCGTCGTTGGTCACCGAGCTCAGCGAGACCGCGAGTCTCGCCGTCCTCGACGGCGACATGGTCATCTACGTGGCTCAGGTGCCGTCCCCGCACAGCATGCGCACCAACAACGAGGTCGGCCGCCGGGTGACGATGCACAACACCGCAGTCGGCAAGGCCGTGCTCGCCGAGCTCGACGACGCGCGCATCCTCAAACACGTCACGCAGGCCGGGCTGACCGCGGCCACCGAGTGGAGTGTCACGTCGTTGTCCGGTGTGTTCGCCGCCGTCGAGCAGGTCCGCGCCCAGGGCGTCGCCACGGACGAACAGGAACACGAGGTCGGGGTCTGCGGGATGGCCGTCGCGGTGCCCGGCGCCCCCACGCCCATGGCGGTCGGCATCTCCGGGCCGGTCGCCCGGTTCGACGACGACCTGCGCGCTCGCGCGGTCGGCGCCCTGCGGACCGCGGCCGGAACCGTCTCCGAGGCGTTGATCGGGTCGCGCGAGCCGTAGTCAGATGGTGAGCTTCGTCGGCGTCGTGCGGTTCGCGCCGTCGCCGCTCGAACCGTCACCGATCTGACCGTCGTTGTTGAAGCCCCAGCAGTACACCGACGCCGCCGACATCGCGCAGGACGTCCCGTTGCCGGTCGAGATCGACGTGACGTCGGTCAGGGTCGAGACCTCGCGGGGGATCTTCACCGAGCCGCCGGTGGAACCGAGCTGGCTGCGGTCGTCGTCGCCCCAGCAGAAGGCCCGGTCGTCGGAGACCGCACAGGTGGTGCCCCAGTCGGTGGAGATGGCCGAGACCCCGCCCAGATTGCCGACCTGGACCGGTGTCTGTCGCGTCTCGCTGGTGCCGTCACCGATCTGACCGTAGGCGTTGGAACCCCAGCACCACGCGTCACCGCCGGCGACCGCGCAGGTCGTCTGGAAGTAGGTGCTGGTGTTGGTGTTCGGGTCGTCGTCATCGGCCGCCTCGTGATAACCGCCGATGGCGATGTCGGTGACGTCGGTCAGCGAGCCGACCTTGACCGGTGCCGATCGCGCGGTCGTGGTGCCGTCACCGATCTGCCCGTTGTCGTTGGCTCCCCAGCAGAACGCCGAGCCGTCCGACACCGCGCAGGTGGTGCCGTAGGCGGTCGCGATGTCGGTGACGACGCCGAGTCCGGGCACCTTGACCGGGGCCGACACCGGGTCGGTGCCGCCGCCGTTGCCGAGCTGGCCGTATTCGTTGTTGCCCCAGCAGTAGGCGTCGGTGCCGGCGACGGCGCACGTGGTGCCCCACCCGGTGGAGATCGCCTTGACGTCGGAGATGGTGCCGACCTTGGTCGCGGCATCCACCGTCGATCCGCTGGCGCCGTTGCCGACCTCGCCGTAATGGTTGTTGCCCCAACAGAATGCGTCGCCCGCGGCGATGGCGCATGCCGTCGAGACGTAGGCGTTCTCGCCGGTGAGGTAGCCGCCCGTGGTGACCGCGGTGGCGTTCGAGACCCCGGTCACCGCGACCGGGCGGGTGTGCGGGGTCGTCGTGCCGTCGCCGAGCTGCCCGGTGTCGTTGTCGCCCCAGCAGTGCACGCTGCCGTTGACCACGGCGCAGCTGCTGCCGAAGTTGGTGCTCACCACCGGCTGGGCGACGGCGGCCTTCTCGGGGTCGTCGACGGTGCTGCCGATGACGGCCAGCCCGACGACGGCCGCGACCACGAGCAGCAGCACGGCGCCGAGCACGCCGGCGACGATCAGCCCGGTCCGCTTCTTCTTCTTCGGCGGGACCGGGGGCATGCCGGGGTAACCGGGCTGGGGGTGGACCGGCTGGGCGTGCGGGCCAGAGAGGTGCGGTGCCGACGAGTACATGGGCTGCGGCCCCGACGGTTTGTTCATCAGCGGTTGCGGGCCGGACGGCCCGGTCATCGTCGCCTGAGGAGGAGGCGTGTACTGGCCGTGGGGTGGGCCGAACTGCTGCTGAGGTCCCGAGGGGTGCGGGGCCGGCGCGCCACCCGTGCCGCCACCGACGAGAGTGGGCGGGGGCACCGAGCCGGCGACCATCGTGTTGCCCTGTGCGGCAGGCGAATCGAGAGCCGCCTGCAATGCCGCCGCGAAACTGCGGCAATCGGGGTACCGGGCCGCGGGGTTCTTCGACAACGCGCGCTGGAACACCGGGTCGAGGTGGGCGAGGTCTCCGCGCAGCCGGCCGATGTGGGGGACCGGACGCTGGATGTGTCCCAGCATCACCGACGGCTCGGACTGACCGACGAACGGAGGCTGCCCCGCGAGCAGTGCGTAGGCCGTGCAGGCCAACGAGTACTGATCCGATCGCGCGGTGGCGTCGGCTCCCTCGAGTGTCTCCGGGGCCGAGAAGGCGACCGTGCCGATGAAGGAGTGGGTACCGGTCAGATTCGCCGAGCCGGCGAGTTTGGCGATGCCGAAGTCGAGTACGAGGGCGCGCTCGACGGCATTCGTCGCCGGATCGCGGGTGACGAGGATGTTGGCCGGCTTGATGTCCCGGTGCACCACATGATGGCGGTGCGCGTAGTCGAGAGCGTCGGCCACCTGCGAGACGACCGTCGACACCTCGGCGGGCGTCAGGCGTTCGTCGGTGAGGTCCTTGCCGTCGACGTAGCTCATCGAGAACCACGGGGACCCGTCCTCGATGCCGTACTGGTGGATGGTGATGATGCTGCGGTGGTCGAGCTTCGCGGTGGTGCGTGCCTCGTTGGTGAAGCGCTGGTTGAACCCGGGCTGGGCGCTGACCGCCGTCGAGATCACCTTCAGGGCCTCGCGCCGCTCCAGCTGCAGGTTCTCGACGAGGTACACCTCGCCCATACCGCCCGCACCGAGCTGGGAGACCACCCGATAGCCGGCGATGTGGGTGCCGGGACTCAACGGCACGGCGTCACCTCTTCCTGAGCTTGGCGAATGAACGGCGCCCAAATGGCCGCTCTCGCAGACGTATGCAGGGACGATACCGAAGCCGAAGGGGTCCGGGGCACCCTTCAACCGGATGACGGAACGCGTCGCTAGAACGTGACCTGGGTAGGGGTGGGACGGTCGTCGGTACCGCCGACGCCGAGCTGCCCGGTGGCGTTGAAGCCCCAGCACCAGAGGTACGACGCCGCGTACGCGCACGAGGTTCGCTCGCCGGTCGAAATCGCACTCACATCGGACAATTGGGGCACCCGGGTGGGCGCGGGGCGGTCGGTCAGGGTGCCGTCGCCGACCGACCCCCAGGCGTTGGCTCCCCAGCAGTACGCGACGCCACCCGCCACCGCGCAGGTGGTGTTCGCCGTTCCGGTGCTGACGGCGTCGACCCCGTCGAGGCCGGTCACGGGCGTCGCCGTCCGGCGGCCGTAGGTGGTGCCGTCGCCGAGCTGCCCGAAGTCGTTGTTGCCCCAGCAATACGCGCTCGCCCCGGCGATCGCGCAGGCGGTGGCGGCACCGGCGGAGACCGTGGTCGCGCCGTCCAGATCGCCGACGCGGGTCGGGCGGGCCCGGTTCGTGGTCGTGCCGTCGCCGACCTGACCGTTGTCGTTGAGTCCCCAGCAGTAGGCGTCGCCGGCCGCGACGGCGCAGGTGAAGTTCACCCCGACGCTGATCGCGGTCACGTCGTCGAGCCCGGCGACGCGAACGGGCCGGTACTGGTTCGCGGTGGAGCCGTCACCGAGCTGGTCGAAGTCGTTGGTGCCCCAGCAGTAGGCCGCGCCTGCCGAGATCGCGCAGGTGGCCCAGTTGGCGGTCGAGATGGCGGTGACGTCGGCGAGACCGGCGACCCGGGTCGGCGTCAGGCGTGCGTCGGTCGTGCCGTCGCCGACCTGCCCGTAGTCGTTGTTGCCCCAGCAGTAGGCGAGTCCCCCGGCGATCGCGCAACTGTTGGGGCCACCGGTGCTGATCGCGGTGACATCGTTGAGATCGGCCACCCGGGTGGGTGTCTGGCGGGCTTCGGTGGTGCCGTCGCCGAGTTGGCCTGCGGTGTTGTCGCCCCAGCAGTAGGCGGTCCCGTCCCGGATCGAACAGGTGGCCCCGAGGCCGGCGCTCAGCTGCGCCTGGGCGTCCGTGGCCGCCAGGGGTGACGACGCGGCGTCGGAGGTGGTCCCGTCGTCGCCGCCGAGGGTGACGACCCCGATCGCGACCGCCGTCGCGAGGAGAGCGACCGCGACGACCGCGGCCAACGCGAGCGGCCACCGGCGGCGGTGCGGCGGCGGAGACGATGCCGGCGGCGGCGTCGGGGACGAGACCGTCGGAGGCGGCGTCGTCTGTGGTCGCGGTGTGATGACCTGCGTCGCAGGTCTGACGAGCGTGCGTGACCGGTCGTCGGTTCCGGCCCGTTGGAGCGCGGCGTGTAGCTCTGCGGCGAATGCGCGGCAGGTGGGGTATCGGTCCAGGGGGCCGCGAGCGAGCGCACGGTCGAAGACGGGGTCGAGAGCGCCGAGCTCCGGCCGGTGGCTGCTGATCGGCGCCGGGCGCGTCGTGAGCTTCGCGACGATGTGCCGGGTCTGCGTATCGGCGTCGAACGGCGTTGCGCCGGAGAGGAGTTCGTAGGCCGTGCACGCCAGGGCGTATTGGTCCGACGCGGGGCCCGCCGGTTTGCCGTCGAGGATCTCCGGCGCGGCGTACACGAGAGTTCCCACGAACGACGACGGCGCGGTCAGCGTGGTGGCGGTGGTCAGCTTCGCGATCCCGAAGTCGAGGACGACCACGCGGTCGAGGGCGTCGTCCATCGCGCGGCGCGTGACCATGATGTTGCCGGGCTTGATGTCGCGGTGGATCACGCCGTGTTCGTGCGCGTAGTCGAGCGCATCGGCCACCCGGTGGACCACGGCCACCACCTCGTCCGGGCGTAGCGAGGCGCGGCGGAGGTCCCGGCCGTCGAGGTAGGTCATCGTGAACCAGGGGTCGCCGTCGGTGACGCCGTAGTGGTAGATCGTCACGATCGCGGGGTGGTCCAGGGCCGCCGCGGTCTGCGCCTCACGGCTGAATCGCCGCGCGAACTCCTCGTCGACGGTCTCGGCGATCGAGATCACCTTCAGCGCCTCACGACGACGCAGTTGCGGATTCTCGACCAGGTACACGGTGCCCATCCCGCCGCTGCCCAACCGGGTGATCACCGGGTAGCCGGCGACCTGGACTGGCTGGGCGGCCATGAGCGCCTCCTGGTGGCGTGACCTGTGTTGCGACGACGATAGCCCCTCCCGAGGCCGTCCTGCCCGGACACGGCACTTGTTCATCCGAACGTCATGGCACAATGCTCGACGTGGCAAACAAAACTGGCGCTGACACATCCACCCCCGGCGAAGCGGGTGCCGGCACCGGCAAGGTCGTCGAATCTGCCAAGGGCAAGAAGCAGTATGTCGACAACGGCTGGCCGCAGGACGACAACGGCGACGCGGCCGAGCACGCCGTCTCCGAACTCGCGACGCACATCCCCGGTGCGCTGTCGCCGTTCGGCGACACCGAGTTCCCCCTTCCGGTCGACGACCTGCCGTTCGTGCAGTCGAAGACCGTCGTCAACCGCTGACACCGATGCCGCCCACCGGAACTGACGAAGGTGGGTCGGACTCGCGCGGGCTCGCAGAGGCCGGCGGCTCACGACTGAGCCACCTCGACGCCTCCGGGTCGGCCCGCATGGTCGACGTCGGTGCCAAGGCGTCGACGAGGCGTCGCGCCGTCGCCGCCGGTACGTTCCGGACCACCGCCGAGGTGATCGGCCTCCTCAGTGAGTCGAGGCTGCCCAAGGGGGATGTGCTCGCCACGGCTCGCATCGCCGGGATCATGGCGGCAAAACGGACCGACGAGCTGATCCCGCTGTGCCATCAGCTGGCGCTGACGTCGGTCGAGGTCGACTTCGCGATCGGTACTGAGACGATCGAGGTGACCGCCACCGTGGCCACCTCCGGCCAGACGGGCGTCGAGATGGAGGCCTTGACCGCGGTCGCCGTCACCGGACTGACCTTGCACGACATGGTCAAGGCCGTGGACCGGCGGGCGCAGATGGACGGGATCCGCCTGCTCGCCAAGACCGGGGGCAAGTCGGGGGACTGGTATCGCGATCCGGCTGACCCCGCCGATGACTGACCCGAAGCGCCCTCGCGTCGCGCGCGTCGTCGTCGCATCGAACCGCGCCAGCACCGGCGTCTACGCCGACCGTTCCGGTCCGATCATCGAGGCCTGGCTTGCCGAGCAGGGGTTTTCGGTCGACGAGTGCGACGTCGTGGCCGACGGCCCGCCGGTCGGCGACGCCATCCGCGCCGCGGTCTACGCCGAGGTCGATCTCGTGATCACCACGGGCGGAACGGGCTTGACCCCCACCGACCGGACACCCGAACAGACCCGTCCGCTGCTCGACGTCGAGATCCCGGGTCTGGCCGACGCGATCCGCTCGGCGGGCCTGCCGAAGGTGCCGACCGCCGTCCTCTCACGCGGGCTGGCCGGAGTGTCCGGGACGACGCTCGTCGTGAACCTGCCCGGCTCGACGGGCGGGGTCCGTGACGGACTGGGCGTGCTCGCCGGCGTCGTCCACCACGCACTCGATCAGATCCGCGGAGGCGACCACCGATGACCGGAGATCCCGCCACCCGGGTGGTGCACACCGGGGTCGTGGACGAGGCGATCACGCTGGCCGAGCACGAGGCGATGGTTGCCGACGCCGCCGACGGCAAGGCCGGGGCGGTGGTCGGATTCGTCGGCGCCGTCCGCGACCACGACGGCGGACGAACCGTGACCGCCCTGCACTATTCGGGACATCCCACGGCCGCGACGGTCCTGGCCGAGGTCGTCGAACAGGTCTCCGCGGTCGACGGCGTGCGCGCGGTCGCCGTGTCCCATCGGATCGGCGACCTCGCGATCGGCGACATCGCGTTCGTGGTGGCGGTGGCTGCCGACCATCGCCGAGCCGCGTTCGAGACCTGCTCGCGCCTCGTCGACGAGGTCAAGGCCCGGCTACCGGTCTGGAAACATCAGTTCTTCGACGACGGCACCGACGAATGGGTCAATTCGGCCTAGAAGTTCGCTCCACCATTGGAAAAGGGCCCCGCACGGATGGTTCATCGTGCGGGGCCCTTCGTCTGGGTCCCA
This sequence comes from Gordonia sp. PvP123, assembly GCF_040547295.1. Lineage (NCBI taxonomy): Bacteria > Bacillati > Actinomycetota > Actinomycetes > Mycobacteriales > Gordoniaceae > Gordonia > Gordonia sp. PvP123. The sequence continues at coordinate 20,289 of NZ_JBEPPN010000003.1, read as the reverse complement.
GATCGGGCGTGGAGCAGGGATCAGGGGTTGGGCAGCAGGTGCTTGTTGTCGTTGAACATCTTGATCTGGTCCTGGTTCAGCGAGACTCCGCTGTCCTTGGCCGCCTGCCAGAGGTTCTTGATCTCGGGGCTGACGCCGGCCTCGGTGAGGGCGTCGGTGACCTGCTTGGCGACGTCGTCGGTGGTCTTGGCCAGGTCGACGCTGCCGTTGCCGCCGGGGAGAACCGGAGCGATCTCACGCGGGGTGTCGGTCGGCGCGCTGCGCGGGGTCGAGCCCGAGAGGCCGGTGCCGCAGGTGGGCCATGCGCCCTTGCCCTGCGATCCGAGAACGCGCTCGGCGACGACGATCTGCTCTTCGCGCGAGGCCTGATCGGCGGTCGGGGCGAACTCGCCGCCACCGTGGCCGGACCAGGTGCTCGGGGAGAACTGCAGGCCGCCGTGATAGCCGTTGCCGGTCGCGATGGCCCAGTTGCCACCGGACTCGCACTGCGCGACCTGGTTCCACTCGGCGTCGGTGGCCGCATTGGCGGTACCGGTGCCCAGGAGGGCTGCTCCGCCGCCGAGGACTGCGCCGGTGAGGGCGACCTTGGTGATGGTCTTGGCGGCCGTGCTGGTCGTCTGCTTGCGATGACGTCCGGACATGTGTGTATTTCCTCTCTCCACGCGCCTACGAAGTCAGCTGTCGGGTTCGAGCGAGAGGTGCTCGGCCCCGGTTGTCGTGGCGGTTGCCGCGACTTCCGGGACTTAACCCCGAGGACACCTGGTGTGGTGCCCGGTCTCAGGGGATGAGGTTGGGTCCCCCGTCCTCGTTCCTAGATTGCTTGTCGTTCCCACCGGCGGAACGAGGCTCGGCGCGGCCGGTGGGACGTTATGTCTTGGTTGCTGTGTCGTGACCTCCGAGGAGGACGCTTCGTACAGTACGTCGTTCGTTGGACTGAATCACCTGCTTGAACGCAAGCGATTTTCGGCCCGGATCCGGGTCTTCCGACCCACTTCGGCCGTCATCCCAGTTCAACGGGTTAGTGGCCGTCCCGTGCCCATCCTGTTACCGGGCCGTGATGTGACTAAGGTCACAAGGGGGCTGTGGCGTCAGCCACCGGCAAACGGGGGGAGGACGTCGAGTGTCGTGCACGTGCCGAGCGCACGCGTCCGATCGGAGAACGCGACCTCGTCGCGTAGATACGAGCAGCGTTCGAGAACCGTGGCGAGGGAGGGGTTTCCGGCCGCGAGGGTCTCCTCCAGGGCGCGGAGGGTGGTCGACGGGTCGACATCGACCACCGTCTCCTCGGCGCCGGCCGCGGCGCGCGCGGCCGCGAAGAATCGCACTGTGAGCTGCATCGGACGCGAGCCTAGCCGCCGATCGCCGACATCGGTCGATCCGGTTGCCGGAAGCCGGCCACGTTCACCTCGTGGCCGGGGGCCTTCGCCCACATGCTCGCGCGCCAGAGCTGCGCCAGGGCCGCGTCGATCTCGTCGTCGGGGAGAGTGCGCAGTGCGGTCCGGATGTCGGTCTCCGTCGTCGCGAAGAGGCAGTTGCGCAGCGAGCCGTCGGCGGTGAGGCGGGTGCGGTCGCAGTCGCCGCAGAACGGCTGGGTGACCGAGGCGATGACTCCGACACGGGCGGGCCCGTGTGGCCCGTCGTGGCCGTCCACGAGCCAGGTGGCGGCCGGAGCGCTCCCGCGTGGCGCGGGGTCGGGAAGCAGCGTGAAACGCTCGCGCAGCGTCGTCAGGATCTCTCGGGCCGTGACCATCTGCGCCCGCTGCCACGCGTGGTCGGCGTCGAGCGGCATCTGCTCGATGATCCGCAGCTCGTAACCGTGTTCGAGGCAGTAGGCCAGCAGGTCGGGCACTCCCGCGAGGTCCGCGCGGTCGGGCACCACGGCGTTGACCTTGACCGGATCGAGTCCCGCGCGCCGTGCCGCGGCCAGGCCGTCGAGCACGTCGGTTAGACGGTCCCGGCGTGTGATCTCCGCGAAGCGGGCCGGGTCGACGGTGTCCAGCGAGACGTTGATGCGGTCGAGCCCGGCGTCGACCAGGCCGTCGACCCGCCGGGGCAGTCCCAGGCCATTCGTGGTCATCGCGATCTCGGGGGCCTGCGGCAGGCCGGCCACGGCCGCGATGATGTCCTCGAGGTCGCGGCGCAGCAGTGGTTCACCGCCGGTGAACCGGATGCGTTCGATGCCGAGGTCGCGGACCGCGACCGTCAGGACCCGGATCAGTTCGTCGGTGGACAGCACCTGGTCGGTGGGCATCCAGTCGAGTCCCTCGGCCGGCATGCAGTACGAGCAGCGCAGATTGCAGCGGTCGGTGACCGAGACCCGGAGATCCTTCGCCACCCGGCCGAATGTGTCGCGCAGCGGACCCTCGGACGGCACGTCGGATGCCGCTGCCTCCCGCGGAGAGCGGGGCAGTGGCAGGCCGAGGCCGACCGTGCTCATGTGGTTGCCGTCATGCTGCGGGGAGACTCACTTCCGGGTGGGGTCCTTACGTGCCTCGAGGGCGCGGAAGGTGCTGGCGTGGAAGACAAGGGGTTCGACATCGGGATCGGCGCGCAGGGACTCGATCTCCAGCAGCACGACGGTGTGGTCGCCGGCCTGGATCTCGTTGTGGATCGTGCACGACAGGTGCGCGGCGGCGTCGGGCACGAACACCGCACCGCGGTCGGTGCTCAGCGGCGTGATGCCGTCGAAGCGGTGCTCCGACGATCCCGCGAGCTGCTTGCACAGCTCGATCTGGTCGCCGGCGAACACGCTGACCCCGATGGCCGGTGCGGAGCGGATCCGCGGCCAGGTCGTCGAGGTGTTCTGCACGCAGACCGAGACGAGTGGCGGGTCGAGCGAGACGGTGGTGAACGAACTCGCCGCCATTCCGATCAGGGTGGTCGAATCCCCGTCGCGCTGTTCGCAACACACCGCCACGACGCCGGACGGGAAGCAGCTGTAGGCATCCCGCAGTGCCCGCCCGTCGGAGACGGGGGAGAGGTCGGGGGTGGTGTCGATGGTTGTGGTCACGGTCCTCACCTGGCTCGGCGTCCGGCACGGAGTGCGTACACCAGGCCCAGGACGAAACCCAGCGGTGCGCACATGGTCAGCAGGTAGACGGCGGTCGGTGCGGTGTCGCCGTCGGTGACCAACGGTGTGAGGAACAACGCCACGATCGCCAGAATTCCGATTCCGAACACAACCCCGGCCGCCTGCAGCAATCGCGGGGACGACGTCTTCTGCATACCTGCCACGGTAGTGCAACGCTGAGCGCTTCGACGCCGCGCGATACGCGCCCGCCGGGTAATGGTGTGACCCCGGGGTGGGGCGTTGGCTACGATGGTCGATGCAGGCGCCTTGCATCCGTCTGGGCCCGCACGGCATCCGCCGTCCGGACCGCCGAGATGGGTGACGGCGTCTTTTGTCGTGACAGGTCGTTTTTCGACAGTTCGAGAACAGATGAGGGTGAGCACAGTGCCGACCGGCAAGGTGAAGTGGTACGACGCGGACAAGGGCTTCGGCTTTCTCTCCCAGGAGAGCGGTGAGGACGTCTACGTGCGTTCGGCAGCGTTGCCCGACGGGGTCGAGGCGCTCAAGCCGGGGCAGCGCGTCGAGTTCGGCATGGCCGCCGGTCGTCGCGGACCGCAGGCATTGAGCGTGAAGGTCCTCGAGCCCGCACCCAGCGTCTCCAAGAACGTGCGTGAAGCCGCCCGCAAGGACGTCAAGCGGCACACACCCGACGAGCTGCACGGCATGGTCGCCGACCTCATCACCCTTCTGGAGGGCAAGGTCCAGCCGGACCTGCGCAAGGGCCGGTACCCCGACCGCAAGACCGCGCAGCGGATCTCCGAGGTCGTGCGGGCCGTCGCGCGGGAGCTCGACTCCTGACGACCTAGGCGTCCGGCGCGGTCTGCACCGCGAGTTCGCCGCGGGGCAGGACCTCGTCGGCGGGGGAGAGTCGCGCGGACGCGGAGATGACGGTGAATCCGATCAGCACCCGGTCCGGCACCGACCGCAATGTCAGCGTGTAGGTGCTGTCCGACCCCTGCGGCTGCTCGTCTTCGACGAGCCCGCGCGGCGTCTGGTAGACGGCCGCGAGATTCCACGGGCCCTGCGCGATCTCGCTCGAGACGGTCAGCATGACCGTCGACCCGACCGGCACCGGGACCGTCGCGGTCTCGCGCGGCGCGGTGATCTCCGGATCACAGGCGGTCAGCATCAGGTCGCACCACCAGCGCGGATCGACCGTGTGCAACTCGTCGCCGACCGCGACGTGCAGGTAGGGCTGGTCGTCGGAGCTCGCGTTGCGGGTCAGCAGGAACACCGACGTCCCCACCACCGCCACGAACAGCACGACGACGATCGCGATGATCGACAGAGCCTTCTTCTCACCACTGCTGATCACTGACGTCGCTGTCCTGTCTGGTCGTGCGGCGGGTGGTCGCCGGGGCTGTACGGGCGCTCACCCCGGTTCTCGAAGGGGGCGGTCGACGGTGTCCGGGTGGGCATGCGAGCCGTCGACGGCCGTTGGCTGTGCGGCCGGGTGTCGGCGTCGGCCGGTCCGGTCCGGATGTCCGATCGGGCACCGGCGGCACGGAAGGCGACGGTCGGCGCGGCGTGGTCGGGGCGACGACCGCCCAGGCCGGGGACCAGTGACCTGCCGCGGGTGGTCATCACGGTCTGCAGCAGCCCGAGTCCGAGCAGCACGGACACGACGGTGAACCCGATCCACAGGGTCGGCGGCAACAGGACCCCGAGCGAGGCGCCGAAGACCCACGACAGCTGCAGCACCGTCTCCGACCGGCCGAACGCCGAGGCGCGGGACTCGTCGGGGAGATCGTCCTGGATGGAAGAGTCGAGGCACACCTTGCCGATCGCGCTGGTGCCGGAGGCGACCAGGGCCGCGACTGCGGCTGCGGCGATGTTGCCGAAGATGGCCGCCAGTACCGCGACGACGAAGCAGGCCGCTGTCGCGCCGACGACGATGCTCGGCGGGTTCTTCAGTTCGAGGCGGGTGCCGACGCCGTTGCCGATCAGGTTGCCGACACCGGCGGCGGCACCGACGGCACCGAGCAGCAGCAGCTGGGTCCAGTCGGAGGCGTCGCCCTGCTGGGCCTTGGCGTAGAACGCCACGAAGAGCGTCAGGAAGCCCGTCAGGATGCGGATCGTGCCGTTGCCCCACAACCCTGCGACGACCTTGCGGCCGAGTGGCTGGCGCATCTTGGCGGCGAGCATCTTGGCGCCGTCCCGGGCGCTCGTCGGCTGATCGGAGTCGCCGGGGGCGGACCGGGCGGGTTCACCGTGGTAGGTGAGGGTCGTCGGGATCTCACCTTCGGTGGACTCCACCCACGAGGGGATGCGCATGCACAGATAGGCGCCGGCGCCGGCGACCACGGCCAGCCACACCATGGCGCCCGGCAGATGCAGCGGGAGCGCCTGGCCGAGCAGGAACTCGATGGCGGCGGCGACCGCGCCGCCCACGATCGTGCCGCCGATCAGACCGAAGGTGGTCAGCCGGGAGTTCACCCGCGGCAGATCGATGGTCGGCGGCACCACGCGCGGCGTGACCGCCGACTTGAGGACGCCGAAGGATTTCGACAGCACCAGCAGGCCCAGGGCGCAGGGATAGAGGACCCACGGGTCGTACTCCAGCTGCTGCGTCACGTCGTTCCACTGGACGTTGGCCATGATCAGCAGGGCCAGGACGACACGCAGGCCGAAGGTCGTGGCCATGGCGATCCGGCGACCACGCTGCAGCCGGTCGAGGAGAGGTCCGATCAGTGGCGCGATCAGCGCGAAGGGTGCGATCGTCAGCGCCAGGTACAGGGCCACGTTGGTCTTCGACTCGCCGGTTGCCGCGGCGAAGAACAGCGTGTTGGCGAGCGCGACGGCCATCGCGGCGTCGGCGGCGAAGTTGGCGATCACCGGCAGCGTCAGCGCGGTGAGGCCCGACTGGTCGGCGCCGTCGGCGGTGGCCGCCTGATGGATCTTGCCGATTCCCTTGCCGGTCAACTCGCGGCTCCGCATCGCCGCGACCCGCATCACCGTCAGCTTCTTCGGCGTCCGGCCGCCACCGTTCTGGGGCCCGTGCTCGGTCGGCATCGCCCGGGTCTGGTCCTCCGAGGGCGGCCGGCCGCGGTCGTCGAGCGGCGGGAGATGCGGATTGTGCGTGGGCGGGGGGAGGTAGGCATTGCGGCCGGGGCCCGGGCCGGCCGGTGACTCTCCCCATCCCGGTGCCGGTCGACGGGTGCGCATCTGTCGTGTCTCGTCGGCCGGATAGTTGGTCGAACCGGGGTGCTGCGCGGCGCGGCGTGCGCGACCGTCGGGTGGTGGCTGCTGGGGATGCTGGTTCGCGGGACCCCTGGGGGCCCCGCGCCCCTCGTCGTGTCGGGAACTCCGTGGGATCACGCTGACGATTGTTCCTCATCTCCGGCCGAGGTCGCTTGAAGCGGGTCGGTTGTGTGGCACACGTCGGCGATATTGCACACTGGAGCGGTGACTCTGGTTGGTGACGGCGAACGACACGGTGACGGCGAACGGCTCCTGGCGGCCGTCGACATCGCGCGTGCCGCGCTGCTCGACGAAGGTCAGCGGCCGGGCGCGCATCGGCGCAGTGTGGCCGAGGGCGACTGGGCCGCCGCGCACTACTTCGACGCCGAGCTCGCGGGTTACCGGGGCTGGCAGTGGTGCGTCGTGCTGGCGGGCTCCCCGGGCAGTGACGAGATCACGCTCAGCGAGGTCGTGTTGCTTCCCGGTGACGGTTCGTTGCTCGCGCCGCCGTGGGTGCCGTGGGCGGAGCGGGTCGCCTCCGGAGACCTGGCCCCGGGTGATCTGCTCGCCGCCGAACCCGATGATCCGCGGCTGGTGCCGAATCAGATCGACACCGGCGACGAGTTCCGCTTCGATTCCGAGTCCGTCGAACCCGACGACATCGGTCAGGTCGCGGGCGAGCTGGGACTCGGCCGCAAGCGGCTGCTGAGCCCGGAGGGACGCGCCGACGCCGCGCAGCGCTGGTATGACGGCGACTTCGGGCCCGGCTCGGAGATGGCCCAGGCCGCGCCGTTCTCCTGCTGCACGTGCGGCTTCTATGTTCCCCTCGCCGGTGCGCTGCGGGCCGGGTTCGGTGCGTGCACCAACGAATTCGCCGCCGACGGACGCGTGGTCTCGGCCGAGTACGGCTGCGGTGCGCATTCGGACGTGCAGGGGCCCAAGGGCAACGGCTCGCCGGCCTACGACGCCTACGACGACGGCGCGATCGAGGTCGTCGCCATCTCCCGGGACGCGGAACCGGCGCGGACCTGATCCGGCGCACCCCGACCGTGAGCGACGACCCGTTCGGCACCGCGGTACTCCGGTCGTCGACCCTGGACGCCTGGGCCGCATCGCCCACGCGGCTCGCCGAGGACGCGGCGGCCGAGTCGGATCTGGTGACCGTCGGATACCGCGATCGGCTGTTGACCGAACTGGCCGCGAACGCCGCCGACGCCGCATCGGCGGCCGGTGTCGCGGGGCATCTCGCCGTCTGGGTGGACGGTGCCGCACTGCATGTCGCGAACACGGGCGCCCCGCTGACCGATGCGGGCGTGCGTTCGCTTGCCGCGCTGCGGGTCTCGGCGAAGGTGTCCGGCGAACCGGGTGACCGGCAGATCGGCCGGTTCGGAGTCGGTTTCACCGCGACAGCGACGGTTGCCGATCGTGTCGAGATACGTTCCCGCACGGGGTCGGTGGTCTTCGACCGGGCCGCAACGCTGGACGCGGTGCGCGAGGCGGGGATCAGCGTCGGTTCGAGCGCGGACGTGCCGGTCCTCCGTCTGGTGTGGCCGACGAATCGGGAACCGGCACCGGGTTTCGACACCGAGGTGGTCCTGCACCTCCGCGAGGATCCCGGTCCGCTCCTCGCGACGATGCCGGCGCAGGCGTCGGACCTCATCGTCGAACTGACTGCACTACAACGGATCACGGTCGACGACATCGAGGTGTCGGCGGAGCGGACGGCCGGTCCGGACGTCGACGACGAGGCTGCGCGGTCGGTGCTGACGACGGTGTCCATCGCCGGTGATCTCGCATCGACCGGCCTGCCGGCGACACGTCGGTGGCTCGAGGTCGCACGAGGCGGCACACGCTGGCTCGTCGACGCCGACGGTGAACCCGGGCCGGCCGGTGACGTCCTGCGCGCACCCACCCCCACCGACATCGAACTCAGCCTGCCGTGCCGGTGCATCACCGACCTCGCCCTCACGCCCGACCGGCGACACCTCCATCCGCGTGCCGAGATCGGCGACGCGGCAGCGGGTTACGTCGATCTGATCCGGCTCGTCGAACCGACACGCCGAGTGCGCCTGATCCCGGAGCTGCATCTGGCGCGGAACCCCGACGACGCGCGGCTCATCGAGGCGGTCCGGCGCGAACTCCGGGACGCCGCTTGGCTTCCGGCCGCAGCCGGTGCCGACCTGGTGCCGCCGCGTACGGTGATGCTCGTGGGTGTGACCGATCGGCTCGCGGACACCCTGGGCGAACTCTTCGGCGACCTGCTTCATCCGAATCTCTCACTGACACAGCACCTCCCGGCGCTGGGTCGGCTGGGGGTGTCGGAACTGGGACTTGCGGAGCTGGCCGAACGGCTCGTCGGCATCGAACGCGACCCGGCGTGGTGGTACGACCTGTACGATGCCCTGGCGCCGCTGGTGTCGACCGGGCGCGAGGTCGAGGAGCTCGGTGCCCTGCCCATCCCGCGGTCGGACGGGCGGACCGCGATCGGGGTTCGCGGCCTGTTCGTCAGCGACCGGATCTCGACGCCGATGCGGTGGATTCCCACTGTGCATCCCGAGGCCCGCCACGAGTTGCTGACGCGACTCGGTGTCGCGGACCTGACCGTGGCCGAGGCGCTCGCGGACCCGGCGTTGCGCAGTCTCGTCGAGGAGGTCGACTTCGAGGCGGCCGACGACGGACTCGCCGCCGAGGTGTGCGCCGTGCTCCGTGCCGACCCGGATGCGCCGGTCCCGTCGTGGCTGTCGGCGCTCGCGCTGCCCGACGCCGACGGTGAGCTGCGGCCGGCCGATGAACTCCTGCTGCCCGGCAGTCCGCTGCTCGAGGTCCTCGTCGACGACCACCCGTTCGGTGTCGTCGACACCGAGATGGTCGCGGAGTGCGGGGCGGAGCCGTTGCGCCGGATCGGCGTCGGATGGGGGTTCGTCACCGTCGACGACGACCTGCCCGTCGGGCCCGAGCATGACCTCCCCGATGAGGAGGACTGGTGGGAAACACTCGCCGATGCTCCGGAGAAGCTCAGTGCGGTCCGGGATCTCGATCTGATCGACGAGGGGAGCTGGCCGGCGGCGCTGACCATGATGGCCACCGACGAACGGATCAGGCCGCTGTTGGCCGACCGCGCCGGTTACACCGCCTGGTGGTTACGACGCCACGCCGAGGTCGACGGGCTGCTGCTGGGGGAGTACCGATCGCCGTCGGACGACGTCCTGCAGAACATCATCGACCCCCTCGACCACCCGTACGCCGACGAACTCGGCGGCGCCCTCGCCCGTCTGGAACCCGACTCCTCCGACGACGCGACGTTGCTGCTGACCCGACTCGGCGATCGGGCCCGGGCGATCAGCGCGGGTGCCGCGGTGTCGGTGCACGCGGCCGTCGTGGCCGCATGCCGGCGCGGTGTCGTCGACCCGCATGAGGTCGAGGTGCCGGAACGCGTGCGCACGCTGGCCGGTGAGGCCGCCGACCGCGCGGTGGTCGTCGACCGGCCCTGGCTCCTCCAGGTGCTCGCCGACGACGAGTGCGTGCTCGCCGGCTCGACAGTGGTCGCGTCCGACGCCGACCTCCTGGGCACGCTGCTGGACCTGCCGCTCGCGAGCGAGGAGTATTCGGCGTCGGTGTCCGCGCCCGGTGAGGCGGTGAGTTGGTCTCACCCAGACGTGGTGCGTTTCGGGACCCTCCGCGGTGTCGAGGTGTCGCACGCGGAGGTCCGGCTGCACGACGAACTGTGGGTCACGGTGCGCGGCAACGACACCGACCGTGAGGCCCGGGTCGAGTGGTGGGTCGACGCCGCGGGTGTCACGCACCTCGAGAAGCGCCGGCATCGATCCCGGCGGTGAGAATCGACGCGAGCTGGCGGTAGGCGGCCGCGTCGTCGAGCCCGGTCGCCGCCCGCACCTCGCGGCGTTGGATCCGGCTCATCATCGATGACGCCAGGTCGGCGGCGAACGCGGCGTCGACGTTGCGGAACTCACCCGCCGCGACCCCGTCTGCGATCAGCGCCTGGACTCGCGAGGACGCTGCCGCGGTGTTGCGCTCGTACAGCGCGCGAGCGGGTTCGAACGCGTCGAGGTCCCGCATGAACGCCTCCGATGCCGGTGCGAGTGCCTCGCCGACCGCGACGAGGTAGGCGACGACCCGGTCGCGCGGACCCGTCGACGCTGCGACCCGGGCCTCGACCTGCTCGGTCGCGGTGCGGAAGAAGTGGGTCACCGTCGCGGTGACCAGTTGTTCCTTGCTGGCTGCGAGCGTGTAGAGCGTCGACTTCGAGCATCGGAGTTCGGCCGCGATGGAGCCGATCGACAGGTGGGCGAATCCCTCGCGCAGGATCAGTTCGAGCAGGGCGTCGAACAGCGCTGCCCGGCGGCGGGTCGCGAAACCCTGGTTCGGCATGCAAGAATAGTACCGCGAGAAGGACTTGAGTACTAGTTTGGTTATCTGCTGCTGTTACCTGGAGGTCTGAGATGCCGGTCGATCGTCTGCTCCCCAACGACGAGGCGCGCGACCTGATCGCGCTGGTCCGCGACATCGCCGACAAGCGCATGGCGCCCATCGTCGATCAGCACGAGAAGGACCGTCAGTATCCCGAGGGGCTGTTCGCCGAACTGGGCGAGGCGGGGCTGCTCGGCCTGCCGTACCCGACGGAGTGGGACGGTGGCGGCCAGCCGTACGAGGTCTACCTCCAAGTGCTCGAGGAACTCGGCGCGCGCTGGGCCGCGGTCGCGGTCGCGGTGAGTGTCCACGGGCTGGCCTGCCACCCGCTGTTCAACTTCGGTACCGACGAGCAGAAGCAGCAGTGGTTGCCGGATCTGTTGAACGGCAAGCTGATCGGCGCCTACAGTCTCAGCGAACCGCAGGCCGGCTCGGACGCCGCGGCGCTCGCGTGCCGCGCCGTGCCCGGCGATGGCGGCTATTCGATGACCGGTGCGAAGGCGTGGATCACGCACGGTGGTATCGCCGATGTGTACAACGTCTTCGCTCGTACGGGTGAGGGTTCCAAGGGGGTGTCCTGCTTCTTCGTCGCTCGGGACACCGACGGGCTCAGCTTCGGCAAGCCCGAGGACAAGATGGGCCTGCACGCGGTCCCGACGACCGGCGCCACCTACGACGACGCGTTCATCGAGGAGGGCCGTCGGCTCGGGTCGGAGGGGCAGGGGCTTCAGATCGCCTTCTCCGCTTTGGATTCGGGGCGTCTGGGCATCGCGGCGGTGGCGACCGGTCTGGCGCAGGCCGCGCTCGACGCCGCCGTCGATTACGCGCAGGAGCGAGCCGCGTTCGGCCGCAAGATCATCGACCACCAGGGTCTGTCGTTCGTGCTGGCCGACATGGCCGCCGCGGTCGATTCGGCCCGCGCGACCTATCTCGACGCCGCTCGGCGCCGCGACGCCGGCATCGACTACACGCGCGCGGCCGCGACCGCCAAGCTCGTCGCCACCGACGCCGCGATGAAGGTGACCACCGACGCGGTCCAGGTGTTCGGCGGGTACGGCTACACACGCGACTTCCCGGTGGAACGCTACATGCGCGAGGCCAAGATCACCCAGATCTTCGAGGGCACCAATCAGATTCAGCGACTGGTGATCGGTCGGTCGCTGGCGCGGTGAGTTCGCCGAGCATCGCTGTTCAGCGCGGGTTGTAGTAGAACGCGCGGTCGTCGAGTCGCCGGAACCTCGGTCCGCCGAGCCTGATCATCAGGCGCAGGATCGCGGGGATGCGGGCGTACACCGCATCGCGGTCGGCGCCGACGAGTCCCTTCGCCATCAGCGGGCACGTACGAAGTGTCTCGGCCAGACCGGCGCGTCTGCTCATCTTCTCCTCGAAGGCGTCCCAGTCCGGCAGTGTCAGCCGACGCTGCACGATCGCGATCGCGTCGGTCTCCTCGTGGGCGAGGTGCCGGCCGAGAACCTCCTCGGTGCGCAGCAACGCCTCCGCGAGAGCGGCGCGGCCGGCGGCGTCGGCGTGTTCGGCCATCCGCGCGAAGCCGGCCGCGCACTCCTCGAGCAGTGGATCGATCTCGTCGTGCTCGGCCTCCATGGCCTCGAGTACCTCCCGCTCGGTGCTGTCGCATCGCTCGAGCAGCAGCGGCCACAGTTCGAGATCTTCGCCGGTGTGGTGGTGGTGCAGCGCGTGCGCGAACATCGTCCATCGCCGGGCGAGTGCTCGCCACGTCCCAGCGTCGTCGATGGGTGTGACCGGCACGGTGGCGGCGAAGTCGGCGAGGTCGCGCCGGAACCCGTGATGCAGGACGTACATCATGAACGGGTCGATCGGCCCGTCGGGCGCTGCGGCCTGCCCGGGGAGGAACAGCTGGATCGGGTGGGCGGTGTGGGCGGGGTGCGTGGTCATCGGCGGTGTCCTCATCGGTACGGGGTCGGGCTGTGTCGATGACAACTGTCGGCGGTGACGCTTGTGACGTACTTGCAGGCGACTTGGGCGACGCCTGTTTCGGGCCGGGGTCCAGCGCTGCGTGTCGATCGAACAGACGACTGATCGAGCCCGGATAGGGTGGCGGAATGTTCATCTCTCCGACGACGATCGACGAGAACATTCTGAACTGGGTCGTCGAGAACCGTTCGGAGCCATGGATCTCGATCGCCGAAGTGGTGACTCTGCTCGGGAACACCGTGACGATGACGGTGTTGACCTTGGCGGCCGTGGTCGCGCTCGCCGCGACACGACACCGGGTCGACGCCGTCTTCGTCGGCGCCGGAGTGCTTTCCGGTTATGCGGTGATGCAAGCGCTCAAGTACTCGTTCGCGCGGGACCGCCCGCCCGTCGAGGACCGCCTGCTCAACATCGACACCTTCTCGTTCCCCTCCGGGCACGCGATGATGACGATGGTCGTGTTCGGGCTGTTCGCCGTCTCGGCGTATCGCTGCTTCGCCTGGGTGCGATCGCATCGCTGGGTCCTGGTGATCGCACCTGTGCTGTCGATCCTCGTGGGCCTCACGCGGATACAACTCGCCGTGCACTGGGCCACGGACGTCGTGGCCGGATGGTTGTTCGGGGCGATCTGGGTCGTACTGTGCACGTGGGTCCTGCTCCGGTACGAATCGCGACGCGGCACGGGCGATCTCGCCGGGGATCGGCAATAGGTCACTATGAGCGCGGTACTCACTCGGACCGAGACGGCATCGGCTTGCGCCGCACCGGATCGGACTCGATTGCGCCGACGGCACCCGTTGGCCGGCGGGTAAGAGCTGCTCGATCTCGACAATGTGATCCCGGCGGTCGACGCGGTGACCTGGACCGTGTGGCCGACCAGGCCTTTCGGGACGTCCGCCGGCGGCGTCGACCCACGCCGCGAGCTGGCCGTATCCGCCTCTGCATCTCCAGGAAGGGGCAGTTCGGTTCGATATGTGACTCATACTGCCCCTTGCTCGTTTCGAATCGACCGTGGCGGTCGATTCGAACTCATCACTGGCGAGTGCGCCAACCACGATGTGAGGGCGGCAGGCCGCGCGGGTTCGAAGTCAAGACCGCTCAGCTCGATTCGGCGGCTTCGTTCCCACCGGACGGGTTTGCCGACAGTTCGATCAGGGTGGTGGCAATACGACACCCGGACCGGCGACGCCATCGCGACTGTCGCCGCGCCTGCTGGCGCGCCGGTTTGCTCGGAACGATGACGGGTAATCGGTTCATCGCGATACGGTCGGGTATGGATTTCTCCCCGTCAGCGCGGTCGGCCGAACTCACCGAACGCGTGCGCAACTTCGTGACCACCGAGATCGAGCCGGTCGAACCCGAGATCCATCGGGACATCAAGGCCCGTCGCGACGGGGACGGCAACCCCTGGACGCCGTCGCCGATCATCGCCGACCTGCAGAAGAAGGCACGCTCGCAGGGGCTGTGGAACCTCTTCCTGCCTGCTGAGCACGCCGGTCGTTATGCCGCGGACTTCGGCACCGACGGCGGAGCGGGACTGTCCAACGCCGACTACGCGCCGATCGCCGAGGCGATGGGATCGTCGGGGCTCGCGCCCGTCATCTTCAACTGCAACGCACCCGACACCGGCAACATGGAGGTGCTGCTCCGGTACGGCACCGAGGAGCAGCGCAAGCAGTGGCTCGAGCCATTGCTGACCGCGGAGATCCGCAGCGCCTTCTGCATGACGGAGCCGGCCGTCGCGTCGTCCGACGCCACCAACATGGCCGCCACCGCCGTGCTCGACGGCGACGACGTCGTCATCAACGGGACCAAGTGGTTCTCCACCGGCGTGGGCCATCCCGACTGCAAGGTCCTCATCTTCATGGGCGTCACCGATGCCGAGGCCGACCGGAAGTCGCGTCACACCATGGTGCTCATCCCGATCGACGCTCCCGGCGTGACCGTCGACCGGATGCTGACCACCATGGGCTATTTCGACGAGCCGTTCGGCCACGGTGAGGTCAGCTTCGACAACGTGCGCGTCCCCGCGTCGAACATCCTGCTCGGACCCGGCCGCGCCTTCGAGATCGCGCAGGGGCGGCTCGGTCCGGGCCGGGTGCACCACTGCATGCGGGCGATCGGGCTCGCCGAGAAGTCATTGGAACTCGGTGTGCGGCGGGCGCTCTCACGCGAGGCCTTCGGCAAGCAGCTCGCCCGTCTCGGCGGCAACAGCGAGCGCATCGCCGACGCCCGGATCGCGATCAACCGGTCGCGACTCCTCGTCCATCACGCGGCGTGGCTGCTCGACCAGGGCCTGTCCCGCGAAGCCGTGTCGGCGGTCAGCGAGATCAAGGTCGAGGTGCCCAACATGGCGCTCGGCGTCATCGACCTCGCCATCCAACTGCACGGCGGTGCCGGCATGACCGATGATTTCCCGCTGGCCCAGGCCTGGGTGGGCGCACGATCGCTGCGCCTGGCCGACGGCCCGGACGAGGTGCACCGCAACGTCGTTGCGCGCATCGAGTTCGGCAAGTACCGCTGATCGGGGGAACGAGATGACTGATGAAGTCGCGGGTGCAAGCGAGGTCCGCACCGAAGACGCATTCGACGTCGAGGCGGTGGCGAAGTGGCTCGAGGCCAACGCTGCGGATCCGGCCGGTCTCGACGCCGTCCCGGAGGTTCGCCAATTCGGCGGCGGCGCATCGAACCTCACATTCCTGCTGCGTTATCCGGCAAAGGATCTGATTCTGCGCCGGGCGCCGCGGGGGACCAAGGCGCGTGGCGCGCACGACATGGGACGGGAGTACCGGATTCAGTCCGAGCTCGCGACGGCCATCCGGTACATCGCGCCCATGATCGCGTTCTGCGACGACGAATCGGTGCTCGGCGCGGACTTCTACGTCATGGGCCGCATCGACGGTGTGATCCCGCGGACCGAATGGCCCGCCGACGTGCCGCTCGATGCCGAGCAGGCGCGCCGGCTCTGCCTCAACTTCATCGACACCCTGGTCGAGGTCCACTCGGTCGATCCGAGCGGCACCGGACTCGCCGACCTCGGCAAGGGGCACGGCTACGTACGCCGCCAGGTCGACGGATGGACCGCACGTTTCCGCAACGCCCACACCGACGACGTGCCCGACTTCGAGCCGACGATGGCCTGGCTGGCCGAGAACCAACCCGACGATGTTGCGAACTGCGTCATCCACAACGATTTCAAGCTCGACAACGTCGTCCTCGACCACGACGATCCCACCCGTGTCATCGGCATCCTGGACTGGGAGATGGCGACCCTGGGCGATCCGCTCATGGATGTCGCGGGGTCGATGGCCTATTGGATCCAGGCCGACGATCCGGAGGCCATGCAACTCATGCGGCGCGTCCCGACGCACCTGCCCGGCATGATCAGTCGCGCAGAATTCGTCGAGAAGTACTGCGAGCGGATGGGGTTCGACATGACTCCCGAACGCTGGCGTTGGTACGAGGTGTTCGGACTCTTCCGGGCGGGTGTCATCGCCCAGCAGATCTACTACCGCTATTACCACGGACAGACCACGAACAAGGCGTTCGAGCGGTTAGGTTATGCCGTGGGCATCCTCGGCGGGCGGTTGGACGAGCTCCTGCCCGACTGACACGTTGCCGCCGAGAGGAACTCAGACCATGGCCGAAGACCTGACCACCCCGGCCGGTGTGGACGAGGAGTTCCAGGACAGCGGATATGCGCCGGAATTACGCAGGACACTGGGCGGTTTCGCGGTGTTCGCGATCTCCTTCGCGTTCATCTCGGTCGCCGTCGGTGTGTTCGCCACCTACGGCGACGTGCTCACCACGGCCGGCCCCGTCGGTATCTGGTTGTGGATTGTCGCGGCGATCGGTCAGACCCTCATCGCGCTCGTGGTGGCCCAGTTCGCCGCGCGAATCGCGCTGAGCGGTTCGTCGTATCAGTGGGCATCGAGACTGGCCGGCCCGAAGATCGGCTGGTTCTTCGGTTGGCTGAGCTTCTGGTATCTCGCGATCGCCGTGGTGGCGATGGACAACGCACTGGCGAGCCAGGCGTTCATGCCACTGGTGGGGATGGCCGAGAACGAGGACACCGCGAGGGTGATCACGTTGGTCATCCTCGTCGTGCAGGCGGTCCTCGTGATCGCGTCCACCCGGTTGCTCGGTCTGTTCACCTCGGCTGCGGTGGCCGTCGAGCTGGCCATCGTCGCGGTCCTGGTGATCGGGCTCGGCGCGGTGATGATCTTCACCGGCAGCGGAGATCTCGACAATCTCGCCTCGCGCGGGGTCGCCGAGGGCGCCGCCGACTACTGGGCCATCGGTGGCGGGGTGATGGCCGCGATGGTCATGGGCCTGACCACGCTGGTCGGTTTCGATTCCGCGGCCAACCTCGCCGAGGAGGCCAAGGACCCGTTCCGCAGTGTCCCGCGCGCCATCGTCGCATCGGTGGTCGCCGCTGCCGTGGTGGGTCTGATCTTCCTGATCGTGCTCACCATCGCCATCAAGGACGTCACGACGGTGAGTGCCGGGGGGTCTCCGGTCGCGGCGATCATCCGCGACCAACTGGGTCCTTTTGCTGAGCGAGTCCTGCTGGCGTGCATAGCGTTTGCGATGTTCGGTGCCGGCATGGTGGTGATGGCCGCATGTTCGCGGCAAGTGTTCGCGATGGCGCGCGACCAGCGGTTCCCGGCCCACCGGTTGATGCGCCGGGTCAACCCGGCGACCCAGACGCCGGTCCCGGCGACCCTGCTCATCCTCGCCGTGGGGGTGGTGCTCATGGTGGCCCTGCCCGGTGACGCACTCATCGAACTCATCATCGCCTCGACGATCCTGCCCGCCCTGATCTATGGCGGCATCGTTCTCCTCTATCTGGGAGTGCGCAAGCGGTTGGACCACAAGGAGGGCGGTTTCAGCCTCGGCCGGTACGAGCTTCCCGTCGCCGTCGCCGCACTGATCTGGGTGTGCTTCGCGCTCTTCGTCCTCGTCACGCCCGACGAGGCGACGGTCCCCACCCTGATCGTCGGCGGTCTCATCGTCGTGGGTGCGCTCTACTTCGCGGTGATGATGGTCCGCAATCGCGCTGTGCTCGATCACGAACCGGGCGCCGACGAGTTCGCGCCGCGAGAACCCTAGTCGAGCCCCTCCTGCGCGCCGCGGTCACCGCGTCGGACGCCGGCACGCTGCACGAGGACGATCGTCGTCCCGAGCAGACCGACGGCCAGCCCGACCAGACAGATCTGGAGCGCGCGGTCGCCGCCGAGATCGGTGACGGCCACGAGCACAGTGGCGATCACCCACGCGACCATCCCGACCACGATCACCGGCTCCGGGGCGCGCAGTGCGCGGGGTAGTTCGGGGATCTCAGGTGTCGCGGACATGGACAACAGGGTAGCTTTCGGAACGTGCCACACGATGAGCCGAGTGAGTCTCGCGATCTGAGGTCCTCCGACACCCCGGGTGCCGACGCACCGACGGGGCACCTGCCCACCGAACCCGACTTCCCGGCGACCACGCCGGGGCCGGACTCCGCCGTTCCGCACGGCCCGCTCGACCGGTTCTTCAAGATCTCCGAACGCGGTTCGACGCTCAACCGCGAGTTCCGCGGCGGTCTGGTCACGTTCTTCACGATGGCCTACATCGTGGTGCTCAACCCGATCATCATCGGCGGTATCCCGGGCGGCGACAAGAACGCCGACGTCCTGGGCAACGTCCTGCCGCTGGCGCAGGTCGCCGCGGTCACCGCGCTTGTCGCGGGCGTGATGTCGATCCTGTTCGGCCTCGTCGCCAACTATCCGTTCGCGATCGCCGCGGGACTGGGCATCAACAGTCTGCTGGCGGTGTCGATCGCCCCGCAGGTGACGTGGCCCGAGGCGATGGGTCTGGTGGTCGTCGACGGCATCATCATCGTGTTGCTGGCCGTGACCGGATTCCGCACCGCGGTGTTCAACGCGGTGCCCCCGGAACTGAAGGCTGCGATCGCGGCCGGGATCGGTCTGTTCATCGCCTTCATCGGTTTCGTCGACGCCGGGTTCGTCAAGCGCATCCCCGACGCCGCCGGGACCACCGTGCCCGTGCAGCTGGGCAGCGACAACTCGATCTCGACCATCCCCACCCTGATCTTCGCCGTCGGCGTGCTGCTGATGGGTGTCCTGGTGGTGCGCCGGGTCCCCGGCGGTCTGCTGATCGGCATCGCCATCACGACCGTGTTGTCGATCGTGCTGGAGCAGATCTTCGACTACGGGTCGAGCGTCGACAACCCTTCGGGCTGGGGCCTGAGTGTGCCCGACATCCCGAACGCCCTCGGCGGTCTGCCCGATCTCAGCCTGGTCGGCGACGTCGACCTGTTCGGTGCATTCACGCGGATCGGGGTGCTGGCGGCGTCGGTGCTGGTGTTCGCCCTGGTGCTCTCCAACTTCTTCGACGCGATGGGCACGATGACCGGCCTCGGCAAGGAGGCCGGGCTGGCCGACGAGAAGGGCAACCTGCCCGGGATCGGCCGCGCGCTGGTGGTCGAGGGCACCGGTGCCATTGCCGGCGGTGCCGCCTCGGCGTCGTCGAACACCGTGTTCGTCGAGTCCGCGTCCGGTATCGCCGAAGGTGCGCGCACCGGCCTGGCCAACGTCGTGACCGGCGTGCTGTTCCTGGTGGCGATGTTCCTGACACCGCTCTACGAGGTGATCCCGCTCGAGGCGGTCGCCCCCGCGCTGGTGGTCGTCGGTGCCATGATGATCGGCCAGCTCACGACCGTCGACTTCAAGCGGCTCGACTTCGCGCTGCCGGCGTTCCTGACCGTGGTCACGATGCCCTTCACCTACTCGATCGCCAACGGCATTGGCATCGGCTTCATCAGCTGGGTCGTGATGGCGACCGCGGCGGGCAAGGCGCGTACGGTGCACCCGTTGCTCTGGTTCGTCGCCGCGGTGTTCGTGGCCTACTTCGCGCGCGGACCCATCTCCGACCTCATCGGCTGACGGACTCGCGCGACGTTCGTACGGGTTTGCCCGATTCGGTGTCGTCCGCCCGATGCAATTTGGTTGCGGTCGGGGCTGGGTGCCGTTTTCCTGGCCTACCCTTTGTGAATGCATTCACCATACGGTGACGGAAGTCTGTCGGGCGATCTGTCCCTCGCCGTGGTGCGCCTCGCGCGCCGACTTCGGGGTCGGCGCGAGAACAAACTCGTATCGCTCACACAGCTGTCCGCCCTCAACACCCTCCACCACGAAGGACCGATGACGCCGGGCGCACTCGCGGCCGCCGAGCGGGTCCGCCCTCCGTCCATGACCCGGGTGATCGCGTCGCTGTCGGATCTGGGGATGATCAAGCGCGAACCGCACCCGACCGACGGCCGCCAGGCCATCGTGACGTTGTCGCCGGAGGGTGTCGATGTCGTGATCGACGAACTCGCCGCACGCAAGGCGTGGTTGAGCGACCGACTCGCCGAACTCTCCGCCGACGAGCGGGAGATCCTGCGCGAGGGTGTGCAGATCGTCAACAAGATCCTCGGACAGGCCGACACCGACGTACCGCGCTCACGCGCGATCTGATCCCCGCTCCCTGAGGAGTCCCGGAGCTTGCGGGGCTGTCTCCCCGCTCCCTGAGGAGTCCCGGAGCTTGCGGGGCTGTCTCCCCGCTCCCTGAGGAGTCCCGGAGCTTGCGGGGCTGTCTCCCCGCTCCCTGAG